>NZ_JBFAJW010000014.1:0-271474 GCF_040655395.1 Nocardia sp. NPDC050435
GGATGCGTTCCTAGACAGCTCGCACTTCACTCGGAGGTCTTCGTCATGTCCAGCTCGCCACGCCGTCACCAACGTCCATGGTCAGTACACCTAGAGCTCGGCCCAGGATTCCACGATGGTGCGGGCGATGGAGATCGACCCGGGCAGCAGCAGGCGCACGCCCTCCTGCTGCGCCGACCAGTCGCCCAGCGCCAGCGCCTCGCGCACCTCCGCGCGCGTGAACCAGTAGGCCTCGGCGATCTCCCCGTCGGAGAAGGCCAGCGGCTGCTCCGGATCGGCGACCGCCGCGAAGCCCAGCATCAGCGAGCGCGGGAACGGCCAGGGCTGGCTGCCCAGGTAGTGGATGTCGCGGACATCGACACCGACCTCCTCCTTCACCTCGCGTTCCACACAGCGCTCCAGCGATTCGCCCGCCTCGACGAAACCGGCCAGCAGCGAGAACAGCGTCTTCGGCCAGGTGTGCTGGCGACCCAGCAGCACGCGGTCGCCGCCGTCGTGGATCAGGCAGATCACCGCGGGATCGATGCGCGGGAACTCCTCGTGGCCGCCCTCGGTGATCCGTGACCAGCCGCCCTTGACCGCGGCCGTGGCCGAGCCGTCGGCGGCGCTGAAGCCGGCCTTGTCGTGCCAGTTCAGCAGGGCGATGGCGGTGGAGAGCAGGTTCGCGGTGTAGTCGTCCACCTCGGCGGCGGCGACCCGCAGGTCCATCAGCGTGCCGGTGATCTCGTTGTCGCGCACCGCCCACACGTGGCTGTCCGCGCCCAGCCCCAGGAACACCGCGACCGGACTCGGCTCGGCGGACAGCGTGGTGGCCGCGTCCAGCACCAGGGCGCCCGCGTCGAATCGCACCTGACCGCGCTTGTTGACCCGCAGCAGCCGGGCCTGCGCCCAGCCTTCCTTCAGCGCCTGTTCATCGGCGCGCGTCTCCTCGGCACGGTCGACGGCGGCACGGGAGAGCAGGGGGACACCATTCAGCTGAAAGGACACCACTAGAGACTAGCGGCGCGGCAGTGTCTCGCTGAGGGGCGGTGGCCACCGCGGTGTCACTTCTGCGTACGGCGAATGTAGAGCAGTTTGTCGCCCGCCTCGATCGCGTCGACCTCCGGCTCCCCGACCCGGATCAGCGTGCCGCCGCGCACCACACCCAGCACGATATCGCTGAGATGCCGTGGCGAACCGCCGATTTCGGACGGCTCCACCGCGCGCTCGTCGATCGCGAAACCCTGCTCCGGCGTGAGCAGATCCTCCATGATCTCCACGACGTTCGGCGTGGTGGTGGCGACGCCGAGCAGCCGGCCCGCCGTCTCCGAGGAGACCACGACCGAGTCCGCGCCGGATTGCCGCAGCAGATGGGTGTTCTCGGCCTCGCGGACCGCGACCACGATCTTGGCCGCCTTGTTGAGCTCCCGGGCGGTCAGGGTCACCAGCACGGCGGTGTCGTCGCGGTTGGCGGCGACCACCACCGAGGACGCGTTCTGCACGCCCGCCAGTCGCAGCACGTCGGATTGGGTGGCGGAGCCGTGCACCGTGACCAGCCCCGCGTTCGCGGCGGCCTCCAGCGCCACCAGATCGGTGTCGACCACCACGATGTCGGCCGGCTGCACGGCGTCGCCGAGCATGGCGTCGATCGCGGTACGACCCTTCGTGCCGTATCCGACGACCACGGTGTGATTACGCACGCTGCGCCTCCAACGCTGAATCTTGAATGCCTGCCGGGAACGTTCGGTGAGCACGCCGAGGGTGGTGCCGACGAGCACGATGAGGAACAGAACGCGCAGCGGCGTGATGATGATGATGTTGGCCAGCCGGGCGGCCGGCGAGACCGGGGAGATATCGCCGTAGCCGGTGGTCGACAGCGACACCGTCGCGTAGTAGAACGCGTCCAGGAAGGACAATTCGTCCTCGGAGACATCGCGGTACCCGGCGCGGCCCAGGTACACCACCATGGCGGCGGTGAACAGCAGGCCGATCGCGAAGAGCACCCGGCGCAGCAGCTGCGTCCACGGGCTGATCTGTATCTCCGGGATGCGCAGCACGCCCACCAGCGCGAAGTGCGGGCGGGAGGAGACACCGCGTTTGTTCGCGTTCTCCTCGAACTCACTCAACACCGGTCTCACCACCCCTGACGCTGCTCTCGACGAACTCCGGCATGACATCTCGCTCCGGCACGACCGGGAGCCTACCGCGAGATCGGCTCGTTTCCCGGCCGAGGCGCACCACCCGATTCCGGGCCCGCCGCGGCCGGGCGGCTCGACGGGAGGGGCCCGCGGATGTCAGGGTGAGCCATGGCTCAGATCGAAACCGACACCGGGCGCCGCCCCGCGCTGGCCTTGGCCGCGGTGCTGTTCGGCAGCGGTGTCCTGCACTTCGCCTTTCCGAACCCGTGGGACACGATCGTGCCCCGCGCGCTGCCCGGCCCCGCCCGGACCTACACCTACGCCTCCGGCGCGGCCGAGATCGGCGTGGCCGCCGCGCTGGCGCTGCCGCGCACCCGCGGCTTCGGCGGGCGGCTGGCGGCGCTGCTGTTCCTGGCGGTGTTCCCCGCCAACGTGCAGCACTGCGTCGACACGCTGCGCAGCGAGAAGGCGCCCGGATTCCTGAAAGTGGGTACGGTGCTGCGGCTTCCGTTGCAGATCCCGCTGATCACGCAGGCGCTGAAGGTGAGTCGCCGAGCCCGGTAGGCGGCGGGGCCGAGTTGCGGATCAGCTCGGCCAATTCGGCCGCGCCCGGTAGTGCGCGCGGCCGGACGGTGCGGCCGGTCCGGACGTAATGGAAAGCGGCGCTGATCTTCTCGAGGATTTCGGTCTCGGTGCCGCCGGTGCGCGCGGCCATCAGGCGGGCCCAGGCCAGCCGGTAGATTGCCAGCTGCATCGCGACGGCGGGTTCGTCGGCGGGGGTGGGCACGGCGCCGGTCTTCCAGTCGACCACGACCCAGCCGCCGCCGGGCTCGGTGAACACGGCGTCCATCCGGCCGCGGATCACGGTGCCCGCGATCGAGGTCTCGAACGGGATCTCGACTTCGATCGGGCTGCGATGCGCCCACGGGGAATTCAGGAACGCGTCCTGCATGCGGGTCAGCTCGGCGTCCAAGCCCGCGTCCGCGGTCTCCGGTTCGCCGCCGCCGGGCAGCTGATCCAGGCCGACCAGGCGGCTGTCACTGAACCAGCGCTGCACCCACGCGTGGAACGCGGTGCCCCGGCGGGCCAGCGGATTCGGCGGGAACGGGAGCGGGCGGCGCAGGCGCCGAGCGAGTTTCGCCGGATCCGCGCGCATCTCCACCAGCGCGGTCGCCGGAATCTGGCCCGGGAGTTCCACCTCCTCCGCCGCGGCTTGGTCGGCTTCGAACTCGGCCAGCAGGGCGTCGACGTCGGCGGCCCAGCCGTCCGGGTCGTCCGGGTCGGACGGTGGGGCGTATTCGTCCGGAGGGAAGACGAAATCGTCCGGTAGAGGGGCGTATTCGTCGAGGAGCGGCGGGAGGTCGTCGGGGTCGGCGAAAGTCACCAAGGGGTGCGCGAAGTCGTCGGGTGGGGGTTCGAAATCGTCCGGGGGGACGAGATCCTCGGGTGCGGGCATCGCGTGCTCGTGCTCGTCCGGCGGCGGAATCTCCCCCAGCGCTGCCGAATCGGTCACAGTGGGATCCGTCGTCGCGGGGTCGGCCGCCGCGGGGTCGCTCGACGCGGGATCGGTCACCCCAGGATCCGCCGCCGCGAAGTCGCTCGACGCGGGGTCGCTCGACGTGGAATCGGGCCTCAGGTTCTCCTCTTGTGCGGCGTCGCCCTCCCCCGGATTCTCGCCGGTGCCGGCTGATGTGGGAGATTGCCCGGGGCGCACGAAATCCGGGGGCAGCGGGACCGAGACGGTGGACAACTGCGCACGCTCCCACGGCGTGGCCAGGCGGGGTCGCGGGGCCGAGCCGCTGAAGCGCGGGAAGAGCGATTCCGGGAGCTTGCCCGCGCCGGACTTCGCGTCGTTCGGCGCAGCGGCGCTGGTGTCCGCGCTGCCCGGCTGGTCGGACAGCTGTGCGGATTCCGGGAGCGCAGCTGAGCCGGCTGTGTGCGTGGCGGCCGGTTCCGCAGGCTGATCTGCTTCCGTGGCCGCCGGACCCGCAGACTGCTCTGCTCGCGCGGCGGCCGGACCCGCTGACTGGCCTGCTCGCGCGGCCGCCGGACCCGCAGGCTGCTCTGCTCGCGCGGCGACTGGATCCGCAGACTGCTCTGCTCGCGCGGCCGCTGGATCCGCAGACTGCTCTGCTCGCGCGGCCGCCGGATCCGCCGACCCGGTGTGATCGGGTCCCGGTGCGCCGGGCGACGGTGGTTGGCTGCCCGAGGCCGCGGGTTGGCGGGCCCGGGTGCGGAGTTCGGCCAGGGCGGCGCGGACCATCGCGGCGCCCTGTTCGATCGGGTCGCGGCGGGGGCCGAGGGGGTCGCGGGGCCATTCGGCGGTGGCGGGGTTGTCGGTGAAGGGGTTGACGGCGTCGGGGGCGGGCGGGTCGTCCCAGCGGGGGATGTCGATGTCGCCGGTGGCGCGGGCGGCGTGCTCGAGCTCCAGGAGGAAGTCGGAGGGGCCCTTGGGGGCGGAGCCGGTTTCGGCCCAGTGGTGGGCCGAAACCAGCAGGACGCGTTCGGTTCTGGTGAGGGCGACATAGAACAGGCGGCGGTCCTCGTCGAGGCGGCGGCGCTCCAGGGCTTCCTTGTGGGCCTTGATGGCGCGTTCCAGATCGGCGCGATCGTAGAGATCGGACAGTTCCAGGACCGGGACACCCTCGGCGGCGTCCTCCTGGATGCGGTCACCGCGCAGGGTGGTGGGCAGTTCGGCCAGGGCGCCGAGCCAGGTGCCGGACGCGGCGCCGGAGGGGAACACGCCGCGCACCACGTGCGGCACCGCGACGATCTCCCATTCCAGGCCCTTGGCGGCATGCACGGTCAGCACCTGCACGCGGTCCTTCGCGACCTCCACTTCGCCCGGCTCCAAACCGTTCTCGACGGATTCGGCGGCGGCGAAGAAGGCCAGCAGGCCGCTCAGCGAGGCGCCCGTATCGGCGGCGTAGCCCGCGACGACCTCGGCGAAGGCGTCCAAATGCTCACGGCCGGCGCCGGTTCCGGCCATGGCCCGGCGCGCCTGGGTCTCCACCCCGACGCCGATGGTGCGCTCCACGTCGGCGACCAACTCGGCCAGCGGCTGACCGCTGCGCTCGCGCAGGGCGCCCAGCTCCCGCCCGAGCGCCTCGATTCTGACGAATCCGGTCTCCGAATAGTTCTCCGCGTCACCGGGATCGGCGATCGCGTCGGCGAGTCCGGCCTGCTCGGTGGGCTCGGGCGCCACCTCGCGCAGCGCCGCGGCGAGCGTGGCACTGTCGGTGATCTCGCCCGAGTCGCCGCCGGACAGCCTGCTGATCGAGAGGTCGCGCGCCCGGCGGGCGAGCGCGGCAATGTCCGCGACGCCGATGCGCCAGCGGGCGCCGGTGAGAATGCGCATGGCGGCGCTGCCCGCGGCGGGCTCGGCGATCAGGCGCAGCGTCGCCACGATGTCGGCCACCTCCGGGGTGGCGAGGAGGCCGCCCAGGCCCACGATCTCCACCGGAAGTCCTTGCGCGCGCAAGGCTTCGGCCAGTGGAGAGGCATCGGCATTGCGCCGGACCAGAACCGCGGAGGTGGGTGGCGGCTCCCCGGCGGCCCGGCGCAGCGCCCACTCCTCGGCGATCCGTTCCGCGACCCGGACCCGTTCCTCGGCAACGGTTTCGGTCAACGCCAGCTCGACGACCCCCGGCCCCGCACCCGGCTTGGCGCGCAGCGCGTCGACGGTCACACCGCCCTTGTCGAGAGCACTGCGGCGCAGGGGATCCGCCACCAGATTGGCCACGGCGAGCGCCTCGGGCGGGTTCCGCCAGCTGGTGAGCAGCGGCAGCGTCGGCGCGGGAATGCCTGGCGCACTGGGGAAGTCGGTGGCGAATCGGGGCAGATTCGCGGCCGAGGCGCCGCGCCAGCCGTAGATCGACTGCATCGGGTCGCCCACCGCCGTGACCGCCAGCCGCGGCAAGCCCGGGTCCGCGTCCGAGCTCTGCGCGGACGACTCGGAGCCAGGAGTCCCCGCGGGGCCGCGGGACGGGCGAGCCTCGGCAATCGGCGCGTTCCCGCCGAAAAGTGAAGCGAGCAGGACACGTTGGGCGTGGCCCGTGTCCTGGTACTCGTCGAGCAGCACCAGGCGGAAGCGGGCGCGTTCGGCGACCGCGACCTCGGGGTGTTCGGCGGCGAGACGGGCCGCGAGCGACATCTGGGCGCCGAAATCCAGGGCGCCGCGGCGGCGCAGGGCCTCGGCCAGCTGCTGCACCAGCGGCAGCAGCGCGACGCGTTCCTGCTGGACCTCGAGGATGCCACGCAGGGTCTGGCTGGGCCCGCCGCGCTGTCGCGGGCCGGGCGGCAGGCTGTACACCAGCTTTTCCAGTTCGGTGTGTGCCTCGGCGAGTTGCTCGGCCTCCACCAGATGCTCGGCGAGCTGACCGGACAGCGCCAGCACCGCCTCGGTCACCGACACCGGGGTGCGGTCGGTGTCCAGATCGCCGTCCCAATTGCGGACCACCTGGTGCGCCAGCTGCCACAGCTGGGTCTGGGTGAGCAACGTGGCCGACGGTTCCACCGGCAGCAGCAGACCGTGTTCGGTCAGCAGCCGCCCCGCGTAGGAGTGGTAGGTACTGATCTCGGGTTCGGCGCCGGCCAGCCGCGAACGCAACTCACCGCTGGAATCCAGTTCGCGCAGCAGCGGCGCGCCCGCCAGCCGCGCGAGCCTGGTCCGGATCCGGGAGGTCAGCTGCTGCGCGGCTTTGCGGGTGAACGTCAGCCCGAGCACCTGATCCGGCAGCACCAGCCGATTGGCGACCATCCACACCACCCGAGCCGCCATCGTCTCGGTCTTGCCCGCCCCGGCACCGGCCACCACCAGCGTCGGCCCGGCGGGCGCGGCGATCACCGCCGCCTGCTCCTCGGTCGGCGGCGGCAGCCCCAGCGCCTCCGCCAGCTGCTGCGGCGTCACTCGCGTCACGACGCGGCCTCCGCACCGGCGGACTCGGTCGAGCGCTCCCCCGGGGGTGGCGTGGCGGGCGGGGTCGGGGTCACCCGAGTCATTCCATCACCCCCGGGCCGGCGGGCGGGGATGCGACGCTCATTCGTCGGTCACCTGTCGGCCGCTGTCCTGCACGGGACAGGAGCCGGAGACCGCGCAGTGGCGGCAGCCGTCGTTGCGCATGGCGAGGTAGCTGGGGCCGCGGGTGGCGGAGGCGGCATCGTGGATGGTGGTGCGCCACTCGTTCAGGGCCTCGGGGTCCAGCGGGGGTTGCAGGCGCTGGGTGGCACCCTCCTTGGCGCTGGGCTTCGCGACGTAGACGAGGCGCGCGCCGCCCGGTTCGGACATGGGGGCGGAATCCGCCGCCGCGTCGGCGGCGCCGGACTCGGCGGGATCGCTGGAGGTCTCGGTGGTATCCGTAGCCGCGTCCGCCTCGGCGAGGGCGGCGTCGAGCGCGCCCATCGCCGCGGCGACCTGATAGGTGGCCAGCTGAGCGTGATCGACGGCGGCCTGCTTGGTGATCGGCGTCTTGCCGGTTTTCACGTCGACGATCACGAAGCGGCCCTGGGCATCGCGCTCGAGGCGGTCGACCCGGCCGCGAATGCGGACGGCGCGCTCGCCCTCGGCGCGGGCGGGCAACTCGCAGTCGACGGGGATCTCGACGCCCGCCTGGGTGAGTTCGCCGCGCGTGTTGTGCACCCAGGCCATGAAGGTTTGCAGCATGGCCTCGGTGCGGCGCAGTTCCTGGCGGGAATGCCAGCCGGTGCCGGGATCGATGGCACGCCAGGCCTTGTCGAGGGCGGCGCGCACCTGGGATTCGGGGACGCGGCCCGCGAGCGCCTGCACCAGCGTGTGCACCAGGTTGCCCTTGACCGCGTGCGGGTTGTCGCCGTCGGTGCCGCCGTGGCGTTCCAGCGCCCAGCGCAGCGGGCAGGTGCGCAGCAGCTCCACGGTGGACGGCGACAGTGCCACGGCGCTGTCGCCGTCGGCCCACAGGCTGCTCTCGGAGCTGAGATCGGCGGTGCCGTACCAGTCTTCGGGGTGGGTGCCGGGCACCCCGGCCTGTGCGAGCCGGGCCAGCTGGTGCGCGGCGCGGCCGCGGCGCTCCGGGTCGGCGCCGGGATCGCAGACCACGCCCCGCAATTCGGCGACCAGCGAATGCATCACCAGCGCGCGACCCGGGTCGGCGATGGGCAGCACGCCGGGTTCGCTGTCGTCGTCGTGGCCGAGCAGTTCGGCGAGGAAGCGCGAGGGCACGAGATCGCGTTCCCCCGAGACGGATTCGACCGCGGTCACCAGCAGGGAGCGCCGGGCCCGGCTGCACGCGACGAGCAGCAGCCGGCGTTCCTCGGCCAGAATCGGCGCGGCCCGGCTTACCTGTTCGCCGAGTTCGATGCCCGCGGTGAGATCGACCAGATCCTCGGTGTGCAGGAGCGTGCCGCGCGGACGGGTGTTGGGCCAGATCCCCTCCTGCACGGCGGCGACCGCGACCACATCCCACTCCCGGCCCGCCGCGGCGTGCGCGCTCAGCAGCGCGATCGCCGCACCCGGAGCGGTGAGCGGCGCGGTGTCCTGCGGAATCTCCTGCTGCACAAGATAATCGACGAAACCCTCGATACCGGCCCGGGGCAGACGATCCACGTAGGCGGCGGCCGCGTCGAAGAGGCCGACGGCGGCGTCGAGATCGCGGTCGGCCTGCATGCCGGACGCGCCGCCGCGTTCGGACTGCGTCACCCAGCGCCGCTCCAGCTGCGAAGCGCTCCACAGCGCCCACATCACGTCTTCGAGCCCGGATCCGCCCTTGCGCGCCGTCTGCGCCCGATCCAGCGCGTCCAGCACCCGGCGCAGCGGACGCGCCTCGACATCGGTGAGCTTGTCCATGATCGCGCGATCGATCTCGCCGATCAGCAAGCCGCGCAGCACTTCCGCCGAGGACAACTCGAGCAGCGCGGCGAGGTCCAGGGTGGCCCCGGTTTCGTCCTCGGGCACACCCGGTCCCGGCGCGCGCCGCTCCGGTTCGACCGGCACCACCGGCGGGCGTCCGCGCCTGCTGTCGTCGGCGTGCTCGGCGACCTCCAGCCCCCAGTCCAGATCGCCGCCGTACCAATCGGATTCGCTGACCCACTGATCCGGATCGTAGGCGGCCCATTCCGGGTCGTCCGGTTCGTCGAGTCCGGCAGGGGCCTCCTGCGAAGTCGGCGGGGCGGTGTCGGCGGCGGACAGCTCGGGCTCCCCCGCACCCCGCGCGCCCTTACGCTGCGACTCCAGCACGCTGCGCCGGATACCGCGCCGCAACCGCCGCAACGTGATCTGGTCGGCGCCGCCGAGCGGTCCGCCGAGCAGATCCAGCGCGTCGTCGGCGGTGAACAACTCCGCGGCGGCACCGCGCGACCGCTCGGCGGCCAGCAGCGCGCGCAGCGCGAGCAGCATCCAGGCCGCGCCGCGCCGCCGCGCCAGCGGCACGTCGAGCGCGGGCTGCTGCACCGGGACGCCGGCCGCGAGCAGCGCGCGGCGCAGCGGGGCCAGCGACAGCGGCACCGAGCGCACGATCACCGCCATGCGCGACCACGGCACCCCCTGGGTGAGGTGGGCCCGGCGCAAATGGTCAGCGATCAGCGCGGCCTCCTTGGCGGGCGTGGCCAGCACGCGCACCCGGACCGTGCTGCCGTCCGGGTCCGGTTCCTCGGCGCGGGACGGCAGCGTGAAACGCTGCGGCGCGCTGCCCGGCAACCTGGCGGCGACCCGGGCGAGCGCGAGGTGCACGGTGGCGCCGGAGCGCTGGTTGCGGCGCAGCACGATCCGGCGCTCGGCGGGCACGTCCAGGTCGGCGACGAAGCCGGCGTCCGCGCCCCGGAAGGTGAACACGGCTTGATCCGGATCGCCCGCGACGACGGCGGTGTGCGCGGCGGTGCCGATCACCCGGACCAGCAGCGCGGCCTGCGGGTCCAGGTGCTGGGCGTCGTCGACCAGCAGGTACCGGATGCGATTGCGTTCGGCGGCGAGCAGATTCGGGTCGGCGGCGAGCGCGTCCAGGGCGGCGCCGATCAGTTCGGCGGCGTCCAGCGCCGGAGCGGTGGCCTCGGGCGCCTCCACGCCGACCGACCAGCGCAGCAGCATCGCCTGCTCGTAGCGCACCGCGAAGCGGCCGGCCGCGACCCACTCGGACTTGCCGTGCTCACGGCCCAGCTTGATCAGATCCTCGGGGCCGATGCCGCGTTCGGTGGCCCGCAGCATCAGATCGCGCAACTGTTCGGCGAAGCCGCCGAGCGCGAGCGCGGGCTGGAGCCGCTGCGGCCACAGCGCGTCGTTGCCGTCGGCGATGTCCGTCAAGTCCCCGCGCAGCATTTCGCGCAGCACGGCATCCTGCTCGGCACCGGTCAGCAAACGCGGCGGCGGGTTGCCGTGCACCAGAGCGTGTCTGCGCAGCACCGAGAACGCGTAGGAGTGCAGGGTGCGCACCAGCGGCTCCCGGGTGGCGCCGGGCACGCCGCCCTCGACCCCGTCGGGCCCGGCCAACCGCGCCGTCACGGCGTCGCGCACGGTGCGCGCCGCCTGCTTGGAATGGGTCAGGAGCAGCACGGATTCCGGATCCGCGCCCGCCGCGATCCGTTCGGCCGCCAAGTCGATCAGCAACGATGTCTTGCCGGTGCCCGGCCCGCCGAGCACCTGCCACGGGCGCCACCCCGGTCGCACCGCCTCGCCCGCGGCGTGGGCTTCGAACAGCGCGCGCACCTCGGCGCCCCAGAGCCGCGCTCCGGGTGCCGCTGCGTTCCGGCGAACTAGTCGCACCGCGCTATCCGATCGCACCACGCGGGCTATTGCAACAGACACGACCGACACACCGGGCGGCCACTCCGTACAGACGTAGTCGACATCACCGTCGCCGCTCGTTCATCCGGCGGTCGCGCCCGGGTCATCCCCGCCGCCCGGGGGCGCACAGGAGCCGAACCGGATAGGTTGGACGCCATGCTCGTGCGAAGGGGTGGGGCACTGCGAGCCGCCGCCGTCATTGCTGTCTTGTCGGGGTTGCTGGCCGGGTGTGGTGCGGACGCGGAGCCGGAGCGGAACGCGCTCCAGCCCGCGCTGGCGCGGCCGGCGAAGATCGCGTTCGACGACTCGGAGTCGATCTTCCTGATGAACGCCGACGGCACCGGGGTCGCCCGGATCGCCGCGGGCCGGGAACCGCGCTTCGCCGCCGACGGCACCAAGCTGGTCTTCGGCGGCGGCTCGATCGCCACCGCGGCGGCCGACGGCAGCGAGGTCCGCGAGCTCACCGAGGGCGGCTACGGCCCCAGCTTCTCCCCCGACGGCTCCCGGATCGTGTTCGCGCGCGGCGGCGCCCTCTACGTGATGAACGCCGACGGCGCCGAGGTGCGGCGGCTCGGCGAGCTGCCCGGCCCGACCGGTCCCAATCAACCCTCCTCGCAGAGCCCGGTGTTCTCGCCCGACGGCTCGACGATCGCTTTCACCCGCGCCAACACCATCTGGGTGATGGCCGCCGACGGGACGAACCCCCGGCCGCTGCTCACCGACGCGCATCAGAACACCGATCCGGTCTTCGCTCCGGACGGCGCGAGCATCGTCTTCAGCAGCAACCGGGCCGGCGGGAAGCGCGCCACGATCCATGTGATGGACGCCGACGGCGGCAATGTCCGCGCGCTGACCACCGAGTGGAGCGTGGGCCCCGCGTTCTCCCCCGACGGGACCAGGATCGTGTACACCCGCCCGCGTTCCGCGCCGGAGTCCGGCGCCGAGCTCTGGGTGATGAACCGCGACGGCAGCGACCAGCGCCGGCTGACCGACCCGAATCGGGTTGCCCAGCACGCCAGTTGGGGTGCTGGCTCCGAGCGCTGAGCGGGCGGCCGTGCGCGCCGCGCGGACAGCCGACAGAATGGGCCCGGTGTCCACTCTGAATGTTCATCGATTCGGCCCGGCGAGCGGGCCGGTGGTGCTGGCCCTGCACGGGTTGACCGGGCACGGGCAGCGCTGGGCCGCACTCGCCGGCGAGTACCTGCCCGAGGTCCGGATCCTCGCGCCGGATCTGCGCGGGCACGGCCGGTCCACCGCCCTGCCGCCGTGGGATTTCGAGACGATCGTCGCCGATCTGGTGACGCTGCTGGCCGCGGAGACGACCGATCCGGTGCTCGTGGTGGGTCATTCCTTCGGTGGCGCGTCCGGGCTGCATCTGGCGCACCGGCACCCGGAGCTGGTGCGCGGGCTGGTGCTGCTGGATCCCGCGATCGCGCTCGATCCGGGCCTGCTGCACGACATCGCGCTGCGCGGGATCACCCATCCGGACTACCCCGACGTCGCGGCGGCGCGTAGCGACAAGCTGGCCAGCGCCTGGCACGACGTCGAGCCCCGGATGCTGGAGGCCGAACTGGCCGAGCATCTCGAGCCCACCGGCGACGGCCGGGTGGCGTGGCGGCTCGGGCTGCCCGCGATCACGTCCTACTGGGGTCAGCTGGCGCGGGCGTTCGTGCTGCCGCCCGCCCGGCTGCCCACGGTGCTGGTGCAGGCGATGAAGGTGCAGCCGCCGTTCGTGACCCCGGACTTCCGCGCGGCGCTGGCGGCGCATCTCGGCGACTGGCTCACGGTGCACGAATTCGACTGCGATCACATGGTCGCCCAGGCCCGGCCCGCCGAAACGGCGGCGCTCATCCGGGCGGCGCTCTAGATGCCGACCACCGACGCGCAGATCGAGCTGGTGCGCGCCCTGGTGGCCCGGATTCCGCCGGGTCGCGTCGCGACCTACGGCGACATCGCCGCGGCCGCCGGTTTGTCCACGCCGCGCACGGTCGGCTGGATCATGCGCACCGACTCCGCCGACCTGCCCTGGCACCGGGTGCTGGGAGCCGGCGGCAAACCCGCGGCACACCTGGCGCACCGGCAGTTGCGGCGGCTCGCGGAGGAGGGCGTCCCGATCCGGGACGGGCGAGTGGACTTGCGCGACGCGCGTTTCCGGTTTTCCGAACTTCCGGATTAGCCAGGCGGTTCGGGTTACCGTTGTCGGATGTCCACTCGACTGGCGTGTGTCGTGTTCGAGGCAGACCGGCCCCGGGCCGTCGCGGATTTCTGGGCCGAATTGCTGGGCTGGTCGGTGACCCTGGACCGCCCGCACGAGGTCGATGTCGCGGCACCCGACCCCGCGGGCATGGACATCGCGCTGACCTTCCTACCCGCCGCCCAGACCAAGACGGGCAAGAACCGCATCCACCTGGATCTGGCCAGCCGATCGCTGGATCACCAACGCGTCCAGGTGGATCGGGCGCTGTCGCTGGGCGCCCGGCGGATCGATATCGGCCAGGGCACGGTGCCGTGGGTGGTGCTCACCGACCCCGAGGGCAACGAATTCTGCGTGCTGGAGCCGCGCGAGCACTATGTCGACACCGGCGCGGTGGCGGCCATCGTCGTCGACACCCGCGATCCGGCCCGGCTCTCGGAGTTCTGGTCCACCGCGTCCGGCTGGCCGGTCGGCCACGCCGGCGCGGAGACGGCGGGCCTGCGGTCGGCGACCGGTCTGGGCTGCTGGCTGGAGTTCGTCCGGACACCGGAGGAGAAGTCGGGCCGCAACCGACTACGACTCACCCTCACCTCCCTGCCCGCCGGAAACCCCGCGGACGACGTCCGGCGCCTGCGCGCCGCCGGCGCCACGCCGCTGATCACCGCCGAACCCGATTTCACCACCGACGCGTTCACCCTGGCCGATCCCGAGACCAACGAATTCGGCATTCTGACAACCACTTCCGACTTCACGCCGGTGTGAGCCGGCGCCACGCCCGGCAGCCGCGCCGCCCGCGGCGCGCCGGGTGGCTCGACCCGCCGGTTTATGCCCGGTGACCTGCGGCGGCGTGCCGCGGGGCGGCCCGGTGCGCGAGGTCGGGCGGCCGGACGAATTAGCATGTCGGCCATGTTGTCTCTAGCCCCGACGCGGCTACCGTGACCGCCGCCGACGCGATCGTGCTCGCCGGCGGGCGGGCCAGCCGGATGGGCGGGGTGGACAAACCCGCGATCGTGATCGGCGGGCGGTCCATGCTGGACGCCGCCCTGGCGGCCGTGGCCGGCTGCGCGCGCACCGTGGTGGTCGGCCCGCATCGGCCCGAGCTGAACCCCGCGATCCTGCAGGTCCGGGAGGTGCCGCCGGGGTCGGGGCCGGTGGCGGCGATCGAGGCGGGGCTGCACGCGCTACAGCCGAATCCCGCGCCGCTGGTGGTGGTGCTGGCGGCGGACATGCCGTTCCTCACCGAGAACGCGATCGGTGAATTGCGCAGACAGGAAACCGAAACCGGCGCGGACGCGGTCTTCGCGGCGGACAACTCCGGTCGGCCGCAGTACCTGATCGGCGTGTGGCGGCGCAGCGCGCTGGTCGCCGCCCTGGCGCAGCTGGAATCGCTGGTCAACCAGCCGATGAAGGCGCTGATTCCGGACGAGACGGTGACCGTGCACCTGGCGGGCGTCGCGGACTGCGACACCACCGAGGAGGTGCGGGCCGCGCAGGCCGCCGCACAGCCGGGCCCGGACCAGCAGCCGCCCGCCATCCGCGCGCTGCCGCTCGACGAGGCCCGGAACCTGCTGCGCACCAGACTTTCCCGTCTTACGGCCTACACCACCGAGCTGCGCGCCGTCCGGGGCGCTGCGCTGGCCGCACCCCTGCTCGCGGCCGGAGCGCTGCCTCGCTTCGATGTCTCTGCCATGGACGGCTACGCCGTGGCCGGTACCGGACCCTGGCAGCTGCGCCGCGATATCGGCTTCGCCGGCGGCCAGCGGCCGGTCGGCCTGCTGCCCGGCGAGGCGGTGCGCATCGCCACCGGCGCGCATGTGCCGGACGGCACCACGGAGGTGCTGCGCGACGAATTCGTCACGGTGGCAACGGATAAGGTGCTGGCGCGTCTGCCGGAGAGCCCGCAGCGCGACGATATCCGGCGCCGCGGCGAGGATCGCAAGCCCGGTGATCTGATCGCCGCCGAGGCCACGCCCGTGACCTCCGGCCTGATCTCGGCCGCGGCGAGCGTCGAGGTCACCGAGGCGCTGGTGCGCGGGCCGGTGCGGGCGCGCATCGTGATGACCGGCGACGAGATTCGCAGCGACGGGCCGCTGCAGCCCGGCCAGACCCGGGACTCGATCGGGCCGGTGCTCCCGGATGTGCTGTCCTGGTACGGCATTCACACCGTCGATCGGGTTCATCTGCGGGACACCCCGACCGGCTTCGACGACGTCCTGGCCAGTACCGGCGAATTCGACGTGCTGGTGATCGTCGGCGCGACCGGCGGCGGCGCCGCGGACCAGCTACGCGGCGCGGTGCAGCGGGCCGAAGCCGAGGTGCTGGTGCCGCGCCTGGAACTGCGGCCCGGCGGATCCACCCTGATCGCCGAATTGCCGCACCGCACAACGCTGCTCGGGCTGCCGGGCAATCCGTTCGCGGCGATCGCGACACTGATGGCGGTGGCGCCCGCGATCGTCGAGGGCCGCACGGGCGCCCATGCCTCCCGGCCCTATCTGGGGCCGCTGCACAACGCCTACTCGGTCGCGGGGCCGATGCCCCGGGTGCTGCCGGCCCGGCGCGGGCCCTTCGGCGGCTTCCTGGCCGAGCCGCACAACTCCACCGCCCACCTGGGCAGCCTGATCGACCGCGACGGACTGGTCATCGTGCCCGCGCACGCCACCGACGGGACCCAGGTGGAATTCCTGCCGATGCACGGCTGAACGCTTACCTCCGGGGTAATTGCCGGGCGTACGGCGGCGGGCATACCTTCGAACGACCCGCTAGTCGAAGGGAAAATCCCATGCCCGCCTATGGTTTCGCGCATTTGCACACCCGCCGCCCGCACCCCGACATCCTGGTGTACCTGGAACGGATCCAGGCCACCCTGGACCCGTTCCACGGCCGCTTCCTGGTCCACGGCCCGCCGCTCGAGGTGCTCGAGGGCGCCTGGCCGGGCAGCATGGTGCTGCTGGAATTCCCGGACCTGGACCAGGCCCGCGCCTGGTACCACTCCCCTGCCTACCAGGAGATCCTGGCGCTGCGCGCCGACCACATCGACGGCGACCTGGTGCTGGTCGACGGCGTCGGGCCCGACTACGACCCGAAGAAGCGCGCCGCGCAATTACGCGCGGAGCTGCCCGCGGTCTGAGTGCTGCGCGTTGGCGACCAGCGCGCACCCAGCCGGAAACGACCCCGCCCACACGCAGTGCCGCACTCGACGACGCCGCCCGCGCCCAGCACGGGAACGACCTGGCCGCGCGGCGCCCTACCTCGGCTCGACCGCCCAGGCCCAGCCGGGAACAGCCCCTGTCAGCGGCGCGCGTGCTCGGGGTCCGGAATGGGCACCGCCTCGAGCAACGCGCGGGTGTACTCGTGCGCCGGACTGCGGAAAACCTCCGCGACCGAACCGGTTTCGACCTGTTCGCCACCGCGCAGCACCAGCACGCGATCGGCGACCTGGTGCACCACCGCGAGGTCGTGGCTGATGAACAGGCAGGCGAAACCGTATTCGGCGCGCAGGTCGGTGAACAGCTCCAGCACGGCCGCCTGCACCGAGACGTCCAGGGCACTGGTCGGCTCGTCGGCGACCAGCAGCCGCGGGGAGAGCGCCAACGCGCGGGCGAGTGCCACCCGCTGTCGCTGACCGCCGGACAGTTCGCCGGGCCGCCGCCCGGCGTAGTCCCGGGGTAGTCGCACGGATTCCAGTAGCGCACCGACTTTTTCGCGCAGCAGCGCGCCCGAGGCGGCCCGGTGCACGACCAAGGGTTCCCCGATCGCGTCCGCGATGCTGCGGCGCGGATCGAGCGAGGCCGTGACGTCCTGGTGCACCAGCGCCACATGCTTGCGCAGCCCGCGCAGTTCCCGCTTGCGCAGATCGCCCAGCGCGATCCCGGTCAATTCGACCCGGCCGCTGTGCGCCGGAACGAGTCCCAGCGCGGTCCGGCCGAGTGTGCTTTTCCCGGAACCGGATTCACCGACCAGTCCGACCACCTCGCCGGGCGCCAGACCGAACGAGATGTCCCGCAGCGCCGAAAAGTCCGGGGCCCCACCGCGCCCCCGGTAAACAACGCTGACCTCACTGAGCCGCAATACCGCACGATCGTCGGCCGCCGGTGCGCCTGAGCGCACCACCCGGTCCGCACTCGGCGAGTCCGTGACCTCCCCCGGCGAATCGGCCCGGGTCGACCCCGCCCGATCCGGCCCGGGCAGGCGCGGCACGGCGGCCAGCAGTTCCCGCGTGTATCCGGCCTCGGGCGCGGCGAACAGCGCGCGGACCGGCTGCTGCTCGACCACGCGCCCCGCGCGCAACACCACGACCCGGTCGGCGATCTCGGCGACCACGCCCAGATTGTGGGTGATGAACAGGACCGCGGTGCCGTGGGCGGCGCGCAGGGAGCGCAGCAGGTCCAGGATCTCGGCCTGGACGGTGACGTCCAGGGCCGTCGTCGGCTCGTCGGCGATGAGCAGATCGGGTTGGCCGGAGAGCGCGAGCGCGATGACGACGCGCTGCTTCTGGCCGCCCGAGAGCTGGTGCGGATACCAGTCGACGCGGCGTTCCGGATCCGGGATCTCCACCATCCGCAGCAGTTCCACGGCGCGGGCCCGGATCGCGGACTTCGACGACGGGCCCGTACCGGTGCGGGCCCGCTGCGCGCGCAGCGCCTGCGCCAGCTGGGTGCCGATCTTCTGCACCGGGTTCAGCGCGGTCTGCGGCTCCTGGAAGACCATGGCGGCCCGGGTACCGCGCAGGCCCTGCAACTCGGCTTCGGCCGCACCGACGACCTCGGTGCCCACCAGGCGGATCGAGCCCTCGGCGGTGGCGCCGGCGGGCAGCAGCCCGAGCGCGGCGCGGGCGGTGAGCGACTTGCCGGAGCCGGATTCGCCGACCAGCGCGACCACCTCCCCGGGGCGGACCTCGACGTCGACGCCGTCCACCACGGTCCGGGATCCGAAGCGCACGCGTAGCTCGCGGATCGCCAGCACCGGCGCGGCCGTCACCCTTTCAGTCGAAACCCGCTCCTGCACTGCCGTTTTCATTCGATCCTCCTGGCCCGGCCGAGTGCCTGAGCGATCAATAGGAACCCGAGGGTGAGGCCGGAGACCACCAGCAGCGGCCCGACGGCGAACGCCGGATTGGCGTCCAGGTAGCTGGTCGAGTCGGCGATGATCCCGCCGAGCGAGGGTTGCGGCGGCCGCACCCCGATGCCGATGAAACTCATCGCCGCCTCGACGAACACCGCGAGCGACAACGACAGCGCCAGTTGCACCGCGAGCGGCTCGAGCACGTTGGGCAGCACGTGCTTGCGCAGCGTCCACCACGGGTGCGCGCCGATCACCTCCGCGGCCTCCACGAACGGCTGCTCGCGCACCGCGAGCACGGCGGTGCGGATCTGGCGCCCGAACAGCGGCACCTCCACCGCCACGATCACGATGATCACCGTGTGCGCGCCCGGCCCGGTGACCGCGGCCAGCGCGATCGCCAGGATCAGGGCCGGAAACGCCAGCAGCAGATCGAACACCCGCTGGGTGATCACGTCCGCGACGGGGTTCAGGCTGGACAGCAGCCCGGCGAGGGAGCCGAGCACGGCCCCGATCGGCACCGCGACGAACGCGACGAACAGGTTCACGCGGATGCCGTGCAGCACCCGCGCGAACAGGTCGCGGTTGACGTTGTCGGTGCCGAACCAGTGCGTGCCGCTGGGACCGAGCAGGTTCGCGGCCGGGATCTGCTGCAGCGGATCGTAGCTCGCGAGCACTCCGGCGCCCAGGCCGAGCAGCGCGATGAAGCCGACCAGGAGCACCCCGGCCAAGCCCTGCCCCCTGCGCAGGGCGTGCCACAGCCGCCGGGCCGAAACCGGCTCGGGTGCGGCGGTTTCCCCGAGCGGCACGGTCGCGGTCATGCCTTGCCTCCGATACGGATCCGCGGATCGAGAGCGGCGTGCACGATGTCGGTGGCCAGCTGAATGACCACGAACACCGCCACCGAGAACAGCAGCAGGGCCTGCACCACCGGATAGTCGCGCCGGTTGATGCCCTGTTCGATGAGCTGCCCGATGCCGGGCCAGGAGAAGGTCGCCTCGACCAGCACCGCGCCGCCGAGCAGCGCGCCGGACTGCAGGCCGAGCACGGTCAGCATGGTGGGCAGCGCGTTGCGCAGCGCGCCCCGGGTGACGATCTCGCGGTGCGGCACGCCGAGCGAACGCGCGGTGAGCACATACGGTTTGCCGAGCTCGGTACGCAGCGCCTCGGTGAGGAAGCGGGTCAGCGCGGCGCCGACCGGCAACGCCAGGCAGATCGAGGGCAGCAGCAGGTACTGCACCGAGATGTCGGGATGCGCGGCGAAGCCGTCCGGCGGCACGCCGCCGGACGGCAGGACGGGGAGCGCGACCGCGAACACCAGTACCAGCAGCACACCGGTGACGAAGGTCGGAATCGCGACCGCGACCGTATTGGCCGCCGCCACAACGGCATTGAGCCAGCGGCGATCCCACAGCACGGCCGAGACGCTCAGCGCCAGACTCACCAGCACCGCGAGCGCCAGCGCCGATCCGGCCAGCACCAGGGTGTTGGTGAGCCCGCGCCCGATCAGCTCGCCGATCTGCCCGCCGATGATGTAGGAGCGGCCCAGGTCACCGGTGAGCACGCCGTGCAGCCAGCTCGCGTACTGCGCCGGCACCGAGCGGTCGAGGCCGAGCTGGTGCCGGATGGCGGCGATGGATTCCGGCGTGGCATCGGGGCCCGCCAGGGTGCTCGCGGGATCGCCGGGGACCGCGCGCAGCAGCAGGAAGATCAGCACCGAGGCGCCGAACAGCACCGCCACCGCCGAGGGCACCCGGCGCAGCAGGTAGGCGGTCATGCCAGGAATGCCTCGGTGAGCAGCGATTCCCGGCGCTTGGTCCAGTCGAAGCCGTGCAGCTTCCTGGTCTGCGCGCCCTGCGGCAGCCGCACCCCGATCTCGATCAGGAACAGGCTCTCCAGCAGTTGATCGCTCAGCGCCCGGTACGCCTGGACGGCCTCCGGACCGGTGCCCTGCTTCAGTTTCCACGCGCCGTCGGCGGCGGCGACGTAAGCGGGCGACTCGTAGCGGGAGGCGTTCTTGCGCGCGTTGAACGGATAGGCGCTCACGGTCAGCGTGGACGGCACGAACTGGGCCCAGGAGTGGTCGGTGAGCCACAGGCCGGGGAACTGCGCGCCGATCAACTGCCGGATGAAGCCCGCGTTGTCCACGGGCACCAACTCCACCTCGACGCCGATCTCGGCGAGGTTGGCCTGCACGATCTGTGCGGACGCCTCATGCGTGCCCGTCGAGCCGGTGTAGGTCAGCGGGATCTTCGGCGGCTTGGGCAGCTGCGCGATCAGCTCCCGGGCCTTGGTCAGATCGCGGGCGTAGCGGCTGTTGCGGCCCGCGTCGTAGGCCGGAGAGCCCTTGGGCCACGGCACGTTCACCGCGTAGCCCGAGCCGCGGAAGACTTCGCTGACGATGCGCTCGCGATCGATGGCGTAGGCGATGGCCTGGCGCAGGCGCACGTCCGCGAGCGCCGGATCCTGCACGTTCACACCGACATACACCTGCAACTCCGCGCCCTCGAACGCGAAGGTCCGGAAACCGTCGGCGGTGGCGAGATTTTCGATGTCGCGGTAGGTGATCCCGTCGGCGTAGTGCAGTTGCCCGGTCTTGAGCGCGTTGAGCTGGGCCTGGCTGTCGGGCACCACGGTGAGTTCGACCCGGTCCAGGTAGGGCCGCTCCGGCACCCAGTAGTCCGGGTTCCGTTCGAAGACGATCTGCGCGTTCGGCACCCGCTGCACGAAGCGGAACGGACCGGTGCCGACGATCTTGTCGCCGGTGCCGAGCTGATCGATGGATTCGCGGTCCAGGATCGGGACGGTGTCGAGCAGATCGAAGATGTTGCCCAGCGGGTGCGCGAAGGTGAGCACGATCCGGTGCGGGTCGGTGGTGTCGAATCCGGTGATGGCCGCGGCGGTGCTCTTGAGCTGCGCCGACCACTTCGGGTCGGCATAGGTGCGCAGCGCGAACTCGACGTCCGCGGAGGTGAGGGGGCGGCCGCTGTGGAACTTCACGTCCTTGCGCAGGTCCAGCGCGATCGAGGTGCCGTCCGGCGCGAGCGTCCACCGCTCGGCCAGCAGCGGCCGCGGCTCGAGCTTGTCGTGCGGGTAGCGCACCAGGGATTCGAAGACCAGGCCGATCACGTAGGGCGTGGTGCCGGTATTGGTGAGGATGTTCGCGGGCACCAGGTCCAGCTGGACGCCGTACTTCAGGGTGCCGCCCCGGACCGGGGCCGCGTTGTCGTCGCCGCCGCGCTGCTGGTTCACCGCGGACGTGCAGGCGGCCAGCGCACCGGTGCCGAGGATCGCGAATGCGGCGATACCGGTGTTGCGCAGGAAGTTTCGGCGGCCGATGGGCGCAGCCTGGGTAGAGCTCATGGTGAACGAATCCTCGGAGATCAAAGCGCGGTCGGAGCGTGGAGCGCGCTGGTGGCGTCTGAAAGTCGGCGCGGGGGAACAGAATCCGGGCGCGCGGATAGCCGTCAGAAGCGACGGCCGCGAACCCGGCGGGGACAGCAGCCGAGAGCGCCGGCGGCGTGCGGCGCACAGAGCTGGTCCGGGATCATGGCGGTGACGCTAACACCGCGGGCAAGCTGCGGGCACCGGTTCCACGCACCGTGCGTCAAACCATGGTGACCTGGCACTTTCCGGCTTCTACTGATCCGATGCCTGTCCCACCCCATGCCCGCGGCTACGAATCCTTCGGCGGCGAAGCCGGCCGCACCACCGCGACCTCGACGCCCGAGTGGACCGCTCCGCCGACCGCCCCGGCGGACGCGCCCAACATCATCGTGGTGCTGGTCGACGACATGGGATACAGCGACATCGGCCCGTTCGGCTCGGAGATCGAGACGCCCACCCTGGACCGGCTGGCCGCCGGCGGCGTCCGGTTCGCGAACTACCACACCACTCCGCTGTGCTCGCCCTCGCGCGCGTCGCTGCTCACCGGAATCAACGCGCACCGTGCGGGTTTCGGCTTCGTTGCCAACGCCGACCCGGGCTACCCCGGCCTGCGGCTGGAACTGGCCGACGACGTGCTCACGCTGCCGGAGATCCTGCGCGGCAACGGCTACGCCACCTACGCGGTCGGCAAATGGCACCTGGTGCGGGACGCCACGATGAATCCCGCGGCGCATCGCGATTCTTGGCCGACGCAGCGCGGTTTCGACCGCTACTACGGGTCGCTGGAGGGCCTGAACTCCTTCTACTACCCCAATCAGCTGGTCTCGGATTCCTCCGTGGTCGACGTCGAGGCGTATCCGGAGGACTACTACCTCACCGACGACCTGACCGACAAGGCGATCTCCTACCTGAAGGATCTGCGCGCGCACGACGCGAACAAGCCCTTTTTCCTGTACTTCGCGCACGTGGCCATGCACGGCCCGCTCCAGGCCAAACCCGTCGACCTGGCCAAGTACCGCGGCCGCTACGCCGAGGGCTGGGACAAGCTGCGCCGCAGCCGGTTCGCCGCCCAGCTCGCCGCCGGGCTGTTCCCGCCCGGCACGCAGCAGAAGCCGCGCAACACCGAGCCGGGATACGAAGCGGCCGAATGGGATTCGCTGACTCCCGCGGAACAGCGCCGGTTCGCGCGGTACATGGAGGTCTACGCGGCGATGGTCGACAGCATCGACCAGAGCCTGGGCCGTCTGCTCGACACGGTCGAGGAGTTCGGCGAGCTGGACAACACCATCGTGGTGTTCACCTCCGACAACGGCGGCACGGCCGAGGGCGGGCCCGAGGGCACGCGCACCTACTTCGCCGAGTTCGCGCAGATCGACGACCCGGACTGGGTCGGCGACATCCCGCACGACGAGGACCTGATCGGCACCGCCCGGCTCGGCGTGCACTACCCGCGCGGCTGGGGGCAGGCCTCCAACACCCCGTTCCGCTTCTACAAGGGCCAGACCTTCGCGGGCGGCGTCCGGGTGCCGCTGATCGTGTCCTGGCCCAGGGGGCTGCCGCGCGCCGCGGGCGACAACGGCATCCGGCAGGAGTACGCCTACGTCACCGACCTCGCGCCGACCCTGCTCGAGCTGGCCGGACTGCACCGGCCGACGGTGCGCAACGGGTTGCCCGCCAAGGACTTCGACGGTGTCTCCGCCGCCGCGCTGCTGCGCGATCCGGCGGCCGTCACCGCGCACACCGAGCAGTACTCGGAGATGACCGGCCACCGCGGCTTCTACCGCGACGGCTGGAAACTGTTGTCGCTGCACGAACCCGGCCGGGACGTGGACGCCCCGAACTGGCAGCTGTTCGACGTGCGCGCCGATCCCACCGAACTGCACGACCTGGCCGCGCGATACCCGGACAAAGCCGCCGAGCTCGCCGCCGCCTGGGACGAATCCGCGTGGAACAACACCGTTTTCCCGTTGCTCACCCGGCAGGACCTGGCCCGGCGGCGTCCGGCGGAGGCGCGCCTCACCGCGCCGGTGCGGCTGCTGCCCGGCACCCCGACCCTGGAGCGCTACCGATCGCAGCGCCTGATCGCCTTCCGTGACTTCACCATCGAGGCCGAACTCGGCGGCTACACACCGGGTGCGGAAGGCGTGCTGGTAGCGCACGGCGACCCGCTGGGCGGCTACCTGCTCTATGTCGAGAACGGCCGAGTCGTACTGGGCGTCAACAGCTATGGCGTCTACCACGACGTCGCGGTGGACCTGGCGCCCGGCACGGAACGCGTCACCGTCACCGCGACGGTGCGCCCGCATCTGCGCTGGGATTTCCGCCTGACGGCGGGCGCCGGGTCGGCCGAGCTGCGCGACCAGGTCCAGCTGGTCGGCATGGCGCCCTGGACCGGCATCTCCGTCGGCGTCGACGCCCGCGGCCCGGTCTCCTGGGAATTGCGCGAACGCCGCGGCCCGTTCCGCTACAGCGGCGCGCTGCGCGCGGTGACCTACACCCCCGGCCCGATCGGGGTCCCGCAGGCCACCGTCGAGGCGGTGGAGCGCGAGGCGGAGTACGTCGCGGAGTGACGGAGCCGGTTACCGGCCGTCAGGCCCGGTCGGATACCGTTTACCAGGCATTTTGCGGGCTTGTGCGGTAAAGGATGACGGTTGACGACTGACAGTTCACTGATCTGGGACGACGGCGCGCTGGTCACCATCGACCAGCGGGGTTTGCCGCACGAGGTGCGGGAACTGCGGTTGTCCACGGTCGATCAGATCATCGACGCGATCCAGGCGCTGGCGATCCGCGGCGCCCCCGCGATCGGCATCGCGGGGGCCTTCGGCGTGGTCATCGCCACCGCCGCGCACACCGTGGCCGGCGTCGTGGACGTGGCCGCCGCCGAGGCCGACGCCGCACGCCTCGCCGCGGCCCGGCCCACCGCGGTGAACCTGGCCTGGGCCGTGCGCCGGGTCCTGGCCCGGGTGCCCGCCGGCGCGGACGCGGTGCTCGCCGAAACCCTGGACATGCTGGCCGAGGACGGCCGCGTCAACCGGGCCGCCGCCACGCACGCCGCCGACCTCGTCCAGCGCCTGCTGCCGGACCGGCCGCTGCGGCTGCTCACACACTGCAATACCGGGCGGCTGGCCACCAGCGCGTTCGGCACCGCGATCGGCGCGCTGCGGGTACTGCACGACCGCGGCCTGATCGCCGACGTGCTCGTCGACGAGACCCGCCCGCTGTTGCAGGGCGCGCGGCTGACCACGTGGGAACTGGCCGAGGCGGGGATCCCGCACCGGCTCACCATGGATTCCGCCGCGGCCTGGGCGGTGGCGACCGGCCAGGTCGACTGCGTGGTCGTCGGCGCGGACCGCGTCACCGCCAACGGCGACGTGGCCAACAAGATCGGCACCTACGCCCTGGCCCTCGCGGCCCGCCACCACGGGATTCCGTTCATCGTGGTGGCGCCGGAGTCGACCCGCGATCCGGGCATGGCCACCGGCGCGGAGATCGTCGTCGAGCAGCGAGCCGCCGCGGAGGTCACCGGATTCGGCGGTGTCGCCACCGCTCCCGCGGGTACCGCCGCGTTCAATCCCGCCTTCGACGTGACGCCCGCGGCCCTGGTCACGGCGGTCGTCACCGAACTGGGTGTGGTCTACAGCGCCGGGGATTCGGCAGCGGCGATCGCCGGCACGGCCGCCGAGCTGCACCGGCGCGGCTGGATGCCCGGCACCGCGGGCAATATCTCGGTGCGCAGCGGCGAGTCGGCCGTGGTCACCGGCAGCGGGCTGGCCAAGGGCGAACTGACCGCGGACGACATGGTGACCGTGGCGATCGCCGACGCGAGACCGATCGGCGCGCAGCGGCGCAAGCCGTCGGCGGAGACCACGATCCACACCGCCGTCTACCGCCGCACCGACGCGCGGGCGGTGGTGCACATCCATCCGCCGTACGCCACCACGCTGTGCACGCAGGCCGGTGCGCGCGACACGCTGACCATGCTGCGGATCACCGGCTTCGAGTTGATCAAGGGCCTGGGCCGCACCAACGCCATCGACATCCCGATCTTCCCGAACTGGGCCGACGTGCCCCGGATCGGCGCGGATATCGAGCGCTATCTCGGCGAGCACCCGGACGCCCCGCCGGTATTGGGCATCGCGGGCCACGGGATCACCGTGTGGGGGGACAATCTCTCCAGGGCCCGCGATCGCGCCGAATGCCTGGAGGCGCTGTGCGAGCTGGTCGCCCGCACCGGGCGCCGGCACGCCTACGAACCCGCCTAGACCTCGAAGATTGGACAGGACAATGACTTTGCTACAGGTAATGGCCGCCGGCGACGCCGCCGATGTCAAGGTCCGCACCACCGACGACGCGGTGATCACCGCCGAATTGGCCGCGCGCGGAGTCGCTTTCGATCACTGGCCGGTCCTGGACAACGCCGCTGCCGTCCCGTCGGAGGAGCTGCTGGCCGAATACGCCGAGCGGATCGCCACGCTGAACGCCACCGGCCGCTACCGCCACATCGATATCGCCCGCATCCACCCGAACGAGTCCGACCCGGAGTGGCCCGCCGTCGCCGCGGGCGCCCGCGCGAAGTTCCTGGACGAGCACCGGCACGCCGAGGACGAGGTGCGCTTCTTCGCCGCCGGCCGCGGCTGCTTCTACCTGCACATCGGCGACGAGGTGCTGGCCACGGTGTGTGAGGCGGGCGATCTGGTCTCGGTGCCCGCGGGCACGCTGCACTGGTTCGACATGGGCACCCGCCCGGATTTCGTGGCCGTGCGCTTCTTCGAGGAGGAGGACGGCTGGATCGGCGACTTCACCGGCGACAAGATCAGCTCCGGGTTCCCGACCCTCGACGAACTGCTGGCGGCTCGATGAAGGCCGTCGTCGTCGATATCGAGGGGACGACCAGCCCGACCAGCTCGGTGCGCGAGGACCTCTACGGGTACACCCGGGCCCGGCTGCCGCGGTGGCTGGCCGAGAACGCCGACGGGGCAGCGGCCGCCGTGCTCGCCGGCACCCGCGAGCTGGCCGGGCGCCCCGGCGCGGATCCGGCCGAGGTGGCCGAAATCCTGCGCGGCTGGCTGGATTCGGATGTGAAGGCCGAACCGCTGAAGACCGCGCAGGGCGTCATCTGCGCGGCGGGGTTCCGCTCCGGCGCGCTGCACGGCGAGTTCTTCCCGGACGTCGCCCCCGCGCTGGCGCAGTGGCACGCGGCGGGCCTGCAGCTGGCGGTGTACTCCTCGGGTTCGGTACGCAACCAACAGGATTGGTTCGAGTTCGCGCGCGGCGGCGCGCTGAGTCCGCTGATCGAGGGGTACTTCGATCTGAACACCGCGGGCCCCAAGCGCGAGGCCGGATCCTACGAGAAGATCGCGAGCGTGCTCGGCGTGGAGCCGGGGCAGATCCTGTTCCTGTCCGATCACCCCGACGAACTCGACGCCGCCGTGGCGGCGGGCTGGTCGGCGGTCGGCGTGCACCGGGCCGGTGAACCCAACCCGCCGCGGCCACCGCACCGCTGGGTCGACTCGTTCGCCGACGTCCACCCGGCCTGAGACACGACCGTGCGTCCCGGCCGGGGTGGGCCGGGACGCAGCGCGGTGCGGCCGTCTAGGTCGAGGGCGTCAGACTGGGCTGCCGGATGCCCAGGAAGAACTGCATCCGGTTCGGATGGTTGGTGGAGTCCACGCGGAACATCTGCACCGACAGGCTGTAGGTCTCGCCGGTGCGCGGATCGCGCAGCAGCATGTCGGGGGTCTCGCGGCCGTAGGCGGTGCCGCCCGCGGCCCACATGCTGCGGAAATCGGCGTAGCCGCCGAGCTCCTCCAGCAACGAGGTGGACCACGCGGTGTCGCCGGTCTGGCCGATCAGCCCGCGCAGCCAGGCGACGGTGTTCCCGGCCTCGCGCTCCCACTCGACCATGACCTCTTTGGACATCTCGTTGCCGAAGAACCAGCGCAGCACGTTCACGTCCTCGACCAGGCCGGGGAACATGTCGGCGTAGACATCGTTGCAGGACAGCACATTCCAGCGAGTATCGATGTAGCCGGCGGCATTGGGGCGGTGCACCAGCAGGCCGCGGCGCATATCCTCGTCGATCGCCGAGCGCAGCTTCTCGACACTCGGGAACGCGTCCTCGACCAGCCCGGCCAGATCGTAGAGGTGCCGCCGTTCGACCGGCAGCAGCGGGCGGATGCCGTCGAGGTAGCCGATCAGCGCGTCCACCACGGCTCTGGTGGGGTGTTCGCGATCCCCGCCCTCGAGGTGGGTGATGTAACTGGCGCTCACCCCGGCGGCGAAGGCCAATTTCTCCCGGGACATATGGCGCTCGTCCCGGAGTCTGCGGAGGAGGCCGCCGAAGCTCGGCGGCCGGAGTAGGCGATCGTCGGCGGTGTCGGTCATTTTGCGTGGCACAGCACTGGCTCCTTCAGCTAGACGCGGCGACAGCTTTCTCGATACGGCGGGCTCGGGTTTCCGGGCGTTTGGCCTCGGTGATCGCGGCAACCAGCTGACGCCGGTCGGTACGGGACAGCCGGCGACGATCGCGTCCAGGACGGGCACGGTGACACCGTGCCAGCACCCGCCTCGATCGTCGCCTCGAATCGCTGCATGAATGCAGAATAATCTGCCGACCCCGAATAATCGGCAAACCTGGAGCTATTAGATAGAAGATCGATAAATTCGATGCTCCGGGCGGCTACTCTCGGCCTCGCCGGACCGGCCCGCAGCGCCGCCGGGAGGCCCGCCGGTTTTGTAAACAAATGTTGCGCGATCGAGAACCCCCGGTTTCCAAACATTCACCGCCAAGCCCCCGAAACACCTGCCGGACGCCGTGTTTCACCCGGTCAGCCCGGATATAGCCTGGTCGCATCTACGGCCGGTGACTTTGGTCGCAACCACACAGTGACCTGTGTGTTGCGCCGTCCTCACAACGCACAGTGGGCGGCCGAGCGCTGTGAGAGAATCATTTGGCCGCGCGCCCAAGCCTCCTTACAGTCGGTGCAATCAGCCCGATTACTCACCCGAAGGGGCGTCGTGGTTAATTCTGCAAGCCTGCCAACGGAATCTTCTGGTCGCTCCGCGGGCTCCGCTCCAGCCGCCGGCGACGGCCAAGCGCTGCTCCGGCTGGGCAAGTATTTCCAGACCGGCGAGATCTCCCGGGATCAGCGCAGCCTGCACAAGATCGGCGGGCGCGGCGCGGACGAGTTCTACCGCGACCGCTGGGCCCACGACAAAGTCGTCCGCTCGACCCACGGCGTCAACTGCACCGGATCCTGTTCCTGGAAGATCTACGTCAAAGACGGCGTCATCACCTGGGAATCCCAGCAAACCGACTATCCCTCGGTGGGCGCGGACAAGCCCGAATACGAACCCCGCGGCTGTCCGCGCGGCGCGTCGTTCTCCTGGTACACCTACTCTCCGGCCCGGGTGCGCTACCCGTATGTCCGCGGCGCCCTGCTCGAGCTCTACCGCGCCGCCAAGCAGCGCTTGAAGGACCCGGTGCTGGCCTGGGAGGCCGTGGTCGAAGACCCGGAGCAGGCGCGCCGCTACAAGAGCGCCCGTGGCAAGGGCGGGTTCGTGCGCGCGGAATGGTGGGAAGCGGCCGAGATCGCCGCCGCCGCCCACGTGCACACCATCAAGAAATACGGACCGGACCGGGTCGCCGGGTTCTCCCCGATCCCGGCGATGTCGATGGTCAGCCACGCGGTCGGGGCCCGGTTCATCTCGCTGCTCGGCGGGTCGATGCTGTCGTTCTACGACTGGTACGCCGATCTGCCGGTGGCCTCACCGCAGGTGTTCGGCGACCAGACCGATGTCCCCGAATCCGCGGACTGGTTCGACGCCGGCTATCTGATCATGTGGGGCTCCAATGTTCCGGTGACCCGGACCCCGGACGCGCACTACATGACCGAGGCGCGCTACCGGGGCCAGAAGGTCGTGGTGGTATCGCCCGACTACGCCGACAACACCAAGTTCGCCGACGAGTGGGTCGCGGCGCGCCCGGGAACCGATGCGGCGCTGGCGATGTCGATGGGGCACGTGATCCTGCGGGAGTTCTTCTGCGAGAAGCAGGTGCCGCGATTCCTGGACTACATCAAGAAGTACACCGACCTGCCGTACCTGGTCTGCCTGGACGATCCCGCGGGCTGGGACGCCGAGGGCCACTACCACCACGACGGCGCGCTGGCCGGGAAATTCCTCACCGCGGCCGATCTGGGCTCGGCCGACGAGACCGCCGCGCACAAGCCGGTGCTGCTCGACCAGGGCGGGCAGCCGGTGGTGCCCAACGGCTCGCTCGGGCACCGCTTCACCGAGGGTGACGCGGGCAAGTGGAATCTCGACCTCGAGGGCGTCGATCCGCTGCTGACCCTCTACGGCGCGGCCGACGCGGAGCCGGTCGCGGTGCGGATGCCGCGCTTCGACACCGACACCGCGGGTGTGCTGGTGCGCGGCGTGCCCACCCGCGTCGTCGCGGGACGCCGGGTGACCACGGTGTTCGATCTGCTGCTCGCCCAGTACGGCGTCGGGCGCGCGGGCCTGCCCGGCGATTGGGCGACCGGATACGACGACGCCACCCAGCCCTACACCCCCGCCTGGCAGGAAGCCGTCACCGGCGTGCCGGCGCAGCAGGCGATCCGGATCGCGCGTGAATTCGCCGACAACGCGGACCGTTCCGGTGGGCGCTCGATGATTCTCATGGGCGCGGGCACCAACCACTGGTTCCACTCCGATCAGATCTACCGCGCCTTCTTCACCCTCACGCTGCTCACCGGCTGCCAGGGCGTCAACGGCGGCGGCTGGGCGCACTACGTCGGCCAGGAAAAGTGCCGGCCCGTGACCGGCTGGTCCACCCTCGCCTTCGGCCTCGACTGGCAGCGCCCGCCGCGCCAGATGCAGGGCACCGTCTTCTGGTACCTCACCAACGACCAGTGGCGCTACGACCCCTTCACCTCCCAATCCTTCGCCTCGCCCCTGGGCAAGGGTGCTTTCGCCGGACGCACCGCCGCCGACAACATCGCCCTGGCCAGCCGGCTGGGGTGGATGCCGTCCTACCCCACCTTCAACCGCAACCCCCTCGACCTCGCCGACGAAGCCGACGCGGCCGGTGTCGCTGCCGCCGAGCACGTGGTGGCCGGGTTGAAGTCCGAGGAATTGCGCTTCGCCTGCGAGGACCCCGACGCCCCGGAGAACTTCCCGCGCGTGCTGACCGTGTGGCGGGCCAACCTGCTCGGCTCCTCCGGCAAGGGCAACGAGTACTTCCACAAGCACCTGCTCGGCGCGGACTCCAATGTGCAGACCACCGACGCCACCGGCGTGCGCCCGAAGGAGCTGGTGTGGCGCGACCAGGCCGCCACCGGGAAACTGGATCTGCTGCTGTCGCTGGATTTCCGCATGACCAGCACGACGCTGTTCTCCGACATCGTGCTGCCCGCGGCCACCTGGTACGAGAAGCACGATCTCTCCTCGACCGACATGCACCCGTTCGTGCACGCCTTCTCCCCCGCCATCTCCCCGCCCTGGGAAGCCAAGACCGACTTCGACGCGTTCCACCGGATCGCGCGCGGCTTCTCCTGGATGGCCGAAAAGCACCTGGGCAAGCGCAAAGACATCGTCGCGGTGCCGTTGCAGCACGATTCGCCGGACGCGCTCGCCCAGGCCGGTGGGCGCGTGCTGGACTGGAAAGCCGGTGAGTGCGAGCCGATTCCCGGCCGGACCATGCCCAAACTAGTTGTGGTGGAACGGGATTACCCGAACATCGCGGAGAAGATGGCGGCACTGGGGCCGCTGGTGGAAACGCTCGGCCTCACCACCAAGGGCATCACCACCTACCCCGAGAAGGAGGTCGGCTACCTCGCCGGCGTGAACGGCACCGTGGTTTCCGGTGTGGCACAGGGGCGTCCGTCCCTGGCCAAGGACACCCATGCCGCCGAGACGATCCTCGCCCTGTCCGGCACCACGAACGGACGCCTGGCCGTCGAGGGATTCGAGGCGCTGGAACGGCGCACCGGCACCGAGCTCGCCGATCTGGCCGCCGAGCACGAGGGCAAGCAGATCACCTTCAAGGACACCCAGGCCCGGCCGGTTCCGGTGATCACCTCGCCGGAGTGGTCCGGCAGCGAGACCGGCGGACGGCGGTACTCCCCGTTCACGATCAACACCGAACGGCTCAAGCCCTGGCACACCCTCACCGGGCGGCAGCACTTCTACCTCGACCACGACTGGATGATCGAACTCGGCGAGCAGCTGCCGATCTTCCGGCCGCCGCTGGACATGACCGCCCTGTTCAGTGAACCCGGGGTGGGCGATGTCGGCGAGCACGGCGTCACCGTGCGCTATCTGACGCCGCATTCGAAGTGGTCCATCCACTCCGCGTACCAGGACAACCTGCACATGCTCACGCTCTCGCGCGGCGGGCAGTCGATCTGGATGTCGGATCGGGACGCCGCGAAAATTGGTGTCGCCGACAATGATTGGATCGAGGCCGTCAACCGCAACGGTGTCGTGGTGGCCCGCGCCATCGTCTCGCACCGCATGCCCGAGGGCACCGTGTTCATGTATCACGCCCAGGACCGGGCCGTGGACGTGCCGCGTATCGAAGGAACCTCGGAGAAGCAGGCCGGGCGCGGCAAACGCGGCGGCATCCACAACGCGCTGACCCGGATCATGATCAAGCCGTCACATCTCATCGGCGGGTACGCCCAGCAGTCCTTCGCGCTGAACTACCACGGCCCCACCGGAAATCAACGCGACGAAGTCACGACCATTCGCCGCCGCTCGCAGAAGGTGGAGTACTAGATATGCGCGTTATGGCTCAGATGGCCATGGTGATGAACCTGGACAAGTGCATCGGCTGTCACACCTGCAGCGTCACCTGCAAGCAGGCGTGGACCAATCGCGGTGGCACCGAATACGTCTGGTTCAACAATGTGGAAACCCGCCCCGGACAGGGGTATCCGCGCCAGTACCAGGATCAGGAGAAGTGGAAGGGCGGCTGGACGCTCACCAAGCGCGGCAAGCTGACCTTGAAGTCGGGGTCGCGAATGAAGCGGCTGCTGAACATCTTCGCCAATCCCGACATGCCCACGGTGTCGGACTACTACGAGCCGTGGAGCTACGACTACGACAACCTGCTCGCCAGCCCGCCCACCGACACCGTGCCGGTGGCGCGGCCGAAATCATTGATCACCGGCGAGGATACGCAGGTCACCTGGGGCGCGAACTGGGACGACGACCTCGGCTCCGGGCCCGAGCAGGTCGGTAAGGACCCATTGCTCGGTCGCCTCTCGGACAAGGTGAAACTGGAGTTCGAAGAGACCTTCATGTTCTACCTGCCGCGGATCTGCGAGCACTGCCTCAACCCCTCCTGCGCGGCCTCCTGCCCCTCGGGCGCTATCTACAAGCGCGCCGAAGACGGCATCGTGCTCGTCGACCAGGACAAATGCCGGGGCTGGCGACAGTGCGTCACCGGCTGCCCCTACAAGAAGATCTACTTCAACCACAAGACCGGCAAAGCCGAGAAATGCACCTTCTGCTACCCCCGCGTCGAGGTCGGCATCCCGACCGTGTGCTCGGAGACCTGCGTCGGACGGCTGCGCTACATCGGCGTCATGCTCTACGACGCCGACAAGGTCCAGCAGGCCGCCTCGGTCACCGACACCCGTGATCTGTATCCCTCTCAGCTCGGTGTGTTCCTGAATCCGCACGATCCCAGGGTGATCGCCGAGGCCGAACGGGCCGGCATCTCGCCGGAATGGATCGAGGCCGCGCAGAACTCGCCGGTCTACAAGCTGATCGTCGACTACCAGATCGCGCTGCCGCTGCACCCGGAATACCGCACCATGCCCATGGTCTGGTACGTGCCGCCGCTGTCGCCGGTGGTCGACGTGCTCTCCGAGACCGGGCACGACGGCGAGGACGCGCGAAACCTCTTCGGCGCCATCGACGCGCTGCGGATCCCCGTGGAATACCTGGCCGAGTTGTTCACCGCCGGTGACGTCGGGCCGGTGCGGGCGGCGCTGCAGCGCCTGGCCGGGATGCGTTCGTTCATGCGCTCGGTCAACCTCGGGGAGGAACCCGACCCCGAGATCGCCCCCAACGTGCGCCTGGAACCCGAGCAGATCGAAGCCCTGTACCGGCTGCTCGCGATCGCGAAATACGAAGACCGGTACGTGATCCCCTCCGGCGCGGGATCCGAAGCCCATCAACTCGACGCGCTCGCGACCGGGTGCAGCCTCGACAACGACGGCGGCCCGGGCATGACCGCGTTCGATCAGATGGTGGAGAAATTCCATCTCACCGACAGCAACGGCGCTGCGCCGGAGGAGAAGTCGAATCGGATCAACCTGCTGAACTGGGATGGGAAGAGCACCAGCGGGCTGGTGCCGACCGCAGGGGGGTCGGCGGACAGCAACGGCAGCAACGGCGCTGCCGCGAACGGTTCGGCGATCCCGGCGGGCAACGGCGCCGGGCCGGGATCGCCGGCTGTCACCGTCAACGGAGCCGCGCAATGAGCCTGCTGAAACTCCGGCGGCGGCCCGAACCCGCGATCCGGATCGCCGAGCACGACCGGCGACTGATCTGGCGGATGGCCGCTTTGCTGCTGGACTACCCGAACGAGTCCACTCTGGCGATGCTCGACCAACTCGACCGTGCCGCAACGGAATTGCCGGAGCACGTGCGCGCGCAGTTCACGACGCTGCTGGAGCACCTGCGGGCGACACCGCCCCTGGAACTGGCCGCCGCCTACGTCGAAACCTTCGACCTGCGCCGGCGCGCCAGCCTGCACCTCACCTACTACGCCTACGGCGACACCCGGAAACGCGGCATGGCGCTGCTGCGTTTCAAGCACGCCTACCGCCACGCCGGAACCGAACTCGACGACCAGGAACTGCCCGACCATCTGCCGGTGCTCCTGGAATTCGCCGCCACCGTCGATCCGATCGGGGGCGAGCGGCTGCTCGGCGAGCACCTGCCCGTCATCGAACTGCTGCGACTCTCGCTGTCCGACAGTGGATCTCCCTACGCGGGCCTGCTCGCCGCCGTCGTCGCCACCCTCCCGCCGCTGACCACCGCCGACCGGCGCAAAATCGCCGAACTCGCCGCCCAGGGCCCGCCGGACGAAGAAGTGGGCCTCGACCCCTTCGCCATGGACCCCGCCCTGTTCGACACCGCCGGAGGCCGTCGATGAATTTCGTCCCGCAGCTGCCCACCGAACTGTGGCTGATCCTGCCCTATGTCGCCTTCACCTCGTTCGTGCTCGGACACGTCTGGCGCTACCGCAACGACCAATTCGGCTGGACCACACGCTCTTCCCAGATCTACGAGAGCCGGCTGCTGCGCCTGGGCAGCCCGCTGTTCCACTTCGGGATGCTCGGCGTCTTCGGCGGACACGTGCTCGGCGTCCTGATCCCCGAATCCTGGACCGCCGCCGTGGGGATCAGCGAGCACACGTACCACATCATCGCTGTCGGCGCGGGATCGATCGCGGGCCTTGCGGTGCTGGCCGGAGTGGGAATTCTGCTCTATCGCCGGATCACCACCACCGCCGTCCGCAAAGCCACCACCGGCAACGACAAGCTCATGTACACCCTGCTCACCGCGGCGCTGGTGACCGGACTGCTCAACACCTGGGGTAGCAACCTGCTGTGGGGCACCTACAACTACCGCGAAACCGTATCCCCTTGGTTCCGCAGCCTTTTCACCCTCAACCCGCAGCCCGAACTCATGGTCGACACGCCCTGGACCTTCCAGGCCCACGGCCTGGTCGTCCTCGCCCTGATCGCCCTGTGGCCCTACACCCGCCTGGTCCACATGTTCAGCGCCCCCCTCGGCTACCTCACCCGCCCCTACATCGTCTACCGCGCCAAGGAACCCAACACCCCCGACACCCGCCGCTACTCCCGCGCCTGGGATGCTCCGGTCACCCCGGAACGCTGGCGCTCCTGAACGCGGCTAGCGAATACGTTCCACGGATTGACCCGTCACCTTCGCGATCGTGTCGAAGTCCCGGTCCGCGTGCAGCACAGTGAGTTTGTGATGCACGGCGGTCACCGACACGAGCAGATCGACCGGCCCGGCGCTCTGGTGCCACCCCTGGTCGGCGAGCAGGCGCTGCAGATCGGCGGTGTCGTCCCAGGCCGAGTCGCGCATCGCGAAATACGGGAACACCTCGCGCAGTAGCGCTTCGGCCTCGTAGAACGCCGGACGGCCACCGACCGCACGCAGGAACTCCTGACGAACCGGCTCACAGATACCGACCAGGCCCGCGTCGAACACCTGATTCCACTCGGGGCCGGTCTGGTTGCGGAAGAAACGGACCAGGGCGCTGGTGTCGGCGAGGAACAGTTCGCTCATGCGCGGCTGCCGGGTTGCTCCTCTTCGTCGAACCGGGCTAGATCGATTTCGCCGCCGGCCACCATCTCGCGCATGCGCTTGATAGCCGCGGCACGGCGCCGGCGATCGGCGACCTCGCGCAAGGCGGCGTTGACCGTGTCTTTCTTGGTGGTGGTGCCGAGATGGCGCGCCGCGAGAGCGAGCGCGTCGTCATCGACATCGATGATCGTGCGTGTCATAGCCGCCTCCCACCGTTGATATCCAATTCAAGAATAGGATATCAACGCCGTGCTCGTCGCCGGTCACGCCTGGTCGTGGGCGTCCTGGAGGACCTTGGTGTCCGGCTTGGTCATGGATTGCAGGGCCACGGCGACGGCCTGGCGCTGGGCGGGGGTGCCTTCGGCCAGGAGGCGGGGCAGGGTGGCGGGGACGACCTGCCAGCTCAGGCCGTAGCGGTCGGTCAGCCAGCCGCAGGGGCCGGGCTCGCCGCCGTCGGTGAGTGCGGCCCAGAGGCGGTCGACCTCGTCCTGGGTGTCGACGATCACCTGCAGCGAGGCGGCGTCGGAGAGCGGGTGGCCGGGGCCGCCGTTGAGCAGGGTGACGCGGTGGCCGTCGAGTTCGAGATCGACGGTGAAGGCGGAACCGTCGGGATGCCGGACGATATCCAGGATCCGCGAATCGGGGACGATCTCGGCGTAGCGCCGGCCGGCCTCTTCGGCCTGGGATTCGAACCAGAAGAAAGTAAGGACAGACATGATGTGCTCCTGAGTGTGGTGTGACCTACTGTCACCCTCTGGTCGGAGCCGGTCCGCCGCTTTCGACACAGTCGCGCGGAAATTTTCGCTACTTCTTTTTCGGCGGGAGCGATCCGGCGTAAGCGAGGCCGCGATCGACCCATTCGCGCAGCACAGCGGCCTCGGCCAGGGCCTCGGGCGCGACACGCAACCACCCGTGAGCCTCGCGCCCGCCCATCACCATCACTTCGACGTGATCGGCCGCGAGCAGCTCCTCTTCCTCGGCCGGGTCGACCCGCACCAGCAGGCCGCCCTTGCCGCTGGCTGCTACGGCCATATGGCCGCCGACCAGAAAGGCCAGCCCGCCGAACATCTTCTTCTCGACCAAGGGCGGACGGGGCTCGATCACCTCGCGAATCCGCTCGGCCAGCTCTTCGTCGTATGCCATGGCTCACAGTGTGGACCATGGCACCGACAAGAACCGCCTACCGGCGCACCGGCGCCTGCGCCGCGTCCCGGGCCGCCGTGCGATAGCGCTCGGCGATCAGCCGCACGACGGCGGGATGGACGCCGATCGGCTCGGCGACACCGTCCGCGCCGGCCTCGTGCAGCCGCTGCTGGAACAGGCCCTGCGCCAGCAGATAGGACGCGACGAACACCCGCTCCGCACCCGAATCCCGAAGGTCGGCAACCACTTCCGGCACGCGCGGGGCACCCGTGGCGACGTAGGCGATGCGCACCGCCACACCCAGCCGTTCGGTGAGCATCGCCGCGGCGCGCCGCACATCGTGCCGGGCCCGGGCATCCGAGGAACCCGCGGCCGCGAAGACGACCGCGTCGCCGGGACGCCAGCCCGCAGCGCGCAGGCGCATCGCCATGATCCGGGCCAGTGCCGGATCCGGACCCATCGCCGGGGTGACGACCACCGCCGGATGCGCGCTCTCGGCCACCTCGCGCGGCACGTCCTGATAGACGTGATACCCCGAGGCCAGGAACGCCGGAACCACCACCGCAGGAACGGATTCCGATTCTGTTCGCAGTGCGCGCAGCACCTCCGCCGGGGACGGCCCGAGGACGTCCACGAACGCCGTCCGCACCGCGGACGGCGCGTCGGCGCCGTCGCGGCGCGGTCCGGCGGCGTCACGCCCCGAAACCGCGACGCCGAGCTCCACCGACACCGCCTCGGCCAGCGCGGCGATCATCTCCACGCCGCGCGCGCTCCTGGTGCCGTGCGCCACGAGCACCAGCGCCGGGGCGTTCACCACGTCCCCGTCGGCTGGGCGTAGCGCGGCGCGCGCACCGGCGCGCCGATGCCGTGCGGACGAGTCGCCACGGGCGCGGCCGGGCGCACATTGTCGTCGGCGCACTCGGCGGCGTCCAGCGCCAGCCGGTAGCCCCGCTTGACCACGGTCTGAATGGCTTTCGGCGTACCCAGACCGGCGCGCAGCCGGGCGATGGCGGTCTCCACGGCGTGCGTGTCGTCACCACCGCCGGGCAGGGCGGCCAGCAGGTCCTCACGCGAGACCACGCGGCCGGGCTGCCGCGCCAGCGAACGCATCAGCGCCATCGGCGCGGGCGCGAGCTGGCGTACCGTCCCGTCCACCACGACACACGCGCCGCGCACGCTGATCTGGTGCCCGGCGGCCTGAATCCGGTTGGCGCGCCGAGGCAGTTCCTCGGCGACGTGCCGGGCCAGCGCACCCAGCCGGGCCCGGCCCGGCATCGAGGTCGGCACGCCGAGCTCTTCCAGCGGCGCCGCGGTGATCGGCCCCACGCAGGCGGGCAGCACCCGGCCGCGCAACGCGTGCAGCACGCCTTCGAGCAGCCCGGTTTCCTTGGCGCGCATCAACATCGACGCCACGGCCGGCGCACTGGTGAAGGTGACGCAGTCCAGGTTCGCGGTGACGATCGACTCGATCAGCTGATCCATCGGACCCTGATCCGCGGGCGGGGTCCACCGGTACACCGGAACCGGCACGACATCCGCACCGGCACAGCGCAATACCTCGCAGAAGTCGGGTACCGGCTCCCACTCCGTGGTCGCGCCGTGCAACTGCACGGCGATCCGCACGCCCTCCACGCCTTCGGCGAGCAGGTGGTCGAGCACCTCCGCCGAGGACTCCGAGGCCGGCGACCACTCCTCGCGCAGTTCGGCGGCCCGGATGGCGCCCTTGGCCTTCGGGCCGCGCGCCAGCATGCGCGTCGCCGCCAGGGTGACGCGCAGGTCCTCGGCCAAGCCCCAGCCTTCCGCGGCTTCCATCCAGCCCCGGAAGCCGATTCCGGTGGTGGCCACGGCGATCTGCGGCGGCTCCTCGACCAGCTTGCGGGTGACCCGCTCCAGCTCGGTGTCGTCGGCCAGCGGAATGATCCGGATGGCCGGGGCGGAAACGATATTCGCGCCGCGGCGGGTCAGCAGCGTGCCGAATTCCTCGGCGCGGCGGGCCGCGGTGATGCCGATGGTGAACCCGGCCAGACACGCACCCTGGTCGGTGGCGGTCATGGGGTACCCGCCAGCTCTTCGGCGGACAGCGCCGTGTTCGACACCGACACGACGCCATCGATCACGCGCACGCCGTACACCGGCAGCGCGGCCGACGCGTCGTCCAGGCAGTGCCCGTCGAGCAGCGAGAAGGCCTGCTTGAGCAGCGGCGAGGCCACCACGGGCACGCCGCCCCGGTCACCGACCAGCCCGCGCGACATCACGGCGGCCCGGCCGAACGGATCGATATTGCCGACGGCGTACAGCGTGCCGTCGGTATGCAGGAACAGAGCGGCCTGCCGGCCACCCTTCAGCAACACCGCAACGCCGCGGCCGGGGATCAGGTAGTCGAATCGGCAGGCTTGTGTCCACTCACGGGTGGTAGCTGTGGCAATGCCGGGGGTATCGATCACGGTCATCGGTGTCATCCTCCAAACGCCTTACCCATTGGTACCGGCGTCCTGTTTCTATGCGGTTAAGTCGTCATTTCCCGGGCGTAGCAGCCGGGAATTGTGGCGTACCCAACAGCACGGGCACCATCCGCTCGCCGCTGTCGTCGAAGGAGATGGTCGGATCGGCCTCCTCCGGGGCGTTGACGAAGGACACGAAGCGCGACAGCTTGGCTTCGTCGTCGAGCACCGCGGCCCATTCGTCGCGGTAGCCGTCGACGTGCTGAGCCATGGCCGCCTCCAGATCCGCGGCGATGCCGAGGCTGTCCTCGCAGACGACCTGCTTCAGGTAATCCAGGCCGCCCTCCAGCGCCTCCTGCCACGGAGCGGTGCGCTGCAAACGATCGGCGGTGCGGATGTAGAACATCAGGTAGCGGTCGATGTAGCGGATCAGCGTCTCGTCGTCGAGCTCCCCGGCCAGCAGCACGGCGTGCTTGGGCGTGAGACCGCCGTTGCCGCCGACATAGAGGTTCCAGCCGTTCTCGGTGGCGATCACGCCGACGTCCTTGCCGCGCGCCTCCGCGCACTCGCGGGCGCAACCCGAGACCGCCAGCTTCAGCTTGTGCGGGGAACGCAAACCGCGGTAACGCTTTTCGAGCAGCACGGCCATGCCGACCGAATCCTGCTGACCGTAGCGGCACCAGGTCGAGCCGACGCAGGACTTCACCGTGCGCAGCGACTTGCCGTACGCGTGCCCGGATTCCATCCCGGCGTCGACCAGGCGCTTCCAGATCAGCGGCAGCTGCTCCACCCGCGCGCCGAACAGGTCGATGCGCTGACCGCCGGTCACCTTGACGTAGAGGCCGAACTCCTTGGCCACCTCGCCGATGGTGATGAGCTGCTCGGCGGTGACCTCGCCGCCGGGCATCCGCGGCACCACCGAGTAGGTGCCGTTCTTCTGCAGGTTGGCCAGGAAGTGATCGTTGGTGTCCTGCAGCGCGGCCTGCTCACCGTCCAGGATGTGGTCGCTGGAGGTGGAAGCCAGGATGGAGGCGACGGTCGGCTTGCAGATGTCGCAGCCGGATCCCTTGCCGTGCTTGGCGATCAGCTCGGAGAACTTGCGAATGCCGGTGGACTGCACGATGTGGAACAGCTCCGCGCGCGACTGCGTGAAGTGCTCGCACAGCGCCTTGGAGACCTCGACGCCGGACTGCTCCAGCAGCTTCTTGAGCATGGGAACGCAACCGCCGCAAGAGGTTCCGGCGTTGGTGCAACTCTTGATGGCCGGCACGTCGCAGGCGCCCTCGGCGATCGCGCCGCAGATCGAGCCCTTGGAAACGTTGTTGCAGGAGCAGATCTGGGCGTCGTCGGGCAGCGCGTCGGCGCTGAGTTCCGCACCGGCCGGGGAGATCAGCGCGGCCGGGTCGGCGGGCAGCGGCGAGCCGACCAGCGGGCGCAGCGCCGCGTAGGCCGAGGCGTCGCCGACCAGGATGCCGCCGAGCAGCGTCTGCGCGTCGTCGGAGACGACGAGTTTCGCGTAGGTGCCCTTGGCGGCGTCGTGCAGCACCACCGACAGCGCGCCCTCGGTGGTCCCGAACGCGTCGCCGAAACTGGCGACGTCCACGCCGAGCAGCTTCAGCTTGGTCGAGAGATCCGCGCCCGGGAATTCCCCCGCGCCGCCGAGCAATCGGTCCGCCACGATCTCGGCGGTGGTGTAGCCGGGCGCCACCAGGCCGTAGCAGACGCCCTCGATCGCGGCGACCTCGCCGACCGCGTAGATGTTCGGATCCGAGGTCCGCAGACCGAGATCGGTGATGACGCCGCCGCGCGGGCCGACCTCCAGGCCGGCCGCCTTGGCGATCTCGTCGCGCGGGCGGATGCCGGCCGCGAAGACCACCACGGCGGCGCGCACCGCGGTCTCGTCGGACAGGGTGACCTCCAGCCGCTCCGCGACCGGGGCGTCGTCCACGACCGCGATCGCCGAGGTGCCGACGCCGGTGTGCACGTGCAGGCCCAGATCGGTGACCAGCTTCTCCAGGATGGCGCCACCGCCCTCGTCGACCTGGACCGGCATCAGCCGCGGCGCGAACTCCACCACGTGCGGGGTCATGCCGAGCAGGCGCAGCGCGTTGGCCGCCTCCAATCCGAGCAGACCGCCGCCGACCACGATGCCGACCGCACCCGGCCCGGCCGCCTCGGCCGTGGCCCGGATGCCGTCCAGGTCCTCCAGGGTGCGGTAGACGTAGCAGCCCGGCACGTCGTGGCCCGGCACCGGCGGCACGAACGCGTAGGAGCCGGTGGCCAGCACCAAGGCGTCGTAGCCGAGCACGTCGCCGGCGGAGGTGGTCACCTTGCGCGCGGCGCGGTCGATGCTGTCGGCCTTGACGCCCAGGCGCAGCCGCACCAGCTGGTCGCCGTCGTAGGTGTTGCCGGCCAGCGCGAGCTCTTTCGGGTCCCACGCGCCGACGTAGGAGGACAGTCCCACCCGGTCGTAGGCGGGCTCGGCTTCCTCGCTGAGCACGACGACCTGCCACTGGCCGGCGTCGTCGCGCGCACGCAGGGCTTCGACGAAGCGGTGCCCGACCATGCCATGGCCGACGACCACCGCGGTCTTGCGGGATTCGTTGTTCATGAGGTGTCCTCCCTGGAGTGGGTCGGGTGTCAGGCGCGGGCCGACGAGCTGGAAGAGGCGCTTTCGGCCTCGAGGACGAGCGCCTCGGCCTCGGCGACGATGTCGGAATCGGTGGCGGTGGGCCGGCGCAGGAAGACCAGCCACACCACCGCGGCACAGGCCACGTAGAAGCCCAGGAAGACCCAGAACGCGGTGGTCGCGGAGTTGGTGGAGGCATAGGAGGAGCGCAGCACCAGGTTGATGCCGACGCCGCCGAGCGCGCCGATGGCGCCGACGAAACCGATGAGCGCGCCGGAGCAGTTCTGCGACCAGGCCGAGCGCGCGGTCTCGGACAGGTCCAGCCCGCGCGACTTGGCCTCGAAGACCGACGGGATGATCTTGGTGACCGCGCCGTTGCCCAGGCCCGAGAGCACGAACAGGGCGATGAAGCCGACCACCAGCGCGATCATGGCCCCACCGGAGGGCACGCCGCCGTTGCTGTCGCCGAGCGAGCTCGCGGTGATCACCAGCACCGCGGCGACCATCATCGCGCCGAACACGAAGAGGCTGACCCGGGAGCCGCCGATGCGATCCGCCCACTTGCCGCCGTAGGGCCGGGCCAGCGAACCCAGCAGCGGGCCGATGAAGGCGATCTGCGCGGCGTGCAGCGTGGCCTGCACGGCGGTGTCGCCGCCGGCCTTGAAGCTGAGCTGCAGCACCTGGCCGAAGGCGAAGCTGTAGCCGATGAACGAACCGAAGGTGCCGATGTAGAGGAACGCGATCGCCCAGGACTGCGGCACCTTCAGCGCCGAGACCATGTAGGACAGGTCGGCCTTCTGGTTGGTCAGGTTGTCCATGTAGAGCGCGGCGCCCAGGCCCGCGACCGCCACCGCGACCAGGTAGATCGCGCAGATCAGCGAGGCGTAGTCGTTGCCCAGGGTGGCGATGACCAGCAGGCCGATCAGCTGGATGACCGGGACGCCGATATTGCCGCCACCCGCGTTCAGGCCCAGCGCCCAGCCCTTGAGCCGCTGCGGGTAGAAGGCGTTGATGTTGGTCATCGAGGAGGCGAAATTGCCGCCGCCGAAGCCGGCGAAGGCCGCCACGATCAGGAACGTGGTGTACGAGGTGCCCGGCTGGTTGATGAAGTACAGCGTGAGCAGCGTCGGGACGAGCAGCATCGCCGCGGAGAACACGGTCCAGTTGCGGCCGCCGAACTTGGCGGTGGCCACGGTGTAGGGAATGCGCAGCACCGCGCCGGTCAGCGTGGGCACGGCCATCAGGAAGAACTTCCCGGCCGCGTCGATGCCGTACTTGTCGGTGGGCATGAACAGCACCATCACCGACCAGATGGACCAGACCGAGAAGCCGACGTGTTCGGCGACGACGGACCAGATCAGGTTGCGCTTGGCGATGTCCTTGCCGCCGGCTTCCCAGGCGGCGACATCCTCGGCATCCCAATGCTCGATGTTGCGGTTACGCGTCAGCGTGCTCAACAAGGGCCTCCCAAAATCGGTTAGCCCAACGGTAGGAAACAGGTATTGCCGGAATGTCGCCCCGAATTGCCGCTAAATCAACGGTTGCTCACGAATCTCCGGTCGGCGGGGTGAGTTTCGCCGGAATGTTTCGCCGGTGTGACACAAGCGTTTCCGCAGGTGAAATAGACCCTAAATCGAACGCGAAAGCCGGTGAGGTGTGACGCGCACCATCATGCGGCCACACCCACCGGCGTGCAACTCGAGCCGGATCAGTGCCAGCTGTCCTCGAGCATGCGCGGCTTGCACGCCTGCCAGGCGCCGGTCAGCAGGATCAGCACGGCGACGACGAGCATCGCGAACGGCGCGCCCCAGCCGCCGGTGGCGGTGTGCAGCATGCCGAACAGCAGCGGGCCCGTGCAGGCGACGGCGTAGCCCATGCCCTGCGCGAAACCGGACAGCGCGGCCGAACCCTGCGCGGTGCGGGTGCGGGTGTTGATCAGCGTCAGGCACATCGGGAAGGTGCTCGGGCCCAGGCCCAGCAGGATCACCCACAGCAGCGGGGCGCTCATCGGCGCGATCAGCAGTCCGGCGAAGGAGATGAAGAAGCACGCCGCGAAGGCCAGGACGTACGGGAAGGGATTGCGCACCTTGGCCACCAGCGTCGGCGCGGTGAACGCCGCCGAGAGCCCGACCAGTGCGAACAGCGCGACCATGGTGCCGCCGAAGGCGTCGCTGGCGCCGGCGTCCTGCAGGATGCGCGGCAGCCAGGCGAACATGGCATAGGTGATCAGCGAGGTCATGCCGAACATGCCGGCCATGCCCCAGGCCACCGGCGAGCGCCAGACCTGGCCCTTGGGCTCGTCCGCGGCGGGCAGGGCGGTGGTGTCGGCCAGGTCGTGGCCGCGCCGGGCGCGCAGCACCCACACCCAGGGCAGCGCGGCGGCGAAGCCGAGCGCGGCCCACAGGCCCAGCGAGACACGCCAGCCCGCGGCGTCGGCGACCGGGACCGCGATCAGCGCCGGGATCACCGTGCCGAGCTGGACCATGGTGATGTACAGCGAGCTGACGATCGCCAGCCGGTCGGAGAAGTAGCGCTTGACCAGTGGCGGGATCACCACGTTGCCGACACCCATGCCGGCCAGCGCCACCGCCGAGAAAACCAGGAGTTCGCCGGTGTTCGGGACCAGGGCCCGCACCAGCATGCCCGCGCCCGCCAGCAGCATGGCCGTCAGCGCGGTGCGCTCCAGTCCGAGCCGGCCCACCAGCAGCGGGGTGAGCAGACCGGAGAGCGCGAACATGGCGGCCGGAACCATGCCGAAGACGCCGATCACGGCGGTCGAATAGCCGATGTCCGCGCCGATCCGCTCGGCGAGCGGGCTGAAGGCGGTCACGGCGACGCGCAGCGTGAGGGCGGAGACGATGATCGCCGCCAAGACCAGCAGCCGCCCCTCGACCAGCCCGCGTCGGCGCCCCTCTACCTGCTCCGCGACCGGGCTGGGGTCGGGGCGGGAGGTGGCGATGTCGGCGCGGCTGGAGGTTTTCGAGAGAGTTGCTGTCACCCGGAAATCATAGGATGACCCGATGATAGGAGGCAACAATTTGTGATGGGCGGTACTCTGTTTCGGTGCAACCAGTCCGGCGCACCAGCCTCATTGCCCAGGTAACCGAGCAGCTGCGTGCCGAAATACGTTCGGGGCGTTGGCCTATCGGCTCACGAATCCCCACCGAACCGGAGCTCACCGAGCTCACCGGGACGGGCCGCAATACCGTGCGCGAGGCCGTCCAGGCCCTGGTGCACGCCGGCATGCTGGAGCGGCGTCAAGGCTCCGGCACCTACGTGATCGCCGCCTCCGAGGTGGGCGGCACCCTCGGCAAGTACTTCGCCGACGCCGAAGAGCGCGATGTGCTCGAACTGCGTCTCGCCCTGGACACCAACGCGGCCGCCCTGGCCGCCAGCCGCCGCGATGACACCGACATCGCGACCCTGCGCAGGCTGCTCGCCGAACGCAGCGAGAACAAGTGGGACGAGGACAACCACGCGGCCATCGCCGCCGACGTGGAGTTGCATCGCGCCATCGTGGTCGCCAGCCACAACGCGGTGTACCTCGAGTTCTACGATTCGCTGCTGCCGACCATCGAGGAGGTCATCCGCTCGCGCACCTCGCGCGCCGACGACTCCTACGACGCCGAGCACAACGAACTCGTGCAGGCGATCGTCGACGGCGACCCGGACGCGGCCGCGCAAGCCGCGCGCTGTTTCCTCGCCGCGCTGATCGCCGAATACCCGGATCGCTAGTTACTTTCTTTATCGGGGCGGCAAACATAAGTCCGACTGGTCCCGCAGCCGGAAACACAAGTAACCAACCGGTCACCGAGAGCGTTTCCCCAATGTGAGTCCGATTTGCCGGGAACGTCACCGAAGGCCACGGGGACGCAACAACCGGCTCCTACCTTTTGACTCGACCCACCAGCGAGGCGATCGAGAGGAAGCCGATGACTGCCACAGTTGCTGCCACCGGCCGGCAGACCGAGTTCGAGCACCAGAAGCGCGGGCGCTGGCTCGAGCACTGGGAACCCGACAACACGACATTCTGGGAAACCGGCGGCAACAAGACCGCCCGCAAGAATCTGATCTTCTCGGTGTTCGCCGAGAACCTGGGGTTCTCGGTCTGGGTCATCTGGGGCACCGTGGTGACCAGCATGGGCCTGGCCGGCTTCGACTTCCTGGCCGGGCTCGGCAAGGGTGACCCGGTCGCGGTGAGCAACGCGCTGCTGCTCACCTCCACCCCGACGCTGGTCGGCGCGGCCCTGCGCATCCCCTACACCTTCGCCATCCCGAAATTCGGCGGGCGCGCCTTCACCGCGTTCAGCGCGGCCATGCTGCTCATCCCCACCCTCGGGCTCGCCTACTTCGTCAACCAGCCCGGCACCCCGATGTGGGTGTTCCTGGTGCTGGCGGCGCTGGCCGGGTTCGGCGGCGGCAACTTCTCCTCGTCGATGGCCAACATCTCGTTCTTCTTCCCCGAGGGGAAAAAGGGTGCGGCGCTGGGCATCAACGCCGCGGGCGGCAATCTGGGCGTGGCGCAGACCCAGCTGGTGCTGCCCCTGCTGATCACGCTCGGCACGCATCTGACCGCCAAGGACGCCGCGGGCTACCGGTTCGGCATCACGCTCTCGGTCCTGGTGTGGGTGCCGTTCGTCCTCATCGCCACCTTCGGCGCGCTGCGGTACATGGATTCCATCGCCACCGCGAAATCCGACGGCAAGTCCTACCGGCTCGCGCTGACCAACCGGCACACCTGGGTGATGTCGTTCCTGTACATCGGCACCTTCGGATCCTTCATCGGGTTCTCCTTCGCCTTCCCCACCCTGATCAAGGCCAACTTCCCGGACCTGGCGAAGATCGGCTGGATCACCACCCTGGGCAACCTCGCCTTCCTCGGCGCGTTCGTCGGCTCGTTCAGCCGCCCGTTCGGCGGGTGGGTCTCCGACAAGATCGGCGGCGCGAAGATCACCGTGTTCGTCTTCGGCGGCATGTCGGTGGCGGTGGCGTTGATCATGGCGGCGCTGGAGATGAAGAGCTTCCCGCTCTACCTGGCCGCGTTCCTGATGCTGTTCGTGCTCACCGGAATCGGCAACGGCTCCACCTACCGCATGATCCCGTCCATCTTCTCCGCCGTCGCCAAGAAGCACGCCTCCGAGCACGGCATGGAACTCACCGAGGCCCTCGGCTCCGCGAAACGCCAAGCGGGCGCGGCGATCGGCGTCATCGGCGCGATCGGCGCCTCCGGCGGCTACCTGCTGCAGCAGGCCCTGCGCCTGTCCAACATCAACTTCGGTTCGATGAACCCCGCCTTCTGGGCCTACGCCATCGCCTTCCTGGTCATGGCGGGCATCACCTGGTTCTTCTACCTGCGCTCCTCGTTCGCCATCGAGCGGGTGCCCTCCCTGGCCTACGCCAACGTCTGACCCGCTGAAAACCCCGAATGCCGCGCCGAGACTCGTTGTCTCGGTGCGGCATTCGGCAGTGGTGCGGGATCGGCGCTCAGAGCATCAGGCGGACCATGTCGGCGGTGCGGGCCAGGCCGGGGAAGGCTTCGGGGGTGGAGCGGGGGTGCAGGGCGTGCACGGCGAGGCGGAACATCACGGCGCGTAAGAGCATCTGGGGCCACTCGGGCAGGGAGCGCCAGCGCTCGAGCAGGCCGTCGTCGGCGCCGCCCCAGGCGAGCGCGTCGATGACGACGACGCCGGCGGCCCAGGCCGGTGGACGCCAGTACGGGGTGATGTCGGACAGCCCCGGGGTGAAGACGCCCGCGAAAAGGACTGTGCCGAACAGGTCACCGTGCACGAGCTGGGGCTGGGCCTGGACCGGCTTACGCAGTGTGGCGAGCTGGCCGATCAGCTCGATGCTGCGCTGACCGTCCGGCGAACTGGTCGGCAGCGTGCCGCCCGCGCGCAGGCTGCGCAGCGGGACCGGCTCCCAGGCGGCGCGGTCGGCGGCGACGAAGACATCGACGTCCACCCAGGGGGCGACCGGCGGCTGCACCAGGAAGCGCGGCCGTTCCAGCTTCACCGTCGCCTGGTGCAGGCGCAGCGACACCGAGACCACCTCGTCGTGGCGAGGTTCCGGGGTGCCCTCCAGATAGGTGTCGGCGCGCCAGCCGGAGACGACGTAGCGGCCGTCGGTGGCGCGCACGGGCCGGGCCACCCGCAGTCCGTCCACCTTCAAGGTCTCGCGGATCTTCGCCGACCACGCCGCGCGCGCGTGATCGGCCACCGGGCTGAGCACCACGTCACCGCAGCGCCAGCCACCGTCCCAGTCTCCCAACGCAACCGGTGTCACTTCGCGCAGACCGAACGTGGCGCGCACGTGCTCGGGAGGTTCCACAGAAGTCACGGCCGTACGGTACCGCCGAGTCCGGTAGGACGCGCCCGTGGCGCGCCCAAGCCGCTAGTAAACCGGCAGGGAAGTGTCGACCTGGTTGGCCCAGGCCACAATTCCGCCCTGCACGTGGGTGGCGTCGGCGAAGCCCGCCGCCTTCAGCGCCGCCAGCGCCTCCGCCGAGCGGATACCGGTCTTGCAGTGCAAGACGATCGGGCGGTTCTGCGGCAGCTCCGAGAGCGCCTCACCGGAGAGGATGCGGTCCTTCGGGATCAGCTTCGCGCCCTCGATGTGCACGATGTCCCACTCCACCGGCTCCCGCACGTCGATCAGCTCGACCTGCTTGCCCGCGTCCAGCAGCTCCTTGAGCTCGCGCGCGGTGATGGTCGCGTCGGCGGCCGCGGCCTGCCCCTCCTCCGAGACCACGCCGCAGAACGCGTCGTAATCGATCAGCTCGGTGATCGGCTGACGCTCCGGATCCCGGCGCAGCTTGATGGTGCGGTAGGTCATGTCCAGTGCGTCGTAGACCATGAGCCGGCCCAGCAGCGGGTCGCCCATGCCGGTGAGCAGCTTGATCGCCTCGGTCACCATGATCGAGCCGATGGACGCGCACAGCACGCCCAGCACGCCGCCCTCGGCGCAAGAGGGGACCATGCCCGGCGGCGGCGCCTCCGGGTAGAGGTCGCGGTAGTTCAGGCCGCGACCGTCGGGGGCGTCCTCCCAGAAGACCGAGACCTGGCCCTCGAAGCGGTAGATCGAACCCCACACGTACGGCTTGTGCGCCAGCACCGCGGCGTCGTTCACCAGGTAGCGGGTGGCGAAGTTGTCGGTGCCGTCGACGATCAGGTCGTACTGTTCGAACAGCTCGACGGCGTTGTCCGGCTCCAGCCGGATCTTGTGCAGGTTCACGGTGATGCCGGAGTTGATCTCCAGGATCGAATCGCGCGCGCTGTCGGCCTTGGAGCGGCCGATGTCGGACTCGCCGTGGATGATCTGGCGCTGCAGGTTGGAGGCGTCGACCTCGTCGAACTCGACGATGCCGAGCGTGCCGACACCGGCGGCGGCCAGGTACAGCAGCGCGGGCGAACCGAGGCCACCGGCGCCGATCACCAGCACCTTGGCGTTCTTCAGCCGTTTCTGCCCGTCCATCCCGAGATCCGGGATGATCAGGTGACGGCTGTAGCGGGCGACCTCGTCACGGGTCAGCTCCGCGGCCGGCTCGACCAGCGGCGGCAGGGACTTTGCTGATGACACGTCCGGACTCTCCTCGAATCGGTGGGCCTCGTGGCTCAGCGTGTGCAACGCCTGGAGCCGGGCCGTTCTTCCCACTCCATCGTCCCGTACCCGCGTCCCAGCACCACAGCGGGGTCAGCCCCGCGGATACGGCCAGGGGTTGAAGCGGCAGCGCTTGCCGTCCATCGGCACCACGCCGAACGGGTCGAGCGCGGCGATGTCGTTGTTCTTGGTGCCGAAGGTCTGCTGCATCATGATCGGCGCCAGGCCGCCGTCGGTCTCGCAGGGCTGGTGCTGGTGGTAGCCGATGGCGTGGCCGACCTCGTGGTTGATCTGGTACTGCCGGTAGGAGCCGATGTCGCCCTCGAACGCGAGCGCGCCGCGCACCCAGCGCACCTCGGAGAGCAGCACCCGCCCGGCGTCGGCGTTGTAGCAGGACGAGTCGATCGGGATGTCGAATCCGCAGGACTTGCGGGTGGTCTGGCGCGAGGTCAGCGAGACCCGGAAATCCGGCTTGCCCTGGTCGATGCGGCGGAAGCCGAACTGCTTGTCGTGCGACCAGCTCTTCGGATTGCCGAGGGTGGAGTCGACCATCTTCGCGACCGCGACGTCCCCGCCGATGCCGGAGGTGTCGATGCCGTCCTCGATCTCCACGGTGTAGGTGAACACGCTCGCGGCGTCCAGGCCGATCTCGGCGGTGCCCGGCACCACCCGCCAGGTGCCCGCGCCCGCGTCGGTGAAGGCGCCGCCCTGGGGTAGCGCTCCGGTGGGCAGGTCGGTGGGGAACTGGCCGTCGCCCGGTGGCGCCCCGATGATGCCCGCCGACGCCGCGCGCGGGCTCAGCGCGCCGAAGCCCGGGGCGCCGGCGCCGACCACGTCGGTGCCGCCGCGCACGGCGTCCACCACGACCAGCACGGTGACCACGACCAGCACCGGCAGCGCGTAGGCCCGCCAGCCGTAGGTGGAGACGAAACGGCCGAGCCGGCTCTGCTTCTTCACCACCCGGCCCGGACGGTGCGCGCGGTCCTTGCCGCCCTCGGGCGCGGTGGGATCCCAGCGGGCCCGCAGCGGCTGATGCGAGCGGTCCGTCTGGTCCGTTTCCCCGGTCGAGTAGAGCCCGAGGGGGTCGTAGATCTCCACACCGTCGCGATCACGCCGCGATTCCGGTGCCGAAGTAGACGTGACAGAGCCGGGACGGTGCGCGTCACGCCCGCCTCCGGACGGAGTTTCCGTTCGGTCGGTCACGGCTAACAGACTCTCACAGTGGACAAGTGGGCCTCGCCGCGAGTACGAAAGACTCGCTACGAGATAAGTCAGAGGTTCGCTGTGCGATATCTCATCCGCGGGGTCGTCTTGACGAACCCGCCGCCAACTGTGACCTGCGACCGGGTATCGTTCATGGGATACCCGGTGCACCACCCCTTCCGCCGGGGCTTCGACTGGGAGAGCCGAAAATGACCGACCTCGTGGACCGGATGCCGTCCCGTAGATCATCGTCCGAGGCCATGGCACCTGCGAAACGCGGGACCAGGCTGCCCCGGGATGAACGGCGACAGCAGCTACTCCATGCGGCGAGCGAGGTTTTCGTGCTGCGCGGCTACCACGCCGCGGGCATGGACGAGATCTCCCAGTGCGCCGGGGTCAGCAAGCCGGTCCTCTACCAGCACTTCACCAGCAAACTCGAGCTGTATCTCGCGGTGCTGCAGAACTACGTCGACATGCTGGTCTCCAGCGTGCGCCAGGCGCTGCGCTCCACCACCGACAACAAGCAGCGCGTGCGCGCCGCGGTGGCGGCGTACTTCGACTTCGTCGACAACGAGATGCAAGGTTTCCGACTGGTTTTCGAGTCCGACCTGACCTCCGAGCCGCAGGTGCAGCGCCGGGTCGAGCAGGCCACCGAGGCCTGTGTCGACGCGGTCTTCGATCTGGTCGCGCACGACTCCGGCCTGGATCCCTACCGCGCCCGCATCCTCGCGGTCGGCCTGGTCGGGGCGAGCCAGACCACCGCCCGCTACTGGCTGGAAGCCGATCGGCCGATCCCCAAGGACGACGCCATCGACACCACCGTCACGCTGGCCTGGGGTGGCCTGTCGCACGTGCCGCTGCACCCGATCGACGGGGTGCCGCGCAGCCTCGGCGGCAGCTGATCCCCCCTATCCAACGACCGAGCCCCTGTCCTCCTCGCGGAGGCAGGGGCTCGGTCGTGTTTCGGAAGGCTCAGACCGTGGCGAAGCCGACGCGGCCGCTGGCCGGGGTGCCGATCTCCACGTAGGAGACCTTCGCGGCCTGGATCAGGAACTTGCGCCCCTTGTCGTCGGTCAGCGACACGATGCCGCCGTCGCCGCTCAGCGCACCGGACACCAGCGCCTCGACCTCATCGGCCGTCTGCGAGCTGTTGATGATGAGCTCGCGCGGGCTATCCGAAATACCGATCTTGACCTCCACGGCCAACCTCCGAACCTAGTGTCCTGTGCTGTCGAATCCAGGCTAGTGCAGGGCCTGTGCGCGAGGGCAGCAGCCTGCCTGCGCTGACAGCGAACAATCCCCTACTTGGGCTCGATCAGCTGGATCTCGAGTTCGACCTTCACGGTGTCGCTGAGCATGCCCGGCAGCGGGCCGCCGACGCCGAAGTCGGTGCGCTTGATGGTGCCGGTGGCGGAGAAACCCGCGTGCCGGTCCTCCGGGTTCGAGAACGGCGCTACGCCGCCCCACTCCACGTCGAGGGTGATCGGCTTGGTGATCTGGCCGAGGGTGGCCTCGCCCTGCACGGTGAATTCCTCGGTGATCTGCACCGGCGCGAGCGCGCGGAAGGTCAGGGTGGGCCGGTTGGCGACGTCGAGGAAGTCGGCGTTGCGGACGTGCGCGTCACGGTCGGCGTTGCCGGTCTCGAAGGAGTCCAGGTAGATGGTGGCGCCCAGCGTGGCGGCGCCCGATTCGTCGACCACGAATTCGGTCTCGAACTTCTCGAAGGTGCCGCGGACCTTGGAAATGCCGAGGTGGCGAATGGTGAAGGCGACCGAGGAGTGCGCGGCGTCCAGGGGCCAGGAGCCGGCCTTGAGCGTGCTCGTGGTTTCCGAAGTAGTCATGGCAACCACGATCGCGTCGGCGCTGGTGCCTAGCCAGACCGCCGTTATCCGGGCTCTGCCAGGGCCAGGATAAAGCTCGGCGGACAGGGCACCATGGAGTGGTGGCTGAGGAGACGTTGTTCGCGGATTTCCTGATCGCCCGGCGCAACGAACTGCGACCGGCCGATGTCGGGTTGCCCGCCGGTGGCCGTCGCCGCACCCCCGGGCTGCGCCGCGAGGAGGTCGCCGTGCGCGCCGGCGTCAGCGTCGATTATCTGTCCCGGCTGGAACAGGGCCGCGACCGCAATCCGTCGGCGGCCGTGCTCAGCGCGCTGGCCGACGCCCTGCTGCTCGACGAGACCGATCGGCGGCACTTCTCCATGCTGGCCCTGGCCTCCGGCACCACTGCGGCCTGCAGCGAGGACGGCGCGCTGTGCCCGGGCGCCAGCTCGCCGCAGGAGCAACTGCCGGACACCATCGAGCTCATTCTGCGGTCGTTGAATCCCACGCCCGCTTTCGTGGTCGGGCGTCGATTGAATGTGCTGGGCTGGAATTCGGCGTGGGCGGAATTCGTCACGCCGCTCGGTTTACTCGACGACGAGCACGCCCCCAATCTGGCCTGGTTCACTTTCATGAATCCGAACGCGCGCAACGTAATTCGGGATTGGTCGGCGGCCGCCGATCATTTCGTGGCCGCGCTGCACCGCGCGAAATCCCGCTGGCCCGCCGACGACACGTTGCGGGCAACGATCGACGCGCTGCGCCGGGAGCCGGAATTCGCCAAGCGCTGGAAGTCGCATCGCCCCGGCGAAGACGCCTCGGGCACGCTGCATTTCGATCATCCCGAACACGGGCCCGTCGCGGTGCCGTTCGAGATGCTGTCCGCGGACCGGGACCAGAGCATCGTCGTGTGGCTGACCGACAAGGTCGAGAGCGGCGCGCGCGGGCTGCGCCTGGTCTCCGGAGATTGATCGTAAGAACCCGGTAACAACTGTTCGCTGTGTGACGACATGGGTGCAGGCGCTGGACAAGTCGCCTGCACGGCGCGATTGCGTACCGGTTGCCCGACGTTGTCGGGGCAAGGGTGACCCCCGCTTCCCGGCGCCGGAAGCAAACGTAGTGAGAGGGTCACACCTGATGTCGGAGCGTTCTATCGCCATGTCTCGACTCGCGCGGCTGGCCGCCGCCGGCGCCGTAGTGGCATTGGCCGCCACGGTTTCCGGGCCGCTCGCGGCGGCCGAGCCCGCCACGAGCACCACCGCGCCGGAGCCCGGCGCGGACACGGCCGCGCCAACGACGAGCGCGCCCGCCCCCGGCGTGAAGCTGAACGTCCCCACCCCGGATATCCAGGTGCCGGCGGTGCAGGTGCCGGGTGCGAACCTCCCCGCACCGAGCGTGTCGATGCCCAGCGTCGCCGTCCCGGCGCCGAACGTGTCGGTGCCCGGCGCGACGGTGCAAGTCCCGGCGGCGCAGCTGCCGCCGGGGGCCACGATCCTGCCCACCGTGCAGGTCCCGCAGGTCGAGCTGCCCACGACCGTGATCACCGCGCCCCAGCTCGATCCCGCGGCGCTGACCGAGGCCGAGGTGAACGCCCGTGCACAGGCCTCGCTCGCGGTGAACGCCGCCGCCGGGGCCACGGCGAGCGCCGAGCAGGAGCACGCCGCCGCGGTGGCGGCCGCCACGTCCGGCGATGCGGCCGCGCAGGCCGCGGTCGTGTCGACGCAGGCCAAGGTGGACGCCTCGCACGCGGCGGCCGCGTCCGCGCAGGCCGATCAGGATCTCGTCCTCGCCACGCAGACCACCGCGCGGGCGAAGGTGGACGCCGCGGCGGCGCAGACAGCCGCGGCCGCGGCCAAGAAGGCCGCCGAGGACGCGGCCGCCGCCGCGAAGGCGGCCGCCGACAAGGCCGCCGCCCTGGAAGCGCAAGCTTCGGCCGCCGCCGGCGCGGAGGCCTCGGCCAAGCTGGAAGCCGCCGCGCAGGCCCGCCTGGAGGCCACCGCCGCCGCCGAACTGGCCGCCAAGGCCCAGGTCGACGCCGCCGCCGCGGCCCAATTGGCCGCTGCCGCACAGGCTTCCGTCGACGCCGCGCTCGCGGCGCAGCTGGCCCTGGCCAAGACCGCCGCGCAGGCCGCGGCGCAGGCGAGCGTCGCGCTGGCCACCAAGCTCAGCACCGAGGTCACCACCGCTCAGGCCGTGCTGGCCGGTGCCACGGCCAAGCTCGGTGAGCTGAAGCTCGCCGCCCAGGCGGCGCTGGATTCGTCGCTGAAATTGCAGGGCGCGGCCGACGCCGCCCTGGCCCTGCAGGCCAAGCTCGACGCGGACGCCGCGGCGGCGCTGGTCTCGCAGTGGCAGCTGAAGCTGGACGCCGCGCAGCTGGCGCTCACCGCGGCGCTGCAGGCGCAGACCGATTTCAAGGCGCAGCTCGAGGCGGCGATCGCCGCCGGGGTTGCCCTGGTCGCGACCCTCAATCTGGGCGGTCAGCTGTTCACCGGCATTGACATCACCAAGCTCAGCGAGACCCTGGTGGTCGTCGGCGAGACAGGGCTGAAGCTGGTCGGCGTCTTCAACGGCGCGGGTGAGTTCGAGGTCGTCGACTACTTCCGGGCGGACGGCAACGGTGGCGAGACGCTGGCCGGCGGCCTGCCGCCGGTGGATCTCGCGCTCGGCGACTCCCCCGCCGGCGACTCGGAGTTGCCGATCGCCGTGCTGATCGGCGCCGGCGTGCTCGGCGCGGCCGCGGCCGCCACCGCCGCCACCGTGGTGATCCGCCGCAAGCGCGGCCATGCGTAACTGGCTGCTGATCGCGGTCCTGGCCGCCGCGCTGGCCGGGTGCGGCACGGACGAGGTGTCCCTGCCGCCCCCGGACCGCGCGCCGGTCCCGGCGCAGCTCGCCGATGCCACCCCGGCGGGCACGGTGGTCGCGCCCGCCGAGCCGACCGCGATCGAATTGCGTGCCGCCACCGGCGAGACCTACCTGAGCAGCCCGCTGTACCCCGAGAAGCTGATGCGCGGCGGGGCGAGCGGGCAGCAGCTGAATCCGGTGAACGAGTTGCCGGTGTGGTGGGGCGAAAGTGGCGTTCCCGGAACGGAAACCGAGCAGACCGTGCTGGTGGCCGGCCACAACTATTCGAAACGCGCCGCGCCCTTCCGGGCGTTGCGGGTGGTGCGCCCCGGCGACCGGGTCCTGCTGCGCACGCCCAACGGCGTGCTGGAGTACACGGTGCAGAGCGCCGGGCCGCTACGGAAGGGCGCGCTGCTCAGCGACAACGAGCTGCGAAAAGCGGTGCCGGGCCGGTTGATTCTCGCGAACTGCGATGTCGTCGACGGCGAACCCACCGACAACAACTATCTCGTGATCGCGCAATTGGCCCAGCCGCCGGGCTGATTCGGAACTCAGAGGCCCAGGACGGCCATGCGCTCGGCGTGGCTGTCCTGCATGCGCTCGAACAGCATGGCGATGCCGTTCAGATCGCCGGCCGAGCCGAGCACCAGATCGGTGAGCTCGTCGCGCTGGGCCATGACGTACTGGGCCTGGGTGATCGCCTCGCCGAGCAGCCGGCGGCCCCACAGGGTGAGCCGGTCGCGCTCGGAGCGGCTGGTCTCGACGGCGCGGCGCACCTCTTCGACGACGAACTCGGAGTGGCTGGTCTCGGCCAGCACGTCGCGCACCACGTCGGCGACCTCGGGCGGCAGCGAACCCGCGATCTCGGTGTAGAAATCGGCGGCGATGCCGTCACCGACGTAGAACTTCACCATCGACTCCAGCCAGGTGGAGGGGTCGGTGGAATCGTGGTAGGCGTCCAGGGCCCGCACGAACGGCGCCATCGCGTCGAACACGTCGGCGCCGCGCTCGGCCAGCGCCGATTCCAGGGTCTGGAAGTGGCGCATCTCCGAGGCGGCCATCTTCGCGACGGCGACCTTGCCGCGCAGCGACGGCGACAGCTTGGCCTCCTCGGCCAGCCGGTAGAACGCGGAGATCTCGCCGTAGGCCAGCACGGCGAACAGATCGGTGACGCCGGGATGGTCCGCACCGATCGGCGCGACCGCCTGATCGATCGACGAATATCCCAGTGCTTCCGAACTCTGCGCTCCCATAGCCGCCCAGCGTAGTCGCGTCCGCCGAAACCTGCGGAGCCCGCCGCCCCTCAGAGTTCGGTCAGGAATTTGTCCAGGTAGGTCCAGGTGGTGTCGCGCGCGGTTTCGCCGGTCAGGATGCCCAGGTGGCTGCCGGGGGCGGTCTCGTAGCGCAGGCTGGCCGCACCGGTGAGGGTGCGGGTACCGGCCTGAACGGCGGCCGCCGGGGTGATGACGTCGCTGGGCCCGCCGACCAGCAGCACGTGCGCGGTGACGTCGGCGAGCGCGATCGCGCGCTCCCCCAGCCGCACGACGCCCTTGCCGATGTCGTTGTTGAGGATCAGCCGGCCCCACAGCTGCCCGTAGAAGCGCCCCGGGTAGCCGGGCATCTCGGCCATGAACCGGTCGATGGATTCCATCTTGGCCAGCGTCTCGGTGCGGGTCAGGTTGCTCGCGACGAACCAGGGCCGGGTGAGTTCGCGGTCCCAGGCGGTGACCCGGTAGGCGACGCGGGTGAGCCGGGCCGGGATGCCGCCCGCGGCGCGCACCGCGGTCGAGGTGGCGATGCCGCCGGTGAGTTTCGCGACCGCGCGCAGTTGCGGGATGCCGGTCATCTTGTCGTAGTCCAGCGGCGCGCCGACGGCGGTGATCGAGCGGATCGGCAGGTGCGCGTGCGCGGCCGCGGTGAGCAGCGCGAGAGTGCCGCCGAGCGACCAGCCGATCAGGTCGACGGGCGCGCCGCCCCGATCGGCGGAGGTGCGCAGGATCGCGTCGGGCAGGATGTCGTCGATCCAGTCCTCGAAGCCCATGCGGCGGTCGGCGAAGCTGATCTCGCCGTAGTCGACGAGGTAGGGCGCGCGGCCGGACTCCAGCAGGAAGCGCGCCAGGCTCTGGTCCGGGCGCAGATCGAAACAGGTGGCGGGCGCGGCCAGCGGCGGCACCAGCAGCACCGCGGAATCGGTTGCGGCGCTCTCGGATTCGGGGCGATCGAAACGGCGCAGGGTGCGGTGCGGCGCGTCCGAGAGCACGGTGGCGGGCGTGGGATTCGGGGCTTCGACGCCCGGGCCGAAGGTCAGCGCCCAGGCATTGCGCGCGGCGGTTGAGACGGTGTCAGCGAAACTCACCAGAAGAATGTCTCACATGCCGGTACCGGCGGTAACATGCAAGCCCGGTTTGTCACGATTTCCGACGCCGTGCGCGGGCACAATTCCGAAATGCGGAGCCTGCAATTCGGGCGGGGCACCATATCACGCTACAATCACCGTGGACAACGGAAAATTTCGCGCTGCAAGCGGCGATACCGATGTCCGAGAAAATGTGCGCGCACCAGATCCGCATCACCCTTGCGCCGCGCCGATGTGCCAGGTAGCTGCCGTAACCACGGCACCCGGGCGGACATCGCGCCAGCGGCCCGGACGGTGAACATCACAGGCGGATACGTGGTCACCGCAGGCCGACCGGCCCGCCCCACGCCTCGTGCGCGCGTGACGCGATACGAGGAAGGCACGAACCCTGAGCAAGATCACTGTCGAACAAGAACCCGGCGTAGCGGACACCCTGTTGACCGCCGAACTGGACGAGACCCACACCGCGCCGACTTTCGCCGAATTAGGCGTGCGCGCGGAAATCGTCCGCGCCCTCGGCGAGATCGGTATCGAACGCACCTTCGCGATCCAGGAACTGACGCTGCCGCTCGCACTGGCCGGCGAGGACCTGATCGGCCAGGCCCGCACCGGCATGGGCAAGACCTTCGGCTTCGGCGTCCCGCTGCTGCACCGCGTGGCCACCGCCGACACCGGCACCACCCCGCTGGACGGCACGCCGCGCGCGCTGATCATCGTCCCCACCCGCGAGCTCTGCATCCAGGTCACCTCCGATCTGGAGAACGCCGCCAAATACCTGAGCAACCACCAGGGCGCGCTCAAGGTCGCCTCGATCTACGGCGGCCGCCCCTACGACACCCAGATCGCCGCGCTGCGCCAGGGCGTCGACGTGGTCGTCGGCACCCCGGGCCGCCTGCTGGACCTGGCCAACCAGAACCACCTGATCCTCGGCAAGATCGGCGTGCTGGTCCTGGACGAGGCCGACGAAATGCTGGATCTGGGCTTCCTGCCCGATATCGAGCGCATCCTCGGCATGGTTCCGGACAAGCGCCAGACCATGCTGTTCTCGGCCACCATGCCGGGCCCGATCATCACCCTGGCCCGCACCTTCCTCACCCGCCCGACCCACATCCGGGCCGAGGAGCCGCACGATTCGGCCGTGCACGACCGCACCGCCCAGTTCGTCTACCGCGCGCACGCGCTGGACAAGAGCGAACTGGTGGCCAAGGTGCTGCAGGCCGAGAGCCGCGGCGCGACCATGATCTTCACCCGCACCAAGCGCACCGCGCAGAAGGTGGCCGACGAACTGGCCGATCGCGGCTTCGCCGTCGGCGCGGTACACGGCGACCTCGGGCAGATCGCGCGCGAGAAGGCGCTGACCAAGTTCCGCAACGGCAAGATCGACGTGCTGGTCGCCACCGACGTCGCGGCCCGCGGTATCGACATCGACGACGTCACCCACGTCATCAATTACCAGTGCCCCGAGGACGAGAAGACCTACGTGCACCGGATCGGCCGCACCGGCCGCGCCGGGCGCACCGGCGTCGCGGTCACGCTGATCGACTGGGACGAGCTGAACCGCTGGGCGGGCATCGACAAGGCGCTCGGCCTCGGCATTCCCGAGCCCGTCGAGACCTACTCGCGTTCACCGCACCTGTTCTCCGATCTGGGCATCCCCACCGACGCGACCGGCCAGGTCCGCAAACCCAAGCCGGCCCGGGACGAGGACGCCGTCGTCGTCGAGCGCGAAGCGCGGACGCCGCGCAAGCGCAACCGCCGCCGCACGCTGCGCGGTCAGCCGTTGGACGAGACCACCGACAACGGTTCGGCGAGCACCGAGAACGGCGTGACCGACGCCGGGGCCGGTGCGGACGAGTCCGAGGCTCCGGGCCGTCGTCGCCGCCGCCGTCGCCGCTCCGGTAGCGAAGCGGAGATCACCGGCAACGGTGACGCCCCGCAGGACACCCCGGTCGCCGAGGACGGGGCGGAAAGCGGCGATCAGCCCGCTCGCCGCCGCCGTCGCCGCCGCAAGTCCGGTGGCGAGGGTACGGCCGCTGAGAGCACCGAATCGGCGAACCGCGCGTCCGTCAGCGACGCTGCGGCCAACGCCGCTTCGGTCAAGACGGCGGTGACCGTCAACGGCGCGGCCGCAGACGCCTCCGCTTCCGGCGTAGCGACCGCCAACAGCGCCTCGGGCGCAACCTCCGCCGCGAAGGCGGGGTCCGGCAACGGTGCTTCGAGCGCAACCTCCGCCCCTGACGCGGCGACCGGCAACGGTGCTTCCAGCGCAACCTCCGGCCCCAACGCAGCGACCGGCAACAGTGCTTCCAGCGCAACCTCCGGTTCTGATGCGGCGACCGGCAACAGTGCTTCGGACGCGACCGCCGCTTCGGGGGCAGGGGCGGCCAACGGCGCTTCGGCCACCGGGGCGCCGACCGCCGACACCGCGGTTGCCGACACGCAGGGCGACAACGCCCCTGCGAAGAAGCCCGCACGTCGGCGTACGCGCAAGGCCACCACCGGGGGTGCCGAAGCCACAGGCAACGACACCGTCGAGGGCGCGACCGCCGGGGCGGAAGGCAACGCCGCGACCGTCGATGCACCGGGCGCTCCGGCCACCGCAACCGCTGAGGCACCGGGTGCTTCGGCCGCCGGGAAGAACGGCACCGAGGCCACCGGCGCGACCGTGACGAACGGTGCCGGTTCCCCCGGGGCCACCGGTTCCGCTCAGGCCACCGCGACCGAGGCCACGAGCACTGTGGCCGAGGCACCTGCGGCCGAAGGCACGGCCGAGGAGGCACCGGTCAAGCAGCGGCGCACCCGCAAGGCCGCCGAGGCCGCCGAGGCCGGTTCGCCCGCCGAGGCTCCGGTCAAGCGCACCCGCGCTCGCAAGAGCGTGGCCGCCGACGCCGCCGTCGACGGGGAGGCGCCCGCGCCGGTGAAGCGGACTCGCAAGAAGGCGGTCGCCGACGCCGGCGCCGCTGCGGACGAGCCGGCTCCGGCCAAGCGGACCCGGACTCGCAAAACCGCAGCTGCGGACGCGGAAAATGGTGCGGCGGAAGCGGATTCGGCGGAGCAGCCGGCTCGCGCACCGCGGCGCCGGAAGGCCGCGGCCGACGCCGCCGACAACGGTGCGGTCGAGTCTCCGGCGGCGACCGCTTCGGCATAATTCGGCGGATCCGCTACTCTCGCAATCGTGCTCGCACCCGAGCGGCGAACGCGCGCCGACATCATCTCCGCAGTCGCGATCGCCACGCTCGTGGTGGTCGCGGCGCTGGTGGTGTGGGCCCGTGGCGATGCCACCGGCACCGAATCGGTGACCGCGGCGACCCCGGCGTCGGCGCCGCCCACCGCGGACAAGCTGCCCGCTGCCCTGCGCGAGCTCTGGCACGCGCCGGACGGCGCGGCGGGCCGGGCGCTGATCTCCGCGGGCGCGGTGATCACCGGCGAGGGCGGCACCGTCACCGGACGGGATCCGAGCACCGGCGCGGAGCTGTGGCGCTACCGCCGCGATATGCCGCTGTGCGGCATCGAGTCCCAGTTCGGCGCGGTGATCGCCGTGTACAAGGACCAGCGCGGCTGTAGCCAGGCCACGATGCTGGCCGGGGACAACGGCGACCGCCGCACCGCGCGCAGCAGCTACATGGATCCGGAGCTGCGGCTGTCGGTGGACGGCACCTACCTGCTGGCCCTGGGCGGCAAGCGGCTGGAGATGTGGCGGTCGGATCTGGTGCGCACGCTCGAATACGGCTACGTGGACGCGCCGGTGAACGTGAAAACCCAGCCGCGCAAAGACTGCACGCTGCTCTCCGCCGGGTCCAGCCCGGCGCGGCTGGCGGTGCTGGAGCGCTGTCCCGAGGACGCCACCAACCGGTTGACCGTGCTGAACCCCGCGCCCAAGGACAACACGGTGCCCGAGGAGCACGGCTCGCGGGTGCTCACCGGCCCCGGCGCGGACGCGCCGGAGGCCCGGGTCATCGCGGTGTCGGACAGCCGGATCGCGGTGTATCTGCCCGGCGCCGTCCTGCCCGGCGGCGAGAGTTCGCCGCCGCGCCTGGCGATCTACGACTCGACCGGGAATCCGGTTGTGGTGCACCAGCTTTCCGCACCGCTGGCGGAGAATTCCAGCACCGTGCGGATCGGCTCGGCCTACCTGGTGTTCACCGGCAACAGCCTGATCGCGTTGAACGCCGGCACCTTCGACCCGATGTGGACCGCGGCCGGCGCGCTCGGTACGCCGACGTCCATGGCGGGCAAACTGCTGCTGCCCGTGGCCGACGGGATCGCGGCGCTCGATCCGGCCACCGGCGCCGAGGTGCAGCGCATTCCGGTGCAGCGCCCCGGTTACGACGGCGCGGCCATGTCGCTGGCCGTGGTCGGCGGCGTCGTGCTGGAGAAGCGCGGCGGGACTCTCTACGCCCTCGGCAGCTGAGCGGCGACGCCCGGAATTTGTCGGTGAACTCCGGCACAATCCGGAGCATGAGCGAGAACGAGCCCGGCAACGCGATCACCGAGTACGACGATCCGGACAGCGTCATCACCGAATTCCGGGAGAACGAGGGCGAAGTCGGGGGCGCCTGCGCGGGCGCGGAGCTCATTCTGCTCACCACCATCGGGGCCGAGAGCGGCCGGCCGCACGTGGTTCCGCTCGAACTGCTGCGCCGCCCCTCCGGCGCGGGCGACATCCTTTACGTCAGCTCGCTCATCGAAGACAGGTACCCGGCCTGGTACTACAACGCCAAGAAGAACCCGCGCGTCACCATCGAGCACGGGCCCGAGCAGTTCTCGGGTCTGGTCACGGTGCTCGAGGGCGCGGAGTACGAGGAGTTCGCCGCCTGGGCGCTGGCCCACAACCCGCCGCTGGCCGAACACCAGGCCAAGGTGGCGCGCCCGCTCCCGCTGGCGGTCGTCACGTTCGACAAGTAGCCCCGTGGCGGGGTGGGGTCACGCGGTCGCCCGTCCAGCATGATGGAGACATGCCCGTACGCGACGATGCCCGACTGGTCCTGCTCCGGCACGGTGAGACCGAGTGGTCCAAGCACCGCCGGCACACCGGCAACACCGATCTGCCGCTGACCGAGCTCGGCGAGGAGCAGGCCCGCGCCGCCGGACCCCTGCTCGCCGAGCTGAAACTGCGCGATCCCCTGGTGCTGGTCAGCCCGCGGCAGCGGGCGCGGCGCACCGCCGAGCTGGCCGGCCTGTCCGGCTACGCCGTCGACGACGATCTCGTCGAATGGGATTACGGCGACTACGAGGGCCTGACCACCCCGCAGATCCGCGAGTCCGCCCCGGGCTGGACCATCTGGACCGGCGCGGTGCCCGGCGGCGAGTCCGCTGCGCAGGTGCGGGCCCGCGCCGATCGGGTGCTGGCCGCGGCGGAACCCGAACTGGCGCAACGCGATGTCGTATTGGTCGGCCACGGGCATTTCTCCCGCGCGCTGATCGCCCGCTGGGCCGAACTGGATCTGGTCGAGGGCCGCCGCTTCGCCATGTCGACCGCGGCGACCAGCATCCTCGGCTACGACCACGACGCCCGCACCATCCACGCGCACAATCTCGTCCCCCAGCTGAGCGGAGCCCGTCGATGACCCACCCCGGCCACGCCGTCGTCCGCCGTGCCACGCCCGCGGACGTCCCCGCCATGGTCGAGCTGGTCTACGACCTCGCCGAGTACGAGCGGGCGCGCGCGGAGTGCACGCTGACCGTCGAGCAACTGCACGACGCGCTGTTCGGCACGGCCCCGGCGCTTTTCGCGCACGTGGTGGCCGACGAGACGGGGATCGTCGGCACCGCGATCTGGTTCCTGAACTTCTCCACCTGGACCGGTACGCACGGGATCTACCTGGAGGATCTCTACGTGAAGCCGGAGACGCGCGGCAAGGGGTACGGCAAGGCGCTGCTCGCGGCGCTCGCGAAAGAGGCCGCCGACAACGGTTACAGCCGGGTGGACTGGGCGGTGCTGACCTGGAACACGCCGTCGATCGAGTTCTACCGCTCGCTCGGCGCGGTCGAGCAGAACGACTGGGTCGGCTACCGCCTGACCGGCGGCGAGCTGCTCCAGCTGGCTCGCGAGGCCCGCTGATCCTCGCGAATTACCATGATCGCGAGCTGTTTCCGCGTGCGCAGGGGGGAAGACGATGCAGGTGACGATGCCGGAGAGCTGGCCCGCCACCGCCGAGGAGGCGATGGCGCTGCAGGACGAGCTGCGCCCGCAGGTCGACCCGGTCAACCCGCGACCGCCGGAATTCCGCACCGTGGCCGGGCTCGATTCGGCCTACGACGAGTCCGGCGTGGTGGCCGCCGCCGCGGTCGTGCTGGACGCGTCATCGCTGACGCCGCTGGAAACCGCCGTGGCGCACGGCAGCACGACCTTCCCGTACGTGCCCGGCCTGCTCGCCTTCCGCGAGCTGCCCACCTCGCTGGCGGTTCTGGAAAAGCTGAGCCGCACACCGGATCTGCTGGTCTGTGACAGTCAGGGCCTGGCCCATCCGCGCCGCTTCGGATTCGCCTGCCATCTCGGCATTCTCACCGGCGTCCCCACCATCGGCGTCGCGAAGACGGTGTGGGGCAACTACATCGAGCCCGGGCCCGAGCGCGGCGCGAGCACCGAGTTACTGATCGACGGCGAGGTCGTCGGCCGCGCGCTGCGCACCCGCGCCGGGGTGAAACCGGTGTTCGTCTCGGTCGGGCACCGCATCGATCTGGACACCGCCTGCGCGCAGGTGCTGGCGCTCACACCGAACTTCCGGCAGCCCGAGACGACCCGGCAGGCCGATCGGCTGTGCCGTCAGGCGCTGCGGTCCGCGCTCGGGTCGACCCCGTAGCCCTCGGTCATCCACCGGTTGGACGGCGGCGCGAACAGCAGCCCGAGCGAGGCGAGCGCGACCAGGCCCAGCAGGGTGCCGTACACCGGCTGGTGCGAATCGGTGAGCAGCGACCAGGACACCGGCAGCATCAGGATCTGCGCGATCACCGCGATGGCGCGCCCCCACCGGTGCCCGGTGAGCAGCCCGAGGCCGGCGGCCAGCACCGCGCCGCCGAGGATGCCGAACCAGGCGGCCGTGCCGTAGCCACTGGTGGCGGTCTGGTCGTGCCCGAGCAGCCCGCGCACGATCAGCACGATCGCGACGGTCACCGCGACGGCGCCCTCCAGTGCCACCAGCGCGCCCGCGCCGCGTACCGTGCCGGGCACGCCCGCGCTTGCCGCATTCCTGTCGCTGTCAACCACGCGCCAAGCCTACGAGCCGGACCCCGGGGACGGCATGTCGGACCGCACACCGTCGCCAACTAGGCTTCCGACCGTGCGGACCCTGCTGATCGTGAATCCGAATGCCACTTCCACCACACCGGAGACCAGGGATCTGCTGGCACACGCGCTGGAGAGCCGCACGCAGCTGACCGTTGCGCACACCCAGCATCGCGGCCACGCGGCCGAGCTGGCGCAGTGGGCGTCCACCAACGAGATGGACCTGATCGTCGTGCACGGCGGCGATGGGACGGTGAACGAGACGATCAACGGGTTCCTGCCGCTGCCGCAGGTCGACGACGGCCAGGTGTGGCGGCCCCGGCTCGGTGTCATCCCGGGCGGGTCGGCGAATGTCTTCGCCCGCGCGCTCGGCATCTCACCGGACCCGGTGACCGCGACCAATCAGCTGATCGACCTGCTGACCGTGCACCGGGATCGCAAGATCGGCCTGGGTCTGGCCGATGATCGCTGGTTCACCTTCAGCGCCGGTGTGGGGCTGGACGCGGATGTGTGTGAGGCGATCGACACGAGCCGCGCGAACGGTCATCCGGCCACTCCGGCGCGCTATGTTCGCACAACTGTTCGACAATTCTTCCGCGCCAAAGGCAAGAACCCGACCGTCCGGGTTGAAATACCGGGCCATGCGCCCGTAGACGCCGTGCATTACGCCTTCGTAACGAACACCAGTCCGTGGACGTACCTGAACGCCACCCCGGTGCACACCAATCCGGGCACCACCTTCGAGGCGGGTCTCGGCGTGTTTGCGGTGCGGTCGATGGATGTGATCCCGACCCTGCTGCTCGCTCGACAGCTCCTGGCAGCGGATGGAAATCCCAAGTCCCGCAACCTTTTTCGAGAAGACGATGTACCGTCGGTGCGCATCGAGTCACCGGAGCCGATCGGCCTGCAAATCGATGGCGACTTTATCGGAAAACGCAACGTGGTGGATTTCACCTCGGTGCCGGGGGTACTCGAAGTGGTGGCCCCACAGCCTCGTTGAACACGAAACGCGATGTGAAACATCACGTTGCGCTGCGAAAACCAGTTGGAGCGAGTACAAAGGAGCCCGCAGGTTCCCGCGTTGGGAACTTTGAGAGCGTGAGCTTCCCCACGGTGCACCGGATACCTATTGACATCTACGGTGTTCGTGAAAGCATTCACAAGCAACCGTGCGGAAACTTTCCAGTCGCACAAGTGAACGATCCACAAACCATAAGGCGCTTTTTTGGAGCGCCCAGCAAAGGAGCAGAGGAATGGACTGGCGCCACAAGGCCATCTGTCGTGACGAGGACCCTGAACTGTTCTTCCCGGTGGGTAACAGTGGTCCTGCGCTCGCGCAGATTGCCGATGCCAAGCTGGTCTGCGCTCGCTGCCCCGTCACTGCCGATTGCCTGTCCTGGGCCCTGAAGTCCGGTCAGGATGCCGGCGTGTGGGGTGGTATGAGCGAAGACGAGCGCCGGGCGCTCAAGCGTCGTAACGCGCGCACCCGGACCCGCACCGTCGTCTGACACCCAGACGACTCGGCGTTACCGGGCCACGCACAGCCCCGGCCCGGAAACGCATTCGGCCCGGCACCCTCAGGTGCCGGGCTTATTTGCACCCGAAAACAGATGCGGCGCAGCGCGACGCCGCCCGGTCTCAGCGACCGGAGCGGCGGCCCAACGGAACTCGCAGCACCGCGTCGGTGCCGACGTCGGCGCCGGGATGCAGGCCGATGGACCCGCCCAGCTCCGCCGTGACCAGCGTGCGCACGATCTGCAAGCCCAGCCGGTCGGAGGATTCCAGGCTGAAACCGGCGGGCAGGCCCCGGCCGTCGTCGCTGATGATCACATCCAGCCAGCGCGCCGAACGCTCGGAACGGATTGTCACGGTGCCGTTTTCGCCCGAATCGAAGGCGTGCTCGATGGCGTTCTGCACCAGTTCGGTGAGCACCATCACCAGCGGCGTCGCGCGCTCGGCGGAGAACACGCCCAGCGAGCCCGCGCGGCGCACCTTGATCCGCGTGGTGTGCACGGTGGCGACATCGGCCATGATCGGCAGCAGCCGATCGACCACCTCGTCCAGATCCACCTCTTCGTCCACCGACATGGACAGCATCTCGTGCACGGAGGCGATGGAGGTCACCCGGCGCACCGACTCGGTCAGCGCGACCTGCGCCTCCTCGTTCTCGGTCCGGCGGGCCTGTAGTCGCAGCAGCGCGGCCACGGTCTGCAGATTGTTCTTCACCCGGTGATGGATCTCCCGGATGGTGGCGTCCTTGGACAGCAGCGCGCGATCGCGGCGCTTGACCTCGGTGACATCGCGGACAAGCACTGCGGCCCCGGCCAATTCGCCGTGCGGGCGCAACACCAGGGTGCGCAGCAGCACCGTCGCCCCGCGCGCCTCGACCTCCATGCGGCGGCCGGTGCGCCCGGCCAGCGCGGCCTGGATGTCGCCGACGACCTCCTGGGCGTCGAACGGATCGGTGATCAGCGAGCGGGTCGTGACCGCGAGATCCTGCCCGGCCAGATCGCTCTGCAGGCCCATCCGGTGATAGGCCGAGAGCGCGTTCGGGCTGGCGTAGACCACGGTGCCCGCGGTGTCCAGGCGGATGAAGCCGTCACCGGCGCGCGGGCTGGAATGGGTGGCCGCGCGGTCCTCGGTGGTGGGGAAGCTGCCGTCGGCGATCATCTGGCACAGATCGTCGGCGCAGGCCACATAGGCCATCTCCAGGGTGCTGCGGACCCGGGAGCGCTGGGTATCGGTGTCCCGGGACAGCACCGCGATCACATCGTCGCCGCAGCGCACCGGGATGGCCTCGCGGATGGCGTGCACCGGGTGCGGGTGGTAGACGCCGGCCGCCTCGCCGTCGCTGTCCGCGCGGACGACCTTGCCGCTGAGCAGAGCGTCGAAGACCTGCGGATGGTCGGCCGGGGTGGCCGTGGTCCCGACCTTGTCCTCGAGGTGCACGGTCGCCGCGGTGGTGGGGCGGCATTGCGCGACGCAGACGATGTCGGCGCCGTCGGTGACCGGGCCCGCGCCCACCCAGAGCAGCAGATCGGCGAAGGACAGGTCGGCGAGCAACTGCCAATCCCCCACCACCCGCTGCAGGTGGTCCACGGCGATGCCCGGGAGATCGGTGTGCTCGGCTAGTAGCTCGCTGAGGGTCGACACGTCGGATCCACGCCTTCGATCAGGAGATCACGGCGATCAGATCGCCCGCCTGCAACACCTGGCCGGGCCGCACCGCGATCTCGGTGACCTCGCCCTCGACCTCGGTGAGCACCGGAATCTCCATCTTCATGGACTCGAGCAGGATGAGGGCCTGATCCACGTGCACCTTGTCACCGACCTCGACGTCGACGGTCAGGACGGTCGAGACCATCTCGGCGCGCACTTCCTCGGCCATGACACCCCATTCTCCGGTTCGGGACTTGTATCCGCTGAAGCTACAGCCAACCACACGTGAAACAATGGGCTTCGATCAGAGTGATCCCCGCGGATGCGGGGGTGATCCGCAGAAGGGAGCCTACTCATGGGTAAGCGTGGACGTAAGAAGCGCAGCCGCAAGGGAAGCGCAGCCAACCACGGCAAGCGGCCCAACGCCTGAGGCGTTGTGAGCGTGTAGAACAGCGAGCGGCCCGCACTTCCACCAGGAAGCGCGGGCCGCTCGATGTTCAACCGTCCCTTGGGTTTTGCCTAGGACTCCTTGGTCTCGATCTCGGTTATCGTGATCGAGCGCCGGATCTCGATGGTCAGCCGGTCGCGCAGCGAATCGGGCGCGCGGTCGCCGCCACACTTGCGGCTGAGCAGGCCCTTGACCTTCTCCTCGATGCCATAGGCCTCGATGCAGGGCGAGCAGTGGTCCATGTGGTGTTGCAGGCGGGCTCGGGTGGCCTCGTCGCACTCGCCGTCGAGCATCAACCACACGTCGGCGAGTACGGCCCGGCAGTCGAGCTCCATGTCGTCACTCACTGCTTGACCTCCTGCCGTTCACCGCGGTTGAACCCGCGCTCGCGCGCCACGTCGGCGAGCAGTCCCTTCAGTTGCTTGCGGCCGCGGTGCAGCCGGGACATCACGGTACCGATCGGGGTGCCCATGATGTCGGCGATCTCCTTGTACGGGAAACCTTCGACGTCGGCGTAGTAGACCGCCATCCGGAACTCCTCGGGGAGTTCCTGCAGCGCGGCCTTGATGTCGTCGTCGGGGAGCGCGTCCAGCGCCTCCACCTCGGCCGAGCGCAGACCCGTGGAGGTGTGCTCGGCGGTCGCCGCGAGCTGCCAGTCGGTGATCTCGTCGGTCGGGTACTGCGCGGGCTGCCGCTGCTTCTTGCGGTAGGAGTTGATGTAGGTGTTGGTGAGGATCCGGTAGAGCCAGGCCCGCAGGTTGGTGCCCTCCCGGAAGCTCTTGAAGCCCTGGAACGCCTTGACGTAGGTCTCCTGCACCAGGTCCTCGGCGTCGGCGGGGTTCCTGGTCATGCGCAGCGCGGCGCCGTAGAGCTGGTCCAGCATGGGGAGCGCGTCGCGCTCGAACCGCTGTGCCAGTTCCGCATCGTCGACTGCGGGGACGGCCGTACCGTCGTCCACCACGTCTTCGTCGCTCGTCACACCTGTCCCTTCGATTGCGGTACCCGCCAAATCTACCGGCATCCGCACATCGATCGGGAACTGCGTGTCAGAGGGCCCGGTCAGGACCGGACGTTCGTCGAGCAGTACTGGCACCGACTTCTCCTTACACGTCAACAACTGGCTGTATGGCATGCAACAGGCACGGCGGTCCCGGTGTTCCCGAGCCGGATACAGTCGCTGCCATGGCTGGAGCCTCGACACCGGCGATCCGCACCCTGACCAAGGCGGGGGTGGCGCATCGCGTGCACGCCTACACCCACGATCCGCGCGCCGACTCCTACGGCACCGAGGCGGTGGACGCGCTCGGCGCGGAACTGGGGGTGCGGCCCGGGCAGATCTTCAAGACCCTGGTGCTCGAGTTGTCCACCGGCACGCTGGCGGTGGCGGTGCTGCCGGTGCCCGAGACGTTGTCGCTCAAGGCGGCCGCGGCCGCGCTCGGCGTGCCGAAGGCGGCCATGGCCGACAAGACCAAGGCCGAGAAGACCACCGGATACGTGCTCGGCGGCATCTCCCCGCTCGGTCAGCGCAAGCGGTTGCCGACCGTGGTGGACGAGTCGGCGCTGGGCTGGGACCGGATGCTGTGCAGTGCGGGGCGGCGCGGGCTGGAGATCGAACTGGCCCCGGGTGACCTGGTGCGATTGGCGGCGGCGGTGACCGCGCCGATCGTCGCCGGCCAGAAAACAGACCGTGTGGCATCCAACAGCTGACCGCCCATCTGTGCGGTAATGAAATCGCGGCACCGGACAAAACCGGCGCTGCGCTAGAGCTCCAGCAAGGTCCGATTCGTCCGACCCGAGGATGTGATGCTCAATGTTGTCTCAGCACCGCCTGGTCTCCCGCACACTCGTCGCGGCACTCGGAGCCGCGGCACTGGCTCTCGGCCCGCTGACCGTGGGCCCGGCCGGCGCGGAACCGGTTGTCATACAGGTCAACCCCGGCCAGCAGGCCGACTACCCCGGCAAGGCCAAGCCGGACGAGAGCGACAAGAAGGCCGAGAAAGCCGAGAAGATGGGCGGCGGGCTGGCCAGCAAGATGGTCGACCTGGGCGCCGGCCTGATCAAATGCGGCATCAGCATGGCGTCGGACTCGGTGGCCTGCAAGCTCTGAAGCATTCCGACGAGAACGGCCGAGCGGCAACCGCTCGGCCGTTTCGCGTTTCAGGCCGGGGCCTCCAGCAATTCGGGGCCGTTGTTGCGCACGCTGTTGACCAGCGGCGACACCGGCCGGGCCAGGATTCCCGAGACCACGTCCGCGGTGGGGGTGGCCAGCAACTCGGCCGGGGCCGGATGGTCCGGATCCAGCCACGCGTCCCAGTGATCGCGCGGCATCGGCAGCGGCATCCGGTCGTGGATCTTGGTCAGCTCGCCGACCGCGTCGGTGGTCAGGATGGTGCAGGACAGCAGCGGATCGCTGTCGGGCAGGGATTTGTCCCGCCAGACCGACCACAGACCAGCCATATAGAGCCGCGAACCGTCGGCGTTGGCCATGAAATAGGGCTGCTTCGCCACTTTGCCCTTCTGGGTGGCGTCCGGTTCGACCAGCCACTCGTACCAGCCGTCCATCGGGACCAGGCAGCGGCGGTACTTGACCGCGTCCCGGAAGGACGGCGTCGTGGCGGCCTTGTCGGCGCGGGCGTTGAAGAGCGGTTTCCCTTTGGCCGGGACGCCGGGCTCGGCGGCTTTCGTCCAGAACGGGATCAGGCCCCAGCGCATGCGGCGGATCCGCAACGCCGGATCGTCGTCCTCGTGCCCGTGTTCGTGGCGTTCCACCACGGTCAGCACCTGGGTGGTCGGCGCGACGTTGTAATTGGTGAAACCGTTTCCGCCCGAACCATTTTCGCTACCCGTCTCATCGAGAGCATCCAGTTCCGCGGCAAGCTTGCCGGGGTTCGTGGTGGTCGCATATCGTCCGCACATATCTCGATAGTCCCACTCCCGGCCGACACTTTCCGGGGACAATTGAAGGAGCCAGGTGACCTGGTGAGAGTTTTGGCATAGCATCCTCTCATCGGATGGGGTGGATCACACCTCATCCACGCCGGTGCGCGCACCGACCGGGCCGCCGCAGAGGTAAGAGGAGATTCCCACCGTGACCACCACCGAGACCACCCCCGAAACGTTGCTGACATCGGTCGATCCGGCCACCGGGGAGGTCATCGCCACCTACACCGTCGACGACGAGGACGCGGTGCGCGCGGCCGTCGCCAAGGCACGCACCGCCGCCGCCACCTGGGGCGCGCTGAGCTACGCCGAACGCCGGAAGTACCTGCAGCGCTGGGAATCCCAGCTGGTGACCGACTCCGAGGCGTTCTGCACCCTGATCCACCGGGAGAACGGCAAGCCGCTCGACGACGCCTTCCTGGAACTCATGCTGGCCCTCGAGCACATCTCCTGGGCGGCCAAGAACGCCAAGAAGGTGCTCGGCCCCAAGAAGGTCTCCCCCGGCGCGCTGATGTCGAACTTCTCCGCCCGCCTGGAACACCGCCCGCTCGGCGTCGTCGGCGTGATCGGGCCGTGGAACTACCCGGTCTACACCCCCAACGGCTCCATCGGCTACGCGCTCGCCGCGGGCAACACCGTCGTGTTCAAGCCGAGCGAGTACTCCACGGGCATCGGCAACTTCCTCGCCGAGGCGTTCAAGAAGGCGAATCCGGAGCTGCCCGCCGGCATCTTCGAGACCATCAACGGCTACGGCGAGACGGGCGCGGCCCTGGTCCGCTCCGGCGTCGACAAGATCGCCTTCACCGGCTCCACCGCCACCGGCAAGCGGATCATGGCCGCCGCGGCCGACACCCTGACCCCGGTGCTGCTGGAATGCGGCGGCAAGGACGCGGTGATCGTCGCGGGTGACGCCGACGTCAAGGCCGCCGCCGACGCCGTCGCCTGGGGCGCCACCTCCAACAGCGGCCAGACCTGCGCCGGCGTGGAGCGGGTCTACGTCGACCGCTCGGTGCGCGAGGAGTTCGTCGCCGAGGTCAAGCGGATCCTGTCCGAGGTCAAGCCCGGCTCCGGCGACAAGGCGCACTACGGCCCGATGACCATGCCGAGCCAGATCGACATCGTGCGCCGCCACATCGAGGACGCGCTGAAGCGGGGCGGCACCGCGGTGCTGGGCGGCCCGGAATCGGTCAAGGGCCCGTTCATCGAGCCGGTCGTGCTGGTCGACGTGGACGAGGATTCCGAGGCCGTCGCCGAGGAGACCTTCGGCCCGACCGTCACCATCAAGACCGTGAACGGCGTCGACGAGGCCGTCGAGCTGGCCAACAAGTCCAAGTACGGCCTGTCCTCCGCGGTGTACTCGAAGAAGAGCGGCCTGGAGATCGCGCGCCGGCTGCGGGTGGGCGCCACCTCGGTGAACTCGGTGCTGGCCTTCGCCGCCATCCCCGGCCTGCCCTTCGGCGGCGTCGGTGAATCGGGCATCGGCCGCATCCACGGCGAGCCGGGCCTGCGCGAGTTCGCCCGCCCGCATTCGATCGCGGTGCAGAAGTTCACGGTCCCCGGTATGGCGCTGCTGTCCTACAGCCGCACCGATTCCACCATGAATCTGCTGCGCAAGTTGGTGCCGTTCCTGCACGGCCGGCACAAGTAAGCAGTAGTCTCGACCAGCCGCACCGGGAGCCAGCCGGTGTGGCTGGTCTTATTTCGCAACCGCTCGCGTGTCCGTCGACGCGATGGGCGAAGATGGACCCGTGACTTATTGGCAAGCGCCCCATGTCGATGTTCCCGTCCACGCCACCGTTTCGCTGCCCGGATCGAAATCGATCACCAACCGGGCCCTGATCCTGGCGGCCCTCGCGGACGGTCCCTCGACGATCACCGGGGCGCTGCGCAGCCGCGACACCAACCTCATGATCGAGGCGTTGCGCGCCCTCGGTGCCCGCATCGAGGGCGATTCCGACACCCTGACCGTCACCCCGGGCCCGCTCGGGGCCGGTTCCCTCGACTGCGGCCTGGCCGGCACCGTCATGCGGTTCCTGCCGCCGGCCGCGACCCTGGCCGCCGGTGACGTGGCCTTCGACGGCGACGCCCAGGCCCGGGTGCGCCCGCTGCGCACCATCCTGGACGCGCTGCGCGGACTCGGCGCCGAAATCGACGGTGACGCGCTGCCCTTCGTCGTGCACGGCAAGGGCGGGCTGCGCGGCGGCACCGTCACCATCGACGCCTCCGGTTCCTCCCAGTTCGTCTCCGGCCTGCTGCTCTCCGGCGCGCGTTTCGAGCAGGGGCTGACCGTGCACCACGACGGCAAGGCGCTGCCCTCGATGCCGCACATCGAGATGACCGTCGAAATGCTGCGGCGCGCCGACGTATCGGTGGAGGCTCCCACCGACAGCCGCAAGGCGCAGACTTGGACCGTGCACCCCGGCGCGATCCGCGCGGTCGACTGGGAAGTCGAACCCGACCTGTCCAACGCGACGCCGTTCCTGGCCGCCGCGGCGATCACCGGCGGCTCGGTGAGCATTCCGCACTGGCCGCGGTTCACCACCCAGCCCGGCGACGTCATCCGGGAGATCCTGGTCCGGATGGGCGCGGAGGCCCGCATCTTCGACGGCGTGCTCACCGTCACCGGTCCCGAACGGCTGGCCGGCATCGATATCGATCTGCACGACGTCGGCGAACTCACACCGACGGTGGCCGCGCTGGCCGCGCTGGCCGATTCCCCGTCCTGGCTGCGCGGCATCGCGCACCTGCGCGGGCACGAGACCGATCGGCTGGCGGCGCTGTCCACCGAGATCAACCGGCTCGGCGGCAAGGTCACCGAGACCGAGGACGGGCTGGAGATCGTGCCGGCCGAATTGCACGGCGGGCGCTGGCATTCCTACGCCGATCACCGGATGGCGACGGCGGGTGCGATTCTCGGACTGAAGGTGCCCGGCATCGAGATCGAGGACATCGGCACCACCGCCAAGACCCTGCCCAACTTCGTCGACCTGTGGGGCGGCATGCTCGATTCGGCGCCGGCTGAACCGGGAGCGGCACACTGAGTCGCGGCCGCAGTTCGTCCAGCTACGACGAGACCGATGTCCGGGTTCGTCCCGGCAAGAGTTCCCGGCCGCGCACCAAAACCCGTCCGCAGCACAGTGATGCGGAACCGGCCATGGTGGTGTCGGTGGATCGGGGGCGCTGGGGTTGTGTGCTGGACGGTGACCCGGATCGCCCGATCGTGGCGATGCGGGCCCGCGAGCTCGGGCGTACGCCCATCGTGGTCGGCGACCAGGTGGATGTGGTCGGGGACCTATCGGGTAAGCCCGACACCCTGGCCCGCATCGTGCGGGTCGCCGAACGCCGAACCGTGTTGCGCCGCACCGCCGATGACACCGATCCGTTCGAGCGCATCGTCGTCGGCAACGCCGAGCAGCTGTTCATCGTGGTCGCGCTGGCCGACCCGCCGCCGCGCACCGGGTTCGTCGAGCGGGCCATGGTCGCCGCGTATGCCGGTGGGCTGCAACCGATTCTGTGCCTGACCAAACATGATCTGGCCGCCGAGTCCGATTTCGCGGCGGCCTTCGACGATCTCGATCTCACCATCGTCTACGGCGGGGTCGACGATCCGCTGGAGCCGGTGCACGCCCTGCTCGACGATCGGCTCACCGCGCTGATCGGGCACTCCGGTGTCGGCAAGTCCACGCTGGTGAATCGCCTTGTGCCCGACGCGGATCGGGCTGTCGGCATCGTCTCCGGCGTCGGCAAGGGCCGGCACACCTCCACCCAGTCGGTGGCGCTGCCCCTGCCCGCCGGAGGCTGGGTCATCGATACACCCGGCGTCCGTTCCTTCGGCCTGGCGCACATCACCCCCGACGACGTGATCGCCGCCTTCACCGACCTCGCCGAAGCCATCGAGGACTGCCCCCGCGGCTGCACCCACCTGGGCCCGCCCGCCGATCCGGAATGCGCCCTGGATCTCCTGCCCGGCAAGGAACGTCGCGTCGCGGCCATCCGCATGCTCTTGACCGCCTTGAACGCCAACGAAAACTGGTAGTCCCCCGAGCCCGGCCCGCCGGTCGCACCCGCGAACTAGTGGCCGTCGGGTTGCCCCGGGGCGAAGGGCCACTCCTCGAACCAGGTGCAGCGGCCCACGGCGTCGAAACACAGGATCCACAGATCTCGCCAGTGCCCGGGGTCGTCGTGCCGATAGTCGACCTCCACCCGAACCACCGCCGTATCACCCTCCACCGCAACGACTTCGGCTTCCATGGCGAATTCCTCGCCGGGCCCGGACCGCCCCTGCTCCCAGAACGCGGCCAACGCCGTGAGCCCATCGATCGGCTCGGCCCAGGGCGACACCAGATACCCGACCCCGGGCGCGAAAAGACCGTCGAGTAGCTCGGTACCCGGCGTTCGCCAAGCCCGCTCGTACTCCTCGACCCATGACTGCACGGCAGCGCGGTCCACGCAGGAGAAGGTACCGGATCCCCGCCCCGAAATGGATTGCCGCGCCGAAACTCTTGCGGTTCGATGGGGAGATGAGCGCACGATTCAGCGGGGCCGACTTCTAGGTCCGCGCCGGAGACGCCGGCGGGGCCGAGAGGTTTCCCGTGTCCCGTACCGACAACACCATGCCGATCCGCCTCCAGATCGAGGACGGCAGCACGTTCTTCACGCGCGGCGGCGCGTACGCCGGAATCGGCGAGGACTGCCGCGTGCTCGAGCGGCGCGCACGTCAGCGCACGCGCCTCGCGCTGCTGCGTGGGGAACAGCCGGAGCCGACGCGGCATCGGCATGCCGCCAAGTGGCTGTACTACTGAGGCTCGGCCGCGTCCTGAGTGCCGAAGGCTTCCCGGTGGATGGCGGCGGTGAGGGGGCGGCCGGTGCGCCAGCCGAAGCGTTCCAGGTCGGGGACTTCCTGGAAGGCGTGGACGGGGCCGACGCAGAGCCAGGCGACGAGTTGGACGTCGGCGGGGAGGGCGACCAGGTCGGTGAGGAAGGCCGGGTCGTAGAAGGAGACCCAGCCGACGCCGATGCCCTCGGCGGTGGCGGCGAGCCACAGGTTCTGGATGGCGAGAACAGCTGAGTAGATTCCGGTTTCGGGGACGGTGGCGCGGCCCAGGACCTGGGGGCCGCCGCGGTCGTGCCGATAGGTGACGACGATGCCGGTGCCGCTCTCGGTGATGCCCTCGATCTTGATCGGGTCGAACGTGGCGGCCCGGTCGGCGGGCAGCGCGGCATGGAACTCGGCGCGCTTCCGCGCGACATGATCCGCGAACGCGCGCAGCGTCGCCGGATCCTGGACCACGATGAAATCCCAGGGCTGGGAGTTCCCGACGCTGGGCGCGCGGTGCGCGGCATCGAGGATGCGCAGCAGCGTGGCCTCCTCGACCAGGGCACCGGTGAATTCCGCGCGCACGTCGCGCCGCCGCCGGATGACCTCGTACAACTGATCGGCACTCACCCGCCCAGTCAACCAGGCCGTGGTCCGGGCACGAGAATGGCCCGGGCGCGACGCCCGGGCTATTGCGTGCCGTGGATCAGCCGACCGAGACCGGCTCGCGGCGGCGCGAGATACGACGGCGGCCCTGAGCGAGGGCCGTCCGTAGCCCGCTGCGCCGGCCGGTGGCCGGGTCGATCACCGGAGCGCCGCCGAACGCCTTCTCCGACTTGGTTTCCGGCGCGTCGTGCGTGCTGGCCCGCAGGTACTTGTTGGGCAGCGACAGCTTCATGATGGTGCGCCACGACTTGAAGTACTGCACCGGCAGCGAACCGGTGGTGTAGGGCAGGTCGTACTTGTCGCACATCGCCCGCACCCGCACCGCGATCGAGGCCAGATGGTTGGACGGCAGGTCCGGGAACAGGTGGTGCTCGATCTGGTGGCTCAGGTTGCCGGTCATGAAGTGCATGAGCTTGCCGCCGGAGATATTGGCGCTGCCCAGCATCTGCCGCAGATACCACTCGCCCTGGGTCTCGGTGATCACGTCGTCTTTGGTGAACTTCTCGGCGCCGTCGGGGAAATGCCCGCAGAAGATGACGGCGTTGGTCCACACGTTGCGCATCACGTTGGCCGCGAAATTGGCGCTCAGCGTGCCGAAGAAGGCGGGACCGGTGAGCAGCGGGAAGATCAGGTAGTCCTTCGCGGCCTGCTTGCCGATCTTCTTCAGCACCAGCTTGCGGTCTTCCTCGAACTGGACGCGCTCGGGGCTGCCGGCCGGCCACTTCTTCTTGGCGACCTTGCCCAGCTCCAGATGCTGGATGGCGACGCCGTATTCGAAGAACATCTGCAGCAGCAGGTTGTACACCGGCTGCCCCAGGTAGAACGGGCTCCACCGCTGATCGCGGGTGACGCGCAGCAGGCCGTAGCCGATGTCGTCGTCCATGCCGAGCACGTTGGTGTACTTGTGGTGCAGGAAGTTGTGGGTGATCTTCCAGTGCTCGGACGGGCCGGCGTTGTCCCACTCCCAGTTGGTGGAGTGGATCTCCGGATCGTTCATCCAATCCCACTGGCCGTGCATGACGTTGTGGCCGATCTCCATGTTCTCGATGATCTTGGCCGTGCCGAGCAGCGCGGTGCCCGCGAGCCAGGCCGGCGGGAAGAGACTGAAGAACAGCACACCGCGGCCGCTGATTTCGAGCGCGCGCTGGAGCCGGATCACGTTGCGGATGTAGCGGGCGTCGCTTTCACCTCGAGCGGACTCGACCTCACGGCGTATGGCATCGAGTTCGGCCCCGATAGCTTCGACATCCTCCGGGGTGAGGTGTGCGTATTCCTTGACATCCGAGATCGCCATACTGGTTACAGTACCGTAAGTTACGACACCGTAGGTTGTGAGATACGACCTCACAGTGTGGCAAATCCCGCATTGAAAACGTGCTGCGGAGATGCTAAACGATTACGCGAACCGGCGTGTCACCTTTGCCCAGAACGGCTTGTGCCGCAACGTTTCCTGCTCGTGGCGCGCCCGCTCCTGCAGCGCCGCACCGGCTTCCCGGAGCAGCTGCTTCTCCTGGCGGGCCTTCTCCTTCAAGGACTGCTTGGCCTCGCGCAGCACCTGCTTCTCGTGCTCGGCCTTTTCCTTGAGCACTACCTTGGCTTCCCGCATCGCCGACCGCAACCCGTAGCGCTGCCCCGTCGCGGGATCGACCGGAATGATGTGGGTTTCGGCCCACGTCTCGTGCAACTCCGCGGCCGTCGGCAGCGAGGGCAGCGTGATGCCCGCGAACTTGCGCTCCGAAGACGTCTCCGGGGCATCGTCGGCGGTGCGCTTGAGCCACTTGTCCGGCAGCGCCAGCTTGTGGATGGTGCGGAAGGCCAGCAGATACTGCTTGCCCAGCGAGCCGGTGGTGTAGGGCAGGTCGTACTTGTCGCACAGCTCGCGCACCTTCACCGCGACCTCGGCGTACCGATTGCTCGGCAGATCCGGGAACAGATGGTGCTCGATCTGGTAGCAGAGGTTGCCGCTCATGAACGCCATCGCGGGGCCGGCCTTGAAGTTGGCGCTGCCCAGCATCTGCCGCAGGTACCACTCGCCCCTGGTCTCGCCGTCGAGCTGTTCGATGGTGAACTTCTCGGCGCCGTCGGGGAAGTGACCGCAGAAGATGACCGCGTAGGCCCACAGATTGCGCGCCAGGTTCGCCGTGGCGTTGGCCTTGAGCGTGGACTTCCAGGCCGGACCGGTGAGCGCCGGGTACAGCACGAAATCCTTGCCGACCTGGCGCACGATCTTGCGCGCGAACTCCTTGTTGGGCTCGGAATCCCACTGCTTGGCCGGGACGCCGGACAGCTCCTTCTCGATGCTCCAGTCGTGCAGGGCGATACCCCACTCGAAGGTGGCGGCGAGGATGAGATTGTTGACCGGCTGCGCCAGATGGATGGGGCGCCAGGCCTCGTCGCGCGTCATCCGCAGGATGCCGAAGCCGAGATCCTCGTCCTTGCCGAGCACGTTGGTGTAGGTGTGGTGCGAGTAGTTGTGCGCCCGCCGCCACTGCGCGGACGGACCCGTCTGATCCCACTCCCAGTTGGTGGAGTGGATCTCCGGGTCGTTCATCCAATCCCACTGGCCGTGGCTGATGTTGTGCCCGAGCTCCATGTTCTCGACGATCTTCGCGACCGAGAGCAGCGCGGTGCCGGCCAGCCAGGCCCAGCGGTTGCGACTGCCGAACAGGATGGCCCGGCCGGCCACCTCGAGCCCGCGCTGGGCGGCGATGGCGCGCCGGATGTAGCGGGCATCACGCTCGCCGCGCGACAACTCGACCGATCGCCGGACGGCATCGAGCTCCTGCCCGAGCATTTCGATATCGGCTTCGGTGAGGTGCGCGAACGCCTTGATGTCGGTGATTGCCACCCGGGTCCCTTCGTCGGCTCGAACTGTTTTCGAGCGTACCTGTCACCCTCCCCGCTGCGGCGTCGCTGCCACTACCCCTTGTCACCGGGGATACCCCGGCCGCGCCGGCTCTACCAGCGCCGTTCGCTCAGATATCGAGCGTGCAGTCCCCGGCGGCGGCCGAGATGCAGGTCTGCACCTTGTCGCCTTCGCGCTTCTCGTCGCCGTTGCGCAGATCGCGCGCGTGCCCGGAACTCAATGTCAGCACACAGGTTTGGCAGATGCCCATCCGGCAGCCGAACGGCATCTGAACCCCGGCCGACTCGCCCGCCTCGAGCAGGCTGGTCGCGCCGTCGACCTCGACGGTGCGGTCCGACTTCGCGAAGCGGACGGTGCCGCCCTCGCCCACCGCCGAACGCTCCACCTCGAAGCGCTCGACGTGCAGCCGGTCCGACAGACCCGCGTCGCGCCAATGCTGTTCGATCTCGTCCAGCATCGCGGCCGGGCCGCAGGCCCAGGTCTCGCGCTCGCGCCAGTCCGGGAAGCGCTCGTCCAGATCGGTCAGCTTGAACTTGCCGTTCTCGCCGGTGAGATGCAGGTGGGTGCTGAAGCTGGGATGCCGGTCGTGCAGCGCGCGCAGCTCACCGGCGAACATCACGTCCTCGGCGGTGCGCGCGGAATGCAGGTGCACCACATCGGTGACGTGCTCGCGGCGGTCCATCGCCCGCACCATCGACATCACCGGGGTGATGCCGCTGCCCGCGGTCAGGAACAGCACCTTCGGCGGCGGCGGGAACGACATGACGAAGCCGCCCTGCGGCGCCTGCAGGCGAATGATCGCGCCCGCCTGCACGCCGGTGACCAGGTGGCTGGACAGGAAGCCCTCCGGCATCGCCTTGACCGCGATGGAGATCACACGCTTGCCGTTGTGGCCCGGCTCGGACCAGTTCGGCGGGCAGGTCAGCGAGTAGGAGCGCCAGTGCCAGCGGCCCTCGACCAGGATGCCGATGCCGATGTACTGACCCGGCTGGTATCTGAAGTCGAAGCCCCAGCCCGGTCGGATGACCAGCGTCGCCGAATCCGCGGTTTCCTTGCGCACCTCCACGATCCGGCCGCGCAGCTCCCGCGCCGACCAGAGTGGATTGGCCAGATGGAGGTAGTCGTCGGGCAGCAGCGGCGTGGTCACCCGGGCGACCGCCCCACGCAACATGTTCAGCCGGCCGCCGCGCTCGGCGACGCTCGCGGCCGGGGCCTCCAGCCACTCCCGCACATTCTTGAACACCATCAGTGCCAAACATCTCCCTGTCGTGGCGGTTCTTCGAACCGTCTCGCAGCAAGGTTACGGCATCGTAGGTTCGGGTGCCGGAGCTGGGCTCAGAGCAGATCGAGCAGGAACGGCAACTCCTGGGCGGCGTACCAGGCGAGCTGGTGATCCTCGGCATCGCCGAGCACGAACTCCGCGTCGGTGTCGCCGAGATCGGCGGCGTCGACGACCTCCGCGGCCTTGGCCACCTGCGGTTCGGCCTCGGCCAGGTCGACGTGCACCGAGGCGATCTGGTTGTAGCTCACCGGGCCCGCGAGCTTGACCACGGCGTCGTCGAGGTCGGGCCGGTGCTTGGCGCCGGGGACGTCGGCGGCGATCACCGCGCGGCGATAGATCGGGCCCACCGGCGCCGCCGGATCGGCGCCCGCGGCCTCCGCCACGTCGTCGCGCTCCCCGGCCAGCAGGCGCAGCGAGGCGCGCGCCGCCTCCATCATCGCGACCTCGGCCAGCTCGTCGTCGTCGCCGGAGGCGTAGGCCTCGCGCAGCGCCGGGGTCACCGCGAACGCGGTCGCGCCGAGCGGGAAGATCTGCCGATCGGCGACCAGCGCGCGCAGCATCGGCACCGTGGCGGGAATGTAGACGCGCATCTTCTCCTCAGACACAGGCACCGAGCATCTCCTCCATGGACTCGTGGACCGCGGCGGCCAGCACGCCGATGTCGGCCATCGCTTCGCGATCGGCGTTGAGTCCGTAGTAGACGCGCCCGTCATAGGACGTGATCCCGATACTCGAGGCCTGATTACGCAGCAACGGCGACACCGGGTACATCTCCAGCATCCGCGCGCCGCCGATGAACATCGGCGTCTGCGGACCCGGCGCGTTGGTGATCACCAAATTGAACGTGTGCTCTGCGAAAGTACTCGCCGCCCGCACGCTCATGGCGTGAAGGCTCGCCGGTGCGAATCCCGCCATGTGCACCAGGGTGCGCGCCCGCACCCCGCGCCGGTGCTTGCCGTTGGCGTCGGTGGCGTGCGCGATGTGCGACAGGCGCATCACCGGATTGGGTTCGCCCACCGGCAGATCGATCAGGAACGAGGACACCTCGCTCACCGGTTTCAACTCGTCACCGCCGTCGAGATAGACCGACATCGGCACCACCGCGCGCACCGTCGTCGACTCGGTGAGCGCCGCGCCGCGCGAGAGCAGCCAATTCCGCAAAGCCCCCGTGACAACCGCGAGGATCGCGTCGTTGATCGAGCAGTCGAAACGCTTGCGGATGGTGCGGTAGTCCTCCAGATCGGTGCGCACCACGTCGAAGCGGCGATGGCGCGAGGTCTTGGTGTTGAGCGGGCTGTCGGGCGCGCCCGCGGTGGCGGCGCGCACCGCGGACACCACCGAGTCCAGCGCCTTGCCCGCGGCGGCGACCATGGCGAACGCGTCCGCGCTGGCGTCGCGCGCCACCTCCAGCGCTTCGCGCGGCTGCGCGGCCAGCCGGGCCAGCGCGCCGATCAGCAGTTCGGTGTCGCGCGGTTCGCGCGGCGCCACCCAGGCGTCGTCGGCCAGATCGCGCGGCGCGACGCCGGCGTCCAGGATGACGTGGCCGATCTCGAGCGCGCTGTCGCCGTCGACCAGCGCGGAGTGCGTCTTGGTGAAGATGGCCGAGCGGCCGTCGGTCAGCCCCTCGATCAGATACATCTCCCACAGCGGGCGGGTCTGGTCCAGCGGGCGCGAGGCCAGCCGCGCGACCAGGTCGTGCAGCTGTTCGTCGCTGCCCGGATGCGGCAGCGCCGAGCGCCGGATGTGATAAGTGACGTCGAAGGCGCTGTCCTCCACCCAGACCGGGCGGCCCAGCGCGAACGGGATCTCCCGCACCTTGCGGCGGTAGCGCGGCACCAGCGCCAGCCGGCTTTCGACCAGATCGACCAGGCGGTCGTAATCGATCCCGGGCTGCCGATCGGTGCGCTGCACGATGGCGAGCGAGCCGATGTGGATCGGATTGCTGCTGGACTCCAGCCGGAAGAAGGACGCGTCCTGCGGCGTCAACCTCGTGATCACGCTGCCGCTACTCCTCGCGTCTAACTGGCCGAACGACTGCCGCCCCCGCCGATCGATGCTGCCCCATAACGGCTTTCGCTCACCCGGTAGAGAGGGTCTGCGAGCTGCGCTGCCCCGCCGCCTTCGACACGGCGGACGCATCCCATCGTAAGCGACGCGGGTCGGCGCGCTCGGCTACGGTGAATGAGGAAAGCCGCCGCACTCGCGACAGACCCGGGGCGAGACGTTCGCCGCTGGTCACCGGTGCCTACCATGGGCCCGGCAATTACCATGGAGCGTGCTGCGGACCCGCCAGGTAAACCGGGCGGGTGTGGGGGCCGACATTTGACACACCGACCAGAGGACTGACGAGACCCGTGCCTGCGCTGACACTGACGAGGTTGCTACGGATTGGTGAGGGCCGCACGGTCAAGCGGCTCGCCCATCTCGCCGACGAGGTGATCGCGCTCGGCCCGGAGATCGAGACGCTCACCGACGCCGAGCTGCAGGCCAAGACCGACGAATTCAAGCAGCGCTACGCCGACGGCGAAAGCCTCGACGAGCTGCTGCTGGAGGCGTTCGCGGTGGCCCGTGAGGCGTCCTGGCGCGTGCTGAACCAGAAGCACTACAAGGTGCAGATCATGGGCGGCGCCGCGCTGCACCTCGGCAACATCTCGGAGATGAAGACCGGTGAGGGCAAGACCCTGACCTGTGTGCTCCCGGCCTACCTGAACGCGCTCTCCGGCGACGGCGTGCACGTCGTCACGGTCAACGACTACCTGGCCAAGCGCGACTCCGAGTGGATGGGCCGCGTGCACCGCTTCCTCGGGCTCGAGGTCGACGTCATCCTCGGCGGCATGAATCCGGCCCAGCGCCGCGTCGCCTACGCCGCCGACATCACCTACGGCACTAACAACGAGTTCGGCTTCGACTACCTGCGCGACAACATGACGCACTCGCTGGACGATCTGGTGCAGCGCGGGCACAACTTCGCCGTGGTCGACGAGGTCGACTCCATCCTCATCGACGAGGCCCGTACGCCGCTCATCATCTCGGGCCCGGCCGACGCCTCCTCGAAGTGGTACGCCGAGTTCGCGCGCATCGCGCCGCTGCTGAAGAAGGACCTGCACTACGAGGTCGACATCAAGAAGCGCACCATCGGCGTGCACGAGGCGGGCGTGGAGTTCGTCGAGGATCAGCTCGGCATCGACAACCTCTACGAGGCCGCGAATTCGCCGCTGGTCAGCTACCTGAACAACTCCATCAAGGCCAAGGAGCTGTACCAGAAGGACAAGGACTACATCGTCCGCGACGGCGAGGTCATCATCGTCGACGAGTTCACCGGGCGCATCCTGGTCGGCCGCCGCTACAACGAGGGCATGCACCAGGCGATCGAGGCCAAGGAGAAGGTCGAGATCCAGCCGGAGAACCAGACCCTGGCCACCATCACGCTGCAGAACTACTTCCGCCTCTACGACAAGCTGTCCGGCATGACCGGTACGGCCGAAACCGAAGCGGCCGAGCTGCATTCGATCTACGGCCTCGGCGTCGTCCCGATTCCGACCAACAAGCCGATGATCCGCCAGGATCAGTCCGACCTGATCTACAAGACCGAAGAGGCCAAGTTCGCCGCCGTCGTCGACGACTGCACCGAACGGCACGAGAACGGTCAGCCGGTGCTGATCGGCACCACCTCGGTCGAGCGCTCGGAGTACCTGTCCAAGCAGTTCACCAAGCGCGGTATCCCGCACAACGTGCTGAACGCCAAGTTCCACGAGAACGAGGCGGCGATCATCGCCGAGGCCGGCCGCCCCGGCGCGGTCACCGTCGCCACCAACATGGCCGGTCGTGGTACCGACATCGTGCTCGGCGGCAACCCCGACATCATCACCGACATCCTGCTGCGCAAGCAGGGCCTGGATCCGGTGGAGACGGCGGCCGAGTACGAGGCCGCCTGGCATTCGGCGCTCGCGCAGGTCAAGCAGCAGGTCGAGGAGGACGCCGAGGCGGTGCGGGAGGCCGGTGGCCTGTACGTGCTCGGCACCGAACGGCACGAGTCCCGGCGTATCGACAACCAGCTGCGCGGCCGCTCCGGCCGTCAGGGCGACCCGGGCGAGTCCCGGTTCTACCTGTCGCTGGGCGACGAACTGATGCGGCGCTTCAACGGCGCGGCCCTCGAGGCGATCATGACCCGCCTCAACCTGCCCGACGACGTGCCGATCGAGGCGAAGATGGTCTCCAAGGCCATCAAGAGCGCCCAGACCCAGGTCGAGCAGCAGAACTTCGAGATCCGCAAGAACGTCCTCAAGTACGACGAGGTGATGAACCAGCAGCGCACCGTCATCTACGGCGAGCGCAACCGGATCCTGCGCGGCGAGGACATGGAGGGCCAGGTCCAGGAGATGATCACCGACGTGATCACCGCCTACGTGGATGGCGCCACCGCCGAGGGCTACGTCGAGGACTGGGATCTGGAGAAGCTGTGGACGGCGCTCAAGACGCTGTACCCGGTGAGCCTGAACTACAAGGATCTGACCGGTGAGACGGGCGTCGGCGAAGCCGGCGACCTGACCCGCGACGAGCTGCTCGACGCCCTGCTCGAAGACGCGCACAGCGCCTACGAGAAGCGCGAGCAGGAGATCGACGGCCTGGCCGGCGTGGGTTCCATGCGCAATCTCGAACGCCAGGTGCTGCTTTCGGTGCTGGACCGCAAGTGGCGCGAGCACCTCTACGAGATGGACTACCTCAAGGAGGGCATCGGCCTGCGCGCCATGGCGCAGCGCGACCCGCTGGTCGAGTACCAGCGCGAGGGCTTCGACATGTTCGCGGCGATGCTCGAGGGCCTGAAGGAGGAGTCGGCCGGCTTCCTGTTCAACCTGCAGGTGGAGGTGCAGCAGCCGCAGCCCGAGGGCGTCTCGGTGGATCCGGGCCTGCGTTCGCCGGTCGGCTCCGCTGCCCCGCGCCCGCTGCCCACCCAGGAGACGCCGCCCGCGGGCACCGCGGTGCCGGCGGCGCTGCGCGGCAAGGGCCTCGAGGAGCGCAGCCAGCGCGGCCTGAGCTACTACGGCCCGGCCGAAGACGGCAACGCCGAGGTGCACAGCGACGCCGAGGAGTACGGCGGTGACAACACCACCCGCCGGGAACGCCGCGAAGCGGCGCGCACCGAGAGCAAGGGTAAGCGCGGCCCGAAGTCCCGCCGCAAGCACTGAGTTCGGACAGCACGAAGGCGCCCATGGGAATCCATGGGCGCCTTCGTCGTTCGTCTGCCGCTAGCTCAGACGCGTTCCAGCACGGCGGAAGCCCCGATGCCGCCCGCGGCGCAGATGCCGAGCAGCGCGGTGCTCTTACCGGTGCGGGCGAGTTCGTTGGCCATGGTGGTGACCATGCGCGCGCCGGTGGCGCCGAACGGGTGACCGAGCGAGACCGAGCCGCCGTGCACGTTCAGCTTGTCGATGTCGATCGCGCCGACCGCGGTGTCGCGGTCCAGCCGGGTCTTGGCCCAGTCGGTGCTCTCCAGCGCGCGCACCACGGACAGGGTCTGCGCGGCGAACGCCTCGTGGATATCGACGAGATCGATGTCGGCCAGGGCCATTCCGGCCTTGTCCAGCGCGCGCGGCATGGAGATCGCCGGGCCGATGAGGACCTGATCGGCCGGGTCGACGCTGACATAGCTCCAGGAGCGGAACGCGGCCAGCGGCTGGTAGCCGAGCTCGCGAGCCTTCTCCTCGCTCATCAGCAGCACGGCCGAGGCGCCGTCGGTGAGCGGGCTGGCGTTGCCGGCGGTGACGGTGCCGTCCTTGGCGAAAACCGGCTTCAGCCTGGCCAGTTTGTCCGCATTGGTATCGGCGCGGACCAGGCCGTCGCGGTCGATGTCCAGACCCTCGGGCGTGCGCACGCGCAGCACCTCGTCGGCGAAGCGGCCGGAATCGATGGCGGCGGCGGCGCGCTGGTGTGAGCGCGCGGCGAATTCGTCCTGCTCGACCCGGGTGACGCCGTGGATGCGGGCCATCTTCTCGGCGGACTCCCCCATCACTTCGCCGGTGGTGCGCTCGGCGATCTTGGGGCGGGTCGGAAGAATGTCGGTGAACGGGGCGAGCTGCGCGGCCGCGGAGAGGTAGTCCTTGACCTTCGGCTTGCCCAGGGCCAGCGGCGCTCCCGCGTGCACCAGCTTCTGCGGCAGTTTGACCTCCGCGTTGCTGGTGGAATCGCTGCCGCCGGCGATCATGATGTCGTATTCGCCGCGTTCGATGGCGGCCGCCGCCGAGGTGACGGCCTGCAGGCCGGACGCGCACGCCCGCGTGACGGTGTAGCCCTCGCAGCCCGCGTCGAGGCCCAGGTCGAGGGCGATTTCGCGCGCGATGTTCGGCGCGGCGCTCGGCAGGATGACCCCGCCCCAGACGATGGCCTGCACCTGCGCGCCCGGCAGGCCGGTGCGCTCCAGCAGCCCGCGCACGGCGGCGTCGGCGAGGGCGATGGAGTCCATGCGGGTGTAGTCGGTGAACGCGCGCAGGAACGGCGTGCGCGCGCCGGAGACGATCACCGCACGGCGAGCAGCTTCGGAAGCCATGGGATTCCCTTCGAGAGACCTGATTCCAGATTAACTTACTTCGAAGTAAGTTTCAGGTCCACGGGCAGCCCGAAGCGGCCTCCCCACACCCCACCGGGCAGGGAGGCTCCCACCGAACCTCGGGCCGAGCACCAGGGCTCAGCGATCCCCTCCACAAGCCGCTGAGCCCCGGGTCTGCCCACGCGCCGTTGCGAGGGCAGACCTTGGCGGCCGATTCCGGCAACGCCCCTGCACGCCCCGGAATCGACTCTCGGAGATCCAGAGGCCGACGTCGCTCGCTCGGCGCGAGAGAACAGTAGCAAGTTTTCTATGTTCTTTTCAAACACTTTCTATAAACTTGTCTTGAAATGCGGGGGGACCCTACGATGAAGCGCACTATGCAAAGCACTTCGGAGCTGTCGCGGCAGAAGCGCTTCGGCCGGATCCTCAAGGAACGCCGAGACGAGCTCGGCCTGACCCAGATCCAGATCGGCGACCTGGGCGGCCCGTCCGCCCCGACCATCCGCAAGATCGAGGACGGCACGGCCGCCATCAGCACGCACACGCTCAACAAGCTGGACGTGCCGCTGCGCTGGCTGCCGGGCAGCGCCGCGCGCACCTACGCCGGCGGCACGCCCACGGCGCGAGAGACGGCGCCCGAGGCCGGCGTGGAATCGGTGGTGGCCGGCCCCGATTCGATCCGCTTCGACATCTCCGACCTCACCGGTTTACTGGCCTCGGCGGGCCGGCTGAACGACGCGGTCGAGCTCACCGGCGTCACCGAACCCGCGGTGCTCACCGCCGTCGCCGAGCTCAACGGCGTGGTCTCGCGTTTGTCCGCGCGATACGCGACCATGATGCTGGAACGCAACGGCGGGCCCGGCCGCGACCTGCATCCGCTGGTGGCCATGGCGTTCTCGCACCTGCTGGAGATTCCCGCCGAGGTCAGCGACCCGGACGAGGTGCGCGAGCGCCGCTATCGGCGCTGGCTGGCCGGCCGTTCCGCGGACGTGGACGCCGCTACCGAGGCGCGCTTCCACGCGCGCTGGGTGGCGGCCAACGCCCGTGGGATGGAAAGGTAGACAGACGATGACCGAAGACCGCGCGCGACTATCGCTGAGCCGCAAGATCAATCGCCTGTTCGCCACGATGCATCCGCGTTCGGCGCCGGAGCGCAGTACCGCCTCCGTCGCCGAGCAGGTCAGCCGGGCACTGCTGCGCCCGATTCCGCCCGAGCATCTGGACCGCATGCGCGACGGCGTCTTCGACGCCTGCGACCCCGTCGCCATCGGCGCCGACGTGCTGACCGCGCTCGCGCACTGCTTCGGCGTCAAGCCCGATTACCTCACCACCTCCGGGCCGGCGGCCCTCGCGATCGACCGGGAACTCGAACTGCTCGCGACCATGCGCGACGCGAATGTCGCCAGCATCGCCCTGCGCGGATCCGACGTCGATCCGGCCCGATTGGCCGAGGTGATTCAGCACACCGAGCGGGTGTCTGGGTCGACTGGGTAGCATCTGTTCCTGCAACGGGGCGGGATCGCAGACTGCTGTAGGAGAACGCAACACATGCCGGGCTTGGACGACCGGTTCCGGGAGGTCTCCCGGGACGTACCGATACCCCACCCTTGGAACCTGCACGGGTATCTCGAGGCGGTCGCGGAGTATCGCGGCCGGGAGATCACCCTGCATCCGGTGGACACGGCCGTGCTGGCCGGCAGCGGGTGCGGCACCGGCAGCGGCCTGTGGATCGCCAAGCGCGACAGCGATGTCATCGTCTACGGCGCGGATACCACCCAGTGGCACGCCGAGCACATCATCGCCCACGAACTCGGGCACATGCTGCTCGGCCACGGCCCGGAAAACGCCGATTCCGAGGCGCCGCACTCGTTTTCGGCGATCACCGAACTGCTGCCGTCGATTTCGGCGGAATCGATCACGCACGTGCTCGGCCGCACCGATTACGGGACTGCCCGGGAGCGCGACGCGGAGTCGTTCGCGGATCTGGTGATGTTGGAGGCGATGCGGCCGCCGCGGCGCGAATCGCTGTTGCATCGCACCTTTTTCCGCGGCCGCTGAATGTCACGGCACCCGGCCGGATCCCCTCCGGCCGGGTGAAACACGGACGTATCTACGCGAGCCGGATGAGGCCGTAGTCGAACGCGTGCCGACGATAGACAACCGACGGTCGGTCGGTCTCTCGATCCTGGAACAGGAAGAAATCGTGGCCGACGAGTTCCATCTGGTAGAGGGCGTCGTCGACTGTCATCGGTGTCGCGGTGTGTACCTTCGTGCGCACCACGTGACCCGGCCCGGCGGGCTGGTACTCCGCACCATCCTGGGGGTCCTCGGCGCGCTTGCTTTCCGGATGGTCGTGCGCAACATGGCCGTTCGAGCGCGCGAACAGCGATTCATCGATGAGATCGGCGGTGGCCTCGGCGACCGAGACCGGCGTCTTCTCGCCGTAGTGCACCTTGCGCCGATCCTTGGTGCGGCGCAGCCTGCTCTCCAGTTTGTCCGTCACCGACTCCAGTGCGGCATAGAAGCTGTCGGCGCAGGCCTCGGCCCGGACGATCGGGCCCTTGCCGCGCGCTGTGATCTCCACGCGCTGGCACGCCTTGCGCTGCCGGCGGTTGCGCTCGTGGAAAAGCTCTACGTCGAAGATGAAGATCGAGGGATCGAAGCGTTCGAGTCGGGAAAGTTTGTCCGCGACATAGATTCGAAAATGATCTGGTACCTCCACGTTGCGGCCCTTGACCACGACCTCCGCCCGGGGACCGCGTGGTCGCTCCGCCGCGGATTCGGATTCGGTGGTGTCCAGAGCGGCGCCGTTTCGCACCGTGGGATCTGCATCTTTCACTGAAGGTCGTGAAGAAGTCGTCACGCGTACCTCCCGGATCTGGCCGCACCTGTTGACTCACGTGCGGCGGGTTTGAGCCGTGCCGAGCAGTGTCTGATTCCATCGTTCGCGGGGAAATCGCGCGGGAATCGCGCGGCACGATGATTGTTCGAGGCGCCACCTCCAAACTTCCGGTTCGGGTGTGTGTTCGCGACGCTAATACGACATTGCCCAGTGCGCCACTGTTCACGCAAATTTCCCGGAGTCAAGCAGTACATGTCACCAAAACGGCCCGGGTCACGACCCTCGCGGCGGCCAGCGCGCGCACCGACTCCCGGGCCGTCGCGCCGGTGGTCAGCACGTCGTCGACCAGCACTACCTCGGCTTTTTCCGGCAAAGCGGCGAAATCGGCGCCGCCCCTCGCCACGGAGATCCGGCCGCGCAGATTGTGTCTTCGCTCATAGGGTGTCAACCCCACCGAATCCCGGACGCCCCGCCACACCCGCAACACGGGCGCCACCCGGCAATCCGGCAGCCATCGCGCGGCCGCCCGCGCGGCGCGAACCACGGGGTCGCCACCGCGTTGCCGGGCCGCCGCGGAGCGGCTCGGAGCGGGCACCAGAACCAGCATCCGGCGCTCGGATCGCAGCCGGGTCAGCCCGTCCGCCAGCGCCCGCCCGAGCGGGTCGGACAGATCCCGCCGCCCCCGCTCCTTGGCAGCCAGCACCGCGCGCCGGGCGGGGCCCGAATACGGGCTCAGCGCCCAGCACGGAACCCCCGGATCGGTGCGCGGACGCACCCGCACCGGCGGGCCGAGCTCGGCAGCGCAGGCCGCGCACCAGCCGGTGCCCGGGCGGTCACACCCCGCGCAGGCGGCAGGCAGGATCAGATCCAGCAGCGTCCCCATCGCCCGAGTCTGCGCCCGGGCACCGACAGGTCCCACGAGGCCGGGCGACGCACCGGCATCGGACATCGCCCGGCGTTGGTCCCGCCACAACCAACGCCCGCCACGAGACGGCACCAGCGGCATCGGACGTCACCTGGAGAGGGCTCCGCCACGAAGAGCACCTGGCACAAGACGGCGCGGGGCCTCAACTTGTCCGCCCGCTCGAGCACTGGACCGGTCGCCGTGGCTAACCCGGCAGCACCGGCACCGCGCTGGAACCCAGCCCCGGCACCTCGCGCCAATACGATTCGCCGCCATCGGGAATCGTCGTGAGCTCCAGCACCGCGCGCGAATCCGCGACGTACTGGTGTTGCGGTGAGGCGCTGACCAGTCGCATCGGTGGGGTGAGGTTCTGGCTGATCTGCGAGGTCAGTTGGGACCCGTCGATCGAGACGGTGCTCACCGGATCGATATTGCCCTCGCGGGCGATCATGATCGTGTCGGCGGTCAGCCAGCTCAGCGAGACCGCGCGGGTGCTCAGCCCGGCGGCGATCGCCAGCGGCGAGGTGAGCGCGAAGGTGCCGTTGGGCCGCCGCTCCACCACCGCGACATAGACCTTGCCGTCGGCGATCAGCGCGGCGCGCACCCCGGACCGGGAGATCCGCAACTCCGTGATCGGCAGCCGCAGCATCGGATCCGCCTGCGCCGCCTTCAGCGCCGAGATGTCGACCTCCTGCGGCGAGACCGTCCCGGTGGCGCGGTCGTTGACCGCCCGGATCACCTTCTCGCCATCGATCACCACCCAGGCCGCGCTGCCGTCCGAGCTCCAGGACGGGCGGCTGATGGTGGCGCCCTCCGCGATCGGGAAGGCGGTGCCGCCGTAGCTGCCGACCATCAGCGTGCGCTGCGCCTCCGGGGCGGGCCGGCCGGACTCGGCGACCGCCGCGACGATCTGGCCGTCCGAGGAGATCGCCGCGGACTGCAGATTGTTGACGGTGCCGAAATAGCCGGGCGCGTTGACCACACCGGTGTCGGTGACCTGCGTCAGCGCCCCGCCACGTAGCGCGTGCAAGCCGATTCGGTTCTGGGCCTGCACCGCCGGGCTGAGCTGCTGCACGTCGGCGACCGACCAGCCCGTCGCCGCGAAGCGCTCGTCCAGGGGTTTCCCGTCGGCCAGCAGCATGTACGGGCCGAGCACATCGGCTCCGGCCAGCGTGAGCACCACCTGACCGGCCAGCAGTTCGCGATCACGCGGACTCAGGTTCCCGGCGCCCGCGAAATCGATGCGCACGCCGCCCAATCCGACGCCGACCTCCTCCGGGTCGCCGTTGGCCTTGGTGATGTCGCCGCGCAAGGTCACCGGGGCGGTGAGTTCGTTGCGGATCACCGGCGCCAGCGCGGGCTGACTGCCGCCGCTCATCAGCTGCAGCAGCCGGGCGGCCAGCTCGTTCTTGGGCGCGGCGATCCAGCGCAGATCCGGCACCAGCACGCTGCCGGTCGGATCGACGAAGTACAGCGGGTAGCGCCGGTAGGTCTTGGCGAAGGCGGACTCGTCCATCACCACGCCGTCGGGCAGCTCATCGATGCGCCACTGCCCGTCGACCTTGCTCATCTCGATCTTGTTCTCCAGCAGCGAGCCCTCGATCGCACGGTAGGACCCGTCCGCCGACAACTCGGCCACCTTGCGCGCGCGGATCACATAGGTGGCCTTGTCCGGCGTGCGGGATTCCCGCAGCGTGTCGGGGCGCTCGACGATGGTGGTGCTGGTCTCGTCGTCCCAGGTGGTGGAGGCTGCCGCGGTCATGTACTGCCGCGCGGCCACATGCCGGTTGGCGGGTTCGGCGTTGGCCTGCAGGAAATCCCGCAGCAGCAGGTCCGGATCGCGATCGGCCGCGGGCTGCGGCGGGCCCTCGCTGGTGGGCTCCCGGTTGATCGTGCCCAGGGCCTGCGGCGAGGAGTTCTCCGGCAGGCTGGCACAGCCCGACAGCACCGTCAGCGCCGCCAGCGCGCCGGCCACGAGCGTCGGCAGCCGGGATTTTCTCCGGGATCGCGTGGACGCAGTCATACCTGTTTGTCTCCAGGTTCGGTGAGCACGTCGGGACCGGGCGGTGGGGCACCGTCCGTGGGCTGGGCCGGGTCCGCGGCATGACCGTTGGCGGCGGGTTCCACGACATGGAACGGCTGGCTCGCGACATCGGCGTTGTCGTCGGCGTCGAGTTCCACCGGCAGCGAGGGCTTGCGTTGCAGCGGCTCCAGCGGGAGCGGGCTCGGACCGAGCTTGCGCCCGCGCACCAGCGGCAGGGTGAGCCGGAAGCTCGCGCCGACGCCGGCCTCACCCCAGGCTTCCAGCCGGCCCTCGTGCAGATTCGCGTCCTCGACGCTGATCGACAGACCGAGGCCGGTGCCGCCGGAACGCCGCATCCGCGACGGATCCGAGCGCCAGAACCGGTTGAAGACCAGCTTCTCCTCGCCGGGCCGCAGGCCGACACCCTGGTCGCGCACCACCACCGCGACCGAGTTGGCCTCGACGTCACCGCGCATCCGGATCAGCACCGGCTTGCCCTCGCTGTGGTCCAGGGCGTTGGCGAGCAGATTGCGCAGCACCCGTTCCACGCGGCGCGGATCCACCTCGGCGACCAGCGGTTCCTCGGGCAGGTCGACCACGACCTCGACGCCGGTGTCCTTGGCCAGATGCCGGACGGTGGAGATGGCGGCCCGCGCGCACATGCGCAGGTCCAGCGACTCCACCTGCAACTCGGCCACGCCTGCGTCGTGCCGGCTGATCTCGAGCAGATCGTTGAGCAGGCCCTCGAACCGGTCGAGTTCGGTGACCAGGAGTTCGGAGCTGCGGGCCAGGGCGGGATCGAGATCGTCGCTGCTGCCGTGGATCAGATCCGCGGCCATGCGCACCGTGGTCAGCGGGGTGCGCAGCTCGTGGCTGACATCGGAGGTGAACCGGCGTTGCAGATTGCCGAACTCCTCGAGCTGGGTGATCTGATTCGACAGACTCTCGGCCATCTCGTTGAACGCCTGGGCCAGCCGGGCCATGTCGTCCTCGCCGCGCACCAGCATGCGCTCCTTGAGGCGGCCGTCGGCGAACCGGCTGGCGATGCGCGCCGCCGACCGGATCGGCAGCACCACCTGGCGGGTGACCAGCGCGGTGATCGCGGCCAGCAGAACCAGCAGCACGAGACCGCCGATCATCATCGTGCCGCGCATCAGCGAGAGACTGCGCTCCTCGCTGGACAGCATGAAGATCAGGTAGATCTCCAGCGTCGGCACCTCGGCGCTCGGGCTGCCGATGATGAGGGCGCGGCCGTTGTAGCCGTCGGGATCGGAGACCATCGCGAACTGGTAGCTGACCTGGTTGCGCTGGACGAACCGGCGCAGTTCCTCAGGCACCTCCTGGATCGGCCCGGCGGAGATGGGCTGCTGCGGCGTGCCCCCGATCATGACCAGCGCGGAATCGAAACTGCCTGCCGCCCCCGAGGAGCCGGAGCCGCCCGCCCGATTGGACAGGGCGTTGCGGGCATCGTTCAGACGTTGCTGCTGACTGCCGGCATCGTGCACCCCGGTCAGCTGCGCCTCGACGGTATTGCGGGCGCGATCCATCTCCTCGACCGCCGCGTTGATCTTCGCGTCCAGCAGGCGATCGGTGATCTGACTGGTCAGCACCACGCCGAGGATGGTGATGACGATCAGCGACAGCGTCAGCGTCGAGACGATGACGCGCAGCTGCAACGAGCGCCGCCAGACATGACCGAGCCCGGTGCCTGCCTCTTTGAGCCAGGCCACCGCCGGTGCCAGCGATCGTTCGACGCGCGCGGCGAGTCCAGGCGCCTCGGGCGACCGCTCTCCCCCCGCAGTGTCGCCCGGGCGCTCCGGGTTATCTGTCACGGAGGTCCGGCCTTGTACCCGACCCCGCGGACGGTCAGCACGATCTCCGGGTTCTCCGGATCTTTCTCGACCTTCGCGCGCAAACGCTGCACGTGCACGTTCACCAGACGGGTATCGGCGGCGTGCCGGTAACCCCAGACCTGCTCCAGCAGGACCTCACGGGTGAACACCTGGCGCGGCTTGCGCGCCAGGGCGACCAGCAGGTCGAACTCCAGCGGCGTCAGCGAGATCTGCGCACCGCCGCGCGTCACCTTGTGCGCAGGCACATCGATGACGATATCGGCGATGGAGAGCAGCTCGGCCGGCTCCTCCTCGGTGCGCCGCAACCGGGCGCGCACGCGGGCGACGAGCTCCTTCGGCTTGAAGGGCTTGACGATGTAATCGTCGGCGCCGGACTCCAGGCCGAGCACCACGTCGACCGTGTCGGTCTTGGCGGTGAGCATCACGATCGGAACGCCGGAATCGGCACGCAGCACGCGGCACACGTCGATGCCGTTCATGCCGGGCAGCATCAGGTCCAGCAACACGAGATCGGGGCGGATCTCGCGAACCGCCGCCAGGGCCTGTGTGCCGTCGCCGACCACGTGCGGGTCGAACCCTTCCCCGCGCAAGACGATCGTGAGCATCTCAGCGAGTGCCATATCGTCGTCGACGACCAGAATCTTGGGCTTCATAATTACTATGTTGTCATCTCCCAGGCCAGGAACGGGGCGGCACGCCAACACTGGTGCGAACCCGCCGCACATCCAACCTTATCCGGCAACCAATTCGGTCAACCGCACGGCCAGCGATGCCGGATCGTCATCGGATCGTATTCTCCACCACGGACCGTGCCACGCGCTTTCGGCCAGCTCACGATAGACCTCGAGGGTGCGCCGCTGCAGACCGCCGTCGCGTTCGTAGGCGTCCAGCGCGCGGTTCGCGTCGAGTTCGCCGCGCTTGCGGGCGCGTTCGGCCGCGAGCTCGGTATCCACGTCCAGCAACACCTGCAGGTCCGGGCGCGGCAGGCCGAAACGCGCGAACTCCAATTCGGCTGTCCAGCGGACGATCTCGCCCCCGGCCGGCTGCTCCAGCCGCGCCGCGCTGTAGGCCGCGTTGGAGGCGACATAGCGGTCCAGGATGACGATGTCGTTGTCGAGCAACAGTTTCGTCAGTTCGGCCTGCGCGTCGGCCCGGTCCAGCGCGAACAGCAACGCCATCGCATTCACCGAGGCGGCCAGGTCGCCGTGCGCGCCGCGGAGCGCCTCGGCGGCCAGGTCGGCGTGCACCGACCGGCCGTACCGGGGAAAAGCCAAGGTCGCCACCCGGGACCCGCCCGCCTGTAGCCGCGCGGACGTCGCCTCGATCAGCGTGCGCTTGCCCGCGCCGTCGAGACCCTCCACCGCCACCAGGACACCCATGGCCAGGAGATTACAGGCGCACAAGCCGCCGTAATTCGGGGCCTCGCCAGGACCGGCTCGCCTGCTTGAATGCTGTGATGCACGCTCGCACCGCCGGCGCGGTCGGTCTCGCCCTCGCCGCGACCCTGTTCTGGGCCACCCCCTCCGCCGCGGCCGAACCCGCCCCCGTCGGATTGTTCACCGGCTCCACCTACCCCGGCTCCGGCCCCGCCACCAGCTTCCGCCTCTGCAACCTACTGCGCGTGTTCTCCCCGGGGACCACCTGCCTGCCACCCGACGCCGGGCGAAACCTCATCGCGCGCAACGGCGTTCACGCCGGATAGGCGCTGCGACACCGAGGCGCGGTGTGGCAGCGAAGCTTTGGTCCAGGCCACACCGCGCCGAAGGAGGTGATGGGACGGCCGAACATCGCCGGGCGAAAGAGTCCCATCCACATCACTTTCGTGATGCGCTCCGAGCGTACCTGGCCCACAGAGCAATTCATGCGGATTCGCTATTTCTGTCGGATTGCCCGCGTAGGGTGATGCCACCTCCCACCGAGGGGCGGCGTGGCACTCGCTAGTCCGAGCCACGTCGCGCCGAGGGAGGAGGTGATGGAATGGCTAAGCATCGACGACGGAAAAGCAAGGCCCCGGTCGACTACGGCATCATCCTCACAGTTGCTGCCGCAATCGCCGGGGCGCTGGTGCTAGTCCGTCGAGTATGGGTTAGCTAGTTCTCCATCAGGTGGGGATCGTCTATGCAGGGCGGTCCCCACCGCTCGACATCACTTGCGTGACGAACTCGATGATACTTGACCGGCGCCGACCTCGATAGCGATCGGCGAGAGGTCAGTACCGGTAGTGCTCGGGCTTGTACGGGCCCTCGACATCCACACCGATGTACTCGGCCTGATCCTTGGTGAGCTTGGTCAGCGTGCCACCCAGAGCCTCGACATGGATCTTGGCGACCTTCTCGTCCAGCGCCTTGGGCAGGCGGTAGACCTCGTTGTCGTAGTTCTCCGGCTTGGTCCACAGCTCGATCTGGGCGATCACCTGGTTGGAGAAGCTGTTGGACATCACGAACGACGGATGCCCGGTGGCGTTGCCCAGGTTCAGCAGACGACCCTCGGACAACACGATGATCGCCTTGCCGGACTCCTTGAAGGTCCACTCGTCGACCTGCGGCTTGATCACGATCCGGGTGGCGCCCGAACGCTCCAGCGCGGCCATATCGATCTCGTTGTCGAAGTGGCCGATGTTGCCCAGGATCGCGTGATCCTTCATCGCCTTCATGTGATCGAGGGTGATGATGTCCTTGTTGCCGGTCGAGGTGATGACGATGTCGGCCTCACCGATCGCCTGCTCGACGGTCACCACGTCGAAGCCGTCCATCAGCGCCTGCAGCGCGTTGATCGGGTCGATCTCGGTGACCTGCACCCGCGCGCCCTGCCCGGCAAGCGATTCCGCGCAGCCCTTGCCGACGTCGCCGTAGCCGGCGATCAGCACCTTCTTGCCGCCGATCAGCACGTCGGTGCCGCGGTTGATGCCGTCGATGAGGGAGTGGCGGGTGCCGTACTTGTTGTCGAACTTGGACTTGGTGACCGAGTCGTTGACGTTGATCGCCGGGAACACCAGCTCACCCGCGGCGGCGAACTGGTAGAGCCGCAGCACGCCGGTGGTGGTCTCCTCGGTGACGCCCTTGACGCTCTCGGCGATCTTGGTCCACTTGGACTTGTCGGCCTCGAGGCTGGCGCGCAGCAGGTTGAGGAAGACCTTGTACTCGGCGGAGTGATCCTCGTCCTCGGGCGGGACCACGCCGGCCTTCTCGAACTGCGCGCCGCGCAGCACCAGCATGGTGGCGTCGCCGCCGTCGTCGAGGATCATGTTGGCCGGTTCCTCGGGCCAGGTGAGCATCTGCTCGGCGGCCCACCAGTACTCCTCGAGGCTCTCGCCCTTCCAGGCGAAAACCGGGGTGCCCTTGGGCTCTTCGACGGTGCCGTGCGGGCCGACGACGATCGCGGCGGCGGCGTGGTCCTGGGTGGAGAAGATGTTGCAGGAGGCCCAGCGCACCTGCGCGCCGAGCGCGACCAGGGTTTCGATCAGCACCGCGGTCTGCACGGTCATGTGCAGTGAACCCGAGATCCGCGCGCCCTTGAGCGGCTGGACATCGTGGTATTCGCGGCGCAGGGCCATCAGGCCGGGCATCTCGTGCTCGGCGAGGCGGATCTCCTTGCGGCCGAACTCGGCCAAGGACAGATCGGCCACTTTGTAATCGATGCCGTTGCGCACATCGGCGGTAAGTTCTGAGGTCGTCATCAGCCTCTCCTGGTCGACAGTTCCGGGGACAAGGCTAGTCGGAGACGGCGCTCACGTGGGCACCTGGTCGGGCGGTCACGCCTCGGCCGCGGCCTCCGGGCCCTGGGCCCGCGCCGCGATGATCCGACGGCGCTTGCGGGGCTGGATATTCGCGCGGCTGATATCGCCGTCGTAGTGCGCGAGCACCCGGTTGTCCATGACCGCGCGCCACAGCGGCGGAACGGCCGCGAGCACGATCATCGAGGCGTACCCGGCGGGCAGTTGTGGCGCCTGCATGGAGCTGCGCAGGGTCTGGTAGCGCCGGCCCGGGTTGGCGTGGTGGTCGCTGTGCCGCTGCAGGTGGAACAGGAAGATATTGGTGACGAGCCGGTCGCTGTTCCAGCTGTCGCGCGGCGAGCAGCGCGCGTAGAGCCCGTTCGGCCGGCGTTCGCGCAGCAGGCCGTAATGCTCGACGTAGTTCACGGTTTCGAGCAGGGCCGCGCCGATCACCGCCTGCAGCAGCAGGTACGGCAGGGCGCCCAGCCCGAACACGGCGAGCAGTCCGGCGAAGAGCACCAGCGACATCGACCAGGCCTGCAGGATGTGGTTGTGCGGGCTCCACCAGCGCTTGCCCTTGCGCGCCAGGCGTTCGCCCTCCAGGCCGATGGCCGAGCGGAAGCCGCCGAGCACGCTGCGCGGCAGGAACTCCCAGAGCGATTCGCCGAGCCGGCCGCTGGCCGGGTCCTCGGGGGTGGCCACCCGCACATGGTGGCCGCGGTTGTGTTCGACGAAGAAATGTCCGTAGCAGGACTGTGCGAGCGCGATTTTCGCCAGCCAGCGCTCCAGGTGCTCGACCCGGTGGCCGAGTTCGTGCGCGGCGTTGATGCCGATTCCGCTGACGAAGCCGAGCGTCGCGGCGAGCCCGAGCTTGTCGACGACGCTCAGGTCATTGCCGGCCCACATGAAACAGGCGATGCCCAGCCCGATCAGCTGGATGGGTAGGAAAAGGTAGGTGCACCAACGGTAGTAGCGATCGTTGGACAGTAGCTCGTAGTCCTCGTCACGCGGGTTGCTGCCGTCCTCGCCGACCAGCCAATCCAGCAGCGGGATGACGATCAGCACGATGATCGGCCCGATCCACCAGAACACCGGCTGCTGCGTGTGAAGCACCAGCTGGGAGGGCAGGAGGGCGGAGGCGGGTGCGATGAGGCCCAGAACCCACAAGTGGCGCTTGGGGTCCGGAGACCCCGCAGGTTTGCCAGCCGATTGCACGTTTGCCCCGCTAAATATGAACCCTAACTCCGACGCATGAGAATACTTGCAGACTTTACGTCTGTTACAGGAGCCCTTCGCGGGGAAACGTGGCAGCAGTTACAACCACGGCGGTCGGTTTTTAAGCTGGGGCACATGTGATCCGGGTCACGGCACACGCTCGGCTAACCAAGGGTGCCCTGACTTCAAAAGCCTTGGGTCAAGGGCGAGGACCAGCGCCGATCGGGCTGCGCCGCCGTCCGGGCGGAGCCGCCGCAGGCCGCGAGCCTCGGCCTGCGAGGTCACGAAACGCGCTCCTCGCCGGGTATCGCCCGGCCCCGCAGCCCGGGTCCGGGCCGCGGCGAATCCCCGAGCAACAGACGGGCATCGGAGCGAAACACGTGTACAACGATTTGGTCTCAACATGTTTGGGGACGCCCGCCCCCGGAGCGATCAGCGCAGCAGTACTTCGGCATTCGGCGGCAGCGCGTCCACCGGCCACCAGCGCAGATCCGTCGACTCGTGACTGCGCACGGGCACCGCGCCCGCCGGCGCGGTCACGCGGAAGAGCAGATCCAGGTGCCGAGTGGGGACGCCGAGCGAACAGGTGATCGAATGGGCCTGCACGCCATACAGTTCCGGGTCCAGCACCAGCCCCGGGATCCCGGACTCCTCGGTCGCCTCGCGGTAGGCCGCGTCGGCCACGGTCTCGTCGGTCGCCTCACAGTGCCCACCGAGCTGAATCCACTTGCCCACCCGGGGGTGCAGCGTCAGCAGCACCTCGCGACCGTCGTGGGAGAAGACCACGGTGGACGCGGTGATGTGCCCGGGGGCGTGCTCCCGCAGGCACCCGCGCGGCGCGGAACCCAGGAACGCGAGCAGCGCCTCACGCAGTGACTGCTCGGGAGCCGTTCCCGGAGACCAGGTCTCGAGCAGTTTCGTGGCGGAGGCGTGCAGGGACTCGGCGGTCATCGGGGTCCTTCCCGGCCCGGCCCGGAGTGCACCGGGACGACAACGGATATCGACGGTCCAGGCGAACCACGGGGCGGAGGGCGCGGAACGACCGAACACGGGCGGCGTCCAGCGGGTTTCAAGCGCCCGCCGGACGTGTTCTCACAACTCGACCAGCCCCGCCCCCGGGCCCGGCACCGGGCGCGGCGCCAGTTCCTCGAGCGGATGCCCGATCGCGATGGCGCCGAGCGGGTTCCAGTCCGCCGCCAACCCGAGCACCTCGCGGGTGACCTCGGGGGCGAAGATGGTGGACCCGATCCAGCAGCTGCCGATGCCCTCGGTGGCCAGCGCCACCAGCAGCCCCTGCACCGCGGCGCCGACGGCGACGGTGAACATCGTCTTCTCGGCGGCACGGCGGCGCTCGTCCGGATAGTCGTGCGCCCCGTCGGGCACGCAGAACGGGATGATCACCTCGGGGGCGTCGAACAGGATCTGCCCCCGCGCGACCCGGCGTTCGACGCTGTCCGGGGTGCGGCCGTCGCCGCTGAGATCGGCCCGCCACTTGTCGGCCATCGCGGCCAGCAGCGCGGCCCGGCGAGCCGGGTCGCGCAGCCAGACGAAGCGCACCGGCCGGGTGTGGTGCGGCGCGGGCGCGGTCAGCGCCACCCCCACCGCGGCCCGGATGCGTTCGGGATCGACCGGGGTGTCGGCGAATCGGCGCACCGAGCGCCGCAGCAAAATGGCCTCCCGCCGGCCCTGCTCGATGGCCTCGGCGGTGCCGAGCCAGAACAGATCGTCGGTGCCGCCGCGCAGCAGATCTCGCGCGGTCGATCCGTCGTCGGCGCTCGCCAGCCCGCGCACCACCGCGACCGGGAGCCCGCCGAGCTTGCCCTTGACCAGATCCGCCGCGGCGGCGAGCTCGTCGGCCAGGGCGATCTGGGTGACGTGCAGCTCGTTGCCCTGACCGTCCACCGCGCCCGCGTAGTCGTGCAGCACGCGCAGCCCGGACGCGCCGATGGCCGCGTCGATCTGGCCGTTGCGCCAGGCCCGGCCCATGGTGTCGGTGATGACGACGGCGACGTCCACGCCCAGCCGCTCCGCGAGCGCGGCGCGCAACGCCTTGGCGCTGGCATCGGGGTCGGCGGGCAGCAGCACCAATTCGCCCTGCTCCACATTGGACCCGTCGACGCCGGAGGCGGCCTGCACGATGCCGAGCTTGTTCTCGGTGATCAGGGTGCGGCCCTTGCGCGCGAGCACGCGCACGGCCTCCTGGTCGACCAGGGCCCGGCGGGCGGTGTCGCGTTCCTCGGGATCGGTCGGCGCGGCGACGATACGGCCCTCGGCCTTGGCGACGATCTTGCTGGTGACCACCAGGATGTCGCCGTCGGCGAGCCACGGGGCGCACTCGGCGATATGGGCGGCCAGGTCGGCGCCCGGGCGGAACTCCGGCAGCCCGGTGATCGGCAGGATCCGCAGTTCGCCCGCCGCGTGATCGGTTACCGCCGTCACCACTTCACCTCCGCGAGATCCAGTGCCTCCCGGACGATTTCGGCCGTCGTGGGCGGGTCGGTCATGAGCAGCGGCACGCTGCGCACCTCGACGCCGGGTACGTCGGCGGTGTCGGTGCTGTGGATCAGCCAGCCGTCCAGGATGCCGGTGGCCGAGCGGGCGCCGTAGTGCCGGCCGATCGCCTCGGCGGTGGTCTCCACCCCGATCACCGACAGGCACTCGTCGGCCATGCCGCGCAGCGGCTTGCCGTCGATGACTCCCGACACGCCGATTACCTTCGCCTCGGTGGTGCGCAGCGCGCCGCGGATGCCCGGCACTGCGAGGATGGATCCGATGCTGACAACCGGGTTCGACGGTGCCAGCAAGATGGCATCTGCCCCCGCTATGATCTCCGTCACATTTGGGGCCGGTTTTGCTTCATCTGCCCCGATTGGGGCAAATCCGTGCGTTTCGACGTTCGCTCGATAGCGCACCCACCACTCCTGGAAATGGATCGCGCGACGTTCGCCAGGGTTCTCCGGATCACTCACAACGACATGTGTTTCACATCGATCGTCGGTTGCCGGGATGAGTTTGACACCCGGCTGCCAGCGATTGCAGAGGGCTTCGGTGACCGCCGAAAGCGGGTATCCGGCACGCAGCATTTCAGTTCGAATCAAGTGCGTGGCGATATCTCGATCGCCGAGACCGAACCAATCCGGCTGGGCGTTGTATTTGGCGAGCTCTTCCTTGGCATGCCAGGTTTCGCCGACCCGGCCCCAGCCGCGCTCCGTATCGATGCCGCCACCCAGCGTGTACATGCAGGTATCGAGGTCGGGACAGATTCGGAGGCCGTGCATCCAGACGTCGTCGCCGACGTTCACGATGGCCGAGACATCGGCGTCGGGCAGCAGTTCCCGGACGCCCTGCAGGAAGCGCGCGCCACCCACCCCGCCGACCAGGACGGCGATCTTGGGCGCGCGCACCGGGGTGCGGTCCGCTTGTTGTGCAGTCACATCCGCACAGCCTAGGCGTAACCGACGCGCCCGACCGCAACTACCTATTTGCCAACCATTTGCTATGGCCAACACCAAGATCAGGACAGAAAACGGCGGCAGATAGTAACGGAATAGTGTCGGCAGCTTGACCATCGACACGTCCGGCGTGTCTAATCACAGGCATGTCATTCCGGGTTCGCGCGAGACCTCAAGGCGCGGACAGCTTTTCGAACGCATGTTCGCACTGGGGTGACGAGCTCGGGGATGTCCGCGGGACAACGTCGCGGGGTAGTGCCGTCGGTGTGCGTGTTGGCCCGACGGAAAGAATCATTCTGCGCTAACACACAGTGAGGAGGCTGAGCGATGGCCGACGATATGGTCACGCCCACCGATTCCACAGCAGGCGCAGTTCATGGCGTCTGCGCAGACATCGACCGAATCGAACACGCCGGTGACGAAGCCTCGGCCCCGGAAGCCACGGCAGCGCCGCGGCTGAGCCTGATCGTGACGGGCTTCGACGAGATGTTCGAGACCATCGAAGAACAGTGGCAGGAACGTGCCCTGTGCGCGCAGACCGATCCGGAGGCGTTCTTCCCCGAGAAGGGCGGCTCGACCCGCGAGGCGAAACGGATCTGCATGGGCTGTGAGGTTCGGGACGAGTGCTTGGAGTACGCGCTCGCCCACGACGAACGCTTCGGCATCTGGGGTGGGCTCTCCGAGCGGGAGCGTCGCCGCCTGAAACGTGGCATCGGCTAGTTAGTCCCCCGCGGTACCGATTCACTCGAACTCGCGCCGACCTCGACTGACGAGGTCGGCGCGAGTTCGCTGTAAGTTTCTCTGCATGGCACGTTCCCGCAACCGTCGACCTCCGACCGCCCGGTCGGTGATCCGCCGCGGCCGTGGTGTGCGCGGGCCGATGCTGCCCCCCACCGTGCCGGCCTGGCGTACCCGCGGCCAGCAGTTCGACCGGCTCGTGCTGGAGGCCTTCGCACCCCTGGACAGCCGCTGGCACGACCGCCTCACCAAACTCGACATCGCCGTCGACGACGTGCCGAAAATTCGTCCGCTGCATCCGGATTCGGTGACCTGGCCGGACGAGGTGGTGGCCGACGGCCCGGTGCCGCTGTCCCGATTGATCCCGGCGGGTGTCGATCGTCACGGCGCCGCCACGCGCGCGCGGGTGGTGCTGTTCCGCAAGCCGCTGGAATTGCGGGCCGGCGACCCCGATGACCTGGTCGACCTGCTGCGCGAGGTGCTGGTCCAGCAGATCGCCACCTACCTCGGCGTCGACCCGGAAATCATCGATCCGGAATAGCCCGAATCGGTGATCTACCGCGTGTCCGAGCCCGCGAAAGCGCCAGGGGGGTTACTCTTCTCGGCGTGATCCCCATGCGTCGTTGTTGCCGACCCGGCTGCAAGAACCCGGCCGTCGCGACGCTCACCTATGTGTACTCCGACTCCACGGCAGTCGTCGGCCCGCTGGCCACCGTCGCCGAACCGCACTCCTGGGATCTGTGTGAAACCCACGGGTCCCGGATTACCGCCCCCAAGGGGTGGGAGCTGGTCCGGCACGAAGGCGGATTCTCCTCCAGCACACCGGATGACGACGACCTGACCGCGCTGGCCGAGGCAGTGCGCGAGGCCGGCCTACGCCGCCGGCCGCCGGAACCGGCGGCCGATCGCGGCTACCGCGACTACACCGCTCCCCAGCAGCCCCGCGCCACCCGCACCGGCCGGCGTGGCCACCTGCGAGTCCTGCCGGACCCGCCGAGCTGATCCGCCCGCGCCACCCGGGCCGGCCGGTCTCCGCGCACCCAACGCCGCCCAGCTGAGTTCCGGTGCGGCTGTGCACACTAGGGTGGTGCGCATGACAGTCGCCCGCTCTGCCGAGTTCGTGAACGCGGTCATCAAGGCCTATGACGTCCGCGGTGTTGTCGGAGAACAGATCGACGCGCGGTTCGTCCAGGATGTCGGCGCCTCGTTCGCGCGACTGATGCGGGCCGAGGGCGCCACCCGCGTGGTCATCGGCCACGATATGCGCGAATCCTCCCCCGGCCTGGCCGCCGCCTTCGCCGACGGCGTCCTCGACCAGGGTCTCGACGTGGTGCACATCGGCCTGGCCTCCACCGACCAGCTGTACTTCGCCTCCGGTCACCTGGCCTGCCCCGGCGCCATGTTCACCGCCAGCCACAACCCCGCCCGGTACAACGGCATCAAGATGTGCCGCGCCAACGCGCTGCCGGTCGGGCAGGACACCGGCCTGGCCACCATCGCCGCCGAGGTCACCGACGGCGTGCCCGGCTACGACGGGGCCCGCGGTTCCGCCACCGAACTCGACCTGCTCGCCGCCTACGCGGCCTATCTGCGCGGCCTGGTCGACCTGGACGACATCCGCCCGCTCACCATCGCGGTGGACGCGGGCAACGGCATGGGCGGGCACACCGTGCCCGAGGTGCTGGGCACCCTCGCGCAGCTGAAGATCGTGCCGCTCTACTTCGAGCTGGACGGCTCGTTCCCCAACCACGAGGCCAACCCGCTGGATCCGAAGAACCTGGTCGATCTGCAGGCCCTGGTCCGCTCCACCGGCGCCGATATCGGCCTGGCGTTCGACGGCGACGCGGACCGCTGCTTCGTCGTCGACGAGCGCGGCGAACCGGTGTCGCCGTCGGCGATCACGGCCCTGGTCGCCGAGCGCGAGCTGAGCAAGGAGCCGGGCGCGGTCGTCATCCACAATCTGATCACCTCGCACGCGGTGCCCGAGCTGGTCACCCGGCTGGGCGGCACGCCGGTGCGCACCCGGGTCGGGCACTCCTTCATCAAGCAGGAAATGGCCGCCACCGGAGCGGTTTTCGGCGGCGAGCATTCCGCGCACTACTACTTCCGCGATTTCTGGGGCGCCGACTCCGGCATGCTCGCGGCCCTGCACGTACTGGCCGCGCTGGGCGAATCCGACCGGCCGATCTCCGAGCTCATGGCCTCGTATGAAACATATGCGGCCTCCGGTGAGATCAACTCCACGGTGGCGGACGCGAAGGAGCGGACGATGGCTGTGCTGGAGGCCTTCGGTGATCGGGCGAAATCGGTGGACCGGCTCGACGGCGTGACGGTCCAGCTCGCCGACGACGCCTGGTTCAACTTGCGCGCGTCGAATACCGAACCGTTGCTCCGGCTCAATGTGGAAGCGCGTTCGCCCGAGGAAGTAGACGCACTTGTGACTGAGATCCTGAGCATCGTCCGAGGCTGACTGGAATAGTGGAATTACACAGGGGTGATGCGATCCGGCAGCACTCCGAGGCCGGAGGGCGGACGGTTCAGCTTGTAGCTGAGATCCGGAGCGTCGTCCGCGCCGGACTGGAATAGTGGAATCACAGCAGCGCGATGAGGGGAGGTGGGACGCCCGATGATCGCTGGAACACCGGTGCTCGACCTCGACGATGCCGCTTCGCTCGAAGCCGCCGATACCGGCGGTGCCCTGCGCTCGGCCGCCTCCGGCGGCGCGCAGGTCCGTGCGACCGCGGCAGCCGTCGGTGAGGATGTGCTGGCCCGGCTCGCCGGGCTGCGCCCCCGCAGTGTGGTGCTGGTCTGTGGCTCCGGCCGGGCCGCGCGCGCCGCGGGCCTGCTGATCGCCGCGCTCGGCGACCGCGCCGGCCTGCCCATCGTGTCCGCCACCACCCTGCCGCCGTGGGTCGGTCCGCTCGATGTCGTGCTGGTGGCCGGCGACGACGCGGGTGATCCGCGCCTGATCGATTCGGTGGACCGGGCCGTGCGCCGGGGCGCCGAGGTGGTGGTCGCCGCGCCGCTGGAGGGTCCGCTGCGGGCCGCCGCGGCCGGGCGCGCCGCGATTCTGGAACCGCGCGTGCAGGTGCTCGCGCACAACCGCATGCTGCGCTTCCTCGCCGCCGGCATCGCCGTGCTGCGCCTGGTCGATCCGTCGCGCACCGCGAACGCCGTCCCCGATCTGACCGCGCTCGCCGACGTGCTGGACGCCGAGGCGTTACGCGACGGCCCGCACAGCGATGTCTTCCACAATCCGGCCAAGACCCTCGCCGCCCGCATGCAGGAGCGCGGCATCGTGCTGGCCGGTGACTCCCCCGCCGCGACGGAACTGGCCGCGCACGGTGCCGAGGTGCTGCTGCAGACCGCGGGCCGGGTGTCGGCCGCGGCCGGGCTGTCCGAGGCGGTCGCGGCGCTGCCGCGTCTCACGGCCGCCGCCGGCAACGCCGGCCCCGATTTCGATCCGCTGTTCCACGACGAGGAACTCGACGGCCCGGCGCCGGTGCAGCGGGTGCGGGTGTTCGTGCTCAGCGCCGACCCGGACCAATCCGCCGCGCGCCGCCGGATCGCGGTGTTCGGCGGCGGTTCCGGCCTGGTGGACGCCGATCTGGTGAGCGCCGAGGTCGATCTGCTGCAGGCCACCCTGGCCGATCCGAGCGTGCCGGCCGCCGCCAAGCCGGACGATCCGGGCGCGGAGCGGCCGGGCGGCAGCTCCGGGCACGGCACCGAACTCGAACAACTGGCCGTGCTGTCGCTGCGCCTGGAGATGGCCGCCGCCTACCTGCGGCTGCTCGGCGGCGAGGCCGCGGCGAGCACCGGTGAGCATTTCGACGGGGGACGCTACTAGTGCACGAACTCGTTGGTGCACTGCGTTCCTACGCCTGGGGTTCGCGCACCGCGCTGGCGCAACTGTGCGGCCGACCGGTCCCGTCGGCTCATCCGGAGGCCGAACTCTGGTTCGGCGCGCACCCCGCCGACCCGGCGCAGGTGCGGCTCGGCGAGTCCACCCGCTCGCTGCTGGAGCACTTGGCCGCCGACCCGGAACGCGAACTCGGCTCGGCCGCACCCGAATTCGGTGGCAAGCTGCCGTTCCTGCTGAAGATCCTGGCGGCCGAGGAGCCGCTGTCGCTGCAGGCGCATCCGAGCGCGGAGCAGGCCGCGGCGGGCTGGGAGCGGGAGAACCGCACCCGGGTGCCCCTGGATTCGCCGATGCGCAACTACCGCGACGACAACCACAAGCCGGAACTGGTGGTCGCGCTGGACCGGTTCGAGGCCCTGGCCGGTTTCCGCAATCCGCTCGGCACCGTCGCGCTGCTCCGGGCGCTCGATGTTCCGGGCCTCATGCCGTACGCGGACCTGCTTGCGGCGCAGCCGGATTCGGCTGGTCTGCGCACCTTGTTCACCACCTGGATCACGCTGCCGCAGAACGTGCTGGAATCGCTGCTGCCCGCGGTGCTCGACGGCTGCGTGCGCTACCTGCACGGGCGCGGCGAGCGCGAGTTCCTCGCCGAGGTGCAGACGGCGCTGGAGCTCGCCGAGGCCTACCCCGGCGACGCCGGCGTCCTCGCCGCGCTGCTGCTCAACCGGCTCACCCTGGAGCCCGGGCAGGGCCTGTTCCTCGCGGCCGGCAACCTGCACGCCTATCTGCGCGGTCTCGGCGTGGAGATCATGGCCAACTCCGACAACGTGCTGCGCGGCGGCCTCACCCCCAAACACGTGGACGTGCCGGAACTGTTGCGGGTGCTGGATTTCGAGCCCATCGATCTGCCGGTGGTGCTGCCCGAATACGCCGCCGACGGCTCGCTGCACTACCGCACACCCGCCCCGGAGTTCGCGCTGCGCCGCTTCGACCTGCCCGCGGGCAAGGAGTTGCCGCTCACCGACGCCGGGCCGGGCATCGTGCTCTGCACGGCGGGCACGGTGCTGCTGCGCCGGGGCACCGACGAGTTGCGGCTCGAACGCGGCGCCGCGGCCTGGATCTCGGCCTCGGACGGGGAGATCCGCGCCGGCGCGGTGGACGGCGACGCCCAGGTGTTCTGCGCCTGCGTCGGCGGGTCGGCCTGATCGGGGTGTCGGCGGCCGGTTCGCCGTCGGCGCCGGTAGTTTGGCGGAATGTCAGCCGGTGGCAGCAGGACAGCGATCTTCGCGGCGCTGGGCGCGAACGCCGGGATCACCGTGGCGAAGTTCGTGGGCGCGCTGATCACCGGCTCGTCCTCGATGATGGCCGAGGCCATCCACTCGGTCGCCGACACCGGTAATCAGGGCCTGCTGCTGCTCGGGCAGAAGCGCTCCGAGCAGGAGCCGGACGCCAAGCACCCCTTCGGTTACGGGCGCAACCGCTACTTCTACGCGTTCGTGGTGGCGCTGGTGCTGTTCACGCTGGGTTCGCTCACCGCGATCCACGACGGCATCAACAAGATTCGGCACCCCGAGCATCTGGAGAAGCCGTTCGTGGCGATCGCGATCCTGGTGGTCGCGCTCTGCCTGGAGGGCTTCAGCCTGCGCACCGGCATGCGGGAATCCCGGGGCCTCAAGGGGCGGGGCAGCTGGTGGCATTTCATCCGGGAATCGCGCAATCCCGAGCTGCCCGTGGTGCTGCTCGAGGACAGCGGCGCCCTGATCGGGTTGAGCTTCGCCTTCGCCGGCGTCGGCCTGACGGTGCTGACCGATGATCCGATCTGGGACGGCCTGGGCACGCTGGGCATCGGCATCCTGCTCGGCTGCATCGCCGTGGTGCTGATCGTGGAGATGAAGAGCCTGCTCATCGGCGAGGGTGCGACCGCGACCGAGGACGCGGCGATCCGGGAGCTGCTGGTCGACGGCAATCGAATCGAGCGAGTGCTGCGCATGCGCACCGAGTACCTGGCGCCGGATCAGCTGATGGTGGCCGCGAAGGTCCGGATGACGCCGTTCCTGGACGTCACCGAGGTGGCCGACGCGATCAACGACGCGGAGGCACGGGTGCGGACGGCCCTGCCGAACGTGGACGTGATGTATCTCGAGCCGGAGATCGCCCGGCCCGAACGCGAGTGATCGTCAGGCCCCCTGCCTGCCGGGATCCAGCAGCTCCAGCGGATCCGTCCGGATGCCGAACTCGCGCCGCAGCACGTGCCGGGCGGCGTTGAGCCCGTTCATCCCGTGCACGCCCGGACCGGGCGGTGTCGCCGAGGAGCACAGGTAGAGCCCGGAAACCGGTGTGGCGTAGGGGTTCCAGCGCGCCACCGGGCGAAAGACCGTCTGGCGCAGGTTCATCGCGCCGGCGGAGATGTCGCCGCCGAAGTAGTTGGCGTTGTGCGCGGGGAGCTCGGCGGCCGTCCAGACGTGCTTGTCCAGGATGAGATCGGTGAAGCCGGGCGCGAAGCGTTCCACCTGCGCGATGACCTGGTCGCTGATGTCGCGGGTGGAGCCGTTGGGGACGTGGGCGTAGGTGTAGAACGTGTGTTTGCCCGCGGGCGCGCGAGTGTCGTCGACGACGCCGGGCTGGATGGCCAGCACGTAGGGCGACTCGGCGTGCCGGCCCGCGGCCACGGTGCGCTCGGCCACCATGGCTTCCTCGCGGGTGCCGATCAGGTGCAGCGTGCCCGCGCGGTCGCAGTCCGTGGCACGCCAGGGCACCGGGCCGGACAGCGCGAAATCCACCTTGCACGCGGCGCCGCCGTAGTGCACCCGGCCGAGCTGGTTGGCGTAGCGGCGCGGCAGGGTGGCACCGCCGATCCGGAGCAGTTCCGCGGGTGAGGTGTCGAAGAGGACCGCACGCGCCGTGGCGAATTCGTCGAGCGAGTCGACGCGCTGGCCGGTGTAGACCTTGCCGCCCAGGCGTTCGAGTTCGGCGATGAGCGCGTTCGGGATGGCCTGGCTGCCGCCGCGCGGCAGCACCCAGCCGCCCGCGTGCGCGAGCGTGCCGAGCAGCATGCCCGCGCCCATGGCGGGGATGGCGCGGGGCGGGGTGATGGCGTGGGTGGCGACGCCGGTGAGCAGGGCGGGGGCGACGTCGTCCTGAAAACGCCTGTTCCACAGGGGCGAACCCTGCTCGAGCACGCGCAGGCCGAAACTGGCGGCGGTGCCGAGTTCGGCGGGCGGGGGCAGGCGGCGCAGATCACCCATCGCGACGTCGACGACCGCCTCCCAGTGCCGCACCAGCGGTGCGAACAAGTTGCGCCAGGCCGCGCCGTCACGGCCCAGGCCCGCCACCGTGCGATCCAGATCGCGCCAGGCCAGGCCCGCGCGGCCGCCGTCGAGCGGATGGGCGTAGGACACCTCGGGGGTGAGCAGGTCGACCCCGTGCGCGGCGAGGTCGAAGGCCCGGAAGAAGGGCGACGCCAAGGCCATTGGGTGTGCGCCCGCGCAGACATCGTGGTGGAAGCCCGGCAGCGTGAGCTCGGCGGTGCGGGAACCACCGCCCGCGGTGGGCTGGGCCTCGAAGACCTCCACCGAGAGCCCCGCCCGCGCCAGGATCACCGCCGCGGCGAGGCCGTTGGGTCCGGATCCGACCACTGCGACATCAGCCATGACCCCACGCTACCGCTGAATCGGGCCGTGGTCGGCGGCCGTAATCGACCGCACAGCGCCGGATCAGGCGGATGCGCCTACAGCGGCGCGCCATTCGCCGATCAGGACCCGCAGCCGCTGCTCGCGCAGGGCGTCGACCAGTCGGCCGGCCCGGTCCAGGGTGGCGATGCCGTGCATCGAGGACCAGGCCACCTCGGTCCGCGCCGCGAGTTCGGGCCCCTGATAGAAGGGGCGGAACGGCGCCTGGATCTCGGCGAAGGCGTCGCGCAGCGCCTGGGGGGCGTCGGGACCGAAGTTCAGGTCGGTCTTGAGGACGAACATGGCGTCGTAGCGGGCGGGGTGCTCCGAGGCGAAGCGCAGGTAGGCGCGGGCGATATTGCCGAGCGCCGCCTCCGGGTCGGCGGCGGCCTCGCGCGCGGCCCGCAGTTCCGTCGCCATGACCGCGCAGCCCTGTTCGGCGACGGCGGAGACGATGGCCTGTTTGCCGGCGAAGTGGCTGTAGAGGACGGGCTGGCTGTATTCGATGCGCTCGGCCAGTTTGCGCACGGTCACCGCCTCCCAGCCGTGTGTTTCGGCCAGTTCCAGGGCGGTGTCGATGATGCGCTGATGGCGTTCGGCGCGTTCGCGTTCCTTGCGGGCTTGGGTGCTCATGCAGAAATACTAGCAGCGCTAGACAAACTATCTACGCTCGTTTACAGTTGCTCCCGAAGCTAGCGATGCTAGATAAATGAGCACCGGGAATGTCGGTGCGGCACACCAGGAGTCACCATGAACGTCTCTCGTCTCGCCACCGTCTTCTCCGCCACCTGGGCGCTGTTCATCCTCTACGTCGGGATCAACTACCTGATCGCACCCGAGACCATCGCCCCCGGCATGGGCATGCCGGCCTGGCCGGACGGCGAGGCCACCGCGTTCCTCAACCTCAAGGGCGTACGCGACGCCACCTTCGGCGTGGTGGGCCTGGTCCTGCTGGCCACCAAGCAGCGCTACGCCCTCGGGATCGCCACGCTGGCGGTCGCGCTGGCGCCGCTCGGCGACATGCTCACCGTGTTCCGCTGGGACGGCTCCACCACCACGGCCCTGTTCGTGCACGGCCTGACCGCCGTGTTCGTCGCGCTCACCGGCGCGCTGCTGATCCGGGAGCACCGGACCGCGCGAGCCCCGATCGCCGCCTGACCCAGCGCTTTCCGAACGGCGCCGACCCCAGGGTCGGCGCCGTCGCTGTGTCCTGAGCCACAAACCCGGTGTGCGCGATGATTTCTCGGGCGCGACTCCGTCAAGATCGGTAACCAGCACGAGCAAGGAGAACCCCATGGCAGCCACCAAGCCCCACGGCCCCGCGTCCTACTTCCCCTCCATCGAAGCGAAGTACGGCCGCACCATCGCCGAGTGGAAATCCGCCATGGCCGATACCGACCTGACCACCTTCAAAGACCTCGTCGCCTGGCTCAAGACCGAACACGGCTTCGGTCACGGCCACGCCACCGCCCTCACCCAGCACTACCTCAACCCCGAGAAGTGGGCCTCCTGAGGTTGTTCCGAAGTTACGCCGCCGGGTCCAGCATCGGCAGATCCAGGAGCACTTGGAAGCCGTCGAGTTCGATGGTCATCGGTGCGGCGCTTTCGCCTACCCGCTCGTATTCACCATCCACCAGTAGGTATGCGGTGAGACTGAGCGGTGCCTCCGGATCGATCAGCCAGTAATGGCGGATACCAGCCTCGGCGTACTCGAAGTATTTGGTGACGCGATCGGCACGCTTGGTACCTTTCGAGAAGATCTCGACCGCGACGAGGACATCGGCGGGGTCGAAACGAGCCGGATTGTCCCGGAACACTTCTGCGCGAACCACCACGAGGTCGGGCACTCGAACCGTAGCCGGCGATCGCCGATCGACGACAACCTCGCATTCCGGAACGACGACCCATGCATCGTTGAGCTGCGCGTCCAACTGCCCGAAAAGCCTCCCACCGACTCGCTGATGGTGCGGCTTCGGTTTCGGTGACACAACAAGCACCCCCTCGACAAGCTCGTAGTGACGGCTGTTGTCTTCGGGCAGTGCGTCCCACTCTTCGAGGCTGAGCAGATGATCGGGTGAATGCACGGTAGTCACCATTCCTCCTCCCCACTGGTTCCAGGACCGGCTTGAGTCTCCCACGAGACAAGTGCCTGAGAGCGAAAGCGTATAGCCCAAAGCTGCGGCTTAGGCCACCCTGCCGGAAGTGGTCCGGTATGCCCGGAAAACCAGGAAGGGCCCGCGGGATTCGCGGGCCCTTCGTGGTTGGGGCACCGGGGGCCGGTAGAGCGGCCGGTCCTCGGTGCTGCCCTGTCGCCCCGGCTTATGGCCAGGGCGTCAGGGCCGGGTCAAGCCGGTTGCAGGGATTTTTCGGGTGCACCCGGCTTGGGGTCTTCGGGGGTCTCGTCGGCGGGGCCGTGGTCGTCGACCATGGTCTGCTCGTCGAACGGGATCTCCTTGTTCAGCACCGCTTGGACGCGGGCGGGGTCGATGGTCTTGGTCCAGGTGCCGACGAGCACGGTGGCGACGGCGTTGCCGGAGAAGTTGGTGACGGCGCGGGCCTCGGACATGAAGCGGTCGATGCCGACGATCAGGCCGACGCCGTCGAGCAGTTCGGGGCGATGGCTCTGCAGGCCGCCGGCCAGCGTCGCCAGGCCAGCGCCGGTCACGCCGGCCGCACCCTTGGAGGCCACGATCATGAAGACCAGCAGGCCGATCTGCTCACCGATGCTCAGCGGCTTGCCCATCGCGTCGGCGATGAAGATCGAGGCCATCGTCAGGTAGATGGCGGTGCCGTCGAGATTGAACGAATACCCGGTCGGCACAACGACACCCACGGTCGTCTTCTCCACGCCCAGGTGCTCCATCTTCGCGATCAGGCGCGGCAGCGCCGACTCCGAGGACGAGGTGCCCACGATCAGCATGTATTCGCGCGCCAGGTAACGCACCAGCTTGAAGATCGAGACCTTGGAGACCACCCGGATCAGCACGCCGAGCACACCGAACACGAACACCAGGCAGGTCAGGTAGAACGCGAGCATCAGCGTCGCCAGCTGCACCACCGCGGACCAGCCGGTCTTGCCGACCACGGTCGCGATCGCGCCGAAGGCGCCGATCGGGGCCAGCCACAGAATCATCACCAGAACCCGGAACACCAGCTTCTGCATGGCCGCGATGCCGCGCAGGATCGGCTCGCCGGTCTTGCCCATGGCCTGCAGCGCGAACCCGACCAGCAGCGCCACGAACAACGCCTGCAGCACGGAACCGGAGGTCAGCGACGACACCAGCGTGGTCGGCACGATGCCCTGGATGAACTCCCAGGTCCCGCCCGCGGCGTGCGCCTGATCGGCGTACTTGGCGCCCTGGCTGGCGGCCGCCTTGCTGATGTTGAGGCCGTCACCGGGCTCGAGCAGGTTGCCGACCAGCAGGCCGATGCCGAGCGCGGCGGTCGACATGACGAGGAAGTAGCCGAAGGCCAGGCCGCCGACCTTGCCGACGGTGGCCGCGGCGCGCACCGAACCGATACCGAGCACGATCGTGCAGAAGATCACCGGCGCGATCATCATCTTGATCAGATTGACGAAGATCTTGCCCAGCGGCTCCAGAGAGACCGCGAAATCCGGGGCCACCTTGCCGACGATGACGCCCGCGACAACCGCCGCCAGAACACCTAGATATAGCCAGTGGGTGCGGTCGCGCTTGGGCGCGGTCGTCCCCTGTTGAGTTGTGTCGCTCATGGCGAGGATTGCCTTCCGAAGGTACCGGCGTGAACGGGTCTGTGGACCCACGTGCAAAATGATGGCGACCCGCGTGACCTGGGTCACGGTTTATTGCATAACGTTCAGCTCGTGCGTTCGGAGGTCGGCTGATGAGAAATGGCCGGCTATCCCTCGCCGGGCAGGCATTCGTGCTGCAACTGGTGGTGCTCGCGCTGCTGATCGGGATCGGCGCGGTGCTCGCCGTCCTGGACGCCCGGCACACCAGCGACCTGACCACCGAGCAGGAGGTCGTCGACGTCGCGGCGACCCTGGCGCAGGTCCCCTCGACCGCCGACGCGGTCCGCTCCCCCGACCCCACCGGACGGCTGCAACCGGTGACCGAGGCCGTGCGCCGCCAGACCGGCATGGACTTCATCGTCGTGATGGCGCCGGACCGCACCCGGTTCACCCACACCAATCCTCAGCAGATCGGCCTGCCGTTCAGCGGCAACATCGATCGCGCGCTGGCCGGGGAGACGTTCACCGAGACCTTCACCGGCACCCTGGGTCCGTCGATCCGCGCGGTCACCCCCGTCCGGGACGAATCCGGCCGGATCATCGCGCTGGTGTCGGCCGGGGTGACCCGGGCCCGGATCAGCGACGAGGTGGGCAATCAGCTGCCGAAGATCATCGGGGTGGCCGTGGCCGGGCTGCTGGTCGCGGCGGCCGGGTCGTTCCTGCTGAGCCGCCGGCTGCGCCGCCAGACCCACGGGCTCGCGCCCGACGAACTGCGCGTGATGTACGAGCAGCACGACGCGGTCCTGCACTCCATCCACGAGGGGCTGGTGGTGTTCGGCGACGGCGAAGCCGCCGAGGTGGTCAACGACGAGGCCCGCCGCCTGCTCGACCTGCCCGACGGGCCGGTGCGGCGCACGGATCTGCCGGTCTCGATGCAGCGCATGAGCCGGGACGTGGTGCGCGACGAGATGCACGTCACCGGCGACCGGATCCTGCTCGTCAACCAGGACATCGTGCAGTCCGGGCGGCGGCCGCTCGGCACCGTCATGACCATCCGCGACCACACCGAATTGCGCACGGTCATGGGCGAACTCGACTCCGTGCGCGGCTTCGCCGAGTCGCTGCGCGCGCAGGCGCACGAGTCGGCGAACCGGCTGCACACGGTGGTCACCATGGTGGAACTCGGCAAGCACGACGAAGCCGTGCAGTTCGCCACCGCCGAACTCGAACTCTCGCAGAATCTGATCGATCGCCTGCTCTCCGACGTCGGCGACGCGGCCTTGGCCGCGCTGCTGCTGGGCAAGGTGAACCAGGCCGCCGAACGCGGTGTCGAACTCACCATCTCCGAGGACACCGCGCTGGACTCGACGGCACCGCTGTCCGCGCACGAGGCGGTCACCCTGGTCGGCAATCTCATCGACAACGCCATCGACGCCGCCGCCACCGGCGACGTGAAGGGACCGGATGGGGCCGGCGGCTGGGTGGAAGTGACTGTCCGGCACCAGGATCGCGCCGCCGGGGATGACGCGGCGGCCCGGGAACGTTCCGCACTATTGGTGCGGGTCGCCGACAGCGGGCCCGGCATGTCGCCGGAGGCCTTCGCGCGGGCCTCCGAACGCGGTTATACGACCAAATCCGATCACCATGGCCTCGGTCTGGCGCTGGTGCACCGGCTGGTCGGACGTCACGACGGTGTCATCGGCACCGAGCGGGACCCGGAAAGTGCGGTGACCGTGGCAATCCCACGGGACACCGCGAATATCGAAGGTAGACAGGAACAGTCGTGATCCGAGTGCTCATCGTCGAGGACGAACCCTTGATCGCCGAGGCGCACCGCGCCTATGTGGCCCGCATCGAGGGTTTCACCCCGGTCGGCATCGCACACACCGGGCGGGACGCCATGCGCGCCGCCGCCGAGGCCGCCGCCGAGGGAACACCGATCGATCTGGTGCTCATGGACATCGGGCTGCCCGACACCAGCGGCCTGGAGGTCGCCGCCGCGCTCTCCGGGCTTGCGCCGCGGCCCGACGTCATCGCCATCACCTCGGCGCGCGATCTCACCATGGTGCGCACCGCGGTCTCGCACGGCGTCGTGCTCTATCTGCTCAAGCCCTTCACCTTCGCCGCGTTCCGGGAGAAGCTCGAGCGCTACCGCGAATTCCGGTCCGCGCTGCCCGCGGGCGAATCCGCGATCACCCAGCACGACATCGACCGCGCCCTGGCCGCGCTGCGCACCACCGACCAGCGTGCCAGCGCCCCCAAAGGCGTTGCGCCGCAAACCCTGGAGGAGATCTCGCGCGTAGTGCGCGCGGCCGCCGACGGCATGACCGCCGCCGACACCGCCACCTCCATCGGCGTCTCCCGCATCACCGCCTGGCGCTACCTGGAGAAACTCGCCGACGACGGACTCGTGCTGCGCCGCTCCGACTACGGTCGCGCCGGCCGCCCCAAAACCCGCTACCTCTGGAAGAGCTGATCGGAGTTCTACGGCAACAACGCGAACGCCGCGCAGTGCTGCGGTTTGATCACCCGGAAATGCGCCAGATCCAATGTCGCGACCTCGGTTACGCCGAGACGCTCGGCCACCGCGACGACCGAGGCGTCTACCGAACCGAGGGGCAGATCGGCGTATTGAATCACCAACTGCCGCACGCGCACCAAGTCAGCGCGGGTCAGGGCTTCGAGTTCGATTTCGCCGTCGATCAAGGCGGTCAGGAACAGAGCTTCGGCGTGGGTTCCGCTGCGCTTCTCCAAGAGGTAGCTCACCTCGGTGAGCACCGGCGCGGGGACGACGAGCGGCCCCGCGGCGGTCTCCAGCAGTTTCGCGCATTCGCTGTGCCGGTTGTCGCGCTTGTTGATCGCGGCGACGATCGGACCTGTGTCCAGCACGATCATTCAGTGCCGCCAAGGCCCCTTCGCACCAGCTCGGCCGATCGCTCGGCTAGCTCGGGTTCGGCGTCGAGGGCTCCGATGAAACCCAGCGATCGCCGACGCGGTCGAGCGGCGTCCGCTGCCTCGCCCGGCGCGTGGCCGGCGTCGTCGCAGAGGGCACGGGCAACTTCGCCCAGCTCGGGATCGTCGTTGACCAGGAGCCGCAATCGCCGCACCTGAGTCGACGACAGGCTGTCCACAAAGCGGTGCACTGCTTCGTACTCGTTGCGTGCGGCTGTCATAGCCCGAGTCTACTGAGTTCGGGTCAGACGTCGGTGGAGAAGCGGATGCCGCCGTCGGGGATCTCCACCCCGGGCCAGATGCGGGCGCCGCGCAGGAGTTCGCAGCGGGCGCCGACGTTGGCGCCGTCGCCGATGACGCCGTCGCGGACCAGGGCGCGGGGGCCGATGCGGGCGCCGAAGCCGATGATGGAGCGCTCGACGGTGGCCCCGGCCTCGATGACCGCGCCGTCGAAGATGACGGCGCCGTCCAGGCGGGCGCCGGCGCCGATCTCGGCACCGCGGCCGACGACGGTGCCGCCGATGAGCAGTGCGCCGGGCGCCACGCCCGCGCCCGGATGCACCAGGGATTCACCGCGCTGGCCCGGCAGGGCCGGGGAGGGTGCGATGCCGCGGACCAGGTCGGCGGAGCCGCGCACGAAATCCTCGGGGGTGCCCATGTCCCGCCAGTAGGCCGAGTCGACGTGCCCCTGCACCCGCGCGCCCTCGGTGAGCAGCGCGGGGAACACCTCGCGCTCCACCGAGACCGGGCGGCCGGGCGGGATCTTCTCGATGTATTCGCGGCGGAAGACGTAGCAGCCCGCGTTGATCTGGTCGGTCGGCGGATCCTGGGTCTTCTCCAGGAACGCGGTGACGCGGCCGTTCTCGTCGGTGGGCACGCAGCCGAACGCGCGCGGATCGCTGACCCGGACCAGGTGCAGGGTGACGTCGGCGTTGCTCTTCTCGTGGGTGTCGAGCACGGCCCCGAGATCGGTGCCGCCGAGCACGTCACCGTTGAACACCATGACGTTGTCGGCGCGCAGCTTCGGCAGCACGTTGCGGATGCCGCCGCCGGTGCCCAGCGGCTCGGTCTCGGTGACGTACTCCAGTTCCAGGCCGAGCTCCGCGCCGTCGCCGAAGTGCTCCTCGAACACCTCCGCTTTGAACGAGGTGCCGAGCACGACGTGGGTGATCCCGGCCTCGGCGATACGCGCCAGCAGATGGGTGAGGAACGGCAGACCGGCGGTCGGCAACATCGGCTTGGGCGCCGAGAGGGTGAGCGGACGCAGCCGCGTGCCCTGGCCGCCGACCAGGATCACCGCGTCGGTGCTGCCTGCGTTTCCCATCGAGTTCCCCTGTTCATCGTTCCGCCAGGGCATATGCCTGAACCAGGCTAGCTTGCTGTGCGGCTACTGAGCTGCTTCGCGCGCCTGCTGGCGCAGCGCCGATCGAACCGCAATCCGCTCGCGGATGGCAAGTCCGGCCTTGAGGGCCAGGCGCAGCGGGGCCTGCCACCAGTGCGGATGCCGGTCGGCCTGGAAGCGGTAGGCACTGGCGTGGTGCGCGGGCAGCATGAGTTCGGGGAGCTTGCCGGCGGCGTGGCCCTTGGCGTGGGTGACCTCCGCGGTCGGCACGAACACGTTGTGCCAGCCGGCCTTGCCCATGCGATCGCCGAAGTCGACGTCCTCCATGTACATGAAGTAGCGGGAGTCGAAGCCGTCGATGGAGTCGAAGGCTTTGCGGCGCACCAGCAGGCACGAGCCGGACAGCCAGCCGACGGTGCGCTCGGCGATCTGCTCGTTGTCGCGGCGGTAGCGCTGCGTCCACGGGTTGCCCGGCCAGACCGAGCCGAGGATGGCGTGGCCGGCGCCGTCGAGCAGGCCGGGCACCGACCGGGCCGACGGGTAGACGCTGCCGTCGGGTTCACGCACCAGCGGGCCCAGCGCGCCCGCGCGCGGCCAGCGCTTGGCGGCGGTGAGCAGCTGGTCGATGGAGTCGGTGCCCCACCGGATGTCCGGGTTGGCGATGACGATGAATTCGATGTCGGGGTCGATCTCGGCGACCGCGCGGTTGATCGCGCCGCCGTAGCCGATGTTGCCGCCGGTGCGCAGCAGGCGCACGTGCGCGTTGGCCTCGGCGGCCAGTTCGGGTGTCCCGTCGGTCGAGCCGTTGTCGGCCAGGATCACCTGCGGTTTCTCGCCGGTGGCGGTGGCCAGGGTGGAGATGAAGTGCTCGAGGTGTTCGCCGGGTGAATAGGTCACCGTGACGACGGCCAGGCCCCCCGGGGCCAACGAATCGGACGCGGTCATGTTGTCGGTTCCCTCGCTGCGCTCGCTCACAGGCCCGAAGCCTAGTCGCCGACCCGCGACCGCGCGCCCCCGAGTCCAGGGGGATACCGGGGTGGTCGGCGAATCGCCTACGTGGCGTGGATCTTTCGCTGGACGGCGGCGTGCAGGGCGGACCGCCAGGGGCGCAGCGGGGTGAGCCCGGCGGCGGTCCAGGAGCGCGTGGACAGCACCGAATAGGGCGGGCGCGGTGCGGGTCTCGGGAAGGCCGCCGAGGTGCACGGCCGGACCCGTTCCGGGTCCGCTCCGACCTCCTCGAAGACCGCCCGGGCCAGGTCGAACCAGGTGGCCTCGCCGGAGTTCGCGGCGTGCAGCAGGCGGGGGGCGTCGGGCCGGGCGGCGAGTTCGAGCAGGCCCGCGGCGAGGTCGGCGGCGTAGGTGGGCGAACCGAGCTGGTCGCGGACCACGTCGACGGTGTCGCGCTCGCGTTCCAGCCGGCGCATGGTGCCCACGAAATCTCCTGTGCCGCCGGCGTATACCCACGCGGTGCGCACGATGTGGGCGGCGGCGCCGGACGCCAGGATCGCCTGCTCCCCCGCCAGTTTGCTGCGGCCGTAAACCGTTGCGGGTGCGGTCGTATCGCCCGTGTCGTAGGGCCGATCGTGGGTACCACCGAAAACATAGTCGGTGGAGAGATGGATGAGCCGGGCCCGGGCCCGTGCGCAGGCGGCGGCGAGGACGGCGGGCCCGGTCGCGTTGGCGGCGAAGGCGGCGTCGGGGTCGGATTCGGCGGCGTCGACGGCGGTGTAGGCGGCGCAGTTGAGCACCACGGTGTCCGGGGTGAGCACGGCCGCGACCGCGGCGGCGTCGGTGATGTCGAGGTCGGTGCGGCCGTAGGCGCGCGCGCCGGGCGCCAGGCGCAGCAGCTCGCGGCCGACTTGACCGCGCGCGCCGGTCACGACGAGGTGAGCAAAAGGTGCGGGCACGGTGTGCAGTCTGGCACGCCGTGATACCCGCAGGTGCGCTCCGGTGCGGTAGCCGCCGGTTAGCCTTGAGCCCCAAGTGGTCCGGGGACAGGCGTTCGGGTGGTTGCGGGGGCAGCAAGAACCAGGCATCGGGTCGGTTGGAAGGACGCTGAGAGTGACAGCAGAAAGATCGGCGGGCAGAGGCCGCATGCTGGTCGCGGGCGTGGCCGCGGCCGTGCTGGTGCTGACCGGATTCGCCTGGCACAGCATGGATTCGCTGGTCTCGGGCATCGAACGGATCAGCGACCTCGGGCTGGGCGGCCAGCGCGACGGCGCCACCGACATCCTGCTGGTCGGCGTGGACAGCCGCACCGACGCGCACGGCAATCCGCTGAGCGACGAGGAACGCGCCATGCTGCACGCCGGCGACGAGGTCGGCATGAACACCGACACGATCATGCTGGTGCGGGTCCCCAACGACGGCCGCTCCGCCACCGCCATCTCCATCCCCCGCGACAGCTACGTGGACGTGCCCGGCATCGGGCCCAGCAAGATCAACTCCGCCTACGGCGCCACCAAGCTGGCCACGCACGAGAAACTGCTGGCGCAGGGCCTCTCGCAATCCGCGGCCGAGACCCAGTCCGTGCAGGCCGGGCGGCAGGCGCTGATCAAGTCCGTCGGCGCGCTCACCGGCCTCACCGTCGACCACTACGCGGAGATCAGTTTCCTCGGCTTCGTGCTGCTCACCGACGCCGTCGGCGGCGTGGACGTATGCCTGAACGCGCCGGTGGACGAATGGATGTCGGGCGCGGATTTCCGCGCCGGGGAGCAGCGGCTCGACGGCGCGCAGGCGCTGAGTTTCGTGCGCCAGCGCCATAACCTGCCGCGCGGCGACATCGACCGGATCGTGCGCCAGCAGGTGTTCCTGGCCCAGTTGACCACTCAGATGCTCAGCGCGAAGACGCTCAGCAACCCCATCCGGCTGCAAGAGCTCAGCGAGGCGGTCGGCCGCACGGTGGTGCTGGACGGCAGCTGGGACGTGCTCGCGTTCCTGAAGCAGCTGAAGGACCTGTCGGGCGGGCACGTGCGCTTCGAGACCATCCCGGTCGCCGACCTGAACGGCATGACCAACAACGGCGAATCCGTGGTCCGGGTGGAGCCGAAGATGGTGAAGGCGTTCGTGTCCTCGCTGGTCGACGGCAAGACCGACGAGCCCGAGGACATCGGGTTCGATCCGGCCACGGTGACGGTGAACGTGCTCAACGCCGGCGGCGTGGGCGGCTTGGCCGCCAAGGTGTCCCAGGCGCTGGCCATGAAGGGCTACCAGCCCGGGCAGGTCGGCAATTACAACGGCGGCAGCGTGATCAGCACCCGGGTACTGGCGGCGAGTTCGTCGAACCCGAAGGCCAAGGAGGTGGCGCGGGCCCTCGGCGGGCTCACGGTGGTGGCCGATCCGATGATGTCGCCGGAAGCGATCAGCGTGGTGCTGGCGAGCGACTATTCTGGTCCGGGCTCATCCGCGAACTCCATGTTCGATTTCACCGGCTCGTCCTCGACGTCGGCGACGCCGGTGCCACCCGCCCCACCGATCTCCGCAGGCCAGAACGGACCGAAATGCGTGAACTGAACAATGCGTGAGCACACGACCCTCACCGAGTTGGTGCTCGATCCGATCCTCGCGCGCGAACCCGCCGCGCCCCGCGTGACCTACTACGACGACGCCACCGGCGCCCGGATCGAACTGTCGGGCCTGACCCTGGCGAACTGGGCGGCCAAGACCGCCAACCTGATTCGCGACGAATTCGGCCTGACCCCGGGCGCCCGGGTGGCCGTGCTGCTCCCGGCGCACTGGCAGACGGCGGCGGTGCTGCTCGGTTGCTGGTGGGCGGGCGCGGAGGTGGTGCTGCATCCGGACCCCGACGCCGAACTCGCCCTGGTGACGGCGGCGCGGCTGCCCGAGACGGACGAGATCGCCGAGGTCGCGGCGCTGTCGCTGGATCCGCTCGGCGCGCCGGTGCGCGACCTGCCGCTGGGCGTCACCGATTTCGCCACGCACGTGCGGGTGCACGGCGATCAGTTCATGCCGCGCGGCGCGGGTGTCGCGCTGGACGGCATGCCGGTCGCCGAGGTGTTCGCCGAGGCCAAGCGTTCAGCCATGCGCCAGGGGTTCGGCGAGGGCGACCGGGTGCTGTCGAGCACGCCGTGGGACACCGCGGCGGAGCTGATCGAGGGCTTCGTGGCGGTGCTGGCGGCGGGCGCGTCGCTGGTGCAGGTCGTGAATCCGGATCCGGCCGCGCAGGATCGGCGGATCACCTCGGAACGGGTCACCGCGCAGCGCTGACGGCGGCGGTAAAGCCTCCTACCCAGGTATAGGTCAATCGTCCAACCCGAGAACGTTCTCACGCCCGGCGACGATCCGTACGGTGGAGCTATCCACAACGACGAGGTTGGTGAGCGATGAAGCCGCAGTATTGGTTCCGATGGTTCTCGGTGCAGGGCCTGCCACGGCTGGTGCTCCGCAGTCAGGCCCGGCGCGGGCATCCGTTCGCGCAGCTGATGGGTGGTCGCCAGGGCTTCACCGACCCGTACCCGCTGATCGAGCAGTTGCGCGCGCAGGGCCGGCTGGTGAAGACCCCGATCGCCTGGGCCAGCGCCGATCACGAGCTGGTCCGGACCATTCTGCGGGACAACCGGTTCGGGGTGCGCGCCAACAAGAACCTCGATCTGCCCGGCCCGCTGGTGCGGCTGGTGGAGCGCTTCCCGCTGCCGCCCAACCCGGTCGAGCCCCCGTCCATGCTCGTGATCGATCCACCCGAGCACACCAGGATGCGCCGCCCGGTCGCGGCGGCGTTCACCCCGCGCGCCGTCGCCCGGCTGCGCGACCGCGTGGAATCGGTGACCGAGGAACTGCTCGAGGAGCTGCCCTCGGGCGGCTCCGCCGACCTGATCACCGCCTTCGCCGCCCAGGTGCCGATCGCGATCATCTCCGAGATGCTCGGCTTCCCGCGCGAAGACAAGCAGATGTTCCTGAACTGGGGCGACGCCGCCACCCCGCTGCTGGACATCGGCATCTCGCGCCGCGCGCACCGCACCGCGCTGGACGCCATGGAGGTGATGAACGACTACCTCGACGGGCACATCGAACGGCTGCGCCGCGAGCCCGGGGAGAACATCCTCTCCAGCCTCGTCACCGCCGGCGAGCTCGACACCTACGGCCTCAAGGCCACCGCCAGCCTGCTCATGGGCGCAGGCTTCGAGACCACCGTCAACCTGATCGGAAACGGTGTGGTGCAACTGCTCTCGCACCCCGACCAGCTCGAGCGGCTGCGCGCCGAACCGGAGCTGTGGCCGAACGCCGTGGAGGAGGTGCTGCGCATCGACGCCCCCGTGCAGACCACCGCCCGCTCCGCGCTGGAGGATGTCGAGATCGCCGGAATCCCGCTGCGCAAGGGCAACACGGTGGTGGTCTCGCTCGCGGGCGCGAACCGCGACCCGAAGGTGTTCGAGGACCCGGCCCGCTTCGACGTCGGGCGCGCGAATGCCAAGGACCATCTGACCTTCAGCAGCGGCGTGCACGTCTGCCTGGGCGCCAGCCTGGCCCGCATGGAGGCCACCTACGCGCTGCGGGCCCTGTTCGAGCGGTTCCCCGATATGCGGCTGGCCGGTACGCCGCGCCGCCGCGAGCTGTTCACACTGCACGGTTACGAGCAGCTCCCGGTCCGCCTCGGCCGCAGTGTCCGTGCGCCGCAGGCGACGGTGGTCTGATCTACCGTTGCCCTATGGCACGCGTCGCGATCGAGTACTGCACCCAATGCCGCTGGCTGCTGCGCGCGGGCTGGATGGCGCAGGAACTGCTGAACACCTTCGGCACCGACCTCCGCGAGGTCGCGCTGGTGCCCAGCGAGGGCGGCGTCTTCCGCATCACCGTGGACGACGAGCAGATCTGGGAACGCAAGGCCGACGGCGGGTTCCCCGACATCGCGGTGCTCAAGCAGCGGGTGCGCGATCGCGTCGCGCCCGAGCGCGACCTCGGGCACGCCGACCGCAAGGGCTGACCGCGCATCCGGGCTTGACCTTGACGTAAGTGTCAACGTTGACGATGGTGCCATGACCAACGAAACCGATACCGCCGTCACCGTTCTCGGGCTGGGCCTGATGGGCCGGGCCCTGGCCGCGGCACTGCTGGCCGCCGGGCACACCACCACCGTCTGGAATCGCACGCCCGGCAAGGCCGGCGAGCTGGTGGCCGCGGGCGCCCGTCCGGCCGCCACGGCCGCGGCGGCGGTGCGGGCGAGCGCGCTGACGATCGTCTGCCTCACCGACTACCCGGCCGTGTACGACCTGCTCGACACCGCCGACCTGACCGACCGCACGCTGATCAATCTGACCTCCGGCGACTCCGCCCAGGCCCGCACCGCCGCGCGCTGGGCCGAGCAGCGCGGTGCGCGCTACCTGGATGGCGCGATCATGGCCGTCCCGCCGGTCATCGGCACCGCCGAGGCGGTGCTGCTCTACAGCGGCCCGCGCGCCGATTTCGAGACCCATGAGCCCACGCTGGCCGCGCTCGGCACCGCGAGCCACCTCGGCGACGACCACGGCCTGGCGTCGCTGTACGACGTGGCCGGGCTGGCCATGATGTGGAGCGTGCTGAACGCCTGGTTGCAGGGCACCGCCATGCTGCGCACCGCCGGGGTCGACGCGGCGACCTTCGCCCCCTTCGCCCGGCAGATCGCGGCGGGGGTCGCCGAATGGCTACCGGGCTACGCCGAGCAGATCGATCGCGGCGCCTATCCGGCCGAGGTGTCGGCCCTGGCCACCGACGCCCGGGCGATGGTTCATCTGGTCGAAGAGAGCGAGGCGCTCGGGGTGAACGCCGAACTGCCGAGATTGATCAAGGCGATGGCGGATCGGGCGATCGCCGCGGGGCACGGCGACGAGCAATACCCGGTGCTGATCGAGGAATTCGGCAAGCCGCGCTAGCAGCAGCCGCCACCGCCGCAGCAGCCGCCACCGGTGGCGCGCGGTGCGGGGGCCGCGGCGGGCACGGCGCCGCCGCGGCTCACCGTGCCGAAGGTGGTCAGCAGCTTGACCGTGTCGTCGTGGCCGCTCGGGCAGCCCGCGGGATTCGACGCTTCGGCCATGGGCCGGGTGACCTCGAAAGTGTCACCGCAGGTTCGGCACCGGAAGTTGTAGCTCGGCATCGCGTCAGCGTATCGCCTCGGTGACGCTCCGCGCCGCTCCCGGCCACGTTCACCGACTGGAAGTACCCTCGACGCAGGGATCACGTGTCGCCGACCCCGGTTACCGCTAACTTTCAGCGCATGCGCGGGGTCGCGAGCAGGAGGTGCGGACCATGAGTAAGCGCAGGTCGAGCGAGGTGCGACTATGACCACGCAATCGGAGACCGACACCGCCGAACAGGTCGAGGACGGTCCGGTCGTCCCGACCACCGCGGGCCGGGTACGCGGGCACTGGGACGGGCCGGTCGCGGTCTGGCGGTCCATCCCCTACGCCGCCCCGGTCACCGGCGCGAAACGCTTCCGCCCGCCCACACCCCCGGAACGCTGGGACGGCGTCCGCGACTGCGCGCTGTTCGGCGAGATCGCCCCGCAGACCATGGGCAATATGGTGCCGGTCGACTCGGTGCTGAAGATGGGCGAGGACTGTCTCTGGCTGAACGTGTGGTCGCCGCCGAACAGCGTCGGCGAGCAGGCCGGCGGCGAGCCGCGCCCGGTCATGGTGTGGCTGCACGGCGGCGCGTACTGCCTCGGCACCGCCGCCCAGGCCATCTACGACGGCCGCAAGCTCGCCGAGACCGGCGACGTGGTGGTGGTCGGCGTCAACTACCGCATCGGGGCGCTCGGCTTCCTCGATCTGTCCTCGCTGTTCCACGGTTTCACCCCAAATCTCGGTCTGCACGACCAGATCGCCGCTCTGGAGTGGGTGCGCGACAATATCGCCGCGTTCGGCGGTGATCCGGGCAATGTGACGCTGTTCGGCGAATCCTCGGGCGCCGGCTGCGTGACGGCGCTGATGACTTCGCCGCGCACCAGCGGGCTGTTCCACAAGGCGATCGCGCAGAGCCCGCCCGCGACGACCGTGCTGAGCCAGGAGCGCGCCGCGGGCGTCGCCCAGCGCTATCTGGAACTGCTGGAACTCAGCCCCGCCCAGACCATGGATCTGATCGACCTGCCCATCGACCGGCTGGTGCAGGCGGCCGGGGTGCTGATGGACGAGGTCCCGATGAAGGAACCCGGCCGGCTGGCGGCCGCTCCCGTGGTCGACGGCGATCTGCTGCCGGAGTACCCGATCCATCGGTTCCAGCTCGGCCGCTCGCACCGGATGCCGTTGATGATCGGCACCAACAAGGACGAGGCCTCGCTGTTCCGGCTGTTCAAGTCGCCGATCATGCCGGTCACCCCGGACGCGGTGAACGTCATGCTGCACGACGTCGCCGCCGGTCACCCCGGCATGTCGCCCGAACGCATCGCCGAGATCACCTCGGCCTACCCGGATCTCGCGAAAACCCGTGGTGCGCTGGCGATGTCGACCGACGCGGCGTTCCGGATGCCCGCGCACTGGGTGGCCGACGCGCACGCCCGGCACTCACCCACCTGGACCTACCGGTTCGACTACGCCACCCCGATGCTGCGCGCGGCCCGGGTGGGCGCCGGACACGCCACCGAATTACCTTATGTCTTCGGCAATTTCGGCACCCTGAACCACGATCCGACCTTCTGGCTGGGCGGGCGCAAGGTGGCGGGCGAGGTCTCCGGGCGCACCATGCGCCGCTGGCTGGCCTTCGCCGCGCACAGCGTGCCCGCGGCGCTGGACGGGTCCAAGCACTGGCCGCCCTATCAACCGGCCAGCCGCACCACGCTGCTGATCGACACCATCGATCGGGTGGTGGACAATCCGGACCGCGACCTGCACGCGGCCTGGGGCGATCAGGCGGTCGGGTTCAGCTGACCGGCGTTTCGGCCGGGCGGCCGAGCCGCACCGGCAGCCGCTCGAAGCCGTGCAGCGTGTAGGTGTCGCGCCGCGTCGGTTCTCCGGTCAGGCACAGATCCGGGAAGCGCTCGAACAGCGCCCGCACGGCGTGCACGGCCTCCATGCGGGCCAGGCTCGCCCCCAGGCAGACGTGCACGCCGCTGGAGAAGGACAGGTGATCCTTGGCGTTTTCGCGGGCCACGTCGAAGCGGTGCGGATCCGGGAAGACCGCGGGATCGCGATTGGCCCCGGCCAGGTGAACCAGCACCAGCCGGTTCGCCCGCAGCCTGTGCCCGCCCAGCTCCAGCGGTTCGAGCGCGAGGCGGGCGGTGGACTGCACCGGCGCGTCCAGGCGCAGCGATTCCTCGATCGCGTTGGGCCACAGGTCCGGTTCGGCGCGCAGGCGGGCCAGCTGGTCGGGGTTGCGCAGCAACCGGACCACGCAGTTGCCGATCAGATTGACCGTGGTTTCGAAGCCCGCGGCCATCAGCAGCCCGGCCGTCGCCTTCAGCTCCCGGTCGTCGAGATCGCCGGCGGTGACCAGGCTGGACAGGATGTCCTCGCCGGGCTCGCGGCGCAGCCGGTCCAGGTGCGCGTCGAGGTAGGCGTCCATCCGGTCCTGTGCGGCGAAGCCGAGCCGGAAGCGGCGCCAGTCCAGGCCGAGGTCGAGCAGCGGGGCGATGCGATCGCCCCACTCCAGGAACATCGCCCGGTCGCGCTGGGCGAAGCCCAGGATGTCGGTGATGATCGCGCTGGGCACCTGGGCGGCGTAGGCGGTGACCAGGTCGATCGAGCCGTCGGCGGGGAGCGTGTCGAGCAGTTCGGCTGTCACGCCTTCCACGCGTTCGCGCAGCCGGGCGATGGCGCGCGGGGTGAAGGCCGAGGTGACGGGGCGGCGCATCCGAGTGTGCTCGGGCGGGTCGAGGACCAGCATCGACGGCGGTTCGATCGGGTTGGCCGGCAGCGGGAAGCGGCGTGCCGTCGCGGCGGAGAGCCTGGCGATCCAGTTGGCCGCGTTGCCGGGCGGGACCTTGCCGAAGCGGTTGTCGCGCAGGATGATCCGGCCCAGTTCGTGATCGGCGGTGAAGCGCGCCAGCGGCGTGCGGGCCACCCGGCCCTCGGCGCGCAACCGATCGATCAGCGCGAACGGGTCGGCTGGGCGTTCGGCGCCACCGAGCAGGAGCGCGAACGGATCCCCGGACCGCGCGTATCTGCGCATCGTCAGACGCAGGATCCCCTGCATGGTCAACCAGCGAAACCAATACTGCGGCTTCATATCCCACCCCAATCCATCCGCTGCCACCCTACCCGGATTTCACGGTTCGACAACGCCGTCGAGGTAGACCCAGCTACCGTCCTCGCGGGCGAACCGGCTGACCTCGTGCAGCTGACCGCGCCGGCCCGCGGCGCGGTAGTGGGCGACGAATTCGACGACGCCGGTGTCGTCGAAGGGGCCGCCGCGTTCGGTGCGCACGATCTCCAGGAACAGCCAGCGCTGCTCCGGATCCAGCGCCAGGTTCGCGGGGCGCCGGCTCGAATGCCAGGACCGCCGCAGATAATCCGCGTCGCCGACGGCGAATGCCGTGTAGCGGGACCGCATCAGCGCCTCGGCCGTCGCCGCCTTCCGCTGCCCGGCCAGCACGGGCCCACAGCACTCGCCGAACGGCTCCCCACGCTTGCACGGGCACATCTGCGATTCAGCCATGCCGCGATTGTCCCAGCGCGCCACCGCGCACCGGCCGCCCGGTGCCGGGCACGGCGAAAGTCGTTCGCCGACAGCAAATCCGCTCACAGCAGCGAAACCGGGTCCGCCGCGAACACCGGTCATACGCTCGGGCCATGGCTTCCAGCGGACTCACCCTCGACGATTCGGTCCAAGAACGACTGCTGCGCGAGCGCGTGGTCTTCCTCGGCACACAGGTGGACGACGCCATCGCCAACCGGATCACCGCACAACTACTGCTGCTCGCCGCCGCGGATCCGGACAAGGACATCAGCCTCTACATCAACTCACCGGGCGGCTCGGTGGACGCGGGCATGGCCATCTACGACACGATGAACTACATCAGCTGCGATGTCGCCACCTACGCGTTCGGCCTGGCGGGATCCATGGGCCAATTTCTGCTCACCTGCGGCACTCCGGGCAAGCGGCACGCCCTGGCGCACACCCGGATCATCATGCACCAGCCCTCGGCGGGCCTCGGCGGCTCCGCGGCCGACATCATGATCATGGCCGAGCAGCAGGTGCTGTTGAAGCAGCGGATGGGCGAGCTCATCGCCCAGCACACCGGCCAGACCTATGCGCAGATCATCGCCGACTGGGATCGCGACCGCTGGTTCACCGCGTCGCAGGCCAAGGAGTACGGGATGATCGACCACGTCATCACCGGTCCGCGCGCGAGCGGAGCGCGGTGAGTCACGGAATGCGGGCGAGGACGGCGGCGACGGCCTCGGTTTGCTCGCGCCAGCGGCGCAGTTCGGTGACGCTGGGGGCGAGTTCGTAGTCGTGGTGATGGGCGGCGCGGGAGAGGGCGGCCCAGACCGTGGCGACCTGCGCGGCCGTTTCCGGGCCGGCGTAGACGCGCAGCGCCAGCAGTTGCGCGCGCATCGGGCAGCGGACCAGTTCCGGCGTGGTGCGCAACCACAGCAGGTCCACCGACTGCTCCAGGGCCAGCCGCAGAATCCACGCGGTCGCCCGCGACCACACGCCGCCCGCGTCCGAGACATCGCCCTCCAGCAGCCGGTCGACCGCCTCGAAACGTTCCTCGACGGTGGGTCGCGGCGGCCGATCCCGCGGGGCCCGCGACTTCGGGCGGCGGCGCGGTGCGTTCGGCGAACGGCCGCGGCGCGGGCCGTTCACTTGCTCAGCCACGCGATCAGCCGCTCGGTGCTCGTGATCAACTCGCGCATGGTGCGGTCGATGGGCACGTGCGCGGCCGCGGTGACGTCCCGCAGGGCCGGCACCAGCCATTTCGCCTCGCCCGCGAGGTGCTGGTTCAGATGGTCGACGTTGTAGGTCACGCCCATGACCGCCAGCGCCACCATGGCCCGGGTGGTGTGCGCGGTCTCCACATGGCGTTCCACGTCCCGGTGGTGCATGCCCGCGGCCAGCAGATTGCGCCGCGCCCGCGCCTGACTGGCCGCCTCCACCGCGGAACGGCAACAGGTGGCGACCAATTCGTCGGCGATGGCGGGCGGCAGCTGCGGGGTGCGCACCAGCGAGCGGGCGTCGTCGAGGTAGCGGCGCACCGGATCGCTGGAGACCCGCACCTCCACCACCGACCGCTCGCGCCGCTGCACCTCCACCACCCGCGCCGAGAGCTGCATCCGCCGCACGGCCTCGGCCAGCCGCTCGTCGTGGGTGAACACGATGACCTGCCGCGTCGCGGCTACCGCGGCCAGCACCCGGGCCAGCCCGTCCACCTTCGCCGGATCCATCGCCTGCACCGGATCGTCGATCATCACGAAGCGGAACGGGCTGTGCTCGACGGTGGCGCGCGGCAGGAACAGCGACAGGCCCAGCGCGTGCAGCTCGCCCTGGCTCATCACGCCCAGCGCGGCGCTCTCCACCTCGTCCACGGTGACGTCGAGCAGGACCCGGCGCGCGGTACCGGCGTTGCCCTGCAAGCGAATTCCGCCGAGCTCGACGTTGCTCTGCTGGCGCAGCGTGCGCCACACCCAGCGAGCCGTGGTCTCCAGCGGGGACATGCGCTCGTCCCGCAGCCCGGAGGTGGCCGATTTCAGCCAGTCCTCGGCGCGTTTGACGGTGCGCAGTTCACCCGCGCGCACGGCGACCTGGCGGGCGTTGTCCAGCCAGCTCGCGATGCGCGGCACCAGCGGCGCCCACACCTCGTCGAGGCGGTCCAGTTCCTTGCGGGTGCCCTGCTGCAGCAGGGCGAGTTCGTCGACCAGGCGGGCGTGCGCGCCGCGCAGGCGTTCCGGGAGATCGGGCGTGTAGTCGGCGCCCGCCAGCGCGGACCAGTCCGACCAGGCCCGGTGCACCGCGGTGGTGTCTACGGTCGGCGGGTTGCGCGGGTCGAAATCCAGTTCGGGGGGCACCTGGTCGGGCAGGGCGCGCGCGGCGCGGGTGGCCTCGCGTAGTCGGGTCTGCGCGGTGGTGAGCGCGTCCACGCGGGCCGCCAGCTGGGCGATCTCGGCGTCGGCGGCCCGCGCCCAGGTCGCGTCCAGGGTGCCGCGGCCGCAGACCGGGCAGGCGCAGTCGCCGCTCGCCTCGGCGTGTATCCGGGCGCGCCGCAACAACTCCAGCACGCGCAGATCCGCTTCGGCGTCGGCGGTGGTGTCGCGTTCCAGCGCCGCTCCGCAGGCCGCCAGCCGCTCGGCGATCTCCGCCACCTGCTCGGCGCTGGGCAGCGCGAGCCGGACGATGGCCCGCAGGCCGTCGGGGCCGTCGGCGTCGTCCGCGCGGCCGGACATGTAGCGCGACACCGCCGTCAGGTCGGGCTGGGCCGGGCGCAGCAGCTTGGCCATCCGGGTCGCGCGATCGTCGGCGAGCGCGTCCAGCGCGTCGACCAGCGCGACGCGCTCCACGCGGGAATCGCGGGCGGCCCGCTCCAAAGCCAGTCGGCGGGAACGGATCCGCTCCTGCGCGACGGTGAGCTCGTCCAGGCCCAGCAGCTGGTGCAGCGCGTCGAACAGATCGCTGGGCTTGCCGTCGACCAGCGCGCCGAGTTCGCTGTAGGACAGGAACGGGCGGTACAGCTCCAGCACGGGCGCCCAGCGGGTCGGATCGAACCGCGAATCGCGCTGCGTGGCGCGGTTTTCGGTCCAGCGCGCCTCGGCCAGCTGTGCGCCGGACTCCCACTCCTTCACGATGCTGATCTCGGGATCTGTTCCCGCGGTGAGCAAATCCAGTTCGATGCGGGTGGAATCGCCGGCGTGCAGATTGCGCCAGCCTTCCCGCCACGCCGCGGATCGACCGTCCCAGCGCCGATTTCCGCCGGTCAGCGCGAGTTCGGCGGCCTCGGCGAAACTCGATTTGCCGCTGCCGTTGCGGCCCACGACCAAGGTCAGGCCCGGTCCGGGCGGCAGTTCCAGACTCGTTTCCGGACCGATGCCGCGGAAGCCGCGCACCCGGATGGCCCGCAGGAAGATCCCGGTATCCGCAAAACCGATGGTCCGGTCCTCGGATTCGGCGCCGCCCAGCGCTTGGAGCACGGCGTGCGTGACATCGGGGGTGACCGCGGGATCGTCGGCAAGGCGGCGGGCCACCACCTCGGTGAGGCGCGGGACTGCCTCGGTGGCCGCATCCGCCATACGAAAACCCTCCACCCCGATCGGAAATTTCGAGCGAAACGCTACCCGACAGCGGGATTTTCGCCCACCGGCGGCCGGAGGCAGAGGAAGTCCGAATCTGCCCGCGGGGATGGTATGGCCATCGAATGCACCCCCCACACTCGATGTCCACCCCTCGCCAACCCACGCGGGCAGCTCGAAGTGTGGCACCCGATATGGGTGGCTCGGACGGAGCCGAACAGAACAGGATGCCAGATATCGGACATTCAGCGCAAGAGTGTCTTTTGGTCCGAATCCGGCGGGTGCGCAGCGGGGTTGGCGGGCACGGTGTCGCTTGTCGGTGGCGTGCGGTAGGAATTCGGGCAACAGACGAGATTGGGGGCCGGGCGCGGCACACCGGAGGGAGGAGACGGCCGATGAGCGAGACGCAGGTCAGCGCCACGCCCGAGTCCGCGGCCGCGCGACAGCGCGCGGTCCGGGTGAGCGCCGGGCTGGCGGAGCTCGATGTCTGGCTCGGCGATCAGGTGCGCACGGGGCTCGCCCAGGCCGAGCGCTCCGGCCGCGTGTTCGCGACCATGGCGGCGCGCATGGTCGACGCGCAGGCGCCCGGCGTCGCGGCGGTGCTGCGCCGGCTGCCGGAGCTCGTCGCGGGCCGCGAGGAGTGGCCGGACCTGCTGCTGCGCGAATACGCCCGGCTGCACCTGCTCATCGCCGCGCACCGCCGCCTCGACGAACTCACCCCCGAGCTGCGGGCCAGCGTGCGCACGCACGTCGGCTACCCGACCCGCGCCGCCGAGGTCCGCGAACAGCCCGCGCTGCGCGATGCCTGGCAGGTGCTCGGTGTCCGGCTCAGCGAGGAGGAGCGGCTGCACACCCGCCGAACCTGGCTGTACGGCCGCCGGACCGGGCGCTGGGCGCTGCTGGTCGAACACCATTTCGGCACACCCGAATTCCCGAAAGACGTGCCCGGGCTGGGCATGATGGCCGAGGCGGAGGTGCATTTCTATCCGGGGGCGGCACCGCTGCGAGCGTTGTGGGGCGAGCGATTCGGGGCGGATGAACCGTTCACGACCTTGCCACTCGCGGTGTCCGGGGTCGGGGGCAAGTTCCTCGAAACCCCGGACTCACACGAGCCCGTACCTGCGTCGGTCGGCGAGTCCCGCGAGCCCGCGCTGTCGACCGATCGGCCAGGTGTGGGCAATTCCTACGAGCCCACCCAGCACGCGACCGTCGGCGGTCCCGACAAGGCCACACAGCCCACGACCATCGCCGGTCCCGACGAGCCCACACAGCCCGCGACCATCGGCGGCTCCGGCGAGCCCGAACTGCGTGTGGCCGACGGCGATTCCGACGAACCCGCGCTGTCGAGCGATCGGCAAGGTTTCGCCGGCGTGATCGACAGCGCTCTGGCTGGGCATGCGCGGGCGCTGGCCGCCGATCCCTGGCTGCGGGCGTGGCCGGTGCTGCTCACCGACATCGTGCCGGTGCTCGGGGCGCAGGGGTGGCAGGTGGCCGAGATCGGGGGCACGGCGTTGCCGCTGAGCCCGGGTGAGTCGCCGTGGCAGCTGCTGGGCATTTCCGGCGGCCATCCGGTGACGGTGATCGGCGAGTGGACAACCGGTGGGCTGGTGCCGATTTCGGTGTTCACGGCGGGCACGGTCGTCGACCTCGAGCCGCAGCGGATGGAAGCTGCCGCGGCTCCGGCGACAGGCGGGCATCTGACGTCGGTCGCGCTGCTGGGCACCGCGCGGCGCGCGGTGGACCTCAGTGCCCTGAACCCGGCAGTGGGTGCCGTGGCGACGCGGTTGTCCGCCGAACCGGCGCGGCTTCTGCTCGAATCGGTGGCGCTGCACGAGGCTTTCGCACGCGCCGGGGTGCGCGCCGAGCGGGCCGAGTTGCCTGTTCCGGCGGCCGACGACCCGCGGCGGCAGTTGCCGGTGGCCGCTGCGCTCCGGTTGGCGGCGATGCTGCGCGAACGGTCGGTGTTCCTCCCGGAGTGGTTCGAAGCCGCCGCACCACATGACTTCCGGGCGCCCGAGGCGTGGTGCGCCCTGCTGCTGGAGCAGGCCAGCGCCCACGCGGGATTGCGGCCCCTGCTACTGCGACTGGCCGGGGAACGGGGACGCTGGCTCGCGGCGCAGCATCCGGAATGGCGAAAACTGGAGTGGCCGAGCAGCACCGAGGAGGATACGGACGGCTGGGAATCGGGGAAGCCTGCCGAGCGACTCGCCTGGCTCACCCGGCTTCGCCACCGGGAGCCCGATGCGGCCCGCGAAGCACTCACCCTCGCTTGGCCTCGGGAATCGGGTGCGCTGAAAGCCGAACTGCTGGCGGTGCTCTCGCAGGATCTGTCCACCAAGGACGAGCCGCTGCTGGAAACCGCGCTGGACGATCGCCGCGCCGATGTCCGGCGCACCGCGAGCGGGCTGCTCGCCCTACTCCCCGATTCCGCCTTCACCCAGCGCATGACCGCGCGCGCCCGGGATTGGGTCGGTATCGAGCTCGGCGCACCGGCTTTCGTCATCGACCTGCCCAACCCGCTCGACGCCGAGGCGCGCCGAGACGGAATCTTCGACCGCCCCGTCGAATTCACCTACCGCTGGAACGGCGCACCGGACCCCACCGCGGGCCGATTGCGCCAGCTGGTCGCCGCCACGCCGCTGCCGCACTGGCAGGCACTGGCCGGCGGCGATCCGGCGGCGGTGGTGCGCGTCGGCGTCGAGGAACGCTTCCGGCAGCCGCTGTTCGACGGCTGGGTGGACGCCGCGCTCGCCCAGCACGATTCCGCCTGGGCGCGAGCGCTGTTCGAGGCCGGCGTCCCCTCGGACGTGGCGCTGCTGCGGCGGCGCGAACTGTTCGCGCTGCTGCCGGAGGCGGATCGGGTGCGCCACCTGCTGCGCTTGGACGGCGCCTGGTTCTCCGAGATCGAGGCGCTGCTGCCGGCCATGGGGCATCCGTGGCCGGAACCGCTGGCCCAGCACCTGATCCTGCTGCTGTTCGAACGCTCACGCGTGGCGGCGCAGCGCGCCGGCGCGCACGGGTCGGGCCCGGCGGCGCACCGCGCGCTGCTGCAGGCCGCGGCCGCGCACCTGCCGGTCGGCGCGGCCGCCACGGCCGCCGTCGTGGCCCGGCGTTGCGAAGACCCCGCCTGGGAGCGAGCATTCGACCGGCTCGCCCGCGATCTCACCCACCGCTCGATGATGCTCGAGGAGTTGCAGTGACCACTACCGATCTCGTGCCGGAGCTGCTGCGCCCGCATGCCGAACAGGCCTACGCCGGCGAACTCGCCGCGCTCGCCGCCGCCGACGACAAGCCCCGCCCGCCCGGATGGCGGCTCTCGCCGTGGGCGGTGGTGACCTATCTGCTCGGCGGGTCGCTCGGCGACGGCACCGTCATCAGCCCGAAGTACGTCGGGCCGCGCCGGCTGATGGAGGTCGCGGTGGCGACCCTGGCCACCGACCGCGCGCTGCTGCTGCTCGGCGTGCCCGGCACCGCCAAGACCTGGGTGTCGGAACATCTTTCGGCCGCGATCAGCGGCGCGTCGACGCTACTGGTGCAGGGCACCTCCGGCACGGCGGAGGAATCGATCCGGTACGGCTGGAACTACGCCCGGCTGCTGGCCGAAGGCCCGAGCGAGGGCGCGCTGGTCGCCTCGCCGGTGATGAGCGCTATGCGCACCGGCGCGATCGCCCGGATCGAGGAGCTCACCCGGATCCCGTCCGACGTGCAGGACGCGCTGATCACGGTGCTGTCGGAGAAGACGCTGCCGGTGCCCGAACTAGGCATCCAGGTGCAGGCCGCCAAGGGTTTCAACGTGATCGCCACCGCCAATGATCGCGATCGCGGGGTCAACGAACTGTCCTCGGCGCTGCGCCGGCGCTTCAATACCGTGGTGCTGCCGCTGCCCGCCAGCGAGGAGGACGAGGTCGCGATCGTCACCCGGCGGGTCGAACAGCTCGGCGCCGCACTGGAACTGCCCGCGGTCCCGGCCGCCGACGAGGTGCGCCGCGTGGTGCGGGTCTTCCGCGAGCTGCGCTCCGGGAGCACCGCCGACGGTCGCACCGCCCTGAAATCGCCGTCGGGCACGCTGTCCACCGCCGAGGCCATCTCGGTGATCACGAACGGCATCGCCCTGTCCGCGCATTTCGGCGACGGCACCCTGCGGGCCGCCGATGTCGCCGGGTCGATCCTGGGCGCGGTGGTCAAGGATCCGGTCTCCGACGCGGCGATCTGGACCGAATATCTGGAAGCCGTGGTGCGCGAACGCCCGGACTGGTCCGATTTCTACCGCGCCTGCCGCGAGATCTCCGGGCAATGACACCGGCCGCGGAAGCGCTCGGCCCGGCCGCGACCCGCGTTTTCGGAATCCGGCATCACGGCCCTGGTTCGGCGCGTTCACTGCTGTCGGCACTCACCGACTTCGCGCCTGACACCATCCTGATCGAAGGCCCCGCCGACGCCGATCCCCTGGTCGGTTTAGTCGCCGCCGAGGGCATGGCGCCCCCGGTCGCCCTGCTCGCCTACGTTCCGGATCAGCCGGCCCGCGCGGCCTTCTGGCCCTTCGCCGTTTTCTCCCCGGAGTGGCAGGCCATGCGCTATGCCGCCGAACACGCTGTCCCCGTGGCTTTCTGTGATCTCCCCGCCGGCACGGTCCTCGCCCTCGAAAAGGACTCCCCCGAGGGCGGTGTCGACCCCCTCGCGGATCTGGCCGCCGCCGCGGGGCACGACGATCCCGAACGCTGGTGGGACACCCTGCTCGAATCCGCCCCGCACCACACGGCTTTCGACGCCATCACCGAGGCGATGGCCGAGCTACGCCACCAATCCGCGATTCCGGCACCGCGGCACTCGCCCTCCGACGCCGCCCCCGACAACGCGACTCCCGACAACCTGGGCCGCCTGGACAGCGACCGGCCACCGGCGCGGGTGGACGCGCACACGCTGGTGCGGGAGGCGTACATGCGGCAGATACTGCGGAAGGCGAGAAAGGGTGGGGCACGCAGGATCGCGGTGGTGTGCGGGGCGTGGCACGCGCCCGCCCTGAGCGGTGAACTCGGTCCAGCCGCGCCGGACGCGCGGCTGCTCAAGGGTTTACCGAAGGTGAAGGCCACGGTGACGTGGGTGCCGTGGACGCATTCCCGGCTGGCGACCGCGTCCGGGTACGGGGCGGGGATCGATTCGCCCGGGTGGTATCACCATCTGTTCAGCGCGACCGAGCAGCCGGTGGCGCGCTGGCTGACCAAGGTCGCGGGCGTGCTGCGCGCGCACGATCTGCCGGTGTCGAGCGCGCACGTCATCGAGGCGGTGCGGCTGGCGGAGACGCTGGCGGTGCTGCGCGGCCGGCCGCTGGCCGGGCTGGCGGAGGTGACCGAGGCGGTGCGGGCGGTGCTGGCGGGCGGATCGGAAGCCCTGGTGCGGGTGGTGAACTCCGAGCTGGTCGTCGGGGAGGCGCTGGGTTCGGTCCCGGTGGGCGTGCCCGCGGTGCCACTGGATGCCGACCTGCGGAAACAGATCCGGACGCTGCGGCTGAAACAGGAACCGCAGGCGAAGGCGCTCGACCTGGATCTGCGCAAGGACCGGGAACGCGAGCGCTCGCACCTGCTGCACCGGCTGCGCTTGCTCGACATCGCCTGGGGCACCCCGGTTTCCAGTGATATCCGAGGCACCGGGACCTTCCGGGAGAGCTGGACGCTGCGCTGGCGACCCGAGTTCGCGGTCGCCGTCATCGAGGCGTCGCGCTGGGGCACCACCCTCGCCACCGCGGCCACCACCAAGGTGCTCGACACGGCCGCCCGCCCCGGCCTCGGCTTGGCCGACCTCACCGGCGCGCTGGAATCCGCGCTGCTCGCCGATCTCGGACCGGCGGTGACCGGCCTGGTCACCCGCGTGGAAACCGTTGCGGCGCTGGACCACGACGTCACGCACCTGCTCGCCGCGCTGCCCGATCTGGTCGGCACGCTGCGCTACGGCGATGTGCGCGGCACCGACCTGACCGCGCTGCAACACGTCGCCGACAGTCTGCTGATCCGCATCTGCGCGGGTCTGCCCGGCGCGGTCACCGGCCTGGACACCCCCGCCGCCGAACAGCTGCGCACCCTGCTCGACGCCGCGCACACCGCCATCCACACCCGCGACAACCCCTGGGCCACCGGCGAATGGCTGGCCGCGCTGCACCGCCTCGCCGACCGCGACGACGTGCACGGCGCACTCGCGGGCCGCGCCGTCCGCCTGCTCGCCGACGCCGGGCGCATCCCCGAAGCGGAATCCGCGCGCCGCCTCTCGGCCGCCCTCTCCCTCGGCCACACCCCGGCCGCCAAGGCGGCCTGGATCGACGGCTTCCTGGGCGGCCGCGGCCTGCTGCTGGTGCACGACCGCCACCTGCTGCACCTGATCGACACCTGGCTGCACGCCCTCACCGATCAGCAATTCACCGAGACCCTCCCCCTGCTGCGCCGCACCTTCGCCACCTTCGAACCGCCCGAGCGGCGTGCCATCGCCCACGCCCTGCGCACCCCCGCGGCCAGCGCCCCCGGAGCTTTCACCGTCGATCCGTCCCGCGGGACCCCGGCTCTCCTCGCCGTAGCCGAAATCCTCGGAGTCACAGCATGAGGATCAGCCTTCAGACGAAGCACCCGAGCGCGCAGGCGCCTTCCGCCGAAAGCACCACGCCTGGAATAGCTCTCGCGCAGTCGATCCGGGGCACACCGGCTCGGATTCGGCGCAGAGCCGGCGGCAGGCGCTTCGGGCCGATCGAGGAGGTGCGGGCGTCCTCGTCTGCGGCGCGCGGCGGGCGGATGCCGCTTCGGATCGATCGGAAAGGTGCGATCAGTGGATGACGCACAGGCCAGGCGGTGGCGATTGGTCTTGGGTTCCGCCGCGGAAGCAGAGACCGGAGCGCTCGGGGACGCCGAGGACGTGGCGATGGACCAGGCGCTCGGGAGTCTGTACAACGCGGAGGAGGAGCGGGCCGGGAAGCGGACCGGTGGGCTCGGCGGGTCGGCGCCGCGGGTGGCGCGGTGGCTGGGCGATATTCGGCGCTACTTCCCCGCACAGGTGGTGGAGGTGTTGCAGCGCGACGCGGTGGATCGGCTGGAACTGACGCAACTGCTGCTGGAGCCGGAGCTGCTGGAGGCGGTGCAGCCGGACGTGCACCTGGTCGGCACCCTGCTCGGTTTGAACTCGGTGCTGCCCGAGACCACCAGGACGACGGCGCGTGCCGTGGTGACGAAGGTGGTGCGCGACATCGAGGAGCGCATCGCGGCGCACACCCGCGCGGCGGTTTCCGGCGCGCTGAACCGTGCCGCCCGCACGGCCCGGCCCAAGCCCCGCGATATCGACTGGGACAAGACCATTCGCAAGAATCTCGCGCACTACCTGCCCGAGCATCGGACCGTGGTGCCCGAGCGGCTGGTCGGATACGGCCGGACCGCGCAGGCGGTGCGCCGGGATGTGGTGCTGGCGATCGATCAGTCGGGCTCGATGGCGGCCAGTGTCGTGTACGCGTCGGTGTTCGGCGCGGTGCTCGCCTCGATGCGGGCGCTGCGGACCTCGCTGGTCGTCTTCGACACCGAGATCGCCGATCTGACCGACCACCTCGACGACCCGGTCGAGGTCCTGTTCGGCACCCAGCTCGGCGGCGGCACCGACATCAATCGGGCCCTGGCCTACTGCCAGTCCCTGATCACCCGGCCCGCGGACACGCTGTTCATCCTGATCTCCGACCTCTACGAGGGCGGCATCCGCGCGGAAATGCTGCGCCGGATCAACGCCATGCGCGAATCCGGCGTTCAGGTGCTGGTGCTGCTCGCGCTCTCCGACGACGGCGCCCCGGCCTTCGATCACGACAACGCCGCCGCGCTGGCCGGTCTCGGCGTTCCCGCCTTCGCCTGCACCCCCGACGCCTTTCCCGAGCTCCTGGCGCTCGCGATCGATCGCGGCGACGTCCGGGCCTGGGTGGAGAAGACGAGGTCCCCCCGGGGGCAGGCGCCCGGGGGACCTCGGTGGCGCACCGGGGGTCAGATGAGCGCACTCACCAGATCGGCCACGGTGAACAGGGCATTGAGCGCGGTGGACACGAGCGACAGCGCCGCCAGTGCGGAGTCCATGTCAGGACCCGAAGGTCGACAGCTGGCTCGCGAGATCGAGCACGGAGGTGACGAGAGTCAGAACCGTTTCCAGGATTTCCATGTGCGGTACTCCTTGTCGAGGGGTATGGCTAACCTTCAGCTAACTGATGGTAGGGCCGGGGAGTCCACTGACGTGGGATTTTGACGCCGGGTTCCCGGCAGCACCCGAGCCCGGATCGAAGGTGACTAGGCTGCCAGCTGTAGGGCTCGCTGGGATTGGGGGGCACGGATGTTGCGCCGTGGTGAGGTATTCGCCGGCTTCGTGATCGAACGCGAGCTGGGCCGCGGCGGCATGGGCGCGGTGTACGCCGCCCGGCATCCGCGGCTGCCGAAACTGCTCGCGCTCAAACTGCTGCACCGAGAGTTGTTCGGCGACAACGAGGTCCGCGCCAGGTTCGAGCGCGAAGCCGATCTGGTGTCCCGGCTGGACCACCCCAACATCATCACCGTCTTCGACCGCGGCGTCGAGGACGAGCACCTCTGGATCACGATGCAGTACGTCGACGGCGTCGACACCGCGGCCGTTCCGGTGAACGCCATGCCGCCCGCCCGCGCGATGCAGATCCTGCACCAGACCGCGGGCGCGCTCGACTACGCGCACAGCAACGGCGTGCTGCACCGGGATGTGAAGCCCGCCAACATCCTGCTCTCCCGCTCCGCCGGCGTGGGCCCCGGTTTCACCGAGCGCGTGCTGCTCACCGACTTCGGGATCGCGAAACTGCTCGGCGATTCCGGCGGGCTCACCCGCACCGGCACGCTGGTCGCGACCCTGGCCTACGCCTCCCCCGAACAGCTCACCGCCGCGCCGGTGGACCACCGCGCCGACCAGTACTCGCTGGCCTGCACCATGTTCCGGATCCTGACCGGCTTCGCGCCGTTCGACGCGTCGAATGTCGCCGCGGTGCTGTGGGGCCACGTGCAGTCGCCGCCGCCTTCGCTGCGCGCCGCCCGCCCGGACCTGCCCGCCGCGCTGGATCCGGTGTTCGCCAAGGCCATGGCCAAGGACCCGGACCAGCGTTTCCGCAGTTGCTGCGAATTCGCCGAGGCGGCGCTGGCGGCCTGGCGGAAACCGGAACCCGCCCGGGACGCGCACCGGCCGCCCACCCCCGCCCGGCACCCCAAAGCCGAACCGCCCCGGCCCGATCCACTGCGGGACGCGGCCGACCGCGTGCGCGGCTGCCTGCTCGGCGGCGCGGCCGGAGACGCGCTCGGCGCACCCGTGGAGAATCTGCTGCTGAGCGAGATCCGCCAGCGCTACGGCTCGCACGGCGTCACGGGCGAGCCGTTCGCCGGACTGGTCTCGGAGGAGACCCAGCTGGCACTGTTCACCGCCGAAGCCTTGATCAAAGGCTCGGTGCGGGCCCGCGCGAAAGGCAGCGGCGGCGCGACGCTGGGGATGATGCAGCAGGGTTTCCTGGTGTGGCTGCGAGGCCAGGGCATCGAACTCCCGGAACAGCCCGCACCGCTGCGCAGCCGGCTCGCGGCGCACCCCGAGCTGGTCGAGCTGCGCGGCACCGGGCGGGCCGCCATCGGCGCGCTACGCCGGGCCGCCGAACGCGGAAAACCGTTCCAGCCGCTGGGCACCCGGGGCGAACCGATCAACGATTCCAAGGGCTGCGCCGCTCTGGCCCGGTCCGCCCCGTGCGGTTTCGGCTATCTGGCCGACCGCACCGGGCTGGCCGTAGAGATCGTGTTCGAACTGGGCTGTGACGCGGCCGCGCTCACGCACGGCCATCCCAGCGGCTGGCTGCCCGCGGGCACGCTGGCCGTCATCGTCTACGAGCTGGTCCGCGGCGCCGAACTGCGAGCCGCCGTCGATCGCGCCCGCACCGAACTCCGCAAATACGGACGGCACGAGGAAACCTCGGCCGCCCTGGACGCCGCACTGCGCCTCGCCGACCGGGCCGGGCCCCGCTTGCCCCGGCCGGAAGATCTGGAAACGCTGGGCCGCGGCTGGATCGGCCCGGAAGCCCTGGCCATCGCCGTCTACGCGGCCCTGGCCGCACAGGCCGCCGGCGGCCCGGCCGAGCAGATCGTGCGCCACGGAATCCTGCTGGCCGTCAACCACTCCGGTGACAGCGACGCCACCGGCGCGATCAGCGGCAGCATCCTCGGCGCCTGCTACGGCGCGTCGGCCGTCCCCCGGCCCTGGCACGCGGTCGACGTGCGCGCCGTCATCGAGGAACTCGCCTCCGACTACTGCACCGAGTTCGGGCCGAACCCGCCGAGCAACGATTACGGTGAGCCCAGCGCGGACTGGCACCGCCGGTACCTCGGCTGAACGGTTCCGGGCCGCCTGGCGGCCACCCGGAACCGGTTGCCTTCCTTACAGATCCGCGATCGCGGCCAGCGGAGGTGTGCGCGCGGCCCGGATGCCGGGCCACAGCGCGGCGAGAACACCCACCACGCCGGAGGACACCAGCACCAGCACCAGTTGCGTCCACGGGATGGCGATCTGGTCCAGGCCGAGATCGCTGAGCGTGCGCAGGAATCCGTACCCGAGACCGATGCCGAGGATCACCCCGACGATCGCGCCGAACACCGCGATCAACGCCGATTCCAGATAGATGGTGCGGCGGATCTGGGCCCGCTCGGTGCCGACCGCGCGGAGCATGCCGATCTCGCGGCGGCGCTCCACCACCGAGAGCGCCAGGGTGTTCATGATGCCCAGGATCGCGATCACCACGGCCAGGGCGAGCAGGCCGTACAGGATGGCGAGCATCGTATTGATCTGCTGCCCCTGCGCCCCCTTGAACTGCTCCCGATCCTGCACCTGGGTCAGCGCGAAGTTCTCGGTGGCCGCCTCCAGGCCGGTCCGCATCGCGGACAGGTCGGCGCCGGGGCGCGCGGTGACCAGCACCAGGAAGTTGTTCTGGAAGTTGCGCGGGGTGACCTGGGCGAACAGATCCGGGGACAGGACGAAATCGTTGAACAGCGGCGTGTCCTCGAAGACGCCCGCGATGGTGACGGGCACCTTCCTCGGCTTGCCCTGGCTCGCCGGGTCGATGTCGTAGGTGGTCAGTTCGATCTGCTGCCCGGCCCGCCACCTGTGCTCGTCCGCCTCGTCCTTGGACACGAGGATGCTGCCCGTGCCGAGGGTGTCGGTGCCCTCGAGCATGGTGTAGTTCAGCGCCGAGCGCAGGTCACCGTCCGGCGAGATGCCGTTCGCCTGATCCTCGCCGAAGCGCACCGCGGTACCACGGATACCGACGACGCTCTCCGCCTCGGGCACCGAAGCGCGCACCTTGGCCGGGATCTCGAGGGACAACCCGATCAGCTGACTCTGCGAGGGGCCCGCCACCACGTAGTCGGCCTTGACGCCCTTGTCGACCAGCACGCCGACGCTCGCCTTCGCCGAGGCGCCCAGCATGCCGATCGCGGAGACGAGCATGAGACCCAGCGTCAGCGCGAAAGCCGTCGCGGCCGTGCGGCGCGGGTTGCGCACCGCGTTGTTGCGCGCCATCCGCCCGATCGGCCCGAACGGCCGGACCAGGACTCCGAGCGCACCCAGCACCGGCCGCGACAGCGCGGGCGCCGCCAGCAGGACCGCGAGAATCAGGGCGAGCGCGCCGAACCCGACCGTCAGGGCGGCGTTGCCGCCGGTGCCCTGCGCGCCGATCGCGACCAGCACGACGCCGACCACCGCCAGCACCGCGCCCACCAGGGTGCGCACCCGCAGGGACTCACCGAGCGACTTGAACTCCTCGCGCATCGCCTCAACCGGCGGAATCTTGGCGGCCCGGCGCGCGGGGGCGTAGGCGCTGACCACGGTGACCACCAGGCCGACCAGGAGGCCGACGATGATCGTGCGGGGCAGCACCGTGAGCGTGCCGGTGGGCAGGCCCAGGTCGAAGGCGTTGAGCAGCGCGGACAACCCGAAGGCCAGGCCCACGCCGCCGGCCAGACCGAGCACGCTGCCGATCAAGCCGATCACCAGCGCCTCCACCACGACCGTGCGGCCGACCTGCGCCCGGCTGGCGCCGACCGCACGCAGCAGCGCCAGCTCGCGCAGCCGCTGCGCGACGATCATGGAGAAGGTGTTGTAGATGATGAAGGTGCCGACGATCAGCGCGATCGCGCCGAAGGCGAGCAGGAAGTAATTGATGAAGTTCAGGGCCTGGGAGACCTGGGCCTTCATGTCGGCGCGGACTTGCTCACCGTTCTGCACCTTGAAGCCGGGGACGTCCTTGGCGATCTTGTCGCGCAGCGCGTCGCCGTCGACGCCGGGCGCGGCGGCGACGTCGATGTAGGCGACGTGTGTGGGGTCGGAGAACAGCTCCCGCGCCTGCTTGCCCTCGAACAGCAATCCGATGAATCCGCCGGTCTCGCTGGGTATCTGATAGATGCCGGAGATGGTGACCTCGATGGCCTCGGACGAGCCCGCGGCGCGCGAGGGAATCTGCACCTTGGTGCGGTCGCCCACCTTCAGCCCGGCCCGCTCGGCGCCGCCGCTGTTCAGCGCCACCTCGCCGGGTGCGGCCGGGGGCGCGCCCGCGATGAAGCGCTCCGGCTCGGCGACCGCCTGCTCCGGTGGGGTGTAGGACTCGCCCCAGCTCGGCGCACCGCCGGTCTGCACGGCCTTGCCCTTGGCGTCCAGCAGGACCAGCGGACCGTTCACGCTCGGCTCGACCGCGCGCACGCCCTCGGTCTTGGTGACCTGATCCACGACGGCGAGCGGAACACCGAAGGAGCGCATCTCCTTCGGGCTGATGCGTACGTCGACGCCTTTGGCCTCGTTGGCGAAGATGCCGTCGAAGGTGCGTTGCAGGGTATCGGTGAAGACGAACGACCCGGCGATGAAGGCGGTACCGAGCACCACCGAGAGCAGGGTGAGCGCCAGGCGCACCTTGTGCGCCGCCAGATTGCGCAAGGCCACCTTGCGCATAGGACTCCCCGCCGCCCGACCGCCGCCCCCGACGGAATCGCGACGCGATGCGGAATTCATTTGGTCTCCAGGGCTTTCATGCGATCCAGCACCGAATCGGCCGTGGGCCCGCGCAATTCGTCGACGATGCGACCGTCGGCGAGGAAGACCACCCGATCGGCGTACCCCGCCGCATGCGGTTCGTGGGTGACGATGACGACCGTCTGCCCGAACTCGTCCACCGCCGCGCGCAGGATCGACAGCACCTCGCCGGAGGCGCGGGAATCCAGATTGCCGGTCGGCTCGTCGCCGAAGATGATGTCCGGTTTGCCGGCCAGGGCGCGGGCACACGCCACCCGCTGCTGCTGACCGCCGGAGAGCTCGCTGGGGCGGTGGTTGAGGCGATCGTTGAGGCCGAGCCGCTTGAGGACCGTCTCCAGCCATTCCTGGTCGGGTTTGCGGCCCGCGATGTCGAGCGGGAGCGTGATGTTCTCCAGCGCCGTGAGCGTGGGCACCAGGTTGAACGCCTGGAAGACGAAACCGATCCGGTCGCGCCGCAGGGCCGTCATCTGTTTGTCGGACAGGCCCGAGAGATCGGTGTCGCCGATCCGGACGGTGCCCGAGCTCGCGCTGTCGAGCCCGGCGAGGCAGTGCATCAAGGTGGACTTGCCGGAGCCGGACGGGCCCATGATCGCGGTGAACTCCCCCTTCGCGAACTCGGCCGACACCTCATCCAGGGCTTTGACCTGGGTATCTCCCGAACCATAGATCTTGGACAGAGCGATGGCACGGGCCGCGACATCGGCCGGAGCCGCCGTCTCGGCGGTGTCGGTACCCACAGCGTGCGAAGTCATGCCCTCCAGTCTGTCGGGCGATCCGGCCCCGCGCCATCCGGATTTCCCCTGACACCCCTGGTCGTAGGGCCGGCCCCGGAATTCCTACCACGGGTGGAGCGGGCCGGCTCCGGTAGCGTGACGAAGGGATCACCCCCGAATCCGGAATGGTAGGTAGAGACGAGTGACTATTCGCAACGTTGCGCTGCGCACCCTGGAGGGCGAGCCCACCACGCTGACCGAATTGGCCGGCGACAAGGCCGTGCTGCTGGTCAATGTCGCGTCGAAATGTGGTTTGACGCCGCAGTATTCGGGGCTGGTGGAGTTGCAGCAGACCTACGGGCCCAAGGGTTTCACCGTGGTCGGCGTGCCGTGCAACCAGTTCATGGGGCAGGAGCCGGGCTCGGCCGAGGAGATCGCGCAGTTCTGCGCCACCACCTACGGCGTGGATTTTCCGCTGCTGGAGAAGACCGAGGTCAACGGCGAGGGCCGGCACCCGCTCTACGCCGAGCTGGTGCAGACCGCCGACGCCGAGGGCGCCGCGGGCGACATCCAGTGGAACTTCGAGAAGTTCCTGATCGACCGCGACGGCAAGGTGGCCGGGCGCTTCCGCCCGACCGTCACCCCCGAGGATCCGGCGCTGCGCGGCGCGGTCGAAGCCGTTCTCTAGCACTCACAGCGGCGCCGAACGCCACCAGCGCAGCACGTCGTCGATGGAGATGGTGTCCACGATCCCGTCGGTGAACATCAGGTACTGCCCGCGGGACCCGCTGAACGCCGTCACCATCTTCGGCCCGCTGTTGTTGAATTTGTAGTTGGTGTAGGACTTCCCGCCGTTGCTGTCGCTGGACTTGGCGGCGTCCGCGGGCAGATTGCGCAACGCCGCCTGGGCGTCGGCCGCCGAGTTGAACATGTAGACCGTGTAGAACGGGTCCTCGTTGTCGCCGCCGCCGAAGCAGTCCCACGCGAACGCCCACTCGCCGAAGTCCGGCGTGCCGTCGGTCGGGCTGGGCGGTGCGCTGGCGGTGTGGGAACTGCAGGTGGCGCCGTTGTAGCCGGAGTTGCCGTCGGCCTCGGCGGGGACCATGCTCGGGAACTCGCGGCTGATCGCCTCCACGCTCGCGCTCGTGGCGGCCGCGGTACTCGCGGCCGACGTGGTCGCCGAGGCGGTGGGCGTGGTGGTCGGATCGGTGTCGTCGCCGACGACCGCGCCGATGACCATCAGCAGCACCAGCACCAGCACCACCGAGCCGACCACCACGCCGACGATCAGGCCCGCGTTGGATTTCCGCGGCGGGACCGGCGGCCGCGGCACGGCGTTGTAGCCCGCCGGCGGGCGGTAGGAGTTCTGCTGGGTATAGGGCGAGTTCGACGGATTCGGGTGCGGCGCGGCCGGTCCCGGCATGGTGTGCTGGGTCATGCGCGGCGGGGGCGTGATCGCCGTGGGCGCGCCGCTGAGCGAATGCGGGCCGCTGGCCTGCCCGACCGGATAGGTCGGCAGCTGCGGATGTGACTGCTGCGCACCGCCGGTCGTGGGCAGCTGCGGCGTGGAGGTGTGCGCGGTCGGGAACTGCGGGCCCGTGGACGGGCGCGGGCCGGCCAGCGGCAGCACGGGCTGGCTGCGGTCGGTCAGGGCGCGCTGGGCGGCCGCGGCGAATTCCGAGCACGAGTTGTACCGATCGTCGGGCCGCTTGGCCATCGCCTTGGCCAGCACCCCGTCCAGCGCGTACGGCAGGCCGGGCCGGGTGCTGCTCAGCGCGGGCGGCGGGGATTGCAGATGGCCCTGGATCACCTGCGCCGGATTCGTCGCGGCGAACGGACCGGACCCGGTGAACAACCAGAACAGCGTGCAGGCCAGCGAATACTGGTCCGAGCGGTGATCCAGCGGCGATCCGGTGAGCTGCTCGGGCGAGGCGTAGGCCAGGGTCGCGGTGAAGGTGCCGGTCTGGGTCAGGTGACCGGTGTCGTCGCGCAGCCGGGCGATGCCGAAGTCGGTGAGGTAGACGCGTTCACCGCGCCCGCTGCCCGATCTGGCCAGCAGGATGTTGGCCGGTTTCACGTCGCGGTGCAGCACGCCCATGCCGTGCGCGTAGTCCAGCGCCTCGGCCGTCTCCTTGATGATCTGCACGGCGCGCGCGGGCGGTAGCGACTCCGGTTCCGCCGAGGCGGCGTCGATCCCGTCGATGAACTGCATGGAGATCCACAGCTGCTCGTCGTCGAGGCCGCGGTCGTAGACGGTGACGATATTGGGGTGATCGAGCCGGGCGACCAGATCCGCCTCCCGTTCGAACCGCGCCCGCACCTCGTCGTCGTGGAACATCTCCCGGTTCAACAGCTTCAACGCCGTCATCCGCGGCAGCCGCGGATGTTTCGCCAGATAAACCGAACCCATGCCACCGCGGCCCAGCTGCCGCTCGATGACATAGCCGGCGAAAACATCACCGCTGGCCAGCATGTCTTGCTCCACTTCTCGCCCGCACCGGGACCCGCCGGCGAGGCGTACAGCACGAGATCGTGATCGGGCATCGCCTGACCACGGAATACGGAAAACCCTAGCAGTTGTCACACACCTCGATGCCCGACGAACGGGTATCGCGCCGGGACGCCACGGCGTTCCATTCGGCAACTTCCGAGTCGCCCGGCTATGGCGTCCGGCCGGGTTCGGCGGTAGGTGGGCGGGGCCGCCGAATCGGGGCGTCCGGCAGCGCGATCGTGATGGGCCGGGCGGTCCGGCGGGTGCCCGAGGGCGGCCGGGCCGAGTCGCTGGCGGGAGCGTCGGGCCGCCGCTCGGGACTCCGCCGCAGATCGATCGGACGCGGCGGTTCGGTACCGCTGGGCGGCAGCGGATTTCGGCCCGAATCCGGGCGGCCGGAGGTGGGCGGCGTCTCCGCCGCCCACCCGGCGCCCGCGGGCGTCGGCCGATCCGTCGTGCCGGACCCCTCCGCGCCGGGCGAACCGGCCTGCCCGTGATCATGCGAATTCGCCTGCGATCCCGCAGGACTCGGGCGCGGCGGGTTTCCCTGGTACGCCCCCGTGGGACGCGCCATATTGCTGAATTGCGGGCCGCCCGGCTGCGACGAATTCCCCGGATACGCACCGGTCGGCGGCGGGCTGCCTCGATGGGGGCCGCCGGGCGGTAGCGAACCTCCCCGGTAGGGGCCGTTGGGCGGAGGCCCTTGGTAGGACCCGGTCGGCAGCGGCCCTTGATGGGGGCCGACCGGGTAGGGCGGGTTGCCTGGGTAGGCGCCGGTCGGCGGGGCGTCTGCCCGGTAGGCGCCGGTGGGGCGTGGCGCATTGCCCGGATGCGGTGCGGCGCCCGGGTATCCGCGCGTCGGCGGCGGCCCGTAGCCGGGATGCGGTGGCGCGTATCCGGTTTGCGGCTGATAGCCGGGTGGATAGCCGGTGTGCGGGCCCGGCTGGACGTGGCGCGGCATCGAATGCTGGTGCGGACCCGTCGCGGCCAGGGCGCGGCGGGCGGCGACCGCGAATTCGACGCAGCTGGGGAAGCGGTCGTCCGGGCGCTTGGCCAGGGCGCGGGCCAGCACGCCGTCCAGAGCGGGTGGCAGGCCGGGGCGGGCCCGGCGCAGCGACGGCACCGGGCCGAAGAGGTGGCCGTTCATCACGACCGCGGGATTGCCGCCGCCGAACGGCGGTGCACCCGTGAGCATCCAGAACAGCGTGCAGGCCAGCGAGTACTGATCGGCGCGATGATCGAGCGCGGTGCCGCTGAGCTGTTCCGGGGCGGCGTAGGCGAGGGTGGCGGTGATCTGGCCTACCGAGGACAGCGTGTTGTCGGAGTTGCGCATCGCCGCGATGCCGAAGTCGGTGAGCAGCACCCGTTCCGGCTGCCCGATCGGCGCCTTGGCGAGCAGGATGTTGGCCGGCTTCACGTCGCGGTGCAGCACGCCGTTGGCGTGCGCGAAATCCAGCGCGGCCGCGGTGTCGGCGATGATGTGCACCGCCCGCGCCGGAGCCAGGGCGTCCACGTCCGCGCCGGCGGCGTCCGAGCCGGACACGAACTGCATCGAGATCCAGAGCTGATCGTCCTCGGCGCCGCGGTCGTAGACGGTGACGATGTTCGGATGGTCGAGCTGGGCGACCAGATCGGCCTCGCGCTCGAACCGCTGCCGGATCTCGTCGTCGGCGTAGAGCTCGCGGTCCAGTAGCTTCAGCGCGGTCAGGCGGGGCAGCCGCGGATGCTGAGCCAGATAGACCGTGCCCATACCGCCCTGACCGAGCACACGCTTGACGGTGTAACCGGCAAAGACCTCGCCAGCACGCAACACAGTGAGTACACCCCCTCATCGGGCCCAGCACGCGGTACCGCACCGTGTATCGCACCGGCCCGCGATCCTGCAACAAGTTCGATTATCGCCCGCTCGCGCCGGTTTGTCGGTGCCCCGGCCTAAGCTCTGGTCCATGAAACTGGGTGCTCATGTCCGCGAAGACAGCGATCCGATCGGCCTCGGTGAGAAGCTCGGCGCCGAGGTCATCCAGTTCTTCGTAGTGGATCCGCAGAGCTGGGACAAACCGACACCGCACCCGCTGGCCGAGCAGATCAAGGCCAGCGATATCGATGTGGTGATCCACTCCACGTACCAGATCAACGTGGCGAGCACGAACAATCGCCTGCGCATGCCGTCGCGCCAGGCCGTCGCCCTGCAGGCCGCCGCGGCGGCCGAGCTGGGCGCGTTCGGGCTCGTCGTGCACGGCGGCCACGTCCGCTCCGACGCGGAGCTCGAGGCCGGGGTCGACAACTGGCGCAAGCTGTTCGAACGCCAGCAGGACAAGGGCGGCTTCGCCGTGCCGATCCTGATCGAGAACACCGCGGGCGGCAATCACGCCATGGCCCGGCATTTCGATTCCATCGCCCGGCTCTGGGACGCGGTCGGCGATTTCGGCGCCGGCTTCTGCCTGGACACCTGTCACGCCTGGGCGGGCGGCGAGGAGCTGGTCGGCGTGGTGGACCGGATCAAAGCCATCACCGGCCGCATCGATCTGGTGCACCTGAATTCCTCGCGCGACGAGTTCAATTCCGGCGCCGACCGGCACGCCAACTTCGCCGAGGGCACCATCGATCCGGAGCTGCTCGCCGAGGTCTGCCGCACCGCCGGCGCGCCGGTGATCTTGGAGACCCCGGCCGAAGGCGTCGCCGACGATATCGCCTATCTGCGCGAGCAGCTCGGGTAACGGCTTTCGATCCGGCTGAGGGTAAACCTGTTTCTCCGGCGGTCCCGCTGGTGTGCTCGGACACAGCAAATGTTCGAGCGAAAGGCACACCAATGACCGTCGATTCAGCAACCGCCACTGTGGTGAAACTCGGCAGCCGGATCGGCGCCCGCATCGATGGCGTCCGCCTGGGCGGCGATCTGGACGCCGATACCGTCGCGCTCATCCAGAACGCGCTGCACGAGCACAAGGTGATCTTCTTCCGCGGCCAGGACCACCTGACCGAGGACGGCCAGTACGAGTTCGCGGAGCTGCTGGGCTCGCCCACCACCCCGCACCCGACGGTCACCTCGCGCGGCGTCAAATCGCTGCCCATCGATTCCGAATACGGCCGTGCCAACAGCTGGCACACCGACGTCACCTTCGTGGACCGGATCCCGAAGGCGTCGATCCTGCGCGCGGTGCATCTGCCGGAGTACGGCGGCTCCACCACCTGGGCCTCCACCGTCGCGGCCTACGAATCGCTGCCGGATTCGCTGAAGGCGCTGGTGGAGAATCTGCGCGCGCGGCACACCAACGCCTACGACTACGCCGCCGACCGCACCGACCGGCACGCGGCCAACGAGCAGGGCAAGGCCTACCGCGAGGAATTCGAGTCCACCTACTACGAGACCGAGCACCCGGTGGTGCGCGTGCACCCGGTCACCGGCGAACGCGCCCTGCTGCTCGGGCATTTCGTGAAGAACTTCGTCGGCCTGTCCGCTGCCGAATCGGCCGCGCTGTTCCAGCTGCTGCAGAACCGGGTCATCAAGCTGGAGAACACCACCCGCTGGAACTGGCAGCTCGGCGACGTCGCGATCTGGGACAACCGCGCCACCCAGCACTACGCCGTCGACGACTACGACGCGCAGGCGCGCCGCCTGACCCGCATCACGCTGGCGGGCGACATCCCGGTGGGCGTGGACGGCCAGGCCAGCACGATCATCGCCGGCAATGCCGAGCACTACTCCATCGTGGAGGAGCCCACGGCCGCGGCCGCCTGAGAACCGGTCGGGTGCGGACCGTCACCGCCGCACCCGATGTCGGTGGCGGCTCGTGCGCCGTTCGCCACCGTCGCCGAGTGGGCCGTGCGCCCGAACGCCTCTCCCAGAGCAAGCGGCTCACTCGGCTCCCCCTTCGCCGCCTATGGTGGGGCCTGTGACGATGGAGATTCGGCCGCTCGACGGGGTGCGGGTACTGGAACTGGGCAACTACGTGGCCGCACCGACGGCCGGGCGCATCCTGGGCGACTTCGGCGCCGAGGTGATCAAGGTCGAGCGCCCGAAAACCGGTGACGAGCTGCGCAATTGGCGGCTCTACGGCGGCGACACCTCGATGCTGTACCGGACCATCAACCGCAACAAGAAGTCCATCACCCTGGACCTGCGGACCGAGGCCGGGCGGCGGATCGTGCTCGATCTGATCCGGCAGTGCGATGTCCTGCTGGAGAACTTCCGGCCCGGCATCCTGGAGAAGTGGGGCCTGGGGCCCGAGGCGCTCTCGGCGGCCAACCCCGACCTGGTGATCACCCGGATCTCGGCCTACGGCCAGACCGGCCCGCTGGCCCAGCGCCCCGGCTTCGCCGCAGTCGCCGAGGCCGTCGGTGGTCTGCGCGAGCTGGTCGGCGACCCGGATCGGCCGCCGGTGCGGGTGGGCGTCTCGATCGGCGATTCCATCGCCGGCATCTACGCCGCCTTCGGCACCGTGATGGCGCTGTTCCAGCGCGAGCGGGTCGAGCGGGTTCCGCTGGAGCAGCGCGTCATCGACGTCGCCCTGAACGAATCCATCCTGTCGGTGCTGGAATCGCTGGTCCCGGATTACCTGGCCTACGGCATCAAGCGCGAGCGCGTCGGCGGCCGGATGGAGGGCATCGCGCCCAGCAACGCCTACCCGTGCGCCGACGGCTCCAGCATCATCATCGGCGGCAACGGCGACGCCATCTTCCAGCGCTACATGCGGGTGATCGAGCGGCCCGATCTGGCCGCCGATCCGGACCTGCAGGACAACTGGGGTCGCTGGACCAACCGGGAGCGCCTGGACGCCGCGATCGGCGAGTGGACTATCCGGCACACCCGGGACGAGGCACTGAAGATCCTGGAGCAGGCCGCCATCCCCTGCGGCCCGATCTATACGGCCGCCGATCTGGTCGCCGACGAGCAGTTGCGCGCGCGCAACATGATCCAGCCCTTCTCGGTGGACGTCGGCGAGCCCGAACCCAAGCAGGTCGGCTTCACCGGCATCGTCCCGGTCATCGGCGGGCAATCGCTGCCGATCCGCAATGTCGGCCCCGATCTCGGCGAACACACCCGGGAAGTACTCAGCGAACTGCTCGGTCTGGACGACGCCGAAATCGAGGCGCTGAACTCGGGCGACGCGTGATCGCCGGGGTGTGCGGGGCGGCAGGTTACCGGCCGGCAGCCGGGGGCGGTGCTCGCTTAACCGCCGTGACGCCGATAGGGTGCCGGGCATGAGTAGGCGGCGTGGACGCAGACGCCCGGCAGGACGCAGTAGAGGCGAGCTCCGTTCTCCGGCTCCGAGCCGGCCGACGGTGCATCCCAACCCGGCTGGTACCAATCGACGATCCTGGGCGGGCGTGATGTGCGTTCCCACTCGGTCACGAGACGACAAATGACCGCGGTCCTGCGCGATGTGACGCTGCGGGACGGACTGCAATTGACCGGCAAGGTGCTGCCCACCGAGCGCAAGGTGGAGATCGTGCGCCGGCTGCTGGCGCTGGGCGTGCCGGAGCTGGAGATCGGCTCGATGGCGCGGCCCGATCTGGTGCCGCCGATGGCCAACACGCTGGACTTGGTGGCCGCCCTCACGCCCGAGGAACTGAGCCGCTGCTGGCTCTGGGTAGCGACACCGCGCCATGTCGAGAAGGCCGCCGCCGCGGGCGTACGCAACTTTCAGTACTGCCTCTCGGTGTCGGACGCGCACAACAAGGCCAACATCGGCCGCACCGCGGAGGACAGCGTCGCCGCGATGCCCGCGGCGATCCGGCTGGCCCAGGAGGTGGGCGGCGTGATCCAGCTGTGCCTGGCCACCAGCTTCACCTGCCCGTTCGACGGCCCGGTGGATCCGGAGCGGGTCCTGGCCATCGCCGCCGATCCCCGCACCGCCGGGGCGGCCGACATCGTGCTCGCCGACACGCTCGGTCAGGCGCACCCGGCCCAGGTCGGCGCGCTGGTCGAGGCCGTCGCGGCCCGGACGCCGCGACGCCGCATCGTCTTCCACGGCCACGACACCTGGGGCATGGGCGTGGCCAACACCCTGGCGGCGATCGCGGCGGGCGCCGGCCTGGTCGATGGTTCGCTCGGCGGCCTGGGCGGCTGCCCGTTCGCGCCCGGCGCCAGCGGCAATACCGCCTCCGAGGACATCCTGTTCGCCACCCGCCCCGGCTGGTTCACCCCCGCGACGCTCGCGGGCCTGGCCGGACTCACCGAGGGGTTGCTCGCGGAACTGGACGAACCCAATCGGTCGCGCACGGTCGAGGGCGCGCGTTCCGAGGCCGAGGCGTTCGAGTGGGTCGTGCGCTGAGCTACCCGAATTGGTAGTGCACGAATTCGCGGACCGGCTCGAACCCGATGCCGCGGTAGATCCGGTTGGAGATCGGGTTGTCGGTGTCGGCGAACAGGCAGATGTCCAGGCCCTGCGCCCGCAGCAGCCGCGCCACGTGCGCGGACAGCGCGGCGGCATAGCCCTGGCCGCGTTCCTCGGGCGGGGTGTAGACCGGCCCGATCCGGGACCAGCCGTAGGCGGGCACCTGGTGGGCGACCAGGCAGACCGGACGGCCCGCGCGCTCCCACAGCCACCACCAGCCCGCGGCGATCCGCCGCCGCAGCGCCTCGGCCGGCAGCCCGTTGCCGGACACGCCGATCTCGGCCTGCATCGCCTCGGTCCAGGCCAGGCACAGGGCGAGATCGGATTCGGTTGCGCGCCGCGGTGATCCGGCCACCTCCTGCGGGGCGTGCAGATGCCCGAGGCGGTAGAGGCGCACCGCGTAGTCCTGCTTGTAGCCCACCCGCCGCAGCGCGCACCACCGTTCGGCGAAGGGCCACACCACTTCCGAGGGCCCTTCGACGCCGCCCGCGGTGGCGATCGCACCGGCGAAGGCCTCGGCCACCTGACCGGCGCTGTCCACCGGAATATCGCCGAGGTAGATGTCGTTGCGGCCCGACCGCGCGGCGACTCCGGCGACCTCGCCTGCTTCGTCGAGTACCGAAACGAACCAGGACTGCTCGCCGGGAGCGTATTTCGCACCGAGCAGATTGCCGACGGCGGTCGCGATCACCGTATTGCGCAGCGCGTTCTGCCGGAGAAACGGTTCGGCGCGCGCGAGGAACTCGGTGACGTCACTGGTGATCGCCGTCTGCCTACGATCACGTCCAGCCATCAGCCAATCCTGCACGGCGCTGGCGGCTTCGGCAACCAGGCTCGGATTCGTTTGCGACTCAGTCTGTTTCGGCTTGCGCGCCGCGATCGTGGCGCAGCTTCAACAGCACCAGTCCGGCGGTGCAGGCCAGGATCAGACCGGCGACCGTGATTTCGACGTGCAACCCGGCGATGCCGAGTACGGCACCCACGACGCCACCGACGAAGAACAGCCAGGCGAAGGTCCGCGACAGGGTCGTCCGCAGGCTGCGTGGTGGTTTCGGCGCCGGGGGCGGCGATGGTGCGGTGGCCGCAGGTTCAGCGGCCGCGGACTCGGCTCCCAGCGGAGTTGTCGAGTAAGCTCCCATCATTCACTCCCTCGAACCCGACCTCGATCAGAGTTGTTGTAACAACCGGGTTCTGGAGCCTCGGTCTATCTCTCATCTGGGTACAGGCGTCGCACACGTAGCACACGTAACTTTGCTCACACACGCTACGACCACGTCGGTTCGTTAGAGCGCGACACGTGCCCGCGACACGCAATAGTGACCATTTCGATATCTGAATCACGAGTATTTAAGATAAAGGTGTGGGCCGCCACAACGACCGTGCCGCGGTAGCCGCACCGGCAGGCCTCGATTAAGGTGAGCCCCATTCGAATACACAGCAGGAGTGTCCCGATGGTGAGCAACAGGGCCAAGATCACCGGTCCGGCGATCGCAGCGGGGGCGGTTTCCGTCGGGCTCGTCCTCATCGGCGCCTGCGGAGTAGGCAAGCACGACACCTACGTGCCGCCCCCACCGCTGAAATCCGGGCCGTCGGCCGCGATGGCAGTACAGAACGGCACCTCGGTGACGGCGCAGAAGGTCGTCATCCCGCCGTCTCCCACCTGGAAGGTGGCGCCGGCCGGTCCGCCGCGCCGTCCCGCCGGCTACACCCCGATGACCACCCCGCCGGACAGCGAGATCGACATCCCGGGCGAGGAGACCAGCACCACCCGGCCGACGCGCACCACCCGCCCGGCCCCCACCGCGGACGACGACCCGACCACCACGCGCCCGCGCCGGACCACCGATCCGGACGAGCCGACCACCACGCGGCGTCCGCCGGTGCCGACCACCACGGCGGCCGCCCCGCCGCCGGTCGAGGAGACGCCGGTCCCCACCGAGATCGTCCCGCCGGTCGAGGTCGTCACGCCGGTCGAGACGCCCACCGAGTCCCCGGCCGCGCCCATCGACGAGCCGATTCCCCTGGGGCCCACGCTCGGTAGCGATTCGGCGTCGCCGACCACCAGCGCGCCGACCACGCCCCCGGCGGCCGCGGCCCGATAAACGAAAAGGCCGTCGCGCTCGCGCACGACGGCCTTTCGCTCACGGTCCTACAGCTCCGGCTGGTCGTAGTCCCCGACCCGCGCGCTCAGCACCTGCAGATGCTCCAGCGCGCCACCGAGATTCCGCTCGATGGCGGTCAGCCGCGCGACGTAGTGGCTCACCGGGTACTCCGCGGTGACGCCGATGCCGCCGTGCATCTGGATCGCTTCCTGCCCGACGTGGCGCGCGGACCGGCTCACCTGCAGCCGGGCCCGCGAGGCGATCACCGGATCGGCGTTGCCGTCGGCCAGCGAGGCATTGGCGTAGAGGCTCATGCTGCGCGCCAGTTCCAGCGACACGTACATGTTGGCCGCCCGCTGGGTCAGCGTCTGGAACTTCGAGAGCGTGACCCCGAACTGCTTGCGCGTCTTCAGGTAATCGGTGGTCAGACGCAGCGCCTCCTCCATCGCGCCGATGGATTCGGCGCAGAGCAGGGCCTGGGCGCCCACGATCGCGGTCGCGATCGCCTCGGTGCCGGCACCGAGCAGTTCGCCGGGCGCGCCGTCGAATTCGAGCTGCGCGCCGCGCTGCCCGTCGACGGTGCGATAGGGCGTGCGGCGCACGCCCGTGGCGTCGGCGGCCACCAGGAACAGCCCCGTGCTGCCGTCCGGCAGCACCGCGCTGACCACCAGTTCGTCCGCGCAGTCGCCGTGGCCGACCGGGTTCTTGGTGCCGGTCAGGGCGTAGGAATCACCCTGGGCCACCGCCTTGGTGGCGAGTTCGGCCGAGGGCCAGCGCACGCCGGGCTCGCCGTGCGCGAAGGCGAGCAGCTTCTCGCCGCTCGCGACCGCGGGCAGGATGCGCTGCCGCTGGTCGGCGCTGCCGACCGCGGCGACCAGCCCGCCCGGCACCAGGACGGCGTCCAGCAGCGGCTCGGGGGCGAGCCGGCGGCCGACCTCCTCCAGCACCACCATGGTCTCCACCGGGCCGGCGCCCATGCCGCCGTCTTCCTCGCTGAAACTCAGGCCCAGCACGCCCAGTTCGGCGAGCTGCCGCCAGACCTCGCGGCTCCAGCCGAGTTCGGTGTCGGTGACCTTGAGCCGGGTCTCCGGATCGTAGTTGCGGCCCAGCAGTTCACGCACCGTGTCCCGGAGCATGACCTGTTCGTCGGTGAGTTCGAAAGCCATGATGTCGCCTCACAATCCCAGGATCGTGGAGGAAATGATGGAGCGCTGCACTTCGCTCGAACCTCCGTAGATGGTCGTCTTGCGGTAGTTCAGGTAGCCGGGGCCGCTGTGCTGGGCCCACTCCGGCGACGCGATGTCCGCGGCGTCGACGGGCAGGGCGTCCGGGCCGGCGATGTCGAGCAGCAGCTCGGTCGCCGCCTGCTGCAACTCCGAGCCGCGCAGCTTCAGCACCGAGGAGGCCGGGTTCGGCTTGCCCTCTTCGGAATTGGAGACCACGCGCAGCTGGGTCAGTTCCAGGGCCAGCAGCTCGTTCTCCAGTTCGGCGACCCGGGCCGCGAACAGCGGATCCTCGAGCAGCGTGCCCGCGCCCGCCTTGGTCTGGCGCGCGTACTCTTTCGCGACGCCGATCTTGACCTTGGTGCGGCCGACGCCGGTGATGCCGGTGCGCTCGTTGCCGAGCAGGAACTTGGCGTAGGTCCAGCCCATGTTCTCCTGACCGACCAGCTGATCGGCGGGGACCCGGACGTTCTCGAAGAAGACCTCGTTGACCTCGTAGCCGCCGTCGATCAGCTTGATCGGGCGCATGGTGACGCCGGGGCTCTTGACGTCGAAGAGCAGGAACGAGATGCCGGCCTGCTTCTTCGGCGCGCTGGGATCGGTCCGCACGAGGCAGAAGATCCAGTCGGCGTACTGGCCCAGGGTGGTCCAGATCTTCTGGCCGTTGACGATGTAGGAATCGCCGTCGCGCACCGCGGTGGTGCGCAAGGAGGCCAGATCGGAGCCGGCGTCGGGCTCGGAGAAGCCCTGGCACCACCAGATGTCCAGCGCCGCGGTGGGCGGCAGGAAGCGCTCCTTGATCTCCTGGGAGCCGAAGTGCGCGATCACCGGGCCGACCATCTGCGCGTTGAAGGTCAGCGGCTCGGGTACCGAGGCCAGCTGCATCTCGTCCTGCCAGATGTGGCGCTGCATCGGGGTCCAGTCCTTGCCGCCCCACTCCACCGGCCAGTTCGGCACGGCCAGTCCGTGGTCGTTGAGGATCTTGTTCGCCGTGACGATCTGCTCCTTGGACAATTCGCGGCCGTAGCGCACACGGTCGCGGATCTCAGCCGGGATCTCGGTCCGATAGAACTGCCGCAGCTCGTCGCGGAAGGCGATTTCGTCGGGGGACAGGGATATTTTCATACAGGACTCCGTCCATGTCTCGTACGTCCGAGCCGAACTTACCCTTTGGTAATCGTGCGCTGTCAGGGGGATCACGTCCGGGCAACACGCGGAGGGTGCGGAACTGGTACGTTGCTGGGCGGACGGGTGTGGGGACCCGGGTTTTCTCTTCGAGGAGTGTTTGAGTGAACGGCAGCACGATCGCGCGGGCCACGGCGGCAGTGACAGCTCTGAGCATCGGCGCGGTGCTGTCCACGACGCATCCGGCGGCCGCCGAACCCGGCGTTCCCGACATCGACGGCGCGGTGACCCAGCTGGTCGACAAGGCGGGTCCGGACCCGACGGCCCAGGCGGGCGTCGGCGCGCTGGCCCAGTACACCAAGCTCGTGAACGTCGCGGAGCTGCGCGCCATCACCCCCGGCTGGACTCCGTTCGCCTACGCCGCCCCCACCTTCGGCTGCGGCAGCAACGGCCCGATCACCACGATCATCGCGGCCGCCAACGCCGAGGGCCCCCGGGTCGCCGAGCTGCCGAACCCCTCCCCCGGGTCGCTGCGGTTCAGCGCCTCGCCCGCGCACACCGGCCTGCCCCTGAACTCCGGCCTGGTGGTGGCCTGGGTCAACGTCAACAACGGCGCCAGCGGCCTCGACATCCTCGACGACCGCACCGAGACCGGCCTGCCCTCGCTGACCCGGACGGTGAACACCGGCCCCGGCACCGTGCTCGCCTCGATGTGGGGCGTCATCAACTACCCCTTCGCGAACTGCGTGATGACCCCGACGGTCGGCCTGTTCTCCGTGCCCGACCTCCCGCCGCCACCCGCCCCCGCCACACCGAACCCCGCCGATCCCGGCGTGAACACCGGCTCCGGCGACGCCCCCGCTCCCCAGGCTCCGGCCGATCCCGGCGCGAATTCCGGCTCCGGCGACGCCATCCCGGCCCCGCAGGCCCCCGCCGCCGTGAACGAGGACCTGCGCAAGCCGGGCGCCTAGCTCAGCGCACCTTCGCGAAGAACGCGCCGATGTCGGCGACATGCTGGTCCGGAACCTCCATCGCCAGGAAGTGGTTCCCGGTGTTGCCCTCGGGCCAGTGCGCGATGTGGTTGTCCTGCTCGGCCAGCCGGCGCATCAGCGCGGACCCGCCGGCGTAGACCCCGGTCGGCACCAGCTTCTGTCCGACCGGCCAACCGAATCCGCCGTCGGCGCCCAGACCCTCGTACATCGGCCAGGACGACGAGGCCAGGGTGTTGGTGAACCAGTACAGGCTGAGATTGGTCAGCAGGTGGTCGCGTTCGATGACGTCCTCGGCCCGGTCGGCCAGGGGCGTGAACTCGTCGAATTTCTGGGTGAACCAGGCCAGCAGCCCGACCGGTGAATCGGTCCAGGCGTGCGCGAAGGTCTGCGGCGCCGCGCCCAGCAGCGCGTGGTGGTCGACGCCGCCGGACATCCACTGCTGCATCACCTCCCACTCCGCCCGCTCGTCCGGAGTCATGGTGGGTACGTCGGCCGCGGTGGGCAGGCCGATGCCGCCGTCCAGATGCACGCCGACGACCCGGTCCGGGGCCGCGATCGCCATCTCCGGCGCGACGTAGGCCCCGAGGTCGCCGCCTTGGACGCCGTAGCGCTCATATCCGAGCCGGTCCATCAGCCGCACCCACATGCGCGCCACCCGGGCCGCCGACATCCCTTCGTCCCCTGGACCGTCCGAGAAGGCGAAACCGGGCACCGAGGGAATCACCACGTGGAACGCCCGTGCCGGGTCCAGGCCGTGTGCGCGCGGATCCGTCAGCGGCCCGACGGTTTTCGTGAACTCCACGAAACTGTTCGGCCAGCCGTGCGTGAGCAGCAGCGGCAGCGCGTCCGGCTCCGCGGACCGCACGTGCACGAAATGCACGTTCAGACCGTCGATCTCGGTGCGGAACTGCGGCAGCTCGTTGAGCGCCGCCTCCTGTGCCCGCCAGTCGAATTCGGTGCGCCAGTGGTCGGCGAGCTCGCGCAGGTAGTCGACCGGGACGCCGCGGCCGGCGCCCTTCCCCGGCAGCTGGGCCGACCAGCGGGTGCGCGCCAGGCGCTCGTGCAGGTCGTCCAGGTCGGCCTGCGGGATGTCGATGCGGAAGGGCGTGATCGAGTTCGTCATAACGCCCAAGGTAGGACCCATCTAGGACCGATCAGGTCCTAGATTTTTGCGACACTGAAATCATGAACGACACCCCGGCTCGGTTGCTGCGCCTGCTCTCCCTGCTCCAGACGCCACGGGAGTGGCCGGGCAGCGAGCTGGCCCAGCGCCTGGGCGTCACCGACCGCACCGTTCGCCGCGATATCGATCGGCTGCGCGAACTCGGCTATCCGGTGGAGGCCACCCTGGGCGCGAGCGGCGGCTACCGGTTGGCGGCGGGCAAGGCGATGCCCCCGCTGCTGCTGGACGACGAGGAGGCGGTCGCCATCGCCGTCGGCCTGCGGGCCGCCGCGGGCTCGTCCATCGCGGGCGTCGACGAGGCCGCGGTGCGCGCCCTGGCCAAGCTCGACCAGGTACTGCCCGCCAAACTGCGCCGCCGCGTCAAGGTGCTCGGCACCGCCGTGGCGCTGCCCGCCGACGACGGGCCGGTCGTCGAGCCGGAGATCCTCACCACCCTGGCCGCGGCCGTGACCAACCGGGAGCGCGTGCGTTTCGAGTATCGGGGCGGCTCGGCCGCGCGCCGCCACGTCGAGCCGGTCGGCCTGGTCAGCCATCGCCGCCGCTGGTACCTGGTCGGTCACGATCTGGACCGCGCGGGCTGGCGGGTCTTCCGGGTCGACCGGATCGAACGGCCGCAACCGACCGGGGCGCGCGGCACTCCCCCGCCGCTGCCCGCGGCCGACCCCGCCGCCTACGTGGCGGGGCGGCGCACCGACTGGGGCACACCGGAACTGCGCTTCTCGGTCACCGTGCACGCGCCCGCGGAACAGATCACGGGCCGCCTCGGCGACAGTCCCGGCGAGATCACGCCGCTGGGGCCCGGCCGCTGCCGCCTCGACGGCGTCCGCGAGGACGCGCCGGAGTGGCTGGCACAGCGGCTGCTCGCCCTCGGCGTCGACTTCGAGGTGCACGAGCCGGCCGAGCTCGAGGCCGGGCTGCGCGCGATCGCGGCCCGCATCGCCCGCGCGACTGCCGCGTCGAATCAGTAGGCGCCGAAGACGTTGTCGATCGAGCCGTAGCGCGCCGCGGCGTAGTTGCAGGCGGCGGCGATATTGGCGACCGGGTCGTAGATGTCCCAGGAGGTGCCCTCGACGTGGTAGCGCTCGAAGGTCGGATCGATGACCTGCAGCAGCCCCTTGGACGGAATGCCCGCGGCCGCGTTGGAATCCCACAGGTTGATGGCGCGCGGGTTGCCGCCGGACTCCCGGATGATGTTGCGGTGGATGCCCTCGAAGCTGCCGGGGATGCCGTGCTTGGACAGCATGTAGAGCGCGTTGTGGATCCAGCCGTCGAGGTCGTCGGAGAACTGCGGTTCGGGCGCGGGCAGCATGCCGGCCAGCGGGGCGGGCAATTGCTGGACCAGCCCCTGGACCTGGGCCTGCTGGTCTTGCGGCAGACCCTGCTGCGCCTGTTGCGCCTGCTGTTGCAGTTGCTGGGCGGGCTGTTGCAGCGACTCGGGCACACCGGCGATCTCGGCGGCGGAGGCGTAGCCGGGGACCGCCACGAGGGCGGCGACGGCGAGGGGAAGCACTGTGCGCAAATACATGGGGAACCGGGATTCCTGGCAGATGTGGTTCAGGATCCGCGGCCATAACCGAACGCGCGGTCTGATTTGGAAGGTCACAGACTGATCGCGGTAGGTGAACATAAACTGAACGCCAGATGAACAGATAAACCGTCGGCCGTGCTCGCCCGCTCAGCGGCCGGTTCCCAGAGGGAATTGAGATCCGCATCACATCGCGGGACAGTCCGGGCGTACCTGCCGCCACTCGCCGACGGTGCTGCGGACCGCTGACCTGCCCGCGCACCCGGCCGCCGGGGCGCGACAGCGCAGGGCGCAGCGCGCAGGGATCAGCGCGCCAGGCGGATGCGCAGTACGGCGCCGGCCTCGGTGCTCGCCAGCAACTCGTCCGCGCGGCCCAGGACGGGCGCGACCGCGGTCAACGGCTCGGTGCTCAGCACCGAGCAGACCCCGCCGCGCACGGTGTCGATCCGGACCAGCTGCCCGGACAGCGTCGCGACGTAGAGGACGCCGTCCCGATCCAGGTGCAGATCGTCGGCGAAGTCCGGAATGCCCAGGGAGGTGGACAGATCCGCCAGCACGGTCCGCCGCTCGGGCGCGTCGAGCGGGAAACTCAGCACCCGCCCGAGCGGATTGCCGTTGGTGGTCAGGTAGCCGGTGCCGTCGTGGACCACGATGCCGTTGGCCCCGACGCCCGCGGCCCGCGCCGTCCACTGCTGATCGACCACGCCGTCGCGGCCGACCTTGACGACGCCCGACCCGGTGGCCGCGACGTACAGATTGCCCGCCGCGTCGAAGGCCGCGCCGTTGGGCATGGTGAACCCGGAGACGAACACCTCCGGGCGTGGATCGGCGGCGTCCGGATCGAACCGGACCACGCCGCCCGGGATCACCGCGCTGCTCGGCGCGTCACCGTAGACCACGTAGAGCATGCCGTCCGGCCCGAGCCGGACCGCGCCGGGAAAGGCCACCGAGATCGTCGCGGTGCGCCGGCCGGTGTTGTCGTAGCGCTGTACCTCGTTGCGGTACAACCGCGAGACCCAAAGATTGCCGCGTGCGTCGTAGCCCAGATTCTCCGACCAGTCCAGCATCGCGGTGCCGCCCGGCAGCGCGGTGGTGGCGCGCGCCGGCGCGCACATGGCGGCCGGATCCGCGCTCGCCACCGGCCCGGCGGCCAGGGCCGCGGCGCAGCTCACAACGACAACGGCGGCGAGCTTGCGCACAGACATCCGGATCCTCCCAGCAGCACGAACCTGCCGGATTCTAGACCGTTTCGTTTTCCCCAGGGAACTCCCCTGATACGCAGCGCTTTTGGCACTATCGACGCATGCCATTCTTCGACGGCGACCGCGGCCGGATGCACTATCGGCGCTGGCCGGTGCCCGGCCACGCCGCCGCGCTCGTGTTGTTGCCCGGTATCGGCCAGCACAGCGGCCACTATCACCGATTCGCCGGCGCGGTGCGGGCCGCGGACATCGAGATGTGGGCGCTGGACACCGCCGGGCACGGGCTCAGCGAGGGCGACCCGCGCAACCCGGGCACCCTGGCCGAACTGGTCGCCGACGCGTTGCGGCTGATCGAGGTGGTGCGCACCGAACTACCCGGGGCGCCGCTGCTGCTGATGGGGCATTCGCTGGGCGCCGTCACCGTGCTCGGCCTGCTCGGGGCGGCCGTGCCGGACACCGCCTCGGCCGCGGATCTGTCCGCGGTGGAGGCGAACTGCCCGCTCACGCCGAGCGTGGAGCCGACGGCGCTGGCGGGGCTGGTGCTGTCCGGAGTGCCCAAGCGCGCCCTCGGCGGCGGGGCCCCCGGAGCACTGGGGACACCGTTGCCGCACGGTTTGCCGATCCGCGCCGTGCACGGCGTGGAGGACCGCCGGGCGCCGATCGATGCGATGCGGGACTGGACTGCGCGGCACAACTGGGTAAGTTTGGTCGAGTACGACGATGCCGGTCACGACCTGCTGCACGAACCGGTGCACGCGCGGGTCGCCGCCGACATCGCGGAGTGGATGCGGGACGTCGTCCGGCCGGCGGGTGTGGCCGGGCCGGCGCGGCGGTGAGGTGACAACCTGAGGGGGAAGCGGTGCAGCCGAATACGACAACCTTGAACCAGGCCGTTCAAGACGGTCAACTCTGGATCGACGGTGTGCTGGTCGCCGACGGCGCGCACGAGAAGTGCGCGCAGCGGTACGAATTGCTCGCCGAACAGGTCGAGGGCCAGATCGAGGTGCTGCGCGCGGCGACGACGCTGCCCGGCTTCGGCGGCTTCGAGTCCGGGGCCGCGCTGCGCGCCGGTTTCGAGAACAAGGCCGGCACGGCGCTGACCGAACTACAGGCGTACGCGACCGCCGCCCGCGAACTCGCCCAGACTTTCCGCGCCGCCGCGGCGGCCTATCAGCGCAGCGACGAGGATCTCGCGGTCGTCGTCGGCAAACTCGACACGGGAGCCGTCGATGCGTGAAATCCAGGTCACCACCGAACGCTGGCCGCACACCCGCACCGATCCCGACTACGTGCCCAGCGTGGAAATCTTCGACAACATCACGCACAAGCAGATCCACGACAGCATCCAGCTGATGGATCCGACGGTGCTCGACGCCGGCCGTCAGGCCTGGCAGCAGAGCGCGACCGGGCTGGCCGACGCGGTCACGGCCGCGCACACCGAGATTCGCGCCACCATCGCCGACGGCTGGCGCGGCGGCGCGGCGCAGACCGCCGCCGAGGCCGTGCGCGCCTTCGAACAGCAGGGCAGCCGGCTCGCCGACGTCATGGCCACGGTGGCGCAGCGGCTCGGCCAAGCCGGTGACGCCGCCGAGACCTTGCGCTCGGCCGTCGGGCGGCCCTCCGATCAGCAGCCGGATCTCGGTGCGGCGCTGCTGGATCCGAGCCAGGCCACCAGCAATGTGGCCGCGCAGAAGTCCACCGAGAACGACCGCCAGGACGTGGTGGCCTCGATGGAGAGCGTCTACACCAACGCTTTCATCCAGAGCGGTGTCGCGGTGCCCGCGTTCCCGGGCGCGGCCGAGGTCGGCGCGCCGGTCGCGGCCGCCGCGCCGAGCACACCGGGCGTCGCAATTGCGGCCCCGGTCGCCGAGACGGAAAAGCCGGTGCTGCAACCGGTGTCGGTCGCGCCCGCGGCCGCGCGGCCGGAGGCGGCAGTGCCGGGGGCCGAAACGCCCGAGCCCGCGGCCGAACCGGGGGCCACCGCCCCGGCCTCGGTGCTGTCGGCCGCCGGTCTACCGGGCGTCGTGCTGCCCGGCGACACCACGCCCGCGGCGGCGACCACGCAGCCGGCCGGCCTGGCCGCGCCGACCACGCCGAGCGCCGCAGCCGCACCCGAGCGCCTCGCTGCCGCGCCGGCGGGCGCACCGGTCGCTCCCGCGCCAGCCGCCCCGACCGTGCCCAGTGGCTTCGCCGCCACCTCCACCGCCGCCGCCGACGACGAGCGCAAGCGCGAGGAGCGCCGCCGCGACACCAGCGGCGACGCGGTCGCGGGCGCCGGCGTGGGCGCGATGGGCGGCATGCTCGGCGGCGCCCTCGCCGCCGGTGGCGATTCGCCGCGCGGCGGCTCCGGCGTCTCGGCCCGCCCCGCGCCCGCCACCTCGGACGACGAGGACGACGATGACGAATTGCACTGGACCGACGACGAACTCACCTTCCTCGAACCCGCCGACGAACCGCGTGAGCTGATCGGCTCGATGGACCCGACCACCCCGCCGGTGGTCGGTGAATGGACCGAACTCGAGTGAATCCACCCGTGTTACCCGCGAGTTCGGCGATGAACTGGACATTGACGCCCGACCAGTTCGCTCTGGCCTGGTCCCGCACCGACGGCGACCGCATCCCCTACCCGCTCGCGGTCCGGCTCTCCGCGCGCGACACCGCCGAGCGCGCGGCCCAGTTGCCCGCGCTCGAGCAGTGGTGCGAGCAGGTGCTCGACGCCGAACTCTCGGCCGCGCTGCGCGCGCTCGCCGACCCCGCGGTGCGGGTGGAGGTCTTCGGCGAGCGCCGCGCCGGCGAACCGTCCGGCCGCGTCCGATCGGCCGGGCCGGAACCGCTGCCCGGCACCGTCGGCGCGCCCGCCCCGGCGGCCGCGGCGCTCGAGGAGGACGAATCGGCCCGGCCCGTCCGCATTCTCGGCGCCGTCTCCGGCAACATCGCCGTGGTCGCGGCCCAGCGCCCGGGCGAGACCGACGATCGCGGCGGTGATCTCCGGATCTTCGTCACCACCCCGAAAAACCTGGCGTCCCGGATCGTTTCGATGCTCCCGAAGAACGAGCCCGGCACGCTCGCCCGCCTGAGCGCACCGCTGCCGAAGGTCACCGAGGACAGCCGCGATCTGGTCACCATGCCGGTCTCGGGCCCCACCACCCCCGCGCGGATCCGCAAACTGCTCAATCATCCGCGCGACGGCATCGGGCAGATCGTCGTCTCGCTGCGCCGCCCCGACGGTGATCTGCGGCCGTTCGGGGTGCTCTGCTGGATCGATGTCCGCGGCGACGGCCGCTACACCGTCCGCACCGGCGCCGACGTCGACATCACCCCCGTCGACGCGGAGGGTTTCCGCGACGCGCTGCGCCCGATGCTCACCGCGGCGGAGAAGAAGACCACCGCCTACGCCCAGGCCTGGTAGTGCCGCCGCGGTGACCTGGCTCACATCTTGTCACAGCACCCGGACCGCCGGTGTCTTGATGCCGAACCTGGAAAACAGAGGAGAGCATCATGAACATCGCACTGTGGATCGCCGCCGGACTGCTGGCTCTGGTCGCACTCGGCGGCGGATCGACCAAGACGTTCCTGTCCAAGGAAAAGCTCGGCAACGCCAAGGGCGGTGAGTGGACGGCCGGCTTCAGCGCCGGTGCCATCCGCACCCTGGGCATCCTCGAACTCCTGGCCGCAGCGGGCCTGATCCTGCCCGCAGTGCTCGATATCGCGCCGATCCTGGTGCCGATCACCGCGGTTTGCTGGGTGCTGCTGATGATCGGCGCGATGATCACCCACTACCGGCACAACCAGGTCCCGCTGGTGGCCGTGAACCTGGTCTACCTCGCGCTCGCGGTCTTCATCGCCTGGGGCCGCTTCGCCCTCGAACCCTTCGCCTGATCCGGCGCCTGAGATCATGAAGGCCGCCGGCGGCACACCACCGGCGGCGACGGAGAAGGACCCACCGATGAGCGAGCACCGCACCGACCCGGCGACCGAAAGTTTCGTCGCGCACCGCAATCTGCTCTTCACGGTCGCCTACGAGATGCTGGGGTCCGCCGCCGACGCGGAGGACGTCTTGCAGGAGACCTGGCTGCGCTGGTCCGAGGTCGACCAGGAGCAGGTGCTCGACGCGCGCGCCTATCTGGTGCGGATCACCTCCCGGCAGGCGCTGAATCGGCTGCGAACGATGCAGCGCCGCAGGGAGTCCTACGTCGGGCCGTGGTTGCCCGAGCCGATGCTCACCGCCCCGGACGTGGCCGAGGACGTCGAACTCGCCGAGAGCATGTCGATGGCCCTGATGCTGGTGCTGGAAACCCTCGCGCCCACCGAGCGCGCCGTGTTCGTGCTGCGCGAGGTCTTCGACGTCGGCTACGACGAGATCGCGGCCGCGGTGGACAAGACGCCCGCCGCGGTACGCCAGATCGCGCACCGCGCCCGGCAGCACGTCGACGCCCGCCGCCCGCGCGCCGCGGTCGCGCCCGGCCAGGCCCGGGCGGCGCTGGAGTCCTTCCAGCGCGCCCTGGAAACCGGTGACCCGCAACGCCTGCTCGACGTGCTCGCCCCGCAGGTCGTCCTGCTCGCCGACGGCGGCGGCATCAAGCGCGCCGCGCTGCGCCCGGTCACCGGCGCCGAGAAGGTCGCCCAGTACCTGTCGCGCGGCGCCACTAAGCTCGCGGGCGCCCTCACCCTCGAACTCACCGTGATCAACGGCAATTTCGCGCTCGCGATCAGCCTGCACGGCGAACTCGACGGCATCATGAACGTCCAGCTCGAAGACGGCCTGATCACCGGCATCTACACCGTCCGCAACCCGGAGAAGCTGACCCGCATCACCGCCGAGCAGCCCCTCACCCGGCGCTGATCTCAGGTCCATTCGACGACGAGGACGGCGACGGCGAGCAGGGTGTCCAGCACCATGCAGAACTCGGCGAGGGAGCGGGCGACGACGCGGTCGGCGCGGAAATGGTAGATGTCCCAGGCGGTGTGGCCGAGCAGACCGGCGGCGACAAGGTAGGCGCCGAGGGTTTCGTCGACCACCAGGGCGGTCAGGGCGAGCGCGCCGAAAGCGAGCAGCGCCAGGCCCTGGCGGCCGATGTCACGATGGGTGGCGACGGCGTAGATCGTCAGCGGGACGGCGAGGGCGAGCAGCACCACGGTGCCGTCGAACCCGGCGATCTTGGCCAGGGTGATGACGACGAAGGTGCCCAGGAACAGCGGCCACGCGGTAGCTTGCCGGCCGAAGGCGGCCGCGCCGAGGTAGATCAGGGCCGAGGCGGCGACGATCTGGGCGAGATCGACACCGGTGGCCAGGTCGTAGGCGGTGGCCCCCGCGAAGACGGCGCCGGCCACGGCGGGCCAGCGGCGGGTCAGGGCCGGACGAGTGGAAACGGTCATGGGGTTCACGGTCCGCTCCGGCGGTTCCGGGGTGCCAGCGCGCCGGACAGAAATGTCGGTAAACCTGGGAATCATGTCCGCGCAACTAGGATTGGCGGCGTGAACGATGCGCTCGTCGTGGTGGTCGGCTACCACGGCGTCGAACTGCTGGACATCGCCTGCGTCACCTCGAGTCTCGACATGGCCAATCGGATGGGCGCGACGCCGCGCTATCGCCTGCTGGTCGCGACGCCGGGCGGTACGCCGGTGGAATGCAATTCGGGTCTCAGCCTGCCCGGTCAGGAAGCACTGGAGCAGATCAACACCGCGATCGACACCCTGGTCGTCTCCGGCGGACTCGGCCACTGCGACGCCGCCGCCGACGCGAAGCTCGTCGGCCACGTCCGGCGGCTGGCCCGCCAGTCCCGCCGGGTTGCCTCGATCTGCACCGGCGCGACGGTGCTCGCCGCCACCGGGCTGCTCGACGGGAAAAGCGTGACCACGCACTGGTTCTACGCCGACCAGCTGGCCGCGAGTTATCCCGCCGCACGGGTCGATCCGGACCCGATCTTCGTGCGCGACGGCAATGTCGCCACCTCCGGCGGCGTCACCAGCGCCCTGGATCTGACGCTGGCCTTCATCGAGGAGGACCACGGCGCCGAGGTGGCCCGCCGGGTGGCCATGGGCCTGGTCACCTACTTGCGCCGCCCCGGCAGCCAATCCCAGGTCAGCACGTACGTGTCGAGTCCGCCGCCGGAGCACCCGCTGGTGCGCCGCGTGCTCGACCACATCGGCGCGCACCTGGACGGCTCGCTCGACGGCCCCGCGCTCAGCGCCGTCGCGGGCCTCGGCGAACGCCAGCTCACCCGCCTGTTCGTGCGCGAAATCGGGGAGACCCCGGGCAGATACGTGCGCCGCGCCCGCGCGGACGCCGCCGCCCGGCTGCTCACGAGCACCGGCCTGCGACTGGAGGAGATCGCGCGGCGCTGCGGCTACACCTCCGCCGAAACACTGCGCCAAGCCTTCACCGCCCGCTTCGGCCGGTCCCCCTCCGCCTATCGCGCGGCCCAGGACTGAGTTCAGCTCAGCCGCAGGAAGCCCGCCAGATCGGGGAGATCGGCCGGCGTCGTCGGCAGGTACTCGGTGAGCAGCGGCGAGCGGATGATCACGGCTTTCCACATCGCCCGGCACAGGGCCGAGTGGATCAGGTTGCGCGACAACAGGAACGGCATCCCGAAGGGCGCGTCGGCCGCCGTGGAGGTGGTCATCGACAACAGCACCACGGCCGCTTCCCGGCCGCGGAACCGATCCGGGGTGCCGACCAGCACGTCCTCGATCTTGGCGCGCGCCAGCAGCGTCCGGATCCGCCCGACCTGCGCGGTGTAGGGCGCGACGACGAAGATGTCGTGCGGATGCAGCCGCCGGGTCACCGCGCCGACGGTCCAGGACGCGCCCAGCAGCACCCGGATCCGGCGCACCACCTCCTTGGCCTCGGCGACCGATTCGGTGGTATTGCCGTAGTGCTCGACCAGCACCGTCTCCACCCCGGGCGGCACGCCGTCGAGTTGCCGTGCCAGGGTGACGGTTTCGTTCGAGCGCAGCCGGTTGTCGTAGCAGACCCGGGAGATCGGCTCGCACACCCGCGGATGCAGCCGCCAGGTCCGGTCCAGGAAGTAGCCTCGTTCGGCGGGCAGCACCGCGCGTCCCTCGGCCAGCCAGCCCAGCACCGACTCCCCGACCGGTTCGGGATGCGCGCCGCGGCTCGGGGTGGGCACCGGGTCGCCGAGCAGCAGCAGATTGCGGGCGCTGGAGCCGACCGCGACGGTGTCGGCGAGCGCGAACCCGCCCGCGTCGGCGATCACCAGCAGGTCCAGCGCGTCGTGCGGGATCAGGCTCTCGTCGGCGAAATCGGCGGGGGTACCGCCGATCACGCAGCCGTTCACCGCGTTGTCGAGGAACCGGCGGTACTTGCCCGCGTCGATCACAGCCCATTCCGGTTTCACCGCCTCGACGTCCTTCTTGCCGACCAGCTCGGGCAGCACGCCGATCTCGACGACCGCGTCCAGCATGTTCTCCACGGTCGAATGCGCGTGCGCGACCACGCCGATGCGCCACTTCTGCCGGGTCACCAGCCGTTCGATGACGCGGGCCGCGGTGGAGGTCTTGCCGGTGCCGGAGGGGCCCTGCACGGCGACATAGGAGTGGTCCAGATAGCGCATGGCGGTGGTGATCGCGGCGGCGTGGTCGCCGTGCACCTCCGGCAGCGGACCGCCGCCGCGCAGCCGCGGCGCACGCCGGGCCAGGATGTCGAAGACCGCCTCGGCCGGGATCTCCGGCAAGGTCACCAGGAGGCGCTGGGCCGCGAGTTCCACGGTGCTCTCGACGTGGGCGTCCCAGGCGGGCAGGCCGGGCGCGATCGCCGTCGGCAGCTCGTCGTAGGGCTCGCAGCCCTCCGGCAGCAGTTCCTCCAGCCGGACGGTGTCATCGAAATTCGCGTCCACCGAACAGCCGAGCACGGTGGCGGTGGCGACGGCGCGCTGGCCGACCGCCGCGACCATGCCGGTGGCCGCCGGTTGGTCGTAGAGGGTGTAGACGGTGGTGCCGGGCGTCAGCGCGACGCCGTGCGCCCAGCCGGTGCCGATCCGGCCGGTCAGGGTGAGGTAGCGGCGCATGGTGGGGCGGTTCAGGCCGTGATGCCACTTGGTGTCGACGGTGCCCCAGTCCGCGACCAGCACGCCGGGCGCCTCGGCCCATTCGTCGACCGGGTGGTCGAGCCGGTCGGCGTGGGCCAGGCGCAACGGCCGCCGCTCGCGCCGCTGGTATCCGAGCACCGCGGCCATCAGGGCCGCCGGGTGCGGCGCCGCTCCGGGATCTCTGCGCTCCCCGCGCACCGTCGGCCGCGGATCCCGGTGCGAGGCCGCGAATTCGGTGAGCGCGGCTTCCAGCGAAGACGGGTGGGCGGCCGGTTCCCTCGGCGGCGGCACGGGCTCGCGCGGCGCGGCCGGGGCGAGTTCGAGCAACCGATCCCGCAGCCGCAGCACGGTGACGCAGTCGGCGTCGCCGGTGCGCGCGCCGGGCAGCAACACCCGCAGGTCGGCCGGCCGATAGGACCGCGTCCCGACCACCACGGCATTGCGCATGATCGGATACAGGTCGATCAGCGCCCCCGCGGACAGCAGCTCGTCGACGAATTCCGCACCGGCGCCGAGACTTCCGGTGCAGCGCAGCAGCGTATCCCGCTGTTCGCGCCCGTAGTGGTAGATCCGCAGTCCGGGCGCTTGCTCGCGCCGGTGCTCGAGATAGCCGATCACCTCGGCCAGCGCCCGCCGCCGCTCGGCGGCCGCGTCCGGGCCGGGCGGCACCCGCCGCGACAGGTGCACCGTGTCCGGACCGCCCACCTCGACGGTGAAGGCGTGCCCCGGCTCGTCCTCGATGGTCAGCGATAGATCGTCCGGCGTGGGCGGCGGCAGCGCGCCCAGCGCGTGCGCGTCCAGCAGCTGGTAGGCGGGGCCGTCGGACCGCACCTGGATCCGGGCCTGGCGGCGCAGCGTGGCCAGGGTGCGCGGCGGCACCCCGGGGACGGCCGCCGCGGCGCCGGCCAGCCGGTCGATGGTGGTGATCCCGGCCTCGCGCAGCCGGGCCCGGGCCGGGCTCGGCATGCCCGCCACCAGCATCAGGTCGCGCGCGGCGGTGAGCGCGGCGGCGCAGGTCGGGCAGTGCCCGCAGGCCAGGTAGCGCGGATCGCCCCACTGCACCGGCAGCAGTTCGCTCAGCTTCTCGTCCAGGATCCGGGCCAGTCTGCGCCGGCGCGCCTGATACACCGGGACCAGGTCGGTGAGCGGGAGATCCGTTGCCGCGGTATCGAGATACAGCCGGACGACCGGTGCGGTCAGCGCGCCGCTGCTGTCCAGGGCTTCCGCGCAGGCGGCGAGTTCGAGTGCGGCGCCGATCAACTCGGCCCGGCCCGGCGCGGTGCCCTGCACCGTGTAGCGCACCCGGTGCCCGGCCCGCACCAGGAAATCGCAGGAACACGCGAACGCGCCGTCGAAGAACGTAGCGCCCGCGATGACGTGCACGCCCGAGCGCAGCGCCGCAACGGTTTCCGAGTGCGCGGTCCGCAGTTCGGCGATCCGGTCCGCGGGATCGCCGGAACCGGTGCGCGCCGCCGGAATCTCGACCATGGTGGGGCCGAATCGATCTCGGAAATCGGCCAGCCGGAATTCGGCCGCGGTATCGGGCGCCGTGTGCGGGGGCGGCACGGAATCCGCTGCCGCCGAGGCACTCAGGTAGCCCAGTTCGGTGTCGAGCGCACGGAGCAGCGCGAATTCGCACCGCGCCGCCCGGACCAGATCCTCGGCGGTGCAGACGACACGATCACCGAACACGAACAAACGCGGCCTCCTGTGTCTTCGGCGGGCCCCGACCGGACGGGCAACACCTTAGCCAGTCGGTCCGATCCCGTGACGCGCAGCGTCCCCTGCCGCCCTGCGGGTCAGGTGACCAGCGCACCCCACCCGCCCGCCGGCGGGCTCAGGAACGCGGTTTGCGCCGTTCGGTCCGCTTGCCCGGCGCCCGGTCAGGGCGCGGGCCACGGCTGAACTGGCGATGCTGCGGGCCGCCGTCGTCGAGCGTCAGCTGGATCAGCTGACCGCTGATCCTGGTGCGGCGCAACGCCTCCAGCGTCTCGGCGGGCAGGTTGGCGGGCAGTTCCACCAGGCTGTGATCCGGGCGGATGCTGATGTGCCCGAAGTCACTGCGGCGCAGCCCGCCCTCGTTGGCAATCGCGCCGACGATGGCGCCCGGCACCACGCGGTGCCGCTTGCCGACGCTGATCCGGTAGGTGGCCAGTTCCGCGCCGGAGGTGCGGGAGAAGCTCGGGCCCGAACGCTCGTCGTCGAAGCGGCGCGGCCGATCCGGGCGCGGCTCGCGATCGCGGCGCGGACGCTCGATCGGCTCCGGTTCCGGCTCCATCAGGAAGGTCTTGCCGTCGTACGCGCCGACCGCGAGCGCCGCCGCGATGTCGACCAGCGGGGTGTTGTGCTCGTTCTCGTAGTCCTCGATGAGGCGGCGGAACAGCGCGATGTTGTCCGAGGACAGGTTCTCGGTGATGGCGTCGCCGAACTTGGCCACACGCTGCGCGTTCACGTCGTCCACGCTGGGCAGCTGCATCTCGGCCAGCGGATGCCGGGTGGCGCGCTCGATCGCCTTGAGCAGGTGCCGCTCGCGCGGCGCCACGAACAGCAGCGCCTCGCCGCTGCGGCCCGCGCGGCCGGTACGGCCGATGCGGTGCACGTAGGACTCGGTGTCGTGCGGGATGTCGTAGTTGACCACGTGCGAGATGCGGTCCACGTCCAGGCCGCGCGCGGCCACGTCGGTGGCGACGAGGATGTCCAGCGCGCCGGACTTCAGGTGCCCGATGGTGCGTTCGCGCTGGTTCTGCGCGATGTCGCCGTTGATCGCCGCGGCGGAGAACCCGCGGGCGCGCAGTTTCTCGGCGAGCTCCTCGGTGCCCTGCTTGGTGCGCGCGAAGATGATCATCGCCTCGAAGGTCTCGACCTCGAGGATGCGGGTGAGCGCGTCCAGCTTGCGCTGGTGCGAGACCTGCACCCAGCGCTGGTTGATGTTGGTGTTGGTCGTCGTCTTGGTCTTGACGGTGATCTCGACCGGATCGTTCAGGTACTGCTTGGAGATCTTGCGGATCGCCGAGGGCATGGTCGCCGAGAACAGCGCCACCTGCTTGGAGCGCGGGGTGTCGGCCAGGATGCGTTCGACGTCCTCCTGGAAGCCCATCTTGAGCATCTCGTCGGCCTCGTCGAGCACCAGGTACTGCAGCTCGGACAGGTCGAGCGTGCCCTTCTCCAGATGGTCGATCACGCGGCCGGGAGTGCCGACCACCACGTGCGCGCCGCGGCGCAGGCCCGAGAGCTGCACGCCGTAGGCCTGGCCGCCGTAGATCGGCAGCACGTTCAGCCCGGGAATGTGCGAGGCGTAGCGCCCGAACGCCTCGGCGACCTGGATCGCGAGCTCGCGGGTGGGCGCGAGCACCAGCGCCTTCGGGGATTTGCCGGTGATCTCGAGGCCCATGAGGATCGGGATGGCGAAGGCCGCGGTCTTGCCGGTACCGGTCTGCGCGAGACCTACGACATCGGCGCCGGTGAGTAGCGGTGGGATCGTCGCGGCCTGGATCGGCGAGGGCGACTCGTAGCCGACATCGGCGATGGCCGCCAGTAGGCGGTCATCGATGCCGAGATCGGCGAAGGTCGGGCCGTCACTGTTGTCCCTGTCATTGTCGCCAGGAACATTATCCAGAACGCTGTCGACCTCATTGGTGCTCATTGACCAGTACTTTACTGCCTTCGGGTAGAGCTCCAGGCCACCGGCCCAATACGGTGTGACCTATGGCTCCCAATGCTTCGCCCGCACATCAGGACCCGGCCGGAGCGGACACCCCCGTGGCGGTCGCGGTGGTCCAGTTCGCGCCGGGCACCGATCCGTCCGCCAATCTCGCCACGTTGCGCGAGCATGTGGGCGCTGCCGCCGGGCGTGGCGCACGCGTGGTCGTGGCCCCCGAGTACTCGATGTTTGCTGTCTCCCGGCTGGACGACCGGGTGGTCGCCGTCGCCGAACCGCTGACCGGAAAGTTCGTCACCGGGCTGGGCGCGATCGCCCGGGAGTTCGGCGTGCACCTGGTGGCGGGCGTAGTCGAACAGGACGAGGCGGGCTTCGGGCGGATCCGCAACACGCTCGTCGTGCTGGACCCGGGCGGGGAGCTGGTCACCCACTACCGCAAGGTGCACCTCTACGACGCGTTCGGGCACCTGGAATCGGACGTGGTGCACGCGGGCGAGATCACCGAACCGCCGCTGTTCACCGTCGACGAGGTCGTCTTCGGCCTGCAGACCTGCTTCGATCTGCGCTTCCCCGAGGGCTTCCGCCGGATCGCGGCCGCCGGGGCGCACGTCCTGCTGCTGCCCGCCCAGTGGATCCCCGGCCCGGGCAAGGTGGATCAGTGGACGACACTGCTGCGCGCCCGGGCCATCGAGAACACGGTGTACGTGCTGGGCGCCGACCAGTGCGGCACGCGCGGCGCGGGCTCCTCGATGATCATCGACCCGACCGGCACGGTCCTCGCCGAACTCGGCGACGAGCCCGGCGTCCTCACCGCCGAGGTGGATCTCTCCCGGCTGCGCACCATCCGCACCACCAACCCGAGCCTCGCCCTGCGCCGGTTCACGGTCACCGCCCGCGATTGACCACGGCGGCTGAGCCTGATCCTGGCGACGCTTGCCGCCGACGGCTGACGGCTGACCGCTGGCGGCTTGCGACTAGCGACTTGCGGCTTGCGACTGGCCACTCGCGGCTCGCGGCTGGCCTCTAGCGACTCGCGGCTGAACGCTGACCGCTGACGGCTGGCGGCTGGCGGCTGGCGGCTGGCGGCTGGCGGCTGGCGGCTGGCGGCTGGCGGCTGGCGGCTGAGCCTCGCGTGCGGGGGCGGGTGGGCGTAGCGTTTTCCTCGATGATCTACACCGATCGGGCGGCTGCCGGTCGCGCGCTGGGCGGCGAACTCGAACACCTGCGCGCGTCGGTCCCGCTGGTGCTCGGGCTGCCGCGCGGGGGCGTGCCGGTGGCCGCGGGCGTGCGCGAGATCATCGGCGGGGATCTCGACATTCTGCTGGTCCGCAAGCTCGGGGTGCCCTGGCAGCCGGAGCTGGCGATGGGGGCGATCGGGGAGGACGACGCGCGGGTGCTCAATCGGGACGTGCTGGCCCACCTCACGCTGGCTCCGGCGGAGTTCGCGGCGGTCGAGCGCGCCGAACGGGCGGAGCTGGAGCGGCGGCGCGCCGAGTGGCGGGGCCGGCGCGAACCGCTGCCGCTGGCGGGCCGCACCGTGATCCTGGTCGACGACGGAATGGCCACCGGCGCAACGGTTGTCGTCGCCTGCCGAGTCGCACGGCTGCGCGCACCGGCCCGGCTCGTCGTCGCGGTCCCGGTCTCCTCCGCCGAGGCCGTGCAGCGCGTCACCGCCGAATGCGACGAACTGGTCTGCCCCCTCGTGCCCGAGTCGCTCGGCGGCGTAGGCACCGCCTACCAGGATTTCCATCAGCTCGCCGACGACGAGGTCAGCGCCCTGCTCGACTAGGCGAGCGACGCTCGGACCGTCGGCGAAACGGGCCGCCGAGCTCCGGACCGCTCACTCGAGATCCCGGCGGGCGAAGGCCGCTACACCCAGTGCCGTCGCGGTCACGCCGACCACACTCAGCACCGTCATCGGGACCGGGTCCACCGCGACGCCGGGCAGGTGGGGAACATGGTGGAACAGCGACAGATTCATGATCGGTGCCGGCAGCCGCATCGAGGGTCCGAGGATCGAGAGCACGGCCGATTCCGCCAGCACCACCCAGACCAGCCAGGTCAGCGCGGGGCGAATCCCGATCAGCAGCACCGCGCAGCCGAGCAGGAACAGCACGGCGGGCAGTTGTGCGAGGGCGGCCACGGCGACGCGCAGGGCTTGGCCCGGGTCACCGGTGCGCACGCCGTATCCCAGGCCGATCACCGCGCCGGTGCTCGCCAGCAGCACCACCGAGGCCAGCACCGCGGTGGCGACGTGGGTGCAGGCCCAGCGCCACCGCGGCAACCGCCCGGCGAGCAGGAGATCGGCCAGGCCGGCGAGTTCCTCCTGCCGGATGCGTAGCGCGGTCGAGACCGCCGCGCCCGCCGTCGCCATCGCGCACAGCAGCGTCACCATGGCCAGGAAGCCGTCGATCACGTTCGGGTTGAAGCCGGTCAGCAGCTTCAGCATGCCCTGCGCACCGGCGGAGATCTCCGCGACGTCCACGCCGGTCGCCCCGAAGCCCGCGCCGAGTACCAGCAGTGTCACCAGCCACCCGGTGAGCGCGCCGCGATGAATCCGGAACGTCAGTCCCAGTGGGGTTCTCGTGAACGCGCCGGCTCCGGCCGGTCCCGGTCGCGGGGCGGCCAGGCCCGCGCCGTGATCGCGCACCGCCTCGAGACGCAGCGCCACGGCGAGCAAAACGAGCACGCCCGCGGCGCACAGTCCGACCGGCCACCAGCGGACCTCCCCGAAGGGGTGCATGTGCTGGGCCCAGCCCAGCGGGGACGCGATCCGCAGGGCGGCGATCTGCGAGCCGTCGCCCATGGCGCGCAACAGATACGCGACGCCGAACACCGCGCAGGCGATGCCGTAGGCCGCGCGCGGCTGCGCGCTGAGCTGCGCCGCGACCAGCGCCACGGCGGCGAAAACCATTCCCGTGCAACCCATCGCGACGCCGAAGGCGAGCGCGCCGACCTCGCCCGCTCCGGCGAGGGCCAGCGCGCCCGCCGCCCCCGCACCGAGCAGCAGGTTGGTCGCCCCGGCCAGCACCAGCACCCCGATCGAGTTCGCGTGCACGCCGAAACGCCCGGCCCGCAACAGTTCCAGTCGCCCGAAGGCTTCCTGCGCCCGGGTATTCCGGATCACCACCACGATGTTCAGCAGCGCGACCGCGAGGGTCAGATACCAGCCCAGCTCGTAGACGGCGATCCCGCCGAGAGTGGTCAGCGCCACCGGCGGGCCCTGCAGCGCGGCCTGCGCGGTCAGCTGCCCGGCGATCGAGGCGTAGGCGGTGCGCTCCACGCCGGCCGGATAGAGCGCCTCGACGCCGAGCGTGCCCAGGAACATGCAGCCGACGACGCCGAGCACGGCGGCCGCCAGCCCGCGCCAGTTGGTACCGATCGAAAGCCGCAGTGCGACAGCGAGATTGGCTACCGCCGCACCGCCACCGGCGGGTCTCGTCATCGCGCCACCTCGCCGCCGACGTAGTGACTCAGGAACAGCTCCTCGAGCTGCACCGAATCCGGCGACCGCAGCTCACCGGACTCCAGGGTCCGCACCGCCTTGCCCTGCCGCACGATAGTCGCACGGTCGCACAGCTTTTCGACCTCGCTGAGGATGTGACTGGACAGCAGCACCGTGCGCCCCTGCTCGCGCACCTCCGCGACGCACCGCGTGAACTGGTGCTCCATCAGCGGATCCAGGCCGCTGGTCGGCTCGTCCAGGATGAACAGGTCGACCGGGGCCGCGAAGGCCGCCACGAGCACGACCTTCTGCCGGTTGCCCTTGGAGTAGGTGCCGCAGCGGCGCGACGGATCCAGCTCGAACCGCTCGATCAGTTCGGCCCGCCGCACCGGGTCGGCGCCGCCGCGCAGGTCGGTGAGGATGTCGATCACCTCGCCGCCGGTCAGCGCCGGCCACAGGTTGACATCGCCCGGCACATAGGAGATCCGGGCGTGGATGTCCATCGCGTCGCGGTAGGGATCGCGGCCGAAGACCGTGACCCGCCCCGCGCGCACCCGCAGCAGCCCGAGCAGGATCCGGATGGTGGTGGTCTTGCCCGCCCCGTTCGGGCCGAGGAACCCGTGCACCTCCCCCGCGCGCACCGCGAGGTCCAATCCCCGCAGGGCGTGGACCTTTCCGTAACTCTTGACCAGCGATTCCGCCTCGATCACGTTCATGACCGAAGTATCGGCAGGCCGCGGCGGCGGGGGCTTGTACGGATCGGTCGGGTTCGGGCCGTCCAGCGGAAATAAGGCTAGCCTTAGTACATGCAGGGATGGTTGCAGGTGCACGACTGGAGCGTCCGACCGGACCGCCTGATCTTCGACGCGGACTTCGACGGCGTCGGCGCGGAGCCGCACGCGCACCCGATTCTGCAGATCACCGTCGCCACGCGCGGCGAATTCGAGGTCGGCGACGGCTCCGGTGCCTGGTTACGCTGCCGGGCGATGGTGGTCCCGCCCGGCGCGCAGCACACCGCGCGCGGCGGGCCCGGCACCCGGGTGCTGTCCATCCATCTGTTTCCCGGCAGCCGGCTCGGGCGCGCCATCACCGCGCGGCACGGGCTCGGCGGCGATCCGGCGGACTGGGTGGCGGCGGCCACCGAACTGCCCCGGCTACTGGCCGGGGACGACCGGGCACTGCGGGACCGAGCCGACACGGTCGTGGCGGCCCTGTGCGGCAACGGATTTCCCGCGCCCGCCCATCCCCAGCTGCGCGATGCCCTGGGCCTGCTGATCACCCGGCTGCCCGCGCCGGTGCGCCTGCCGGATCTCGCCGCCGCCGTATTCCTGTCGCCGGGGCGGCTGGGCAAGTTGTTCCGCGCGCAGACCGGCGGCACCTTTCCGGCCGTGGTGCGCTGGACCCGGCTGCTGCACTGGGCGGTGGCAGTGCTGCACGGGCGCTCGCTCACCGACGGCGCGCACGCGGCCGGGTTCACCGATCTGGCGCACGCCAACCGGGTCTGCCGGGAGATGACCGGCATGGGCCCCAGCACGATCCTGGCCGCCGCGGCCACCATGCTGTGGGCGGCCGAGCGCGATCAGGGTTCAGCCGAAGCACTGTCCTTCGCCACGATAGGTCGGGACGGTGCCGCGCTGCGTGCCGTCGACGAGATGGATCTGATCGAAGCGCTCGCACAGTTCGCCCGCCTTGGCGTGCCGGAACCAGACGCGATCGCCGATGCGCAGTCCGGCGGCGGACTGCAGCGGCGTCTGCACCTCGCCGGCGCCCTCGGTGCCGATCAGGCGTAAACCGCTGGGCCACACCGGCTTCGGCACGCGCGAGGCGCCCGCGGGGCCGGAGGCGATGTAGCCGCCGGCGAAGACCGTCGCGATCGACGGCGTCGGCTTGCGCAGCACCGGCGTCGCGAAATACAGGGCGGGGCGCGGGGTGAAGGCCCGATAGTTGTCGAACAGGGTCGGCACGTAGAGCCCGGACCCGGCGGTCACCTCGGTGACGCCGGGATCGGCGACGCTGACCTCGATCGAGCCGGTGCCGCCGCTGTTCACGATCTCCAGCTTGCCGACCACCGAGCGCACCGCGTCCAGCACCCGCTCGCGGCGTTTGGTGATTTCCGCCGCCGAGGCTCGTTTCACCAGGCGCACAGCCACATTGGCGTCCGGCAGACCGGCGATCTGGGCTTCGTAGGTCATCACGCCGACCACCCGGAAGCCGCGCTCGAGCGCCTGCCGGGCCAGGGCCGCGGCTTGTTCCGGCGTGCGCACGGGCGACCGGCGCACACCCAGGTGGATCGGGCCGATGCGCAGCGACGCGTCCACGTCCAGGCAGACCCGCGGGTGCACGGCGGCGCTGCCGACGGCCGCGCGGATCAGCTCGAGTTGCTCGGCGTCGTCGACCATGAGGGTGATCGACTCCAGCAGGACCGGGTCGGCGGCCAGTTCGGCCAGCGCGGCGCGATCGACGGTCGGGTAGCCGAGCAGGATGTCGCGGGCGCCCAGGCGGGCCAGCCACAGCGCCTCGCGCAGCGAGTAGCCCATGATCCCGGCGAAGCCGCCGTGGGCGGTCAGGCCGGCGCCGAGGACTTCCTCGAGGATCGCGCGGCAGCGCACGGATTTGCTGGCCACCCGGATCGGCACGCCCTGGGCCCGGCGCACCAGATCGGCGGCGTTGGCGCGCAGCACGGACAGATCCAGCGCGGCCAGCGGCGGGTCGAGCTCGGCGGTGGCGGCGTGCAGGCCGGGAATGGGCGAAGTCACACCATCCATGCAACCACCAAACTGGTCAACCGTCCAGTCCCGCGCGCGCGGGATCGAACGGTTGATTCCCGAATGAGATCTCAGACTTCGACCGCGCGGGTGGTGAGGCCGCTGACCAGGTCGTCGAGCACTACGAGGGTGGTTTCGTCGTTGCAGTCGGCCAGCCAGCGCAGGACGGTGCCGTGCAGCACCGAGACGGCGTAGCAGGCGATGGACTCGACCGGCTCCAGCCACTGCGTGCCGGAGCGCTCGGCGCACAGTTCCAGGAACACCGCGACCTCGCTGTCCATCTGCTGGAAGCGCGCCGAGGTGGTCGGGTCCGGGACGCAGTCGGTGTGCACTTCCCAGCGCTCGCGCAGAGTCTGCACCGTGGCCTCATACGCGCGAACCTGCTTGGCCGGCGCGGCCTTGACCAGTGGCCAGTAGGCGCTCACCCCCGCGTGCAGCAGCACCCGCAAGGCGCGAACGCCCGCGAAATCGAGCGAAGCGGCCGCCTTCTCGACGGCCTCGCAGATGGTCGGGCGAACCCGGCTCTCCACTGTTTCTCCTCGTGCGCTCAACGACGGCTCCCTCGGCGAAAGATCTCGCGCACCCTCGTCGGCGCGACTCGCTGCACTTGGCGAGCTATCCGCCCCGGATCTTCGCGATGTGATCCCTGGACTGCCCGGTCCAACATCCATCAATGGTAAAGGCTTTTCCGGTTTCAAGAATGGGTTCGATGGGTAATTACGTACCGAAAGAATGTTTTGTTACCTAAATGGGACGATGTTGCGACCGGTTGGTATCTATTTAGGTCGCTGTATAACGCCCATATCCAGGGCGCTTAACGCACCATTCGACACTTTAGTTCTGCGGCCGGGCCACCTCCCTTCGTGTGACCGAAGCCACATCGCTGTGCCGCCACAGCCGCCCCGGGCCGTTAGCCTGAGTCGGTGACATCCCCGCCCGCTGATCAGTTCCTCATCCCCGGCACCTTCAACTTCCGCGACGTCGCCGGCCTGCGCACCGTGGACGGCGCCAAGGTCCGCCCCGGCGTCCTGCTGCGCTCGGCCCAACTCAGCCGCCTGGACGCCGACGGCCTGGCCGGCCTGCGCCAGCTCGGCGTCAGCGACGTGCACGACCTGCGCGGCCTGCGCGAAATCGAGCACATGGGCCACGACAACCTGCCCGAGGGGGTGCGCCTGAACGTCACCCCGTTCGACTCCCGGATGGGTGAGGCGCCGCCGCACGACGCCCAGACCACCTCGGCCTTCGACCACATGGTCGAGGTCTACCGGGAATTCCCCGCCCTGCCCGAGGCCGGCGCCGCCATCCTCGCGCTGGCCGAATCCATCCTGCGCGACGAGGGCGCCGCCCTGGTGCACTGCGCGGCGGGCAAGGACCGCACCGGCTGGGCGGTCGCGGCGCTGCTGCGCGCGGTACAGGTGACCGAGGCCGACGTGCTGGGCGACTACCTGCTCAGCAACGGCGCCGTACCCATGCTGCGCGCCATGCTCGCACCGAAATTGGCCGCGGGCGAAGAACTCTCCGACGACCTGCTCGGCGTGCGGGAGGAATACCTGGCCGCCGCGCTGGACTCGGTCGAGACCCGCTTCGGCGGCTTCGACAACTACCTGACCCAGATCGGCATCACGCCCGCGCTGCGGGCCCGGCTGCGGCGGCGCATGCTCGAATGAGCTAATCCCGGCGCACCAGGCCGTCCGGATCGATGGTGACCTGATCCCCGGTGTGGAACCAGGTCCCGGTGAACCGGGCGGCCGTCGCGTTCGGATCCCGCCAATAGCGCCGGGTGACATTCGGTCCGCGGCACAGTAATTCGCCCTGCCCGCTGCCGGCCCGCGGCCCGAACAACGCCAATTCCGTGCCGCCGAAGGGAAATCCGAGCACGGTGCGGGCATCGGCCACCTCGGCGTCGACGGCCAATCCGATCCCGCTGGTCTCGGTGGCGCCCCACACCGACCACTGCCGGGCGGCGGGGAACGCCTCGCGCAACGCGTCCGCCAGATCGGCGGGCGTCGCGGCGGACCGTTCGGCGCGATGACCGGCGTTGCAGACCCGCGACACCCCGTCGGTGCGATGATCGGCCGCACCGCGGGTCAGCTCCGGCAGCAGGCGCGCGAAGATCCGCGGCGTCGCCGAGACCATGTCGATCCGTTCGGCCGCAACGGTTTCGGCGAGCCGGGCCGGATCCGGGACCAGCACCACGGTGCCGCCCACGGCGAAGGTCGGCAGCAGCTGATCGACGCAGCCGCTGGCGTGCGCCAGCGGCAGCAGCACCAGATTGCGCAGGCCGTCGGTCGGCAGATCCAGCGCGCCCACCACCGAGCGGATGGCCGAGAGCAGGTTCTCGTTGGTCAGCTCGACGCCCTTGGGATGCGCGGTGCCGCTGGTGTAGCAGAGCAGCGCCAGATCACTCAGCGCCGCACCGTCATCGATGAACGCGGCCCCGTCCGGCAGGTCGCCGCCGAGCACGAAATCCGCGCAGCTGTCCTCGATCACACGCTGGGCGGCGGCCGGGGACAGTCCGTCGGGCACCAGCACCGGGACCGCGCCACTGAGCAGCGCGCCGAGGAACGCCTGCACCCAGCGCGCGCTTGCGGGCAGCTGGATGGCGACCCGATCGCCGTAGCCGATGCCGTGCTCCTGCAGGCCGCCCGCCACCCGGGAGGCCGAGTGCCACAGCTCCCGGTAGGTCAGCCGGGGTCCGCCGATCTCGACCACCGCCTCCCGGCCGGAGAAGGCGTGCACCTGCAGATCCAGCAGCTCGGTGAGGGCGGGGGTGAGATTGCCGTAGCGCAGCACCCCGTCGGCCCCGCGCGCCAGCGGGTTGACACTCGCAGCAGGCGGTTTGAGTGGGTATTCGATCAACAACTGCTGCGACATGTCGTCCTCCGCGGTGCCTCGGTTCAGCAGGCACTGCGACTATATGACTTCGATCACACGCGCGGGGGCCTTTGGGCTCAGCTGCCGGTGTATGTCGCCTTGCCGGGACCGACCTCCAGGAAGCTGCGAACCGCTCCGCGCAGGTCAGCGGTGTCGAACAGCGCGCCCGAGACCTCGGGGGTCACCGAATCCGCGTGCGCCACACCGCCGGAACGCCAGGCCTCGATGATCCGCTTGGTCGCCGCGTGCGCCTTGGTCGGGCCCTGGGCCAGCCGGTGCGCGAGCTGCCTGGCCGCGGTGTCGACCTCCTCGTGCACCGCGTTGACCACGCCCCAGTCGGCCATCGTGGCGGCGTCGTAGAGATCGCCGGTCATGACGAATTCGCGGGCCCGGCCCGACCCGGCCCGCTCGGCCAGGCGCTGCGGGCCGCCCATCGACGGCGTCAGTCCGACCACCGTCTCCACCAGGCCGAACTTCGCCTTCGGCGCGGCCAGGATGATGTCGCAGGCCAGCGCCATCTCGAACGCGGCGGTCAGGGTGAGGCCGTGCGCGGCGAACACCACCGGGCAGGGCAGTGCCTCCAGCGGATGAATGATCTGGGCGAACAGGGTGCGCCACAGCTCGGCGCCCTGCTCGACGCTCAGGCCGTCGAAGACGTGCACGTCCACGCCACCGGAGACCAGCTTGCCGTCGGCGCGCACCAGCAGCGCGCGCGGCGGGCGCGCCGTGAGCTCGGCCAGGTCGGCGATCAGCGCGTCCAGCATCGCCTGGTCGAACAGGTTCAGCGGCAGATTGGCCAGCGTGAGCACGGCGATCTCGGCACCGTTGTCGGTGGTTTCGCGCTCCAGCCGGGTGGCTTTCGAATCACTCATTCGGCCAGACTAGAGCCTGCGTCTGCCAGACTGGCCGGGTGACCGAGACAGCGCCCGGAAACGGTTCCTACGTAGAGCCCGGCGAGTTCAAACGGGATACCAACTACATCACCACCCGCATCACCGCGGACGGCCGCGACGGCTACCCGGTGCAGCCCGGCCGCTACCGCCTGGTGGCCGCGCGGGCCTGCCCGTGGGCCAACCGCACGCTCATCGTGCGCCGCCTGCTCGGCCTGGAAGACGTGCTCTCCCTCGGCCTCTGCGGGCCCACCCACGACAAGCTGAGCTGGACCTTCGATCTGGACCCGGGCGGGGTGGACCCGGTGCTGGGCATCCCCCGCCTGCGCGACGCCTACCTGGCCCGGTTCCCGGACTATCCGCGCGGCATCACGGTGCCCGCGGTGGTGGACGTGCCGACCGGGCAGGTCGTCACCAACGACTACGCGCAGATGACCCTGGATTTCTCCACCGAATGGGCCGAGTACCACCGCGCGGGCGCGCCGCGGCTGTATCCGGAGGATCTGCGCGCCGAGATCGACGAGGTCAACCTGGCGGTGTTCAAGGACGTCAACAACGGCGTCTACCGCTGCGGCTTCGCCGGCAGCCAGGACGCCTACGAGGCGGCCTACGACCGACTCTTCGCGCGCCTGGACTGGCTCTCGGATCGGCTTGCCCGCCAGCGCTTCCTGGTCGGCGACACGATCACCGAGGCCGACGTGCGCCTGTTCACCACGCTGGTCCGCTTCGATCCGGTCTACCACGGCCATTTCAAGACCAACCGGAGCAAACTCACCGAGATGCCGGTGCTGTGGGCCTACGCCCGCGACCTGTTCCAGACGCCGGGCTTCGGCGACACCATCGATTTCGGGCAGATCAAGGAGCACTACTACGTGGTGCACACCGACATCAATCCGACCCGGGTCGTGCCGAAAGGCCCTGACCTGTCGAACTGGTGGACTCCGCACGGCCGGGAAGCGCTGGGCGGCACGCCGTTCGGCGTCGGCGCTCCGCCACCGCCGCCGGTCGCGGCCGAGCGCGTGCCGGAGATCACCCGGCGATAAGCCGCGCCCGGACGGGTATATCCACCCGGCACGGGGAACCGCCACCGAGGTGCGGTTCGTTGCCGTGTTGGGCCGGCGCGGCGCCGGTGCCATAGAGTTCTGCCAGCGGATAGCTCGCCTGGCCGATGACTAAGGGGTGTTGCCATGAAGCATGGCGCGTTCGAGAAGACCGTGGTGTCCCTACTCGAAAACGGGTCCAAGCTGCAGGCGCCCGCGGTAGCCAAATACGTCGACCGGATCCGCCGCGCCCATCCCGACGAGACGCCGGCCCAGGTCATCGCGCGCCTGGAGCGCCAGTACCTGCTGGCGGTCACCGGCAGCGGCACGGCGGCCGGCGCGACCGCGGCCGTGCCCGGTGTCGGCACCGTCGCCTCGTTCGCGACCATCACCGCGGAGACGGCGTTCTTCCTGGAGGCCTCGGCGCTGTACGCGCTGGCCATCGCCGCGGTGCACGGCGTCGCGCCGCAGGCCAAGGAGCAGCGCCGCGCGCTGGTGCTGGCGGTCGTGCTCGGCGGCGAGGGCATGGACATCGTCGAGCGCACGGTCGGGCACTCGGCCAAGAACTGGGGCACGCTGCTGGCCAACAAGATCCCGGGCCTGTCCGCCATGAACGACTCGCTGATGAAGCGGTTCATCATCCGCTTCCTGACCAAGCGCATGGCGCTGATGGCGGGCAAGATCCTGCCCATGGGCATCGGCGCGGCCATCGGCGGTATCGGCAACCGGACGCTGGGCAAGACCACGATCAAGAACGCGCACCAGGCGTTCGGCGCGGCCCCGGCCACCTGGCCGCCGGACCGGCACCTGATCGTCGAGGCCGACCCGCTCACGGCGCTGGACGCGAGCAAGACCACCGCCAAGCCGGAATGACATCGGCCGCACCCGCTTTCGCCGTCCGCGGCCTGAGCAAGAATTTCCACCCGGGCACCGTCGGCGAGCGGGCCGCGGTCGAGAACGTCAGCTTCACCGTCGCCGCCGGGACCACCGCGGCGCTGGTCGGCCCGCCGGGTGCGGGCAAGTCCACGATCCTGCGGATCCTGCTCGGCCTGCTGTCGCCGACCGCCGGCACCGCCTCGGTCGGCCGTCCCGGCCTGGCCGCCGGCCTCGGCGGCGGGTCGCCGGTCGGCGGCGTGCTGGTGCCGCGCGGGTTGCACCCGGGCCGCTCGGCCGCGGATCACCTGCGGGTGTACGCGGCCGCCGCCGGCGTCTCCGACGACCGCGCCGCCGAGGTGCTGGACCAGGTCGGCCTCGGCGATTTCGCCCGCACCAAGGCCGGCCTGCTCGCCGCCGGGCAGCAGACCCGGCTGGCGCTGGCGACGGCCCTGCTCGCCGATCCGCCGCTGCTGATCCTCGACGACCCGCTGGAGGGCCTGGATCCGGCCGAGCGCGGCTGGCTGCAGGATTTCCTGAAGCGGCACGCCAAACGCGGCGGCACCGCGCTGCTGTCCAGCCGCAGTCTCGCGGCCGTGGTCTCGATGGCCGACACGGTCACCGTGCTGCACGAGGGCGCGCTCGTCTATCAGGGCACGCCCGCGAAGCTGCGGCGCAGTCACCCGGATCGCTTGGTGGTGGCGGCCTCGACCCCGGTCGCGCTGGCCACCGCGCTGGCCGCACGCGGGCTGGTCGACGCGGTGATGCGCCCCGACGGCAAACTCGCGGTGGCCGACGCCACCGAGGCGCAGATCCGCGAGGCGGCGCAGACGGCCAAGGTTCGCATCGACGGCATCACCGCCGATCTGATCCATCCGGATCGGGTGCTCGCCTCCCTGACCACCAGGCCGGCCCGGCCCCCGTCGTCGACCATGTACGTGCCTCCGCCCAGCCGTGTGCCGGCGCCGCCGCCCGGCGGCCTGCCGGCGCCGCATCAGCCGCCCGGGATTCCGCGATGATCACCGTTCTGCCCCCCGAACTCGTCCCGCCGCTCAACTCCGAGGTGCGCAAGGTCGCCACGTTGCGGCCGAACCTGGTGCTGGCGGTGCTGCTGCCCGCCGTGGCGCTGGTCGCGAGCGCGGTCACCGCGCTCATGGCCGGGCCCGCGAATCCGAAGGCGAATCCGGTCACCGGCGGCGCGTCGGTGGGGCTGTACCTGGGGATCGCGGCGGCGATTCTCGGCGCGGCGGTGTTCGGGGCCTACGCGACCGGCGCGGAGTACCGCTATCGCACGATGCCGGTGACGGCGCTGTTCACGCTGGATCGCGACCGCCTGCTGGCCGCGAAGGTGCTGGTCGTCGGGGCCTGCGCGCTGGCGGCCGCGGCGGTGGTGGAGCTGGTCGCCCTGGCCGCGCTGTTCGGCCTGGGCCGCGGCAAGACCGAGTTCGGGCTGCAATTGCTCACTGTGCTGGGCGGGGGCCTACTGGCCACGGTGTGCTGGGCGCTGATCGGCGCCGGGCTGGCGGTGATCCTACGGCAGTCGACGGCGGCCATCGTGATCGTGCTGGCCTGGCTGCTGCTGGCCGAGCCGCTGGTCTGGCTGGTCACCGGCGCGCTCGGCATGGCGGGCTTCGTCAGCCTGCTGCCGGGTTCGGCCACGATCGGTTCGGTCATGGCGGGATCGTTCCCGGACAGCGATTTCCTGGCCCCCACCCCCGCCGCGATGATCGTGCTGCTGCTCTGGACCGGCGCCGTGCTCGGCGCGGGCTGGTGGCTGGCGCGCACCCGCGAGTTCTGACTCCGCGCCTCACCGCGGCGCCCGCGCCCGCGCCAGCTTTATCAAGATGTGGCAAATATCCCGCATCCCGCCGCAGGTCGTGAAGGTAACCGGCGAGTAAAGGTGGCGCTGGGCGGCAGTCCGATAACGGAGAGGCATAAAGTCGGTATCAGACGAGTTCGACCGTCGAGTTTGGGTCTGTCCGGTGGTGGGTAGCATCGCCGATTTGCCGCTGGGCATATCCTCGAATAGGGCACATCGGAGCACACCAGCCGATCCCCGTGCCGGGCACGTCACAAACGTCGCAGCGCGAAGAACGAAATGAGGCGAACACCTGCTGTGAGCAGCTCAACTTCCCAGTTCGGCCAGAACCAGTGGCTAGTCGACGAGATGTATCAGAAGTACAAACAGGATCCATCTTCGGTCGACGAGAGTTGGCACGAGTTCCTCGCCGACTACACGCCCGAAGCGACCGCCGACGGCCAGCCCGCCGCGCAGGAGGCCACCCCGGCTCCGGCGCCGAAGCAGGCTCCCGCTGCCGCGCCGACCAAGCCCCAGGCGGCCCAGCCCGCCGCTGCCGCCCCGAAGCCCGCCCAGTCGAAGCCCGCCGAGCCGAAGCCGGCCGCGCAGCCCAAGGCCGCCGCGGCTCCGGCCGCGCGCCAACCGCAGACCACCCCGGCCCCGGCCTCCAACGCCGCCCCCACCTCGGGCGCGCCGGTGGCCGAAGCCAAGGACGAGGCCAAGGTGCTGCGCGGCGCCGCCGCCGCCGTCGCCAAGAACATGAACGCCTCGCTGAGCATCCCCACCGCCACCAGCGTGCGTGCCATCCCGGCCAAGCTGATGATCGACAATCGCCTCGTCATCAACAACCATCTGGCCCGGACCCGCGGCGGCAAGATCTCGTTCACCCACCTGCTCGGCTACGCCATCGTGCAGGCGGTCAAGAAGTTCCCGAACATGAACCGGCACTTCGCCGAGATCGACGGCAAACCCAACGCCGTCACCCCCGCGCACACCAACCTCGGCCTGGCCATCGACCTCGCGGGCAAGGACGGCAGCCGTTCGCTCGTCGTCGCGGCCATCAAGAACACCGAGGACATGACCTTCGGTCAGTTCCACGGCGCCTACGAGGACGTCGTGCGCCGCGCTCGCGAGGGCAAGCTCACCGCCGACGATTTCAGCGGCGTCACCATCTCGCTCACCAACCCCGGCACCATCGGCACCGTGCACTCGGTGCCCCGCCTCATGCCGGGCCAGGGCGCCATCGTCGGCGCGGGCGCGATGGAGTACCCGGCCGAGTTCCAGGGCATGAGCGACGAGCGCATCGCCGACATCGGCGTGGGCAAGCTGATGACGCTGACCTCCACCTACGACCACCGCATCATCCAGGGCGCGGAGTCCGGTGATTTCCTGCGCACCATCCACACCCTGCTGATCTCCGACGATTTCTACGACGAGATCTTCCACGGCCTGGGCGTGCCCTACGAGCCGGTGCGCTGGCGCAAGGACATCCGCGAGCGCGGCGTCGACAAGAGCTCGCGGGTCATGGAGCTGATCCAGTCCTACCGCGACCGCGGTCACCTGATGGCCGACACCGATCCGCTGCGCCTGGTCAAGGACAAGTTCCGCAGCCACCCGGACCTCGATGTCACCCAGCACGGCCTGACCCTGTGGGATCTGGACCGCGAGTTCAACGTCGCGGGCTTCCACGGCCAGGAGCGCATGAAGCTGCGCGACGTGCTGTCCATCCTGCGCGATGCCTACTGCCGCCACATCGGCGTCGAGTACACCCACATCCTCGATCCCGAGCAGCGTCAGTGGATCCAGGAGCGGGTCGAGCAGAAGCACGTCAAAGCGACTGTCGCCCAGCAGAAGTACATCCTGAACCGGCTGAACGCGGCGGAGGCCTTCGAGACCTTCCTGCAGACCAAGTACGTCGGCCAGAAGCGCTTCTCGCTGGAGGGCGCGGAGACCGTCATCCCGATGATGGACGCCGTGATCGACCAGTGCGCCGAGTACAGCCTCGACGAGGTCATCATCGGCATGCCGCACCGCGGCCGGTTGAACGTGCTGGCCAACATCGTCGGCAAGCCCTACTCGCGGATCTTCACCGAGTTCGAGGGCAACATGAACCCGGCGGCCACGCACGGCTCCGGCGACGTGAAGTACCACCTCGGCGCGCGGGGCACCTACCTGCAGATGTTCGGCGACAACGAGATCGAGGTCTCGCTGACGGCCAACCCGTCGCACCTGGAGGCGGTCGACCCGGTGCTCGAGGGTCTGGCCCGCGCCAAGCAGGACCTGCTGGACAAGGGCGACGGCCCGGAGGGCTTCTCCGTCGTGCCGCTGATGCTGCACGGTGACGCCGCGTTCGCGGGTCAGGGTGTGGTCGCGGAGACGCTGAACCTGTCCGAGCTGCGTGGTTACCGGGTCGGCGGCACCATCCACATCGTGGTGAACAACCAGATCGGCTTCACCACCGCGCCGGAGAACAGCCGCTCCACCGAATACTCCACCGACATCGCGAAGTTCATCGGTTCGCCGATCTTCCATGTCAACGGTGACGATCCGGAAGCCTGCGACTGGGTGGCCCGCCTCGCGGTCGACTTCCGGCAGAAGTTCCGCAAGGACGTCGTCATCGACATGATCTGCTACCGCCGTCGCGGCCACAACGAGGGCGACGACCCGTCGATGACCCAGCCGTACATGTACGACGTCATCGACACCAAGCGCTCGGTCCGCAAGGCCTACACCGAATCGCTGATCGGCCGTGGCGACATCTCCATGAAGGAGGCCGAGGACGCGCTGCGCGACTACCAGGGCCAGCTGGAGCGCGTGTTCAACGAGGTCCGCGAACTGGAGAAGTACCCGCCGGAGCCCTCGGAGTCGGTCGAGGACGAGCAGCAGGTGCCGACCACCGTGCAGACGGCGGTCGACAAGTCGGTGCTGCAGCGCATCGGCGACGCCTTCCTCAACGTCCCCGACGGCTTCAACGTGCATCCGCGCGTCAAGCCGGTGCTCGACAAGCGCCGCGAGATGGCCTATGAGGGCAAGGTCGACTGGGCCTTCGCCGAGCTGATGGCCTTCGGCACGCTGATCGACGAGGGCACCGCGGTCCGCCTGACGGGTCAGGATTCCCGTCGCGGCACCTTCACCCAGCGGCACGCGGTCATCATCGACCGCAAGACCGGCGCCGAGTACACCCCCCTGCACAACATCGGCAGCGAGAGCCCCGGCTGGTTCGCGGTGCACGATTCGATGCTCTCGGAGTACGCGGCCGTCGGCTTCGAATACGGCTACTCGCTGGGCAACCCGGACGCACTCGTGCTGTGGGAGGCGCAGTTCGGTGACTTCGTCAACGGCGCGCAGACCATCATCGACGAGTTCATCTCCTCCGGTGAGGCCAAGTGGGGCCAGCTCTCCGATGTCGTGCTGCTGCTGCCGCACGGTCACGAGGGCCAGGGCCCGGACCACACCTCCGGCCGCATCGAGCGTTTCCTGCAGCTGTGCGCCGAGGGCTCGATGACGGTCTCCGTGCCGTCCACCCCGGCGAACTACTTCCATCTGCTGCGCCGGCATTCGCTGGACGGCATCCGCCGCCCGCTGATCGTCTTCACCCCGAAGTCGATGCTGCGCAACAAGGCCGTGGTCTCGGATCTGAAGGACTTCACCGAGTCGAAGTTCCACTCGGTGTTCGACGAGCCGACCTACGAGCAGGGCGTGGGCGACCGCAGCAAGGTCAAGCGGGTGCTGATGACCTCCGGCAAGCTCTACTACGAGCTGGCCGCGGAGAAGGCCAAGCAGAAGCGCGAGGACGTCGCCATCGTGCGGATCGAGCAGCTCTACCCGCTGCCGAAGTTCCGGCTCAACGAGGCGCTCGACGGCTACCCGAACGCGACCGACATCGTCTGGGTCCAGGAGGAGCCGGCGAACCAGGGCGCGTGGCCGTTCTTCGGCTTGAACCTGCCGGAGATCCTGCCGGATCGCCTGGGCAAGCTGCGCCGGATCTCGCGCCGCGCCATGTCGGCCCCGTCCTCGGGTTCGTCGAAGGTGCACGCGGTCGAGCAGGCGGAGATCATCGCCGAGGCGTTCGAGCCCACCAGCTAGCCGTTAGCTGAAATCCGGTGCGCCGGGTGCGGATTCGCTCTTGAACTGGGGCGGGATCGCACCCGGCGTTCCTGTTTGCGCAGGTGCGGAAGGCTGTTTCGCGGTGCCGAATCTGGATAGCACCTAGGGTGAAGAGACGGCGTGAGCACGGTTGCGCCGTATTTCAGGAAGAGGTACCTCCAGTGTTCACAGCGGAAGCCGACCAAGGACTCGCATTCGTCACCATGGCCCTGGGGTGGGATCCGGCACGTGGACGATGGCTGGACGGCGGCCGGCCCGATATCGATCTGAACGCGGCGGCCATGATGTTCGCGGGGAACACCATCGCCGACGTGGTCTACCACGAGCAGCTGATGTCCCAGGACGGGTCGGTCCGGCTGCTCGGCGACAACACTACGGGCGAGGGCGAGGGCGATCTCGAGGTGATCACCGTCGACCTGACCCGGCTCACCGAGGAGGTGTCGTCGATCTTCTTCATCGTCACCTCCTACACGGGGCAGCCGTTCGGGCAGATCGACAACGCGTTCTGCCGCCTGGTGGACGGCATCGCCGATCTGGAGTTCGCGCGCTACGAGCTCGACGGCGGGCACGGGGCGACGGGTTTCGTGCTCGGCAAACTGATCCGCACCATCCAGGGCTGGGTGTATCAGGAGATCAATGTGAACCTGAACGCCAAGCATCCGGTGGAGGCCGTGCCACAGCTCACCCAATTCCTGGTCTGAGCACTGCTTTTCGCGTGCTTCCCGGCGATCCGGGAATCCAGGGGGCAGACGAATTGGGGGCATTCGCCCGCCTGTGAAGCCCGGTAACTTCCGAATCACCGTCCGGTCGGACGGCGATTCGGTGAGGGACGGGCGGGTAGATGAGCGACGCGGCGCAGACGGTACGGCCGGAGCTGGTGCGACAATTGCTGCGGGACTTCACGGTGCTCACCGGGGCCGAGTTCGGGCCCGATGACGACTTCTTCGCCATGGGCCTGGTCAATTCGCTGCGGGCGATGGAGCTGGTCGCGTATCTGGAGCGCACCTTCGAATTCGAGGTGGAGATCGACGATCTCGACCTGGACAACTTCCGGACCGTGCATCGGGCCGCCGCGTTCGTCACCCGCAAGTGCGCCGCCGGGTGAGCGACCTGCAAACCGTGCTCGCCACGGCGGCCACGGCCGCGGGCGGGTGGGATCGAACCGGCCTGCCGCGCACCGCCGTGCTGGCCGCGGCGCGGGCCGGGTTGCTCGGGGTGGACCGGCCGAAGGAGTACGGCGGTCGCGGCGCGGACGCGCTCGAACTCGGGCTGCTGGCCGAGGAATTGGGCGCGGTGTGCACCGCGCTGCGCTCCTTGTTCACGGTGCAGGGCATGGTGGCCGCCGCCGTCGACCGGTGGGGCACCGACGCGCAGCGCTCGGCGTGGCTGCCCGGGCTGATCTCCGGTGAGCTGATCGCCGGGCTGGCGGCGACCGAGGCGCAGGCCGGCAGCGATCTGTCCGATCTGCGGACCCGGTTCAGCGGCTCGTCGGAGCTGTCGGTGTCGGGGCACAAGCTGTGGGTCACCTTCGGCGCGCTGGCGGACGTGCTGCTGGTGGCCGGGCAGTCCGAGCACGGGCCGGTGGCCGCGCTGGTGCCGACCGATCAGCCCGGGGTGGTGCTGGAGCCGGTGGTCGATCAGCTCGGCATGCGGGGTGCACGACTGGCGCACGTGCGCTTCGACGCGGCGCGGGTACCCGCCGGAAATGTCCTGGCACGGCCGGGGTTCGGTGTCTCGCACGTGCTCGGGACGGCCCTGGACCACGGCCGGTACACGATCGCGTGGGGATGCGCGGGGATGGCGCGCGCCTGCCTGGCCGACGCCGCGGCGCACGCGCGCGACCGGCGGCAGGGCGGCGCGCGGCTCGGCGATCACCAGGCGGTGCGCGCCATGCTCGGGCGCGGCTGGGTGCGGGTGGCGAGCGCCCGGGCGCTGTGCGTCCGGGCGGGCGAGCAGCGCGTGGATCGCGACCCGGCCGCACTGCTGGGCACCATCGCCGCGAAGTACGCCGCGGCGGGCGCCGCCGGTGCGGTGAGCGAGCAGGCCGTGCAGATACTCGGGGCCGCGGGCTGCGCCCCGGACAGCCGGGCCGGGCGATTCTTCCGCGACGCCAAGATCATGCAGATCATCGAGGGTGCGCGGGAGGTGGCCGAGCAGGACATCGGCGACTTCGTGCTGCGGACGGTGGGCCGGTGACCGCTCCCCTCACCGTGGGACCGGTCGCCACGGCATTCCCCGAAACCGCTTGTGCCGTTACCGAACTCGCGGAACTGGCCGAGCTGACCGACAAGCGCCGCGCGCACGCGCTGGCACTGGGCATCGACACCGTCCGCGTCGGCGCGGCGGAGGCCGACTACGACCTGGCCGTCACCGCGGCCGAGAAAGCCCTGGACCGGGCCGGTCTGGCGGCCCGCGACCTGGACGCCCTGCTGGTGGTGGGCGGCCGGGCGCCGCGCTACCTGATGAGTTCCGAGGCCACCCGGCTGCAACACCGGCTCGGCGCGGAACGCGCGTTCGTCGCGGGCGTGGGCGACCTCGGCTGCGCCTCGATCTCGGCCGCGTTCACCCTCGCGACCGGGCTGCTGCGGGGCGATTCCCGTTGCGGCAGCGTGCTGCTGGTCGCGGCGGCCGCCGCGCCGACCCGGTTCCGCTATCGCGCGCCGATGACGGTGCTCGGCGACGGCGCGGCCGCGGTCCTGCTCGGTACCGGGGACTCGGGCCGCTACGAGTTCGTCGACCATCTGGTGCGCAGCGACGGCAAGTACAGCGAGCTGTTCCGGATCGACTATCGCGATGTGCCGCAGCGGGATTGGCGCGAGGAATGCGCCGACGAGGCGACCTACAGCTTCCGGCTGGCCGTGGAGAGCCGCAAACGCCTGGCCGCGATGACGGGGGAACTGCTCGACCGCAACGGATTACGGCTCGAGGAGGTCGGGCCGATCCTGATGCAGAACCTGTCGGCGGGCGCGTTCGCGTTCTGGGAGGAGGCGCTCGGCGTGCGCGTCGACCCGGCCTGCGCGCGCAACCTCACCGAGTTCGGGCACCTCGGCTCGGTGGACGTCCTGGTCAACCTCGAGGCGGCCGCGCCGGGGCGCGCCCCCGGCGACTACACCCTGCTGCTCAACAGCAGCCCCGTCGCGGCCTGGAGCGCCACGCTGCTGCGCCGCCTACCGGATCGGCTGGAAGGGATCGAACTGTGAGCGACCTGGTGAAATGCCTGGTCTGGGACCTCGACGACACGCTGTGGGGCGGGGTGCTGCTGGAGCACGACGCCACCGCGCCGCATCCGGAGGCGCGCCGGGTGCTGCGCCGGCTCGACGAGCGCGGCATCGTGCACGCGGTCGCCAGCCGCAGCGAAGCCGCGCTGGCCACCGCCCATCTGGACGCACACGGCCTGTCGGAGATGTTCTGCTCCTTGCAGATCGGGTGGGGCGCGAAGTCCGCGGCGGTGCGGCGGATCGCGGAGGAACTCAATATCGGGCTGGCGGCCATCGCGTTCGTGGACAACGATCCGGTGGAACGCGCCGAGGTCGCCGCCGCGCTCCCGGAGGTCCGCTGCTATGCCGCCGAGGAATTGGCGAGCCTGCCCGACCGGCCCGAGTTCACCCCGGCGGTGGTCACCGCCGACGCCCGTGACCGCCGCAAGCGCTATCTGGCCGAACAGGTCCGGCGGCACAGCGCGTCGACGTTCGAGGGCTCCGATGCCGAGTTCCTGGCCGGTCTGGGCCTGGTGATGACCGTGCGCCGGGCGGGTGCGGCGGATCTGGAGCGGGCGCACGAGCTCACGGTGCGCACCAATCAGCTCAACACCACCGGGCGCACCTTCGACAGCGACGAGTTGCGGGAGCTGAGCGCGTCGCCGCGGCACGAGGTGCTGATCGCGTCGCTGCGCGACCGTTTCGGCGACTACGGCGTGATCGGCCTGGCGGTCAGCGAGTTTCGCGGCGACGACGCGGCACTGCTGCTCTTGCTCATGTCGTGCCGGGTGATGTCGCGCGGAGTCGGCGGGGCGCTGCTGGCGCATCTGATCGATCGGGCACGGGCACGGGGTCAGCGAGCGGTCGCGGAATTCGTTGCGACACCGGCGAACCGGGTGATGCTGGTGACGCTGCGGTTCGCCGGTTTCGCGATGCTGGAGCAGCGGGGCGAACGGAAGCTGCTGGCGCACGACGGGAGCACCGCCGTGCCGAACACCGGCCACGTGCTGATGCGCGCGCCCGACGCACCGCTCCCGCCGGGTGATCTGGTGTCCGGGCTGCTGCGTCAGGCCGCTCGGGTGCCCGAGCGGACGGCGTTGGTCTCGGGAGATCGGCGGCTGAGCTATCGCGAGCTCGACTCCGGCACAGCCGAACTCGCGGCCCGCCTGGTCGGCGCGGGCGTTCGGCCCGGCGACGTCGTGCTGTGCCAGTTGTCGCAGGGAGCCGACACCCTGGTCGCGATGCTCGCGGCCTTGCGGGCGGGTGCGGCCTGGTGGCTGGTCGACCCCGGCCGGACGGAAGCACAGGTTCAGCGGCTGCTCGACCAGATACACTGCACGGCAGTCGTTTACGATGCCTCGGAACCGCCCGCGTGGCTCCCGCGGGCGAGCTGCGATGTCCACGATGCCGCGACCACGCGCAGCGGCCTGACGGTCTCGCGTCTCCCCCGGGCGGCCTCGGCTCCGCACGGCGGCCCCGGCGACGTCGTCCAGCACGAGGAGCCGACCAGCGATCCTGTTGCCGGAGACCGCGCCGTCGAACCGGCTCGGCGAGACCATTCCGCGCCGGTGCCCGCAACACCGGCGGGCGACTCCACCGCGCGAGACGCCGTCCGCCCGGTTCCGGCTCCCGTGTCCGGAGCATGGCCTCCGCCGTCCAGCGCACCCGCCTATGTGATCACCACCTCAGGGTCGACCGGCACGCCCAAGGCCGTCGTGGTCAGCCGGGCCAATCTGGCCGCGATGATCGCCGGGCGCAACTACCCCTACACCGACGGGGAATTGGTCACGCTGTCGACCTGCCCGCTCACCGCCGACGCCTCGATGCTGTTCGCGCCGTGGGCTCTCACCGTCGGCGGCACCGTGGTCGTGCCGACGCACCGCGAACTGCCGGACGCGGCCGCCGTCGCGGCGCTCGCCGAGCGGACGCGGGTCAGCCATCTGATCGCGACCCCCTCCTACTACCGGCTGCTGCTCGACGCGCTGATCACGCCGAGCGTCGTCGCGCTCGCGGGCGAACAGGTGCCCACCGCGCTGGCGGTCCGCCATCACGAGCGGTTGCCGAATACCCTGCTGCTCAACGAGTACGGGCCCACCGAGGCGACCGTCACCTGCGTGTGGCACACGGTCGAGGCGGGCGCGGCCCCCGAGATCGTCCCTATCGGCACCGCGATGCCGGGCAACTCCGCGCTGGTGCTCGGGCCGGATCTGCGTCCCGGCCGAGACGGTGAGCTGTACCTGGGCGGCGACCAGATCGCCCAGGGCTATGCGGGCGATCCCGGCCGCACCGCGACCAGGTTCGTCGCCGATCCCGCCGCCGGCGAGCCGGGGGCGCGCATGTACCGCACCGGAGATCTGGCACGGCGCAACGATTCCGGCGATCTCGAATTCCTGGGACGCCGCGACGGCCAGGTCCAGATCCGGGGCGCGCGGGTCGAGCTCCCCGCGGTGGAGGCGGTCCTGGAAAGCCATCCGGAGGTCGCGCACGCGGTCGCCCTGATGATCGAAACCGCGGACCAGCCAAGCCAATTGGTGGCCTACATCGTCCCCGTGGCACCCGGCGCGCCACCGACCCGGCGCGCTCTGGCCCGGCATTGCGCGGAGCATCTGGCGGCCATGGAGATTCCCGCACGCTTCGTCCGGATCGGCACCCTCCCGATCGCCGCCGCGGGCAAACTCGACGAGGCCGCGCTGCGCGCCGCCGCGGACGGTCCGGCCCTGCCGAGCCCGGCCCGCGACGGCTGGACCGCGCGGGAACTCGAACTCGGCGCGCTCTGGTCCGCCGCGCTCGAACACGACGACTTCGACCGCGCGGATTCCTTCTTCGAGGTCGGCGGCAATTCGCACAGCGTCGTCCACCTGCACCTGCGGCTGGAGCAGCGCTGGCCCGGCGCGCTGCGCGTCGGACAACTCTTCGACCTGCACACTCTCGCCGCCCAAGCCGAGGCGCTGGAGGAAGCGCTCGCCGCCGAACCCGCTGCCGGGGCGGCGAACTCGACGCAGGCGTTCGAGCTGTGACCCGGCCCGTTCCCCGCACGAAACAGGAGCAGATTGTGCCCGAGCTGGACGCCCGGCCCACCGATATCGCCGTCGTCGGGATCGGCGCGCGTTTCCCGCAGGCCGCCGACCTGGCCGAGTTCCGCCGCAATCTGGCGGCGGGACGGGATTCGGTCGGGCCGATGCCGCCGGGCCGGATCGCGGCCACCGGACTGGATCCGGCCGTGACCTACCTGCCGATGGGACATCTCAGCGATATCGAGCAGTTCGACTACCGGTTCTTCGACCTGTCGCGCCGGGAGGCGGAGCTGATGGATCCGCAGCAGCGGCTGGCCCTGCTGCTGGCGCAGCGCGCGCTCGAGGACGCCGGATACTCGCGACAGACCCTGGCGCAGGCGGTGACCGCGGTCGCGCTGACCGCGGCGCAGTCCAGCTATCACTCGATCGCGGTGGAGCCGGGCCCGCTGAGCCTGCTCGGTAACGCCGCGTTCGCCGGACCCGCGCGGATCGCACACCGGTTCGGTTTCACCGGCGCCTGCTTCGGCGTGGACAGCGGCTGCAACAGCGCGCTGGTCGCCGTGCACCAGGCGTGCCGCGAATTGTCCTCCGGCGACGCCGATTACGCGCTGGCGGGAGCCGTGGCGGTTCGCGTGCACGGCACGCCGTCCTGGGGCGGCGGCGGTTTCAGCGAGATCATGTCGCCCACCGGCGTCTGCCGCGCGTTCGACGCCGCCGCCGACGGCACCGTGAACGGCGAGGGCGGCGCGGTCCTGCTGCTGACCACCGTGGCCCGGGCCCAGGCCGATCGCGCGCCGATCCACGCCGTGCTGCGCGGCAGCGCCACCCGGCACAACGGGGACGCCGCCGCCACCATCAGCACGCCGAGCGCCACCGGCCAGGCCCGGGTCATCGAAAAAGCCTGGGCGGCTGCCGGACTCGATCCGCACACCGCCGGATACCTGGAGACGCACGGTTCGGGCACCCGGCTCGGCGACGCCGTGGAGCTGGAGGGCCTCCGCACCGTCTTCGGCGCGGAACGGGAGCGGCCGCTGCCGATCGGTTCGGTGAAAACCAATATCGGCCACCTCGATCACGCCTCCGCGATCGCGGGCCTGGTCAAGGCGGTATTGAGCGTGTCCGCGGGCGAACAGTACCCGTCGCTGCATTTCACCAGCGCGACAGGCGGATTCGATCTGCACGGCGCGGGCCTCGAGGTGCTCACCACCGGGCGGGAGTGGGCCGCACCGACGCGAGTGGCGGGTGTCAGTTCCTTCAGCCTGGGCGGCAGTGTCGCGCACTGCGTGGTGACCCAGCCCCCCGCGCCCACACCCCGGACCGACTCGGCCCAGCCGCGACTCGTCGCGGTCTCGGCTCGGAGCCCGCAGGCCCTCACCGAACTGTGCACCCAACTGGCCGCGGCGGTGCGCGACACCGCCGCCTCGGTGGACGAGATCGCCGCCACCCTGGCGCTGGGGCGCACGCACTATCCGCACCGGATCGCCGTCACCGCCTCCGGCACCGCAGAACTGGCCGAGCTGCTGGACAAGGCGGCCGTCGCCGATCGCATCGAGCCGCGGCGACCCCGGGTGGTCCTGCTCCTGTCCCCCGACGCCGTCCCTGCGGGCCCCGAGCCGGAGGCCGCACTGCCGCCGCACCTTCCGGCGACCGGCGACACCGCGCGGGTGCTGGCCGCGCAGCTGGCCCTGCACGATCGGCTGCGCGCCTGCGGCGTCGAATTCGCCGCGCTGCTCAGCGCCGGCTCCTCGCGCTACCTCTCGCGCTATCTGCTCGGCTCCCGGGATCCGGTCGCGGCCGCGGAATTGACCGCGGCCCCAGCGACGGTCGACACCGACCGGCTGCTCGCCGCCGTGCGCGCGCTGCGCGCCGAGGGCCCGGTCGTCTTCGTCGAACCGTGCCCGCACGGGCGGCTCGGCGCCCTGATCGCCGAGGCCGTCCCCGACGCGGACCTGCTCCTCGGCGCGGGTCCGCGGGATCTGCTCGGCCGGTTGTACGAGCACGGCGTCGACCTGGACTGGCGGCCGCTGGTGGCGGACGCCCACCGGGTGCGTCTGCCCGGGCACCCGATGCGGCCCGAGCGGTGCTGGGTGGACCTGCCGCGCGGCGCCCTGCCGGCCCCGGCCGCCCGAGCGGTTCGCGACATCGCCGATCCGCACCGGTGGCTGCGCGAAACGCTGGCCGAACTGCTGGGAACGGAACCGGACCTGGACGCCGATTACTTCGCCCTGGGCGGCAATTCGCTCATCGCCGTCCAGCTGGTCGACCGCGTCGAGGAGGCGTTCGGCTTCCGCCCGAAACTGCTCGAGCTCTACGAGCGGCCCCGCCTGGCCGATTTCGCCGAGCTGCTGACCACCGGCGCGACGCCGAGCGTGCGCCGTGCGCCGATTCCGGCGCTGGTGGCGCACGAGGAGCCGGTGATGTCCTCGGGTCAGGAGCGGATGTGGTTCCATCACCAGCTCGAGCCGGGCACCACCCTGTACAACTACCCGGTCGTCCAGTTGCTGCGCGGCCCGATCGAGGTCGGCCTGCTGCGCGGCACCTTCGACGACCTGGTCGAGCGGCACGAGCCGCTGCGCTACAACTTCGCCGAGGTGGACGGCGCGCCGGTGCTGCGGATTCGCGACCGGCTCACGGCCTACTTCCGCGTGCTGGACGTCTCGGCCGAGCCCGATCCCACCGCCGCCGCCCGGGCGCTGGTGCAGGCCGCCGCGCAGCGGCCGTTCGACCTCGGGGCGGAGCCCCTGCTGCGCGTGCTGGTCGTGACGATCGCGCCGGATGCCCATGTGCTGCAACTGGTCTGCCATCACGCGGTCACCGACGGCGCGACCCCCATGATCCTGGCCCGCGAACTGCCGGAGCTGTACGCGGCGCGCGAGCAGGGTCGCCCGCATCGGCTCGCCCCGCTGCCGATCCGCTACCGCGACTACGCCGCCTGGCATCGCGAGCTGCTGCGGAGTTCGGCTCTGGACCACGAACTCGAGTACTGGCGCCGGGAATTGACCGACGCACCCGTGCTGGCGCTGCCGACCGACTTCCCCCGGCCGCCCCGCAAGACCTACGTCGGCGATCTGCATCCGTTCACGATTCCCGCCGAGCTGATCACCGCGTTGCGCGAACTCGGGCGGCGCGAATCGGTCTCGCTGTTCGTGGTGCTGCTCGCCGCCTTCTATCTGACCCTGGCGCGCCGCAGCGGGCAGCGCGACATCGTCGTCGGCACGCCGACCACGGGCCGCGGCCGCCGCGAATTCCAGGACCTGATCGGCTATTTCAACAGCACGGTCGCGCTGCGCACCGACTTCACCGCGGAACGGGTGCTGCCCGAGCTGCTGGCCCGGGTGCGCTCCAGCGTCCTCGGCGCGCTGGAGCACCAGGAGATTCCGTTCGACCGGGTGGTGCACGCGCTGGCCGGGCAACGGGATCTGTCCCGGACGCCGCTGTTCGACGTGCTCTACATCCATCAGGTCACCCCACGCGCCGAACGCGTCGACCAGGCGGGCGCCGAGCTGTTCGACCTGGAACACTCCGCGGGCAACGAGTTCGGCGGATTGCCTACCGGGACAGCGAAGTTCGATCTCACGCTGGTGACATTCGAGTACACCGACGAGGTGCCCCGCGACATCAGCGCGTGCGTCGAGTTCAGCACTGAGCTGTTCACCCGGCGCACGGTCGCCGAGATCGCCGGGCAATTCCTGGAGATCCTCACCGCGATGGCCGCACCCGCACCCCCGACGGTGGCGGCCCTGATCACGGGCACCGACGCCGAGCCCGCGCTGCTGATTCCCGCCGACCGCCCGCGCTCGGGTCACACCACCTACCACCACGACCGGGTGTCCCGGCCGATCGAGTCCGCTGCCGTCGAGACGGCCGTCTTCGATGCCTACGCGGTGCTCCTGAGCTGGTATTCCGGTCAGCATCGGCTCTCGGTCCGGCTCCCGGATTCGGCTGCGGGACAGCCGCGCTACGGCACGGTCGAGCTGACCCCGGACACCACCTGGCGCGCGCTGCGCGAGCACCGGCCGGTGATCGGCGCGACCGGCGCGTCACCGGTCCGCTTTCAGGGCACCGAATCCCCCACGGCGGAACTCGAACTCACGTGGACGCCGGATCCGCCGGCCCTGCACCTGAGCTACGCGACCGAGCTCTTCGACCGCGCCTCGGCCGAGGACCTGCTCGACGATCTGGCGCGCCTGCTCACCGCCGCGCTGTCCGACCCGGACACACGCGTCTTCGACAGTGTGCGCGCGGATCTCGACTACACACCGGAGGTACACCCATGACCGGCGAACAACGGGTCGGCGTTCTGGGCGCCGGCGTGATGGGCGCGGGCATCGCGCAATGCCTGGCCCAGGCCGGAATACCGGTAACCGTGGTGGACACCGACGCCGCCGCCGCGGAACGCGCCCGCCGCGACCTGAAGGCGGCGCTGCGGCTGAGCGTGCTGCTCGGCCGCGGCCCGCTCGCGGCCGACCTCCCGGCGATCATGGCCCGCGTGCAGTGGTCCGATCGGCTGGGCGACCTCGGCACGAGCAGCTTCGTCATCGAATCCGTCACCGAACGCATCGGTCTCAAGCGCGGCCTGTTCACCGAGCTGGATCGGGTCTGCCCGGCCGAGGCGGTCTTCGCCTCGGGCACCTCCGCCATCCCGATCGCCGATCTCGCCGCCGTCACCGGCCGGCCGGACCGGATCCTGGGGCTGCACTTCATGAATCCGGCGCCGCTGACCGAGACCGTGGAGGTCGTCACCTCGGCCCAGACCTCCCCCGACACGCTGAACCGGGCGCTGGGCCTGCTCGACGCGATCGGCAAGAAGGGCATCGTGGTCGGGGACGGCCCCGGATTCGTCATCAATCGCGTCCTGATGCTCGGCATCGCCGAGGCGGCCGAGATCACCGAGTCCGGCACCGACGCCGCGACCATCGACGAGCTGTTCGAGGGCTGCCTCGGCCACCGGATGGGCCCGCTGCGCACCGCCGACCTGATCGGCCTGGACAACGTCGCCGACACCCTGGCGGTGCTGCGATCGACGACCGGCGACGGACGCTACCGGGTGCCGCGCGCGCTGGCGGAACTGGTGGCGGCCGGACATCTGGGACGCAAGACAGGCAGGGGTTTTCATGAGTACTCGTGAGGCGGCCGCGCTCGCGCCCACCGCCGGGCTGGGCCGGCTGGCCCGGCGCAGCGGGGGTGGGGCGGCGGCGGTGGTGCTGGCGGGGCTGGCCGTGTACACCTGGCGGCGCACGGCTGCACCGGAGGTCGTGGTGGGGCTGCGGATCGGGGCGAGCAGGACCGGAGTGCGGGTCCCGGTGCACCCGTATCAGGACTTCCGCTCCGTGTGCGTCCAGGTCGGCGCGCTGCTGCGGCAGGCGCGTCCTACCGCCCCGCCCGCCGGGGCACCCGTCGCCACGCAGGACGCCGACGGATGGCAGCTCGACCTGCCCGACGCCGAATTGCCTGCCTTCAACGCCTTTTTCGAGCGGCTGGTCGCGGCACCGGACCGGCCGGTGAGCCGCGTCGATCTGGCCACCGACGCCGAACTCGCCTACCAGGCACACCGCGACGGCACGGTGCGCGAACAGGAATCCACCGCGACCACGCTGTCCGGCTTCGACGCCGCAGTGCGCCGAGCACCCCGGGCCACGGCGCTGGCCTACGGCGAAACGACGGTCAGCTATGGTGAGCTGGCCGCGCGCGTGGATCGGCTCGCGCACTGGCTGATCCGGCGCGGAGTGCGCCCCGACACCGTGGTCGGTGTGGCAGTGCCGCGCTCGATCGAGGCCATCGTCGCGGTGCACGCGGTGCTGCGGGCGGGCGGTGCGTTCCTGCCGCTGGACCCGGCCCATCCGGCCGAGCGCCTCGAGCGCGTGCTGGCGATCGCCGCGCCGCTGCTCGTACTGTCCACGCGCGAGGCGGGTTTCACCAGCCGGACGACTCCGATCTGGCACCTCGAGGACCTGCCGCCGGCGGCGGCCGGGCCCGCGACGCCCGTGCCGCCGCGTCCGGAGCACCTCGCCTATCTGATGTTCACCTCCGGCTCCACCGGCCTGCCGAAAGGTGTGGCCGTCCCGCACGCCGCCGTGGTGAACCACCTGCGCTGGATGACCGCGCACCTCGGTCTCGACGCCACCGACACGGTGCTGCAGAAGACTCCGGTCACCTTCGACGTGGCGATCTGGGAACTGCTGTGGCCGTTGCACGCCGGTGCGCGGCTGGCCATCGCGCCGCCCGCCGCCGACCACGACCCCGCCGCCGTCACGCGGCTGCTGGCCGCGCACGCCGTGACCACGGTGCAGTTCGTGCCCTCGACGCTGACCAGCCAGCTCGAACTCGCCCCGGACTTCCCGGCCTCGGTGCGCCGGGTGCTGCTGATCGGCGAGACGCTCACCCCCGCGCTGGCACGCCGCTTCGCGGCGGCGGCTCCGGCCCGGCTGCACAACCTCTACGGTCCGACCGAGGCGACCGGGGCGGTCACCGAATACGCGGTCAGTACAGCGGATTCCGGTGCCGTACCGATCGGCGCGCCCGGCTGGAACACCGGCGCCTACGTGCTGGACGCCTGCCTGCGCCCGGTGCCCGACGACACCCCCGGCGAGCTGTATCTCGCCGGAATCCAGCTGGCGCGCGGCTACTTCGGCGATCCCGCTCGCACCGCCGAACGTTTCGTCGCGCACCCCTTCGCTCCGGGTGCGCGCCTGTACCGCACCGGCGACATCGTGCGCTGGAACAGCGGCACCGGGCTGCTGGACTATCAGGGCCGCGCCGATCTCCAGGTGAAACGCCACGGCGTCCGCATCGAACTCGGTGAGATCGAGGCCGCGCTGGCGGCCTGCGCACCGGTCGCCCAGGCCGCGGCCGTGTTGCGGCCCGAGGGCAGGCTGATCGGCTACGTATTGCCGGTCGCGGGGGCCGATTGCACGGAAACAACGCTGCGCGAACAGCTTTCCCGAACGCTACCCACCGCGATGGTGCCCGACGAGATCCTGCTGCTCGAGTCTTTCCCCCGCAATCCGGCGGGCAAACTCGACCGCGCCGCCCTGCCCGCCCCCGCCGCGCGCGAAACCCCGTTCCGCGCACCGCGCACCGCGGTGGAACGGACGCTCGCCGAGGTCTTCGCACAGGTTCTGGGCCGCGATCGGGTCGGCATCGACGAGTCCTTCTTCGCGCTCGGCGGCGACAGCGTGATGTCGATCCTGCTCGTGTCCCGCGCGCGGGCCCGCGGCATCGGCGTCACAGCGCAGCAGGTCTTCGAGGAACGCACCGTCGCGGGCTTGGCCGCGGTCGCGGGCACCGGCGAGGAAAGCGCACGGCCGCCGGCCGAACTGCCCGGCGGCGGCGTCGGCGAACTTCCGCCGACCCCGGCCGTGCTCGCGCTGCTGGAGCACGCCGAATCCGGCGGCGCGAGTATCGACCGCTACGCCCAGCACCTGGTTCTGGCACTGCCGCAGGGCATTACCGAGACGCAGTTGCGCACGGTATTGCACGCGGTCGTGCACCGTCACGACATGCTGCGCGCCCGCCTGTACCGCGACGCCAGCGGCCGCCCGCGCCTGTTCGCCGACCCGGTGACCACCATCGATCTCGACCGGGTGCTCACCCGCGTCGAGTGGCACGTCTCGGTCGCCGCGGCGACCGAGACGGCTCTCGGTCGCCTCGATCCGGCCAACGGGGTTGTCCTGCAGTTCGTCTGGCTCACGCGGGACGATCAGCTCATCGTCGTCGTGCATCACCTGTCCATCGACGGCGTCTCCTGGCGCATCCTGATCCCGGACCTGCTCGCGGCCTGGACCCAGGTGCGCGCCGGTGCGGTGCCGCGGTTGCCCGGCGGGGGCACCTCGATGCGCCGGTGGGCGCACAGCCTGGGGGCACAGGCGCAGAGCCCGGCCCGGCTCGCGGAGATCGACCGGTGGCGCGAATTGCTCGGCGGCACCGCGCTGTTCACCGATCGTGCCCTCGATCCGCGGGTCGATACGGCCGCCACGCTCGAGCGGATTCCGGTGGTTCTCGACGCCGCTGCGACGACGGCCGTGCTGACCACCCTGCCCGCGCGGTACCACACCGACGCCAACACCGTGCTGCTCACCGCCGTGGCCTTGGCCATCGCGGAGTGGCGGCGTCGGCGGGGCCTGGACGAGGCGGCCGTCACGGTGCGGCTGGAAGGGCATGGCCGCGAGCCCGAACTGGTGCCGGGCGCGGACCTGTCGCACACCGTCGGCTGGTTCACCGCCGCGTTCCCGGCTCGGCTCGACCTCACCGGGCTGGCAACGGAGGCCGCGCTCAGCGGCAGCGCGGACCTCGCCTCCGCCGTGAAAATCGTCAAAGAGCAGCTGCTTTCGGTCCCGGGGTCGGGAATCGGCTACGGCCTGCTGCGCTATCTCGATCCGGAGACCGCCGCACTGCTGCCCGCGGAGAACATCCAGCTGGCGTTCACCTACCTCGGGGCGATCTCGGAGGTCACCGGCGGACCGTGGTTGCCGGTCACACTGGATTCCGCCGAGACCCCGCCGCATGATTCGGGCCTGCCCGCCGGCGCGGCGATCGCCATCGACGCCCTGGTCGCCGACGGCAAGCTCGCCGCCGGATTCACTTTTCCCCGAACGCTTCTCACGCACGATCAGGTCCGCGAACTCGCCGATCTGTGGCTGGCCGCCCTGGCGGCGCTCGCGCGGCACGCGGCGGATCCGGCCGCGGGCGGGCGCACGCCCTCGGATTTCACCGTGCCCGTGCGACAGTCCGACATCGATGCCTGGAGCGCCCGCTATCCCGGCCTGCACCACCTCTGGCCGCTGACGCCGATCCAGGAGAAGTTCGCCGACCTCGCCCCGCGCGCGGCCCCCGAGGTACACACCCTCCAGGTACTGCTCACCTGCACCGGAACTCCCGATCGCTCCCGGTTGCGCACGGCCGCGCAGTATCTCGTCGACCGGCACGCCACCCTGCGCGCGGCCTTCGAGCGCGGCGGACCGGACGATCGCTGGTACCAGCTGATCGTCGCGGCCGCACCCATCTCGGTCCGGGAAGAGGATCTGCGCACGCGCCCCGGCGACCTCGCGGAACTGCTCGCCGAGGAACAGTTCCGGCCCTTCGATCTCGCCGCGCCGCCGCTGATCCGGTTCCTGCTGGCCCGCACCGGGGACGAGTCCTGGACGCTGGCGCTGACCAACCACCGGCTGCTGCTCGACGGCTGGTCCGCCCCCATTCTGCTGCGCGAGCTGCTGGCGGTGTACGCCACCGGAACGCCCGAGCACACCGACATCGACGACGGCTTCGGCGATTTCCTGCGCTGGCGCGCCGACCACGGATACGGACCGGCGCGGACCGGCTCCGAGGACTTCCCGAACCCCGGCGTCGCCGGAGAACACGACCCGGACCGGAGCCGATCCGGCAACAGCCCGGCCCGATCGGCCTGGCACGCGGCGCTGCACGATCTCGACGGCCCCACCCGGGTGGCCGACCGCGCACCCGGCGACCCCGTCCACACGGCCGCCGAGCACGTCCTCGCCCTGTCCGCGGACCGGACGCACGAGCTCTCGCGCCTGGCGGCCGAGGCCGGCGTCACGCTCAACACCGTCTTCCAGTTCGTCTGGGCCGAGGTGCTCGGCGAGCTGACCGGTCGCAACGACATCCTGTTCGGCACAGTGGTTTCGGGCCGCCCGCCCGCACTGCCGGGCATCGACACGATGGTGGGCTCGTTCATCAACACCGTGCCCGTGCGCGTACGCACGGAGCCGGACGCCGATCTCGGCGAGCGGTTGCGCACGATCCAGGCCGCGCAATCGGCGCTGGTCGAACACCATCACCTCGGCCTGGCCGAGATCGAGGCGGCGGCCGGGCTGCCGATCCGCGAATTCTTCGACACCCTGCTGGTTTTCGAGTCCTACCCCGTCGACGGCGCGGCGATGCCGTTCACCCTCGGCGAGCTGACGCTCACCGGTCTGGAATCGCGCGAGATCACGCTGTTCCCGCTGACCGCGACGGTCTGGCCGGGCACGGAGTTGCGCATCGCCCTGAACTGGCACCGCGACCTGCTCGACGACGACCGCCTCGCCCGCCTGCTCGCTCACCTCACCGGGCTGCTCGACGCCCTCTCGCACCGGAACGGACTCTGATGGATCACCACGGCCGGCCGCTCACCGTCGCCCAGCAGGAGATCTGGGCGTACACCACCGCGTACGGCACGGATCGGCGCTACCTGATCAGCGGCCACGTGCGGCTGCACGGCCGCCTCGATACCGCGCTGTTCGAGCGGGCGCTGCGCAATGTCGTCGGGCGCAGCGAGACGCTGCGGGTCCGGCTGGATCATTCGGGACCCGAACCCCGCCAGGTCCTCGAGGCCGGCACCGAATTCCCGCTGCACCGCGCCGATTTCAGCACCGCCGCCGATCCGTACGGGGAGGCCGTCGGCTACCTGGAACCCGAGTTCGCCCGGCCCTACGATCTGACGGTCGCGCCGCTGTTCGACCACTATCTGCTCGATCTCGGCGACGCCGGCTTCCTGTGGGGCATCAAGGCACACCATCTGATCTTCGACGGCGGCACCTCGCTGGCATTGATCCGCGCCGTCGCCGGGGTCTACACCGACCTGCTCGCGGGCCGGTCCGCGCCGCGGGAGCCCCTCGACACCCTGGACGACTTCGTCGACGCGGATCTGCGTTATCGCGCGTCGCGCCGGTTCACCGACGACCGCGCGTTCTGGACCGAGCGGCTGGCCGGGTTGCCCGAGGCCCCGATGTTCGCCCATCCGCCCGTGCCCCAGGGCGCGGCGGAACCGATCCGGCACAGCGGCCGGCCCGCCCCTGAACTGTGGGCGCGGTTCCAGCGCACGGCAACGACTTTCGGGGTCGACTGGCCGGGCCTGCTGGCCGCCGCCGTCGCCGTGCTGCTGCACGCCGATTCCGGCGCGCGCACCGTGGTGCTCGGCGTCTCCGTGCCCGCCAAGCGTTCCTGGCGAGCACTCGGCATGACGTCCAATGTCGTGGGCCTGCGCATGACCGTCGACCCCGGCGGCACCCTCGGATCGCTGGCCCGGCAGGCGCAGTCGGAGTTCCGGAAACTGCTGCGCCATCAGCACTATCGCCGGTTCGACCTGCTCGCCGACGGCATCGTGCCCGGCGGCGATCACCGCGGCACCGGGCCGATGCTGAATATCCTGCCGATCCCGGAACTGAGCTTCGGTCCGGTGCCCGCCACGCTGACGCCGATATCCACCGGCGGCACCGAGGCTTTCGGCATCGGCGTCTACACCGGCGGGGATACACCGCGCATCGACTTCGACACCACGGCCGACCGGTGCGCGCCCGATTCGCTCGCGGTGTCGCACGCCCGGCTCCTGGCCACCCTGCACGAGGTGGCCGCCGCGTCGGACGCGACGCTCATCGCCCGGCTCACCGCGGTACCGGCTCCCGAAGTCGCGGCGCTGTACGCGGATCCGAGCGGGGACGTGGATCGCGGCGCGGCCCCACCGGTTCCCCGCACCCCGGCACCCTACGAGGACCCGACCGGATCGACGAATCGCAGTGTGGCCCAGGCGTTCGCCGAGATCGCCCGCGAGCACCCGGACCGAGCCGCGCTCTGGTACGAGGGCGAGCAGCTCACCTACCGCGAACTCGACACGCGCGCCGCCGCTTTCGCCCGCCATCTGGCCGAAGCGCACGACGTCCGCCTGGGCACGCCGGTCGCGGTGCGACTACCCCGCTCCCCCGAACTCGTCGTCGCGCTGCTCGCGCTCATGCGGCTCGGCGCGGTGTGCGTCGCGCTGCACGAACAGGATCCGCCCGAACGCGTGGCCTGGATGCTGCGGCACACCGGAACCACGGTGCTGCTCGACGATCTCGCCGTGGTGCGCGCCGCCCGCCCCGGCCGGGCGAGCACCGAGCCCGCCGTCCCGGCCGAGGCGGTCGCCTGGCTGATGTTCACCTCCGGCTCGACCGGCGAGCCCAAGGGCGTGCAGGTCACGCACCGCGCGATCGTCACCCGCGCGCGCGACCGGATCGCCGCGGGCCCGCAATACCGGCGCATGCTCATGCATTCGCCCTACGCCTGGGACATGGTGGTGTGGGAGCTGTGGATGCCGCTGCTGCAGGGCCACACCGCGGTGCTGGCCACCCCCGCCCGGCTCGGCGCGGAGGATTTCCGGCACGTCCTGCGCGCGGGCGCGGTCACCGCGATGCTGTGCCCGGCCGGGCTGTTCCAGGTGCTGGTCGAGGACATCCCGGACAGCCTGGGCGCGCTGCGCACCCTCTCCAGCGCCGGCGACGTGCTGGCGCCGGGCACGGTGCGCGCGATGCGGGCGGTGGCGCCCGAGCTCGAGATCGTCAATATCTACGGGCCGGTCGAGGCCACCGCCTACGCCACCGCGCACACCCTCGCGACCGGGCCGATCGGCGACGAGGCATTCCCGGTCGGACGGCCCGTCGATCACACGGCGGTGCTAGTCCTGGACGCCCTGCTGCGGCCGGTGCCGCCCGGGCTGTCGGGTGAAATCTGGCTGACCGGAGCGGGTCTGGCCCAGGGCTACCTCGGCCGGCCGGGGCGCACCGCGGGCTGGTTCGCCGCGAATCCGTTCGGCGCGCCCGGTTCCCGCATGTACCGCACCGGCGACTACGGCAGCTGGGGCGCCGACGGCGAGCTGCGCTTCCTCGGGCGGGGCGACCGGCAGGTCAAGGTGAACGGAATCCGGGTCGAGCCGGGCGAGATCGAGCACGTGCTGCGCGCCCAGCCCGGCGTCACCGCCGCGGTGGTGACCGCGCACCGGATGACCACGGGCAAGACGCTGATCGCCCACCTGGTCGCGGACCGGCCGATCGATACCGCCGCGCTGCGCGCACGCCTGGGCACGCTGCTGCCCGCCTACCTGGTGCCCGCCGTCCTGGTCCAGATTCCCGCCCTGCCGCTCACCGTCAACGGCAAGGTCGATCGCAAGGCGCTGACGCTGCCCCCGGCAGCCGCGCTCCGGCCGCCGCGCACACCGCGCCAGCAGGTGCTGGCCGGGCTGTTCGCCGACGCGGTCGGCGTGCCCCGGGTCGGCCTCGACGACGATTTCTTCCAGGTCGGCGGCAACTCGCTGGCCGCGATCCGGTTGGCGGCGGCCGCGAGCCGTGCGCTGGGCCGCACGGTGACCCTGCGCGACCTGCTCGACGCGCCGACGGTCGCCGCCCTGGAACGGCTGCTCGCCGAGCGCGCCGGCACACCCGCGCCCCGCACCGCCGCCCGTCCGGCGCGGCGGCCGGACCCGATCCCGCTCAGCCCGGTCCAGCACCGGTTCTGGACCGTGAACTACCTGAGCGAGGGTGCGGGCGACTACCTCATGCCCGCCGCCTTCGACCTGCGCGGACCGCTCGACACCGAGGCGGTGCGCGCGGCGGTGGACGACGTGGTGCGCAGGCACGAAATCCTGCGCACCGTCCTGCCTTTCGGTCCGACCGGTCCGGTGCAGCGGATCCTGGAGTTCGGGCCGGAGGCGGTCGACTATCGCGAAATCCCGGTGCGACTCGCCGATCTGGACCGATCGCTGGCCGCCGAGGCGGCGCGCGGCTTCCGGCTCATGACCGAAACACCCTGGCGGGTGCGGCTTTTCCGAATCAGCGCGGACCACCATGTGCTGCTCGCCGTTGTCCATCATTGCGCGGGTGACGCCGAGTCGCTCTACACCCTGCTCGGCGAACTGCAATACGCCTACCTCGCCCGCGCGGCGGGACGGCAGCCGCACTGGCCCACGGCCGCGTACCAGTACGCCGATTACGCCCTGCGCCCGCGCGGCGGCAGCGACGATCCCGGCACCCGCTTCGCCGAGCAGGCCCGCTACTGGCGCACCGAGCTGGCCGGCCTCGACCCGGAACCACCGCTGCCGGTGGACAATCCGCGCACCGGCCCCAGCCCCGCCGCGGTACTTGCCTTCGACATCGACCCCGCCGCGCACGCGCGTCTGCTCGCGACCGCGCGCCGCTGCGGCGCGACCACCTATGCCGTGTTGCACGCCGCCCTGGTCACGGCGCTCGCCCGGCACGGCGCCGGTCCCGATCTGGTGGTCGGGGTCGCGATGAGCGGGCGCGACAGCGCCGAACTCGACACCCTGCTCGGCTGCGCCGTCGACATCGCGCTGATCCGCACCGACCGCACCGCCGCGCCCCGCTACCGGGACCTGATCCGCCAGATCCGGGACCGGGTGGTGGCGGGCTACGAGCATCGCGACTACCCGTACGAACGCCTGATCCCGCCGGGCGCGACGGCCGTGCCCCAGATCGTCACCACCTTCTTCCGCGACATCGCCACCACCGGCGGGACCGGCGATCTGGAGTTCGGCCTGCGCGAACTCCCGCCGGTGCGTGCCGAATTCGAACTCCTGCTCCAGGCGCGCGAGCGGCTCGAGTCCGGCGGCAAGCCCGCGGGCATCCGCGCCGAATTCCGGTACGCGGCAGCGCTGTGGGAGCCGGAGACGCTGGCGACGCTGGCCGCGCACCTGCGGGCCGAACTCGACGCGATCTGCGCCGACGTGGACGCCGGGCCCGGCGAACTCTCAGCCGCGCAGGGCGGCGGCCAGCGCGGGGTTGAGCGCTAGTGCCAGCGTCATCAGCGATTCGACCAGCAGATCGACCAGCTGCTCGCGGGTGATGGTCTCGGCCCGCAGCCAGCTGAGCGTGATCTCCTCGACGAAGGCGATCCAGCCGCGCACGGCCAGCACCAGCCGCGGGCGATCGCCGGGCTCCACCAGGATCGGCATCTCGGACAGGATCATGTCGACGATGGTCAGGCGGGTCTGGTCGACCAGCTGCATCAGCTCGGGGCTGGCGGTGGCCGGGCCGCGCAGCAAGGCCAGATAGGACTGCCGGTTCTCGCTGACGTAATCGATGTAGCGGTCGATCGAATCCCGCAGCATCTCGAAGATCTCGAGCGAGGTGTCGGGCCGGACCCGTTGCAGCAGTTCGATATTGGCGTGCGCGACGACGGCGAGCTGGAAGTCCTGCATGGTCGGGAAGTAGTGGAACAGCAGTCCGCGCGAGATGCCCGCGCGTTCGGCGATGTCGCTGACGGAGATCTCCTCCAGGGACCGCTCCCCGAGCATCTTCACCCCGAGGGTGATCAGCTGCAGCCGGCGCTCGTCCGGACTGAGCCGCACCCGCCTGGTTTCTCCGTTCGCTTTGCCCACGAACCCACCTTACTGAACGCCGCTCAATATACTGTTGACTGGTGCTCAATAAGACCGTACTCTCGGTTACATGAGTCGCAAGGTTACAGACAAAGCTGTCGGCAACCGCCCCTCCCGCCACGCCAAGACGATCATCATCGGCAGTGGGTTCGCGGGTCTCGGGCTGGCCATCCGACTGAGCCGGCAGGGTCGCAACGACTATCTCGTCCTGGAGCGCGGCAGCGATGTCGGCGGCACCTGGCGGGACAACACCTACCCGGGCGCGGCCTGCGATGTGCCGTCGCACCTGTACTCGTACTCCTTCGCGCTCAACCCGGACTGGACGCGCTCGTTCTCCAAGCAGGGCGAGATCCAGCAGTACATCCGCGGCGTGGCGGAGAAGTACAACGTGCTGGACAAGCACCAGTTCGACTGCGATGTCACCAGCGTCCGCTGGAACAGCGACCTCTCGCGCTGGGAAATCGAATCCAGCCAGGGCAGCTTCACCGCCGACACCGTCGTCTCCGCGGTCGGCGCCCTCTGCGAGCCGGCGCTGCCGGACATCAAGGGCATCAACGAGTTCGAAGGCGAGATCTTCCACTCCGCCCGCTGGAACCACGACGCCGACCTGAGCGGCAAGCGCGTCGCCATCATCGGCACCGGCGCCTCCGCCATCCAGATCGTGCCCGCGATCGCGAGCAAGGTCGGGCACCTCGATGTCTACCAGCGCACCGCGCCGTGGCTGCTGCCCCGCATGGACCGCCCGTACCTGGCGGCCGAGCGCTTCGCGTTCAAGCACATCCCGGGCGTGCAGCGCCTGTCCCGCGCCGCCATCTACGCCGCACGCGAGACCCAGGTCGTCGGCCTGGCCAAGATCCCCGCGATCATGCAGGGCTTCGAACTGCTGGCCAAGGCCAAGCTGCAGTTCGAGATCCGCGATCCGGAGTTGCGCAAGAAGGTCACCCCGAACTTCCGCATCGGCTGCAAGCGCATGCTGATCTCCAACGAGTACTACCCCGCGCTGAGCCGCGACAATGTCGACGTGATCACCGACGGGATCAAGGAGGTCCGCGCCAACTCGATCGTCACCAAGGACGGCACCGAGCGCGAGATCGACGCCCTGATCGTGGCGACCGGGTTCCACGTCACCGATTCGCCCACCTACAACACCATCGTGGGCAAGGACGGGCGCACCCTGTCGGAGGTGTTCGACGAGATCGGCCAGCAGGGCTACAAGGGCTCGGCCATCGCGAACTTCCCGAACATGTTCTTCCTGCTCGGCCCGAACGTCGGCCTGGGCCACACCTCCATGGTGTTCATGATCGAATCGCAGATCAACTACATCGCCGACGCGCTGTCCACCGTGGACCGGCTCGGCCTGCGGACCGTCGAGGTGCGGCGCGACGCTCAGGACGAATACAACCGCGGCCTGCAGCAGAAGCTGGCCAAGAGTGTGTGGAACACCGGCGGCTGCGCCAGCTGGTATCTCGACAAGCACGGAAACAACACCACGCTGTGGCCCGACTTCACGTTCGAATTCCGTAGGCTTACCAAGAAGTTCGACGTATCCGCATACGAAACGACGTCGTCCGCGGGCGACCGGAAAGTGGTGGCATAACAGTGGGCAACGATGCTTACTTCCGAGGAAAAGTCTGTGTGATCACCGGCGCCGGTTCCGGCATCGGACGCGCACTCGCGGAGAACCTGGCCGGGCGCGGCGCGAAGCTGGCGCTCTCCGATATCGATACCGAGGGCCTCGCCGAAACCGTGCGCCGCTGTGAAGCCCTTGGCGCGCAGGTGAAATCGGACCGGCTCAACGTCGCCGAGCGCGAGGCGGTGCTGCTCTACGCCGACGCCGTCAAGGCGCACTTCGGCGTCGTGCACCAGATCTACAACAACGCCGGCATCGCCTACCACGGCGACGTGATCAAGTCCGAGTTCAAGGACATCGAACGGATCATGGACGTCGACTTCTGGGGTGTCGTCAACGGCACCAAGGCGTTCCTGCCGATGCTGATGGAGTCCGGCGCCGGCCACGTCGTCAACATCTCCAGCCTGTTCGGCCTGATCGCCGTGCCCAGCCAGAGCGCCTACAACTCGGCGAAGTTCGCGGTCCGCGGCTTCACCGAATCGCTGCGCCAGGAGATGATCCTCGGCAAGCACCCGGTCGAGGTCACCTGCGTGCACCCCGGCGGCATCAAGACGGCGGTCGCGCGCAACTCCACCTTCGCCGAGGGCATCGACGGCAAGAAGGCCGCCGCCATGTTCGACGCGAAGCTGGCCATCCACACCCCGGAAATGGCCGCGCAGACCATCACCGAGGGCGTGCGCAAGAAGCACGGCCGCGTGCTGATCGGCTGGGAAGCCAAGCTGCTCGACGCGTTCGTGCGCATCACCGCCTCCGGCTACCAGCGGATTTCCGCCGTGGTGAACCGGTCCTTCCAGCCTTAAGGTCAGTCGATGCGCGACATCAATCTTCCGCTGCCCCTCACCAAAGCCGTTCTGGGCCGGATGTTTCCGGCCATGCTGAACGCGCGGCTGTCGTTCCCGCTCCAGCGCAGGCTGATGGATCTGGGCGCGGCGCTGCAGTGGCTGCCGGACGACACCCTCGTGCATCGGCTCCGGCTGGCCGGGCGGCCCGCCGAAAAGCTCACCGCCCGAGGCGGTTCCGGATCCGGCGCGGTGCTCTATCTGCACGGCGGCGGGTACGCGGTCGGCTCGCTGACCACGCACCGCTCGCTGGCCGCGCGGCTGGCGCACGGCACCGGCAGCCCGGTCTACCTGCTCGACTACCGGCTCGCGCCCGAGCATCCGTTCCCGGCCGGTCTCGAGGACGCCACCGCGGCGTTCCTCGAACTGGTCGAGCGGGCCGGGCACCGGGCCGACCAGATCGCCATCGCGGGCGATTCGGCCGGCGGCGGGCTCAGCCTGGCCACCGCCCAGCGCCTGATCGCCCGGCACGGCCTGACACCGGCCGCGCTCGGCCTGATCGCGCCCTGGAGCGACCCGAACGAGGTGGCCGCGCAGGAGCGCGATCTGGTCATCAACCGGGCCTGGTCGCGCGCCTGCGCCGCCGCCTACCTGGGCGACGGCGACGGCCAGGACACCGGCTACGCGCCGCTGCGCGGCGAGCTGCACGGCCTGCCGCCCACCTACGTCCAGGTCGACGTGAGTGAGCTGCTGCACAGCCAGTGCGTGGAGTTGGCCACCGCACTGCGGGCGGCCGGCGTGCATGTCCGGTTCACCGAGAGCCGGGGGCTGTGGCATGTCGCGCAGGCGCAGGCGGCCTTCGTGCCGTCCGCCGCGGCCGCGGTCCGGGAACTCGCCGATTTCTTGAAAGAGGCGATTCAACCTGTGTCAACGCGCGACCTAGGATGAATTCTGTTTTGCTTCCCACCGGGGTTTCGCGGCGTGTCGTACGCGTTTCCGGTGGTCGATATGACGACCCTCGCTCAGGTGTCGTAGATTACTGGCGAGTAAACCACGTGGAAGGGCACTGATGCGCGAGTTCGAAGTTCCGGCTTCTTACACAATCCCGGCGGACGCGAACAATTCCGACAACGTCTTCCGGCACGCCGAACAGTCGCCGAACGCGATCCTGTTCAACGTGGCGAACGGGAACGGCGGCTACACCGACGTGACCGCCGCGGAATTCGCGAAGGCCGTCACCGGCGTCGCGAAGGGCATCATCGCCTCCGGCATCGAACTCGGCGACCGGGTCGCCATCATGGCCGCCACCCGCTACGAGTGGGCGCTGATCGACTTCGCCATCTGGGCCGCCGGCGGCTGCACCGTCGCGATCTACGACAGCTCCGCCGCCGAGCAGGCCAAGTGGATCCTCTCGGACTCGGCCACCAAGCTGCTCATCGTCGAGAACGACAAGCACCGCGCCACCATCGAGGAGATCGAGGCCGGCTCGCTGCCCGACCTGGGCGAGACCCTGCAGATCGACAAGGGCGCCGTCGACCAGCTGATCGAGCGCGGCGCGTCCCTCGACGACAGCGTGGTGCACGAGCGCCGCAAGCAGGTCGGCGCGGAGTCGCCCGCCACCCTGATCTACACCTCGGGCACCACCGGCCGCCCCAAGGGCGTCGTGCTGACCCACGCCAACCTCTACGGGCAGTCCAAGTCCGACCGCCTGGCGCTGCGCAAGTACATCATCGAGGGCCGCAAGACCCTGATGTTCCTGCCGATGGCGCACGTCTTCGCGCGCGCGGTCAACCTCGCCGCCTTCGACGCCAAGGTCATCGTCACCTACAGCTCCGACTGGACCACCCTGGTCGACCAGTTCGGCAGCTACCGCCCGAACTTCATCCTCGCCGTGCCGCGCGTGTTCGAGAAGGTGTTCAACGGCGCCAAGCAGAAGGCGCACGACGGCGGCAAGGGCAAGATCTTCGACGCCGCCGCGGCCACCGCCATCGCCTACAGCGAGGCCCTGGACAACGGCGGCGCCGGCCTGGTGCTCAAGCTCAAGCACACGCTGTTCGACAAGCTGGTCTACAGCAAGCTGCGGGTCGCCCTCGGCGGCCAGTGCGACGCCGCCGTCTCCGGTGGCGGCCCGCTGGGTGCGCGCCTGGGCCACTTCTTCCGCGGCGTCGGCGTCACCATCTACGAGGGCTACGGCCTGACCGAGACCACCGCCGCGGTCACCGTGAACACCCCCGAGAACATCCGGGTCGGCTCGGTCGGCCAGCCCACCGAAGGCCACGCGGTCAAGATCGCCGAAGACGGCGAGCTGCTGCTCAAGGGCTTCTCGGTGTTCGGCGGCTACTGGCACAACGAGGAAGCCACCGCCGACGCGTTCGCCGACGGCTGGTTCAAGACCGGCGACCTCGGCGCCATCGACGGCGACGGCTACGTCACCATCACCGGGCGCAAGAAGGAAATCCTGGTCACCGCGGGCGGCAAGAACGTCTCCCCCGCGCTGCTCGAGGATTCGCTGCGGGCGCACCCGCTGATCGGCCAGGTCATGGTCGTCGGCGACGGTCAGCCCTTCATCGGCGCGCTGATCACCCTCGATCCGGAAGCGCTGCCCGGCTGGAAGGACCGCAACGGCGTCGCCGCCGACACCCCGATCGAGCAGCTGATCGAGAACCCCACCCTGGTCGCCGAGGTGGAGTCCGCGATCGCCGACACCAACAAGAAGGTCTCCAAGGCCGAGGCGATCAAGAAGATCCGAATCCTGCCCGTCGACTGGACCCAGGAAACCGGCGAACTCACCCCGAAGATGTCGCTCAAGCGCAACATCGTCATGAAGCAGCACGCCGCGGACGTGGACTGGATCTACAACGGATAGTCCGTCCTCGCACCCTGGGCGCTGCCCGCGAATCCGATTCGCGGGCAGCGCTTTTGCGTGGGGTGGAGGTGCGGATTTCTGGATTGTCACCCCGGGATTCCGCCGCAGATGACGCGTCGTGAGCGACCTCGGACAGGGCAGCGGGCGGCACGCAGCGGACAGCCGGGGCGGCCGGGCGGCCTGACAGCGGGCGGCAGGGGCGGCGGGCTGTTGAATGTCGGGCGGAGCGGGCAGCGGGGCGGGTGCGACTGGGCGGCGAGTGGCCGGGCGGCGGGCAGCGGGCGCAAGTAGGCTCGGGGGATGGCCGAACTGCGATTTCGGGTGCTGGCGGGGATGTTGGCGGCCGGGCTGGCGCTCGGTGTGGCCGAGTTGGTCGCGGCGTTCACCGCGCGGGACAGCGCGCCGCTGATCGCGCTCGGGGGCACCGTCGTCGATCACACGCCGGACGGGCTGCGCGAGTGGGCCATTCAAACCTTCGGCACCAGTGACAAGCTGGTGCTCTACGTGTGCATGGCCGTCGTCGCCGCGTTCTTCGCCGCAATCGCCGGCGCCGTCGAACGCACCGAACGCGCCGCGGGCTCGGCGCTGCTAGCCCTGTTCGGCGTCTTCACCGCCGTCCTCGCGGTCGGCCGCACCGGCAGCGTCTCGGCCGCCCTCCCGACCCTGCTCGGCGTCGCCGCGGGCATCTACGCCCTGCGCGTCCTCACGGCCAGGATCGAGGCAGCCCAAACCGCCACGCTCGCAACATCTCCCGAGCCCACCCGCACCCCACCCGACTCAAGCGCCCAGACCGCCACGGTAACGACGCCTCCCGAGCCGGGCACGCGCACGGCGGGAGAAACCGGCGCAGCTCGCAACACAGACACGACCGGAACGTCCAGCGACGCATCCGCTCCCGAGCTCGACCGCACGCCCGAGCCGGGCACGCGCACGGCGGGAGAAACCGGCGCAGCTCGCGGCACGGGCACGACCGGGACGTCCAGCGGCGGGTCCGTGGCGGATTCCGTTGGCGGGGCGGGAGGGACCGGTGGGGCGGGGGTTCCGGTTGCGCCGCAGGTGGCGTTGCCGGAGCGGCGGGCGCTGTTGCGCGGGATCCTGATCACCGGAGGGCTCGCGGTGGCGGCCGGGGTCGGGGGTTGGGCGCTGGGGATGCGGCGGGCGGATGTGTCGCAGGAGCGGGCGGCGGTGCAGTTGCCGCAGCCGAGCGGGCCGCCGATTTCGCTAGCGCCGGAGGCGGATCTCCGGATTCCGGGGCTGGCCCCGTATCTGACGCCGAACTCGGAGTTCTATCGGATCGATACCGCGCTGGTCGTGCCGCAGGTGTCGATCGAGGACTGGTCGCTGCGCATCCACGGGATGGTGGACCGCGAAATCCGGATCGGCTGGGCGGATCTCGCGAACCGCACCGCGATCGAGCGCCTGATCACCCTGGCCTGCGTCTCGAACCCGGTGGGCGGGGACCTGATCGGCAACGCGCTGTGGCGCGGCTATCGCCTGGACGAACTCCTGGCCGAGGCCGGTCCGCACCCGGACGCCGACATGGTGCTGTCCACGTCGAAAGACGGCTGGAATTGCGGCGCACCGCTCTCCGCGCTCACCGACGGCCGCGACGCGCTGCTCGCGGTCGGCATGAACGGCGAACCGCTGCCGGTCGCGCACGGCTACCCGGCGCGGCTGGTCGTGCCCGGCCTCTACGGCTACGTCTCCGCCACCAAATGGGTGGTGGACCTGGAGATCACCCGCTTCGACCGCGCCACCGCCTACTGGACCCGCCGCGGCTGGTCCGCCCGGGGCCCGATCAAAACCGGCTCCCGCATCGACACCCCGCGCCCCCGCGCCCGGCTCACCGCCGGACGAATCCCGATCGCGGGCGTCGCCTGGGCCCAGCACCGCGGCATCACCGCCGTCGAGGTCCAGATCGACAGCGGCCCATGGCAACCCGCCCGCCTCTCCGCCGATCAGTCCATCGACACCTGGCGACAGTGGGTCTACGACTGGGACGCCACCCCCGGCTCACACACCCTCCGCGCCCGCGCCCTCGACGAAACCGGCCGCCCCCAGACCGCCGAATTCCAGGACGTCATCCCGGACGGGGCCACCGGCCACCCCTCGGTCACCGTGCAGGTCAGCTGACTCCACCGAGGCGCGGCCCAAGACACCCCTGAGCCCGACCACCATGAGAAAGTCATCCGAAACCCCGCGTCCGGCCGACCGGGGCCACGGCATCCTTCACATCTCGCCCGGAACCTCGCGTCCCGCCGGGGCGGACCGCCCGTGGCTGACGAACAGCGCCGACGCGACCACACCGATCAACAGGATGCAGGCGGGCAGCAGCGTCGACTGACTCAGCGCGGTACTGAACGCCGCCTTCACCGGTTCGGGAATCGGCCCCTGCCCCGCACCGCCCTCGGCGACCTTGCCACCGCCCAGCCCCTGCGCGGCGACCCGCGCGGAGATCAGGGCACTGATGGCGGCGCTGCCCAGGACCGACCCGACCTGCCGGGTGGTGTTGTAGACGCCCGCGCCCGCACCGGCCTGCGCGACGGGCAGATTGTGGGTCGCGGTCGAGGCCAGCGGCGCCCAGATACAGGCATTGGCCAGACCGGCGACGCCCGCGGCGAGCAGATACCAGATCAGGGCGGTGTGCGGTTTCATCAACGCGGCAAAGGCGAACACCGAGGCGGAGAACAACGCGAACCCGAAGGTGGGAATGAGCCGCGGGTGCAATTTGTCGGAGAACTTGCCGATCAGCGGCGCGCAGACACCGGTGACCACGGCCATCGGCGCGAACACCAGCGCCGAGCGGGTGGGCGAGAGTTCGCGCACCGCTTGCAGATAGAAGTAGGACGGCACCATCATCGCGGTGACGGCCGCGCCCATCGCGGCGATCGCCAGGTTCGACAGCCCGAAGTTGCGGTCCCGGAACAGGCTCAGCGGCAGCAGCGGCTCACCGGTGTTGCGGCTCTGATTCCAGATGAACCAGGCCAGCAGCACCACACCGGCGCCGATCAGCACCCAGATGCGCGCGGACCAATCGAAGTTGTTGCCCTCCTGGATTCCGAAGACCAGCAGGAACATTCCGGCGCTGCTGAGCAGGATGCCGGGCACGTCGTACTTGTGCAGATGGGTCGGGAGCGCGGGCACCAGCCACACGGCCAGCGCGAAGGCGATGATGCCGACGGGCACGTTGACGAAGAAGATCCACTCCCAGCCGCGCCAATCCACCAGCACGCCACCGAGAATCGGGCCGACCAGGGTGGCCAGGCCCGCGACGCCGCCCCACAGCCCCATCGCCGCGCCGCGCCGATCCGGCGGGAACGTCCTGGTGATCACGGCCATGGTCTGCGGCGTCATCAGCGCCGCGCCCAGGCCCTGCACCGCCCGCCACAGGATCAGGTGCGCGATGGTGCCCGAGAGCCCGCAGCCCAGCGACGCGGCGGTGAAGATGACCAGGCCGACCAGGTACACGTTCTTGGGCCCGAACCGGTCGCCAAGCCGCCCGGTGATCAGCAGCGGTACGGCATAGGTGAGCAGATAGGCGCTGGTCACCCAGATGACCTGGGAGATGTCGGCCTCGAAGGCCGAGAGGATCGCCGGATTGGCCACGGCGACGATGGTCATGTCCAGCAGGATCATGAAGAAGCCGACGACCAGCGCGAACAGTGCCGGCCAGGGATTGCGTTCGGTATCTGCGCCCACGGACATGGATCGTTCCTTTCGGCCGAGCCTCTGTTAGCCAGATATTTGCCCAGCCTAGGCCAGTGCACCCCCACGCAGCAGTGCGATCAGCCCGCGACCGACGCCGGCTCGGCCAGCTTGTCCACCGGCGGCTTGGCGCCGCGGGCGTGGCTGACGAACAGCGCCGTCGCGAGCACGCCGATGAGCAGGATGCTCGCCGGGAGCAGCGTCGATTGGCCGAGCGCGGAACTGAACTCGTCCTGGATCTGGGCCGGGACCGCGCCCTGACCGGCGCCGCCCTCGCCGACCGGCCCGCCGCCGCCCAGGCCGTTGGCCGAGAGCCGGGCCGCGATCAGCGCGCTGATGGCCGCGCTGCCCAGCACCGAGCCCACCTGGCGGGTGGTGTTGTAGATGCCCGCGCCCGCACCGGCCTGGTGCACCGGCAGATTGTGGGTCGCGGTCGAGGCCAGCGGGCCCCAGATGAAGGCGTTGCCGACACCGGCGAGCAGCGCCGCGAGCAGGAACCACACGATCGAGGAATCCGGCGCCATCAGCACCGCCCACCAGAACACCGAGATCGAGAACAGCGCGAAACCGATGGTCGGCAGCACGCGCGGCGCCACCCGGTCCGAGAACTTGCCGACCACGGGTGACAGGAATCCGGTCACGATCGCCATCGGCGCGAAGACCAGCGCGGACTTCGTCGGCGACATGTCGCGCACGGCCTGCAGGTAGAAGTAGGCGGGCACCATCAGCGAGGTGATCGCCGCGCCCATGGCCGCGATCGCCAGTGAGGACAGCGCGAAGTTGCGGTCCCGGAACAGCGTCAGCGGCATCAGCGGCTCGTCGGTGTTGCGCGCCTGATTCACCACGAACAGCGCCAGGAAGACCAGGCCCGCCCCGATCAGCAGCCAGATGCGCGCCGACCAGTCGTTGGCGTTGCCCTCCTGCAGACCGAAGACCAGCAGGAACAGGCCGATACCGCTGAGCAGGATGCCCGGGATGTCGTACTTGTGCTCGGTCGTCTCCAGCGCCGGCACCAGCCACATGACCAAGCCGAAGGCCAGGACGCCGACGGGCACGTTGACGAAGAAGATCCACTCCCAGCCCAGCGAATCGATCAGCACGCCACCGAGAATCGGGCCGACCAGCGTGGCCAGGCCGGCCACGCCGCCCCACAGGCCCATCGCCGCGCCGCGCTTGTCCGGCGGGAAGGTGCGGGTGATCACGGCCATGGTCTGCGGCGTCATCAGCGCCGCGCCCAGACCCTGCACCGCGCGCCAGGCGATCAGCTGCGCGATGGTGCCGGACAGGCCGCAGCCCAGGGACGCGGCCGTGAAGATCACCAGGCCGATCAGGTAGATGTTCTTGGGGCCGAAGCGATCTCCGAGCCGGCCGGTGACCAGCAGCGGCACCGCGTAGGTGAGCAGATAGGCGCTGGTCACCCAGATCACCTGGGACACATCGGCATGCAGGCCGCGCATGATCGCCGGGTTGGCCACCGCGACGATCGTCATGTCCAGCAGGATCATGAAGAAGCCGACGACCAGCGCGCCCAGCGCCAGCCACGGATTACGTTCTTTTACCATCGGTTTCGTTCCCATCAGGATCAAGCCAGCGGCGATCTCGGCCGTTTGGCCGATCCGGCTGAACGGCGCGGCACCGGGGGCAGCTCCTCGTCGGCGAGTTCGCTTCCGGGCCAGGTTTGTTCGGGTTCGGTGCGGCGTTCACCGGTGACGGGATCGAATTCCTCCCACTCCAGCGCGCCGCTTTCCAGGTCATCGATGAGCGTCTCGATCCAGGCGACCTCGGCGCCGAGGGTGCTCTGGAGGTACTGCAGCACGATCCAGTATCGGCGGGGCACCGCCCGCCGTTCGGCCCAGGTTCCCATCAGGGCGAGGTCTTCGAGATCGGCCGTCAGGTGGCCCAGGCGCTCGCGGAGCAGCTCGACCACGCAGTGGCTGGGCAGGTTGTGCGCCTCGGCCATCGCGACGGGGAAATCCGGGAACTCCGATCCGGGCGATCGGATGATCTCGGAGATCCTGGCGCGCATGGCTTTCCGGCCCCGGTCGGTGATCCGGTAGGTGGTGCGTTCGGGCCGGTTCCCGGCGCGCTCCACGCCCTCGGCCCGCACCAGTTCCTGCTCGGCCAGCCGCGCGACCGTGTGGTAGAGCGAGCCCGGCCGGATCTTCACCAGCACGTCCTCACCGCGGGCGAGCAGCAGCTGATACATCTCGTAGGGGTGCATGGGCCGCTCCTCCAGCAGCGCCAGCACGGCGATCGCCAGTGCCGTCACCGTCGGGCGCCCCTTGCGCTCCATCCGCTCGTCCTCCTTCACGCCGGAGCCGCCGGTTCCGATTCCCCGCGGACTCGCCCCCGGGAACCACATGCTCCATCTCGAATACTCCACATGGAATATACGAGCTGGAACAGTCGAGCCACAAGAGCCGCGAATGTGGCCTGGATCATGGAATCCGAGGGTGCCGCCCCGGAATCGGTGCGCGGACGCGGGTTACAGCGCGTGCTGGTCGAGCCAGTCCCGGGCGGCCTCGGCCGCCGAAATCCGGCCCGCGCCCACACGCAGCAACATCTCCGACAGCTCCGCGGTGGTCAGCTCACCCGCGACGTAGTTGAGCTTCTTCAGGCGCACCTCGTCGAGGCTGCCCTTGCGCAGCACCGGCAGCACGTTCTGAGCGCGCAGCGCGTACTCCTCGTCGGTGAGCGCGGTCAGCCCGGCCAGCGCGTCCGGCGCCAGCTCGACCGGCCCGCCCAGCACCCCGGCACGAATCCGGTCGCCCAGCAAGGCTTCCCGCAGTGCCGCGGGCCCCAGCAGCGCCTCGACGGACGGAACATCACACCCGGCGATCCGGACCGGCCACTCCGGCGCACGCAACACTGCGGGCACCGGCGCGACACCGACCGGCGTTGTCGCGCAACGGGGCCCGAGCGCGGCCACGGTGCGCACGCCCTCCTGCTCGGCCACGACCGTCGGCAACAGTACGCGCGGGCGCATATCGGTGCCGTCGGCGGCGTCGGCGACCACCAGGCCCTCCGGCAGCGAACCGGCCAGCGCCTCGGTCACCGCCTTCGGCGTCCGCGCCGGGGAGCCGCCGTCGAGGTAGGTCAGCAACTCCCCGCTGTGCTCGCCGACCAGCGACACCGCGCCCTCGTCCAGCGCGGCCAGATAATCGGGCCGGTCGCCGAGCCGTTCGCGCACCTCGACCCGCAAACCGGTGCGCGCCAGCGCACCCGAATAGATATGCGCGAGCAGATTCGATTCCACCGAATTACCCGCTCCGACGACGAAATCCGGCCCCGCCGCGGACTCATCGCCGCAGGACACGGCCAGTGCGGACACCGCGACCACCAGGACGCGGGCGAGCATTCGCCTCGACACGGCCAGCATCATCCGGCGACACCAACTCTCCGTAGTGAACAGGAACATCATGCAGCGGGCAGTATGGACCACCAGAATGTACCGGTGGCCTCGAGGACGAACGCTTGGCCACACGCTCGAGCACGCCTTGCCCGGAAGGACTCCCGTGAAAACCACGATCACACCCGCGCCTCGGCGCACGGCGCCGCGGCTGGCGCTACGCGTCGTCAGACTTGTCGCCGCCGCGATGGCGCTCGCCGTCGCCATGGTCCTGTCCGCCTGCGGCAATTCGGATCCGCTGAGCAGCAAGGGAAATTGTGACGGCGACAACTTCGTCGTCGGCTCGGCGGATTTCCAGGAATCCGAGACCGTGGCGAATATCTACGCCGAGGTCCTGCGGATCAACGGCTTCGGCGTCGACACCCGATTCCGTATCGGCAGCCGCGAGGCCTACATTCCCGCGCTGCGCAGCTGCGCGATCTCGGTGATCCCGGAATACACCGGCAACCTGCTCCAGTACCTGGACAAGAACGCCACCGCCGCCACCTCCGACGAGGTCGACAAGGCGCTGGCGGGCGCGCTCGGCAGCGAACTCGCCGTCAGCAAGCCCGCGGCCGCACAGGATTCGGACGCGGTCGTCGTCACCAAGGCCACCGCCGAGAAGTGGAATCTCACCGCGATCGGCGACCTGGCCTCGCATTCGGCCGAGGTGAAATTCGGCGCGCCCGCGGAATTCGCCGAGCGGGCCGGCGGGCTGCCGGGCCTGAAGAAGAACTACGGCCTGGATGTCGCGCCCGCCAATTTCGTGCCGATCGCCGACGGCGGCGGCCCGGCCACGGTGCGCGCGCTGGTCGACGGGCAGGTCACCGCGGCCAATATCTTCACCACCTCGCAGGCGATTCTGGAGAACAACCTGGTGGTGCTCGCGGATCCGAAAAACAACTTCCCCGCGCAGAACGTGGTGCCGCTGTTCAACGCGAAGAAGAAGTCGGACAAGGCCGCCAAGGTGCTCGACGCGGTGTCGGCCAAGCTGACCACCGAGGGCCTGCTGAAACTCAACGAAGCCGTCTCGGGAAGTAAGAAGACCGAACCCAAGGCCGCCGCGCTGGAGTGGATCCGCGCCCAGGGACTCGACAAGCCCGTCAGTTAAGGAGTCCCCGTGTCCGATATCGAATTCCGCGGCGTCGGCAAGGTCTATCCCGACGGCACGCACGCCGTCACCGATCTGGATCTGCTGATTCCCTCCGGGTCCTTCACCGTGTTCGTCGGTCCGTCCGGGTGCGGCAAAACCACCTCGATGCGGATGATCAACCGGATGATCCAGCCCACCAGCGGCGCGATCACCATCGACGGGCGCGATATCGCCGCGGTCGACCCGGTGCGGCTGCGGCTCGGTATCGGATATGTCATCCAGAGCGGCGGCCTGCTGCCGCACCGCACGGTGCTCGACAATGTCGCGACCGTGCCGGTGCTGCGCGGTGATTCGCGCAAGGCGGCCCGGGCCGCCGCCCTGGAGGTGCTCGACCGCGTCGGACTCGACCGCGAACTGGCGCGGCGCTATCCGGCGCAGCTGTCCGGCGGCCAGCAGCAGCGGGTCGGCGTGGCCCGCGCCCTGGCCGCCGACCCGCCCATCCTGCTCATGGACGAGCCGTTCAGCGCCGTCGACCCGGTGGTCCGGGCCGAGTTGCAGGCCGAAATGCAAAGGCTGCAAGCCGAACTGCGCAAGACGATCGTGTTCGTCACCCACGACATCGACGAGGCGATCACCCTCGGCGACCAGGTGGCGGTGTTCGCGCGCGGCGGCGTGCTCCAGCAGTACGCCCCGCCGCAACAGGTGCTGGCCCAGCCCGCGACCGATTTCGTCGCCGACTTCGTCGGCCACGATCGGGGCTATCGCGGGTTGTCCTTCCGCACCGCGAAAGGCGTTCCGGTGCACGAGATCCGGACCGCCACCGCGGACGAGATCACCGCGCTGCGGCTGGAGCTGGGCGACTGGGTCCTGGTGGTGGACGCGGCCGGCAAGCCGGTCGGGTGGGTCGATGTCACCGGCGTGGAGTCGCTGCGCGCGGGGCAGGACCTGGCCCGCTGCCTGTCCGCCGGCGGTTCGCTGTTCACCCCGAGCGGCGACCTGCGCCAGGCCATGGATGCCGCCATCTCCTCGCCGTCGGGTATCGGTGTGGCGGTGGATGATTCGGGTGCGGTGCGCGGCGGCGTGCGGGCCACCGAGGTGCTGCAACTGCTGGCCGACCAGCGCGCCGCCGAGGACGCCGAACGCAACCGCCAAGCCTACGAGCACGGCCTGACCGGGGACCGCGCGTGAACTACCTGATCGACAATCTCAGCGAGATCCTCGGATACACGAAAACCCATGTGACACTGGCGCTGACGCCGCTGCTGATCGGACTGGTGATCGCCGTCCCGGCGGGTGCGCTGATCCGCCGGGCGCCGCTGCTGCGCAAGATCACCACGGCGGTGTCCAGCCTGGCCTACACCATTCCGTCGCTGGCGCTGTTCGTGATCATCCCGCCGCTGGTCGGCATCTCGACCATCGATCCGCTCAATGTCGTCATCGCGCTGGCCATCTACTCGACGGCGCTGCTGCTGATCGCCGTGCCGGCCGCGCTGGATTCGGTGCCCGCCGACGTGGTCGACGCCGCCGACGCCGTCGGTTTCAGCCCGCTGCGGCGCACCCTGACCGTCGACATGCCGCTGGCCGTACCGGTTTTCCTGTCCAGCCTGCGGGTCATCGCGGTCACCAATATCGCCATGGTGTCGGTGGGCGCGCTGATCGGCAGCGGCGGGCTGGGCGTGCTGTTCACCCAGGGATACCAGCGCAACTATCCGGACGAGATCATCGCCGGGATCATCGTGACGCTGGCGCTCGCGCTGGTGGTCGACCGCGCGCTGTTCGCCCTCGGGCGCTGGGGCACGCCCTGGACCCGCACCGCCGCGCGCCCGCGCGCGTGGCGGCGCACCGCGAAAGGCGCACGCGCATGAACCTTTTCCTCGACGCGTGGCACTACCTGACCGACGGCGCGAACTGGTCCGGGCCGACCGGGATCACCCAGCGCATCCTCGAACACCTCTGGTACAGCTTCCTCACGATCGCGGTCTCCGCGCTCATCGCGATCCCGCTGGGACTGGTCATCGGCCACACCCGCCGCGGCGCGGCGCTGCTGGTCGGCTTCGCCAACGCCATGCGCGCGCTGCCCACCCTGGGCCTGCTCACCTTCCTGGTGCTGCTGCTCGGTCTCGGCCTGATCCCGCCGCTGCTGGCCTTGGTCACCGTCGGCATTCCGCCGCTGCTGGCCGGCGCCTACGCGGGCATCGCCAACGTGCCCGCCGACGTCGTCGACGCCTCCCGTGCGGTCGGCATGACCGAACGCCAGATCCTGTTCCGCGTCGAAGTACCCAACGCCATGCCGATCATCCTGACCGGTCTGCGCGGCGCCACCCTCCAGGTCGTGGCCACCGCCACCATCGCCGCCTACGTCAACCTCGGCGGCCTGGGCCGCTACATCTTCGACGGCATCGGCCTCTACCGCTACGACCGTGTCCTCGTCGGCGCCCTCCTGGTCGCCCTGCTCGCCATGGCCCTCGACGGCCTGCTCGCCTTCGCCACCTGGGCCGGCACCCCCGGCACCGGCCGCCTCCGCCGCCTCCCCCTGACCCCGGCAGGCATCACCCGCCCCACCGACTGACGTTTCCGCCGGAGGGCACTTCGGCTCGGAGCCGGAGACCGGCTTCGCCGAATCGGGGTCCTGCGTCTCGACAGGTCCACCGGCACTGTCGGTCTCGTCCGACAACACAGCCCGGGTCCACCGATCGGGGACCCGGGCTGTTGCTGGTGTGTACCGACCGTCAGGCCACGCCCTCGGCGCGCGCGGCGGCGGCGACGGCTTCGGCGACCGCCGGGGCGACCCGGGGATCCAGCGGGCTCGGCACGATCTTCTCCGGGCCCAGTTCCTCGGCGACCACGGCGGCGATGGCGTTCGCGGCGGCGATCTTCATGCCCTCGGTGATGCGGCGGGCGCCGGCATCCAGCGCGCCCTTGAACACGCCGGGGAAGGCGAGCACGTTGTTGATCTGGTTCGGGAAATCGCTGCGGCCGGTGGCCACGATCGAGGCGTATTTGCGCGCCACGTCGGGGTGGATCTCCGGATCCGGGTTGGACATCGCGAACACGATGGCGTCGGAGGCCATCGTGGCGATGAACTCCTCCGGGATCAGGCCCGCCGACAGACCCAGGAACACATCGGCGCCGGACAGGGCCTCGGCCGCACCGCCGACCAGGCCGCGCGGGTTGGTGCGCTGGGCCAGCTCGGCCTTCACACCGTTGAGGTCGGCGCGCTCGCGACCGACGATGCCCTTGGAGTCGAGCACGGTGACATCCTCGACGCCCGCGGCGAGCAGGATGTTGGTGCACGCGACACCGGCGGCGCCCGCACCGGACACCACGACCTTCAGCGCGTCGATCCCGCGGCCCTGCACCTTGGCGGCATTGTTGAGCGCGGCCAGCACCACGATCGCGGTGCCGTGCTGATCATCGTGGAAGACCGGGCAATCCAGCGCCTCGATCAGCCGCTGCTCCACCTCGAAGCAGCGCGGGGCCGAGATGTCTTCCAGGTTGACCGCGCCGAAGCTGGGCCGCAGCCGGATGATCGTCTCCACGATCTCGTCGACATCCTTGGTGTCGAGCACGATCGGGATCGAGTTCAGATCGGCGAACTTCTTGAACAGCGCCGCCTTGCCCTCCATCACGGGCAGCGAGGCGCGCGGGCCGATGTCACCGAGACCGAGCACGGCGGTGCCGTCGCTGACCACGACGACCAGGCGGTCGGTCCAGGTGTACTGCTTGGCCATCGCGGCGTCCTGCGCGATGGCGCGGCTCACCTGGGCGACGCCGGGGGTGTAGGCGATGGAAAGGTCGCGCTGGGTCTCCAGCGGCGCCGCGAGTTCGACCGAGAGTTTGCCGCCGAGATGGCCTGCGAAAATCTCTTCCTGGGTGATTTCGGAAAGGGCCGCAGTGGCATTCGGTGCGTCAGTCACAGGTGACACGATTTCACTCCTGCTCGGGTCGGGCAATCCGGGGGGACGGTTACCGCCGGGTAATTGGTATTAGGTGGTGCATACCGCGCTATCCGTAGCGACTGCGTGCAGGTCGCTCGAAAAGGTCAGGTGCGCGCCGTGCGTTTCGATCCTTCCGAGATTCTTGCTTATTACTCGGCGGTATCGAAATATGTTGTGGCGCTGCCGACTCTCGGCGGTGTCCGCGACGGCTTGCGTGGTTACGCAGGCTGCCGCCTCCAGGCGCATCGCTCCCGACGAGCGGGAGCCGGAGGGTGGTCCGGACGGAACATGCTCCGATGACTCTCAGGGTGCGACGGTGCGTCGCTCGGCGGAGATCATCGTCATTCCCGAACCCGGCGGTGGCGGAGCGGGGAATCCGCAATATTCTGCCAGCCGGTTCGAAGACATGCCAAACCGGAGTGCGGAAACTCCGGTGCGACGCCATCCTCCGAGGGTAGGACGCGGTAATTACCCCTACGTAAGGGGAAACTCGCAGGATGCGGGGCCGGTGATGTGAGAGACCCGACGAACCCGCGAACCGCGCTGTGCGGACCCGGCGTTCACAGCGCCACGGCGTCGGCCTGATCCGCCGGGCCGGCGGTGTCCGCCGGCCGGGGTCCGGCCGCCTCGCGCGCCTGCGCGCCGCCCGCCCCGGCCAGCGCCGAACCCTGCCCCGGCGTGCGCCGGAAAGTCCCGAGCGCGGCGGACTCCCGGCCGCGCGGCCCCGCGAGCACCGACTCTTGGCCCGCGACCGCCCGCCGGAAACCGGGAACGAGCTCGACGTCCTCGCCCCACGCGCCCGCCCGGCGGCCCAGCGGCACCGGCAGCTCGGCCGCGCGCACGAGCGGGGGCTCGGCCTCCGGGTGTTCCGCGGCGTGCACCCACACCCGATCGAGCCCGCCCGAGATCAGTCGCAGCCGCTGGTCCGGGCCCGCTTCGGGATGATCGGTGCGGCGATGCATGCCACGGGATTCCGTCCGGGTGAGCGCGCTGTATTTGGTCCACCGCGCCACCGCGAGCAGCGCCGCGGCCTGGCGGGCCCGCAGCCGGTCCGCGCCGCTGCCGCCGAGTTCGAAGACCGCGCCCGGCCACATCGCGTCGAGCTCGGTGATGCTGTCGTGCAGGCTGCCCGCGCAGCGCCAGTAGCTGCGCCGCAACGGCAGCGTGTGCTCCTGCACCAGACCGATCACGGCCTGCGGATCGATGCGCGCCCGCGCGCTCAGCCCCGCGCCGGGCACCGGCTGCGCCGCCGCCGGCGTGCCGCGCCGCCGGGCGAACCGGGCCGCGCCCGCGCCCGCCCACACGCCGGAGGCGATGGACCAGGCGCCGCCCGGCCCGTCGAAGCCGCCGGCGGCCCCGGTGATCACCTCGCGCGAAGCCACCGCGCCCGCGGCATAGAGCCCGGCCACGGTGGTCGCGCACTCGGGGGCGGTCAGCAGCAGTCCGCCGGTGCCGCCGACGGTGCCGGCCAGCACCGGGCGCAGCGGCACCCGCCCGCCCGGTTCGACCGCGCGCAGCCGCGCCAGCCAGGTCCGGGCGGGCGTGGGTAGGTCCGCGAAGGCGGCATGGATCCGGCGGCCCCGGGCGAGCGCCGCGAACGCGGCCGTCTCGTCGGGAAATATCGCCCCGGACTCGTCGTAGAGCTTGTCGAACCGCAGCGCGGGCGCGCCGGCGACCGGCGCCAGTTCGTAGGCGCTGGAGAATTCCATGCCGGACAGGTGCGCGCCGGCCTCGGCGGCGAAGAGCAGGCCGTCGCCGGTGTTCGGCTCGGTGCCCGCGCCGCCGGAGCGGAAGGCGCAGCCACCGGTCGCGACGATCACGGCCCCCGCCCGCACCGTCCAGGTCTGATGCCCGTGCAGTCCGGTCGCACCGGCGACGACGCCGTCGCGGTCGATGAGCAGTTGCAGGGCGGGATGGTGATCGAGCACGCGTACCCCGGCCGACTGCGCCCGGCAGCGCAGCCTGCGCAGATAGCTCGCGCCGTCCAGCCGGACGTGCATCGCGCCGACGACGCCGGGAAACCCGTGACCCCAGCCGGCGAGCCGCTCCACCTGCCGGTAGCTCTCGTCCAGCATGCGGTCGATCCACTCCGGATCGCCGCCCAGTTCCCCGGCCCGGCGGACCACCGGATCCCGGGTCAGCCCGGGCGGGAGGTGCCACAGGGCGCGCACACCGGCGGCGGTCGGGCCGCTGGCGCCGCACCGGCCCTTGTCGGCCAGGACCACGCGCGCACCGGCCGCGGCGGCCGAGAGGGCGGCCCAGGCTCCGGCGGGGCCACCGCCGAGAACCAGTACGTCCGTCTCGATCGCACTCACAGAAGAAATATTCGGCCACAATTCACCCGGCCGCAACCGGACCAGATAACTATTGCGCCTTTTTCAGCTCCACCACTGTGTCCACAGCAATAAACCACAGACCAGGAAAACGACCACGGATCCGAAAAAGGCCGCTGCACCTCGACGCCGATCGGCGAAAATCTGCGCCGAAATTGCGACCACGGACGTACCCACGTGCCAGGCGGCGGATTCCCAGCCCGGACCGGGAAATCCGCGCCGCGCGGCGATGAACGCGGTGCCGATCACCACCAGCGTCAGCACGAGGGTGCCGGCGGCCGCAACGCCGCTCAGCCCGCGCAGCACCTTCATCGGGATATCACCGGTACCCCGCTGGCCTTGCCGACGAGCACTTCGAACTGCTCCGGATCGGTGGTGAACTCGCCGAGCCGGATGGTCTTGTTGGCACCGTGGTAATCCGAGGAACCGGTCGTCAGCAGGCCCAGCTCGGTGGCCAGGTCGGCGAGCAGCGCGCGATCGGCCGCGCTGTGGTCGATGTGGTCGACCTCCAGGCCGCCCAGCCCGCGCGCGGCCAGATCGCGGATGTCCTCGACGGCGAGCATGCGCCCGCGCTTGCGCGCGCGGGCGTGTGCGAGCACGCTCACCCCGCCCGCGGCGGCGATCATCTCGACCGCCCGGCGCAGCGGCGTGTCGGCCTTCTCCGCGTAGTAGCGGCCGTGCGGGGCGAGCAGATCGGTGAACGCGGCATCCACCGTCGGCACCACGCCGGCGGCCACCAGCGCGCGGGCCAGATGCGGGCGCCCGGCCGAGGGACCGGCCGAGGCCAGCACCGCGTCCGGATCGACCGGCAGGCCATCGGCGGCCATGCGCTCGGCCATGGCGCGCAGCCGGTCCACCCGCTCGGCCCGTAAGCGTTCCCGCTCCTCGGCGAAGCTCGGGTCGGTGGGATCGAAGAGATAGGCCAGCAGATGCACCGGCACCGGCCAGCCGTCCTCACCGAGCCCGACGCACGACATCTCCATGCCGCGCACCAGGGTCAGGCCCGCCGGGAGCGCGTCGAGGGCCTCGGCCCACCCGGCGGTGGTGTCGTGATCGGTGAGCGCCACGACGTCGAGGCCGGCCGCCGCGGCATTGCGCACGAGTTCGGCCGGAGTGTCGGTGCCGTCGGAGGCGTTCGAGTGGGTGTGGAGGTCGATGCGCACGCATCCAGTCATACCGTGTGCCGGGCGATCGGGTGATCACTGGTATGCGCCTGTTACCGACGTAGCATCGCTTGCGTGCCTTCCATGCCGCCGCTGCCGTCGTTCCGCAGCCAGTCGCGTACGCCGCTGCGCCGAATTCCGGTGCCGACCGCGCGAGCCGTGATCGATTGCGGCGTCTACGTCGACGGCAAGCGCCTGCCCGGCCGCTTCACCCACACCGAGGCGCTGGCCGAGGTCCGCTCGCGGGGCACGGGTTTCGTCTGGATCGGCCTGCACCATCCCGACGAAGCCCAGATGGCCGATATCGCCGAATCTTTCGGCCTGCACCCGCTGGCCGTCGAGGACGCGGTGCACGCCCGGCAGCGCCCCAAACTCGAGCGCTACGACGACACGCTGTTCCTGGTGCTGCGCACGGTGCGGTACGTGCCGCACGACATCAACGCGGTCAGCGAGATCGTGGAGACCGGCGAGATCATGGTGTTCACCGGAGCCGATTTCGTGGTCACCGTGCGCCACGGCGAGCACGGCGAATTGACCGGGGTGCGCAGCGAACTGGAGAAGCAGCCGGCGCTGCTGGCGCTCGGGCCCGGCTCGGTGCTGCACGCCGTGGCCGACCACATCGTGGACTCCTACATCGAGGTGGCCGACGCCGTCGAGAACGACATCGACGAGATGGAGGAGCATCTCTTCACACCCAACTCCATGGTCACCATCGAGGTGATCTATCAGCTCAAACGCGAGGTGGTGGAGCTACGGCGGGCCGTCACCCCGCTGCAGATGCCGCTGCAACTGCTCAGCCAGAGCTCGGAGTTGCCGCTACCCAAGGAGATCCGCCGCTACCTGCGCGACGTGGCCGACCACCACACCACCATCGCCGAGCGCATCGGGTACTTCGACGAGACGCTCTCGGAACTGGTGAACGCCGCCCTGGCCAAGATCGGCGTGCAGCAGAACACCGATATGCGCAAGATCTCGGCGTGGGTCGCGGTCGCCGCCTGGCCCACCATGATCGCGGGCATCTACGGCATGAACTTCGAGTTCATGCCGGAGCTGAGCAAGCCGTGGGGCTATCCGCTGGTCTGGAGCGTCATCGTGGCCGGTTGCCTCGGGATCTACCTGAACTTCCGCCGCCACAAGTGGCTGTGACCGCTACAGCGAGGCCGCGCCCCGCCCCGGATCCCGGACGTCGATGCCGGCCTCGGCCCACGCGTCCCGCAGGGCTTGCGCGCCGCGCACCCGCACCCACGCCGCCTCGGTGGCGGTGACCGGGGTGACCGTCAGATAGCGCACCGGCTCCGCCGGTTCCGGCAGCGCCACCTCGGGAATCTCGCTGTCGCCCAGCAGCACCGCGGTGAACGGCGCGTTCGCCCAGATCGGCTCGCCCAGATCCAGCAGCGCGTCCGGTTGCAGCACAACGCCTTCCACCGCGGGCGTGGCGGCCAGCACACCGAGCGAGCGGGCCAGACCGGAGGCCGCGCCGGTCCCGGGACGCAAGCTCAGCACCAGTTCCGCGCGCGGGCCGCGCACCGGATCGGCCAGCACGTCGCTCGGATCGCCCATCGGCGTGCGGGATCCGCCCAGCGTCGCGTAATGCACGACCTCGCCGTCCACGATCCGCAGGATCTCGATCGGTTCCAGGCCGAGGAAGGTCACCGAGGCCGAGTCGACCCCGGCCGCGTCCACGCCGAAGTGCGCGAGCACACCGGTGCGGACCTGCTGCACCACATCCATGCTCAAATGGCCAGCCGCGCCAGCATGTCCCGCGCGCCCTCGGCCGACTTCGGATCGCACAGCACGTCGTAGCGCCCGGCCACCAACTGCATGGTGGAGGCGAAATCGCGCTGGCCCTTGGTGGCGGCGTACGGGATGGCGGTGGTGATCAGGCCGAAGATGATGCCGCCGATCAGGCCGACGGCCAGCGGCGCCAGCGAGCTCTTGTCGTCGGGGGTGAACAGGCTCAGCAGCAGACCGATGAACAGACCCAGCCAGGCGCCGGAGGCGATACCGCCGCCGATGACCTTGCCCCAGGTCAGCCGGTACAGCACGCGCTCGACCTGCATCAGGTCGACGCCGACGATGGTCACATCACCCACCGGGAAGTTGTTGTCGGCCAGGTAGTCGACGGCCTTCTGCGCCTCGGCGTAGGTCGGGTAGGAGCCCACCGGCCAGCCCGACGGGGGCGTCGGCAGACCCTGACCACGGCGGTTCGCGTTCCCCAAGGGATTCGTCATGTCTCTATTCTGCTATTCCCACCGGATGTCCGGTGTTGTGAAACGCGGCTCTTCTCCGTGGAACGCGTCATACCGGCCGCCCGGCCCTTGTCCGCGATCACCTGCGCCATCTTCGCGCTGGCCTCATCGATCATCTCATCGCCCAGCATGACCGCGCCCCGCGCGCCGCCCGCCTCCGAGGTGTGGAAGGCGTAGGCCGCCAGAATCTCCTCGGCCCGGTCGTAGTCGGCCTGCCGGGGGCTGAAGATCTCGTTGCACGCCTCGACCTGGCCCGGATGCAGCACCCATTTCCCGTCGAAGCCCAGCGCCGCGGTGCGCGCGGCGGCCCGGCGGAAACCCTCCACGTCGCGGATCTGCAGGTAGGGGCCGTCGATCGCCTGCAGCCCGTGTGCGCGGGCGGTCAGCAGGATGGTCATCAGGATGTGATGGTAGGCGTCGCCGGTGTCGTAGCCCTCGGGCTGCTCGCCGACCACCAGGGTGCGCATGTTGATGCTGGCCATGAAGTCCGCGGGACCGAACACCAGCGCCTGCACCCGGGGGCTGGCCGTGGCGATCTCGTCGATATTACGCAGCCCCATGGCGTTCTCCAGCTGCGGCTCGATGCCGATCCGCCCGACCTCGAGCTGCTGCGCCATTTCCAGCTGGGTGAGCAGCAGATCCAGCGCCCGCACCTGACCGGCGTCGGTGACCTTGGGCAGCAGGATCGCGTCGATGGCCGCGCCCGCGCCCTCGACGACGGTGATCACGTCGGCGTAGGTCCACTGCGTGGTCCAGTCGTTGACCCGCACCACCTTCAACTGCGTGCCCCAGCCCGAATCGTTGAGCGCGGCGACGATATTGGCGCGGGCCTCGGCCTTGGCGGCCGGTGCGACCGCGTCCTCCAGGTCGAGGAACACCTCGTCCACCGGCAGGCCCTTGGCCTTCTCGATCATCTTCGGATTGCTGCCGGGAACGGCGAGCACGGAACGGCGGGGTTGCATAGATCTCCTTCTCGGGGCCCGTGGCGCGGTACGGCACGGCGTCGCGAACCCTTAGCCTGGCTAGCATGGCAGCAACCAGGGTGTACGTCGCCAGGCTGGCCGGCTTGGCGGTGCTGGGACCGGACGGGGAGTCTATCGGCCGGATCCGCGATGTCGTCGTAGCCATCCGCTACGACCGGCAACAGCCCAGGGTGCACGGCCTGGTCGTCGAATTGCCCACCCGCCGCCGGATTTTCGTGCCGATGCTCCGGGTCACCGGCATCGAGCCCGGCGTGGTGACGCTCAACACCGGCACCGTCAGCCTGCGCCGCTTCGCCCAGCGCGCGGGCGAGTTGCTGGCCCTGGCCCAGATCGTGGACTCCGCGGTGCGCGTCGAGGACCCCGATCTGCCCGACCTCGCGGGCGTGGACGTGTTCGTCGTCGATCTGGCCATCGAGCAGTCCAGAACCCGGGACTGGCTGGTGGCCCGGATCGCGGTGCGCGGGCACCGGCGCATCGGCCGCCGCCGCACCGTGCACGTGGTGGACTGGTCCCGCGTCAGCGGGCTCACCCCCTACGAGGTGGGCCGGCCGGGCCAGGACGTCACCCAGCTGCTGGCCCAGTTCGAGGGCATGCGCGCCCCCGACGTCGCGCACCTGCTGCGCGAGCTACCCGAGAAGCGCCGCATCGAGGTGGCCGAGGCGCTCGACGACGAACGCCTCGCCGACGTGGTGCAGGAGCTGCCCGACGACGACCAGGTCGACCTGCTCGGCCACCTCGAGGTGAGCCGCGCCGCCGACGTGCTCGAGGCGATGGATCCCGACGACGCCGCCGACCTGCTGGGCGAGTTGTCCACCGGCGAACGCGAATCGCTGCTCGCGCTGATGGACCCGGAGGAATCCGAACCGGTCCGCCGGCTGCTCGAGCACTCCCCCGACACCGCGGGCGGCCTGATGACACCGAAGCCGGTCATCCTGACCCCGGCCACCACGGTCGCCGAAGCGCTGGCCCGCGTGCGCAATCCGGATCTGACGCCCGCGCTGGCCTCGATGGTGTTCGTGGTGCGGCCGCCGACCGCCACCCCGACGGGCCGCTATCTGGGCTGCGTGCACATCCAGCAGCTGTTGCGCGAACCCCCGGCGCATCTGGTCGGCGGCCTGCTGGACACCGATCTGTCCCCGCTGCGACCCGAGGTGTCGCTGTCCGCGGTGACCCGCTACTTCGCCACCTACAACCTGGTCTGCGGTGCGGTGGTGGACGCGGAGAACCATCTGCTCGGCGCGGTGAGCGTGGACGACGTGCTCGATCACCTGCTGCCCGAGGATTGGCGCGAAGAGGAGCCGGAGATCGGTGAGGTCCACGTCGATGACTGAGAAGCGAGTGAGCGAGAAGAGTTCGGCGCGGCAACGTCTGGAGACGCCGCTGGAATCGCGGTTCCGGTTCGACTGGGACGCGGAGGCTTTGGCGCGCAGCAGCGAGCGGGTCGCCCGATTCCTGGGCACCGGACGGTATCTGGCGTTACAGACGATCGTCGTCATCGTCTGGATCCTGCTGAACGTGTTCGTGGTCGCGCTGCGCTGGGACCCCTATCCGTTCATCCTGCTGAACCTGGCGTTCTCCACCCAGGCCGCCTATGCCGCGCCACTGATCCTGCTGGCGCAGAACCGCCAGGACAACCGCGACCGAGTCTCGCTGGAGGAGGACCGGACTCGGGCCGCCCAGACCAAGGCCGACACCGAATTCCTGGCCCGTGAGCTCGCGGCGCTGCGCATCGCGGTCGGCGAGGTCGCCACCCGTGACTACCTGCGCCGGGAACTGGAGGAGATGCGCGAGGTGCTGGACCGGATCGAAGCAGCCTCTGGGACGGTGCACCTCGACAAACCCGCCAAGACACGCCGCAAGAAAACCTCCGGGCAAAAGCAGGCCCAAGGCCCGATTTCGCCTCCAGTTGCTGACGATTGACCGGAAATGTGCACTGAATCACCTGACCGGTGGGTAACCTAGACAGCGTTGTCCCGAGGGGCGGGCGGGCACGGGATGGCCCGGCCTCGCTCCCACGACGTAGAGGATTGGTGTGGCCGAATGCGCAGATCTGCCCCAATAACCGTGTCGGCCCTGGTCGTCGCGGGTCTCGTCGCTACCGGATCTACTACGCACACCACCACCGACAGCACGCCGCCGACCGCGCCGGAGGCCCTGCTGGCCGCCGCGAAAGGCGCCGGCAACACCGCAGCCACAGCCGGTGAGGCGCAACTGTCCCGGACGGTCGGACTGCTTCCGGTCGCCCCGGAAACCCCCCGCAAACTCACCGCAATGAGCCCGGCCGCCGACGGCGTCGCCCCCTTCGCGGGCCTGGTCCCGCTGCGCGACATCGCCCTGCCCGCCACCGGCGGCGCCCTGGGCATTCCGGAGATCGTGCTCGCCGCGTACCGCAATGCCGAACTGGCACTGGAATCCTCGACCCCCGGCTGCGGCCTGTCCTGGAACCTGCTCGCCGGCATCGGGCGGATCGAATCCGGCCACGCCAGCAGCGGCCGCACCGACGCCGCGGGCACCACCGTCACCCCGATCTTCGGGCCCGCGCTCGACGGCACCCTGCCCGGCAACGAGATCATCAAGGCTGCCGACGGCGGTTACGTGCGCGCGCTCGGGCCGATGCAGTTCCTGCCCGGCACCTGGAGCAACTATGCCGCCGACGGCAACGGCGACGGCGTGTCCGATCCGCACAACGTCTTCGACGCCGCCCTCGCCGCCGGCAAGTACCTGTGCTCGGGCGGGCTGAATCTGCGTGACCCGCAACAGGAATTACGCGCCGTGCTGCGCTACAACAACTCGATGTCCTACGCCGCCAACGTGCTGAGCTGGTCGTCGGCCTACCGCACCGGCGGCACCCCGAGCCAGGTCGCGATCTCTCCCGACCTGATCCCGCCCGGCACCGCGCCGATCCAGGCCGGCCCGGACATGCTGGCCGTCAACACCAAACCGCCGGCCAGCACCGAGCAGACCCCGGCGCCCGCGCCCGCCGCGCCGCGCACCACCACGCCGGCCGAGGTGATGATCCACCTGCCCGGCCTGCCGCCGATCCCGTGCGGGATCTTCTGCCCGCCGCCACCGCCGCCTGCCGACCCCTGCCAGGTGGACACGGTTCCGGCGCCGATGGTCCGGCCGGTCGAGCAGGCGAATCCGAATACGCCGCAGACCTATGGGGCCCAGGCGCCCGAGAACGCCGAAGCCACCGAGGGCGAGCCCGCGGAACCGAAGCAGCCGGTGTGCGTGCCCGCCCAGCCGGCCGAGGCCGCGCCCGCGGCGCCCGCCGCGCCGCAGGCGCAAGCGCCGCGGGCGCAGCAGCAGCCGGAGGTCGCGACGACACCCGAGCCCGAGCCGGCGCCGCCGGCCGAGGCCGCGCCGGAGGCCCCGGCGCAGGTCGCGCCGCCCGCGATCACGCTGCCGTTCAACATCGTTATCCCTTTGCCCCCGGGCTGATTCCGAAACATAAACACAGGTCACGAAGGAGTAACAAAAAGGTCTCGAATGCGGTAGCCTCGTGTGGTCCACAACAGCTCGTCGCTGCAGGAGGATCACCGCACGTGGGGCGTCACCGTAAGCAATCGCCTGCGACCGTCAGGCGCAGCTCCGTACTCGCACTAACCGGCCTGGTTCCCGCCGGCTTCATGGCCGTGGGGGCCGCCTCCGATCTCGACACCAACGAAGTCGCGGCGATCCAGCAGATGTCGGAGGGCGAGCTGGATCCGCTGGCCGCCAAGCCCGCCGTCATCGACCCGGCCGAGCAGACCCATGCCATGGCCAAGCAGGGGCAGCGCACCCCGCCGGTGGTGAAAACCCTTGCCCTGCCGGCCGATCGGGCGAAGTCCACCATGCCGGTGCAGAACGGCATCCCCGGCGTGGCCGTCGCGGCCTACCAGAACGCCGAGCACATTCTGGACGCCGAGAATCCGACCTGCAACATGCCCTGGACCATGCTGGCCGGCATCGGCCGGGTCGAGTCGACGCACGCCTTCGGCGGCAAGGCCGACCAGGAGGGCAACGCGCTCAGCCCGGTCTACGGCCCGGTGCTGGACGGCAGCCTCTACGGCAACAACGTCATCCACGACAGCGACGGCGGCGAACTCGACGGGCTCGGCGGCTACGACCGCGCCATCGGCCCGATGCAGTTCCTGCCCGAAACGTGGAAGAAGTTCGCCGCCGACGGCAACAACGACGGCATCGCCGATCCGCAGAACCTGTACGACGCCGCGCTCACCGCCGGCAAGTACCTGTGCTCGGGCGGGCTGAACATGCAGAACACCGGTCAGCAGACCCGCGCCATCCTCCGCTACAACAACTCGATGGCGTACGTGGCCAATGTCATGGCATGGGCCAACTCGTACAACACCGGGGTGCAGCCCAGGCCCGCGGAGCTGCCGAAAATCTGATCCCCCGGCGACCACCTCGGGGCGCCGCGCACCCGCCGCCTAGAATTCAGTGCTATGCCAGTGTTTACGGAAGCGGATGTGCGGGGCGCTCTCGCGAAGGTCGACGACCCGGAGATCCGCAAGCCGATCACCGAACTGGGCATGGTGAAGAGCGTCGCGATCGATGCCGACAGCAACGTCCATGTCGAGATCTACCTGACCACGGCGGGCTGCCCGCTGCGGACCGAGATCACCCAGCGGGTGAGCAAGGCGGTGGCCGACGTCCCCGGCGTCGGCGCGATCAGCGTCGAGCTCGACGTCATGGACGACGAGCAGCGCACCACCCTGCGCAAGCAGCTGCGCGGCGATTCCGCCGACCCGGTCATCCCGTTCGCTCAGCCCGGCTCGCTGACCCGCGTGTACGCGGTCGCCTCCGGTAAGGGCGGCGTCGGCAAGTCCAGCGTCACGGTCAACCTCGCTGCCGCCATGGCCGCGCGCGGCCTGTCGGTCGGCGTGCTCGACGCCGACATCTACGGCCACTCGGTACCGCGCATGCTCGGCACCGATCAGCGTCCGACCCAGGTCGAGCGCATGATCATGCCGCCGATCTCGCATGACGTGAAGGTCATCTCGATCGCCATGTTCACCCAGGGCAACACCCCGGTGGTGTGGCGCGGCCCGATGCTGCATCGCGCGTTGCAGCAGTTCCTCGCCGACGTCTTCTGGGGCGATCTGGACATCCTGCTGCTGGATCTGCCCCCGGGCACCGGCGACGTCGCCATCTCCATCGCCCAGCTCATTCCGAACGCGGAGATCCTGGTCGTCACCACCCCGCAGGCCGCGGCCGCCGAGGTCGCCGAGCGGGCCGGTTCGATCGCGCTGCAGACCCGGCAGCGCATCGCGGGCGTCGTGGAGAACATGTCCTGGATGGAATTGCCCGACGGTTCCCGGATGGATCTCTACGGTTCCGGCGGCGGTCAGATCGTCGCCGACAACCTGACCCGCGCGGTCGGCGCGTCGGTGCCGCTGCTCGGCCAGGTCCCGATCGAGAAGGAACTGCGCGAGGCCGGTGACGAGGGCACCCCGATCGTGCTGCGCAATCCGGAGAGCCCCGCCGCGAAGGCGCTGCTCGCGGTGGCCGACAAGCTGGCGGTGCGCAAGCGCGGCCTGGCCGGGATGTCGCTGGGCATCGACACCACCCGGCACCTGTAGAACACGAGGTCCGTTTCCCGCCGGGGCGACCTGTACCCGTTGTCGGGCCCGCCCAATAAGCTCGACGCCATGCTCACGCTGCTTCTCTACGTGCTGATCGTCGGCCTGGTGGCCGCCGTGCTGTTCCTGCTGGCGAGCGCGGTGTTCGGGCGCGGGGAGGAACTCGGCCCGCTGCCCGACGGCACCACGGCCACGGTGCTTCCCGCCGCGGGAATCACCGGCGCGGATGTCCGCTCGCTGCGGTTCCAGCAGGTCGTGCGCGGCTACAAGGCCGGTGAGGTGGATTGGGCGCTGGCCCGGCTGGCGGCCCGGATCGACGAGTTGCAGGCCGAACTGGCGCACGCCCGCGGCTACAGCGCGCCCGCCGGCGCCAACCATCACGGCCCGCAGCCGCCGTTCGACGGGCCCGTCCCCCAGCCCCCGGCCGACGTTCCGTCCGTCCCCGCCGCGGCGCCCCCGCCCGTCCCCGCGGACGGTGAACCGCAGAGCACCGGCTGGGGCTACCCGGCCGAGCCGCGGCGCATCCAGTCCCCCGACAACCAGTGAGCACCCCCGACGACCGGATCCGCTGCCCGTGGTCGGAGGGCTCCCAGCTCTACCGCGACTACCACGATCACGAGTGGGGTAAGCCGGTGCACGGCGACGACGCCCTTTTCGAGCGGCTCTGCCTGGAGGCTTTCCAGTCGGGCCTCGCGTGGATCACGATCCTGCGGAAACGACCCGCGTTCCGGGCCGCGTTCGCCGATTTCGAGATCGCGAAAGTGGCCCGTTTCGGCGACTCCGACATCGCCCGTCTGCTGGCCGACGAGGGCATCGTCCGCAACCGGCTCAAGATCGAGGCGGTGATCGCCAACGCCCGGGTTGCCGGCGATCTCGACATCGGCCTGGACGAACTGCTCTGGTCCTTCGCGCCACCACCGCGACAGCGCCCGCGCGCGGTCGCCGACGTGCCCGCCGTCACAGCCGAATCCACCGCTCTGGCAAGAGAATTGAAGCGGCGAGGTTTTCGTTTCGTGGGCCCCACCACCGCCTACGCCCTGATGCAGGCGACCGGAATGGTGGACGACCATCTGCGCGATTGCTGGGTGAAACGTGACGTGCCCGACAGTCCTCCCGTGGTCACATTTCGAACTCAGGTATCCGTCCAGAACGGCGATAGGGAAGAATAGGACCGGTGTAGCTCGCCAAATGCCGGCGGGCTACCTGGTTGGTGACAACTGGAGTTCCAAGAAAGTGCGCAGGAATACCGCGCAGATCTGGAGGGAGCAGAGGATGGCGGCCATGAAGCCCCGCACCGGGGACGGTCCCCTCGAGGCAACCAAAGAAGGGCGTGGAATCGTGATGCGGGTTCCACTCGAGGGTGGCGGGCGTCTGGTCGTCGAACTCACGCCGGATGAGGCGGCGGCGCTCGGCGACGAATTGAAGAGTGTCACCAGCTAGGCCGGTTGTCACTGAGCTGGCCGATGTTCTGGCCTGCCCGGAATGCGGTCTCGGCTTGCAGCCGTCGGACCGCGCTCTGCGCTGCGCGCGGGGCCACAGCTTCGACCTCGCGAAACAGGGTTATGTCAGCCTGCTGACCGGCGCTTCCACCAAGATGACGGGCGACACCCCAGCCATGCTGGACGCCCGCTCCGCCTTCCAGGGCGGCGGTCACTTCGCGCCCGTCGCCGACGCGGTGGCCGCCGCCGTCGCACCGGGTGACGCACCGGCCGTCGTCCTGGAGATCGGCGCGGGCACCGGCTACTACCTGTCCCACCTGCTCGACGCCGCACCCGCGGCGCACGGCATCGCCCTGGATGTGGCCAAGGCCGCTGCCCGGCGCTGCGCGCGCGCCCATCCCCGCGCCGCGGCCGTCCTGGCCGATGCCTGGCGCGGCCTGCCGCTGCGCGACGACTCGGTGCACCGTGCCGTCTCGGTCTTCGCGCCGCGCAATCCCGCCGAGGTGGCACGGGTGCTGCGCGCCGAGGGGCGCTTCGTCGTGGCCACACCCACCGTGCGCCACCTGGCCGAGCTGGTGGGCCCGCTGGGCCTGGTCACGGTGGACCCGGACAAGGAGCGCCGCCTCGCCGAGTCGATGGCCGGGCGTTTCGAAGTCCGGGACCGCACCGTCGTCGACTATCCGATGAAGCTGACGCGCGCCGACATCGCGAATGTCGTGGGCATGGGCCCCTCCGCCTTCCATGCCGAGGGGCGCGATCCGGCCACCCTGCCGGACCTGCTCGAGGTGACCGCCTCGGTGACGGTCACGACCTACGGCCACGCCTAGATCTTGCGCACCAGGTCGTAGACGGCGACGGTGTGTTCCGCGATCCGGGCCCAGTCGAATTCGGCGATCGCCCGCGCCCGCCCGGCCGCACCGAAGCGGGCGGCCAGCTCCGCGTCACCCGCGACGTCGTTGACGGCCGCGGCCAGGCCCCGCTCGTAGGCTTCGGGGTCCTGCGGGTCGTAGCGCACCAGCCGTCCGGTGACGCCGTCGGCGACCACCTCCGGGATGCCGCCGACATCGGAGGCGACGACCGCGGTCGCGCACGCCATCGCCTCCAGGTTCACGATGCCCAGCGGCTCGTACACCGACGGGCACACGAAAACGGTCGCCGCCGAGAGGATCTGCCGGATCTGCTCGGTGGGCAGCATCTCCCGCACCCAGAAGACGTTGCCGCGGGCGCGCTGCAGTTCGTCCACCGCCGTCGCGGTCTCCACCTCGAGCTCCCGGGTGTCGGGTGCGCCCGCGCAGAGCACCAGCTGGATGCCGGGATCGAAATCGCGGGCGGCGGCCAGCAGGTGCCCGACGCCTTTCTGGCGGGTGATGCGCCCGACGAAGGCCACGATCGGCCGGTCGTCGCGCACGCCCAGCTCGTCCAGGATCGGGCGGGCCTCGGGGGCGGGCGGGCCCGGCCGCCAGAGCGCGGCGTCGATGCCGTTGCGGACGACGTGCACGCGGTCCGGATCGACGGCCGGATACGCGTCCAGGACGTCGCGGCGCATGCCGTCGCTGACCGCGATGACGGCGTCGGCGTGCTCGACCGCGTTGCGTTCGGACCAGGACGAGAGCCGGTAGCCGCCGCCCAGCTGTTCGGCCTTCCACGGGCGGCGCGGTTCCAGCGAGTGCGCGGTGAGCACGTGCGGTATGCCGTACAGGCTGGCGGCGAGGTGCCCGGCCAGGCCGGTGTACCAGGTGTGGGAGTGCACGACGTCGACGTGTCCGGCGGCGTCGGCCATCCGCAGCTGGGCCGACATCATCCCCAGCGCGGCGTTGGAATCGCGCAGCAGCGGATCGGGTTGGTGCACAACGGCATCGGTGCGGGAGACGCCCATGCAGTGCACGGTGACATCGCAGAGTTCGCGCAGGCGCGCCGTCAGCTCGGTGACGTGCACCCCGGCGCCGCCGTAGATCTCCGGCGGGTACTCCCGGGTCAGCATCGCGACCCGGAGCCCGTCGGGGGCGACCGGGAGTATGCCCCCATCCGTGCCGAAACTCACCCACTTCAAACTAGACGCTCGGCTCGGCTCGGGCCACTTACCCCGGTACTACACGGTAGTTTGGCAACTGTGAGGAGCCAGCCGCACGTACTCGGGATCGTGCTCGCCGGTGGCGAGGGCAAGCGACTGTTCCCCCTCACCGCGGACCGCGCCAAGCCCGCCGTCCCCTTCGGCGGCGCGTACCGCCTCATCGACTTCGTGCTCAGCAATCTGGTCAACGCCGGCTATCTGCGGCTGTGCGTGCTGACCCAGTACAAATCGCACTCGCTGGACCGGCACATCTCCCAGACCTGGCGCCTGTCCGGCTTCGCCGGGGAGTACATCACGCCGGTGCCCGCCCAGCAGCGGCTGGGCCCGCGCTGGTACACGGGCAGCGCCGACGCGATCATGCAGTCGCTGAACCTGATCCAGGACGAAGACCCGGAGTACATCGTGGTTTTCGGCGCGGACCACGTCTACCGGATGGATCCCGAGCAGATGGTCTCGCATCACATCCGGTCCGGGGCCGGGGTGACGGTCGCGGGCATCCGGGTGCCGCGCAGCGAGGCGAGCGCGTTCGGCTGCATCGATTCCGACGAGTCCGGGCGGATCACCCAGTTCCTGGAGAAGCCCGCGCATCCGCCGGGCACGCCGGACGACCCGAATGTCACCTTCGCCTCCATGGGCAACTACGTGTTCACCACCAAGGTGCTGGTGGATTCGATCCGGGCCGACGCCGAGGACAACGACTCCGACCACGACATGGGCGGGGACATCATCCCGGCGCTGGTCGCGGCCGGGGAGGCCGCCGTCTACGACTTCGCCGACAACGACGTGCCGGGAGCCACCGACCGCGATCGCGGCTACTGGCGCGACGTCGGCACCATCGACGCCTTCTACGAGGCGCACATGGATCTGGTGTCGGTGCACCCGGTGTTCAACCTCTACAACCGGCACTGGCCGATCCGCGGCGCGGCCGAGAACCTGCCGCCGGCCAAATTCGCGCAGGGCGGGCTGGCGCAGGAGGCGATCGTCGGCGCGGGCAGCATCCTGTCCGCGGCGACCGTGCGCAATTCGGTGCTCAGCGCGAACGTCATGGTGGACGACGGCGCGACCGTGGAGGGCAGCGTGCTGCTGCCGGGCGTGCGGATCGGGCGCGGCGCGGTGGTGCGCCGCGCCATCCTGGACAAGAACGTGGTGGTCGGCGAGGGCGAGATCATCGGCGTCGATCTGGACCGCGACCGGGACCGGTTCGCGGTCAGCAACGGCGGCGTGGTCACCGTCGGCAAGGGCGTCTGGGTCTAGGGCTGCCCGGTGCAGAACGGCGCGCACGGGCCGGGTGTGCGGGGCACGCTGGTCGCGGGGCGATCGCCGAAGTCGGCGGTGCTGACCAGGACCAGCAGCACGACCGCGCCGATCAGCAGGAGCACGAACACGATCGCCGCGCCGGCCCAGTCGGTCTGGCGGCGGTCCTCGTCGTAGCCGCGATCGTCGTAGCGCCGGTAGCCACGGTCGTCATACGGCGGCTCGGGCGCGCGGCGCTCGTCGTCCGGATTCGGCATGCTGCCGCGGAAGCGCCGGCGGCGCGCCTCCTGCTCCTCTTCCCAGCCCTCCCACATGGCCTGGCCCTTCCCTGTGGCCGGAACGGGACAGCGCGCGGGTCACCCCTGCGGGGGCGCGGCGGGCTCGGTGCAGAACGGTGCGCAGGTTCCCGGCGGCGGCGGCGCTTTCGTCGGTCCGGTGTCGAAATCGGCGTTGCTGACCAACACAAGCACAATCACCGCCGCCGCGACCATCAAACCGACCACGGTCAGGACCATCATCAGCCAGTAGGGCACCGTTTTCTCGGTGGCGATCTGCGCGACATGCACGCCTTCGACGAATTCGGACCCGCTCTGCCACGTCATGCGAAACACCTCTGCAACCCTGCGGCGCGAGCTCGGGGCCCGGAGGCGGTAGCTTGCCGTAACCACGCAGGGCCCGTGAGTGCCGCAGATCAGTAACTGCTGTTAGGTTGCGGATACCCGCTTCGACGCGGGGGAATCAGCCGCGTGACGCGCAGAGCAGACCGTCGCCGACGGGTATCAGCACGCTGGTCAACTCCGGGTCCTCGGCGATGGCGCGGGTCGCCGCGCGCACGGCCTGGGTGGCCGGATCCCGTTGCGCCGCATCCGGAACCCGCCCGCCGAGCAGCGCGTTGTGCAGGATGATCGCCCCGCCCTGGCGCAGCAACCGCACCGCCTGCTCGACGTACTGCGGGTGCTCCATCGGCGCGGCGTCGATGAAGACCAGGTCGTAGGCGCCGTCGGCGAGGCGCGGCAGCACGTCCAGCGCGCGGCCGTTGATCAGCCGGGTGCGGGCCGGCGGGATCTCGGCGGTGCGGAAGGCCTCCTTGGCCGCGCGCTGCAGCTCGGGCTCGGAATCGATCGTGGTGAGCGTGCCGTCCTCGCGCATGCCGTCGAGCAGCCACAGCCCGCTGATGCCCGCCCCCGTGCCGACCTCGACCACCGCGCGGGCCCCGAGCAGCTGGGAGTACATGCTCAGCAGGGCTCCGACCGACGGCGGCACCGGCGCCGCGCCCAGCTCGGTGGCCCGTTCCCGTGCGCTGACGAGTACCTCGTCCTCCACCACGGATTCCTCCACGTAGGCGAGATTTTGCTCCAGATTCGATGCCACGCCTAAGAGGCTAATGCGGGGAACGTGTTATCGGCGTTGTGACAACACGCTTTACGCCGCCAATCCGGCCCGGCCGAGTTTCTCAGCTGACCCTCAGGATCTCCATACGTCCGGCATACAACGACAGGAAAGAGTAGGTGCAGCGCAAGACCAGCCGACCGAGTGATACGCGGGATGCGGGAACAACGACATACAGCTAGTCGGTTGTATTCGCTACAGACGGGTTCGAGCATTCGAATCCGGCGTGACCGTCCCGAGTGTTTACGGTCCCGAGTAGGAGGTAGCCCCATCCACATGGTCAAAGGTTCATTTGCCGCGCTGCCGGGGCACTCCACCGATGTTCCCGAGGAGTCCACCCTGCCTGAGCAGGCCCTTCCCTATGAATCCGACGCCGCCGAGATCCCCGAGGCGGAGTTGACCGGCACCGCCGCCTTCGACGCCACCGGCGATCGCGCCGTCATGCCGTCCTGGGATGATCTGGTCCGCGAGCACGCCGACCGCGTCTACCGCTTGGCCTACCGCCTCTCCGGCGACGCTCAGGACGCCGAAGACCTGACCCAGGAAACCTTCATCCGGGTGTTCCGCTCGCTGTCGAACTACCAGCCGGGCACCTTCGAGGGCTGGCTGCACCGCATCACCACCAACCTGTTCCTGGACATGGTCCGCCGCCGCAACCGCATCCGCATGGAAGCGCTGCCCGAGGACTACGACCGCGTGCCCGCCGAGGGCCCGACCCCCGAGGACGCCTACCACGACGCCCGCCTGGATCCCGAGCTGCAGTCGGCGCTGGACGCGCTGGCCCCGGAGTTCCGCGCCGCCGTCGTGCTCTGCGATATCGAGGGCCTGTCCTACGAGGAGATCGGCGCCACCCTCGGGGTGAAACTGGGCACCGTGCGCAGCCGAATCCACCGTGGCCGGCAGGCACTGCGCGACCACCTTGCGCATAATGGAGCTGGGCAGCGGTTCGACGCCGCCACGAGCCTTGGGTGAGCCGGGCACCGGACCGACAGTCGGCTTCGGCGGCCGGCCTCACCGTCAGCAGTTGGACGTTGTCGGTCGGAAGGGTGAGCACCGAATGAGTGGCGAAGCTAGGCCGCGTTTTCGTCCCACCGAGCATCTGGCGAGCGAGGCGATCGCCGCCTATGTGGACGGCGAGCTGCGGATGAACGCCTATTTGCGCGCCGCCCAGCATCTGGCCCAGTGCCCCGAGTGCGCGGCCGAGGTCGACGCGCAGCAGCAGGCGCGCGTCGCGCTGCGGCAGTCGGGTCCGATCCGGATTCCGAATCGCCTGCACGACAGTTTGAACCGCATTCCGCTCGGCGAATTGCCGGGCACCGGGTCCGGCGCTGGTCCGGGCGCCGACAGCCCGGCACATCCGGCCTCGGGAAGTTCGCGCGGTGAGGCGGTTTTCGGTTTTCTGCCCGATTCGTTCACCGCGACCCGGTGGGCACAGTGGTGGCGCAAGTAGAGTTTCACGCGTGACCACCGAATCGCAGAACTCCGGATCGGCCGACACCAACGATTCGGCGGCTGCCCGGGGGAAAGTGGAGACATCCGCCCCGCCGGTTTCAGCGGCTGCCGGTTCCCTTCGGCCGTCGGACGCACCCGTATTGGGTCCCAGGCCGGTTTATCGGCCGCACGTCGATACGCATACCGCCTCGGCATTCCGTCGCCCCTCCGGTCAGGTCGGGTCGTTCGCCGCGTATTCGGGTCGGGGCGCGGGCAATTCCGCGCCGCAGTCCGGCCCGGAATTGCAGAATCGCCCGCCGGATTCCGTGCTGGCCGAGGCGTTCGGCCGGCCCGCGGGTTCCAGCGAGTTGTTGCAGCGTGATCCCGACGCCGCGAACGGCAGCGCGGAGATCGCGGGGCCCGCGGATCCGTGGCGCGATCCGAACGCGCCTGTCCGCCTCGGCGCGCCCGCGGTCGACACGCCCGAGCCACAAGAGTTGCCGCAGTCGAGCAAGTTGTCCGCGCGCGAGGTGCTGTTCGGTTCCCGGGTCGCGCCCAAGGCGCTGGCCATCCTGGCGGCGGTCGCGCTGGGCGTCGGCCTGGTGGGCGGTCTCATCGGCCGTCTGACGGCGGAGGTCTCGCAGAACCTGACCTCGCAGAAGGTCGCACTGACCCAGGGCGATACCGAGGAGAAGCCGCACGGCCAGATCGGCAAGGTCGCCAACGCGGTGCTGCCGTCGGTGGTGTCCATCCGGGTGACCGTCGGCGACAACGGCGCCACCGGTTCCGGCGTGGTGATCGACGGCGCCGGCTACATCGTCACCAACAACCACGTGATTTCCATGGCGGCACAGGACAAGACCAATCGCGCCGCCATCCAGCTGACCTTCTCCGACGGCACCCGGGTGCCCGCGCAGTTGGTCGGCCGCGATCAGAAGACCGACCTGGCGGTGCTGAAGGTCGACGTGAAGAACCTGACGGTGGCCCAGATCGGCAAGTCCGCGGACGTGCAGGTCGGCGATGACGTGCTGGCGGTGGGTTCACCGCTGGGCCTGAGCAAGACGGTCACCTCCGGCATCGTCAGCGCGCTGCACCGGCCGGTGAAGCTGGCCGGCGAGGGCAGCGACACCAACGCCGTGATCGACGCCGTACAGACCGACGCGGCGATCAATCCGGGTAACTCCGGCGGCGCACTGGTCGACATGGAGGGCCGGCTGATCGGCATCAACACCGCGATCCGCAGCGAATCCGGCGGTTCGGTGGGCCTGGGCTTCGCGATTCCCGCCGACGTGGTGACCACGGTGGCGCAGACGCTGATCCGGGACGGGCAGATGCACCACGCCAAGATCGGCCTGTCGGCGCGCACCAAGACGGTGGCCAACGAGGTGATGAGCGGCGCGGCGGTGGCCGACGTGGAGCCGGGCGGCCCGGCGGCCAAGGCCGGGATCGTCGAGGGCGACGTGATCGTGCGGATCGGGGACCGGGAGGTCACCGGGCCCGAAGAGCTCACAGTCGCGGTGCAGCAGCACAAGATCGGCGAGCGGGTGAACGTGCAGTTGATCCGCGATGGCAGGCAGGTGGACGTTCCGGTCACCCTCGAGTCGGACTGAGAAGTCCCCTGAGCTGGGCCTACCCACCCCGTAGGCTGCGCCCGGCCAGCACCCCCCACGGGGTATCGTAGGATCCGTGTTCAGCAACATCGGCTGGAGCGAGATGGTCATCTTGCTTGTCGCAGCCCTCGTGATCCTCGGCCCGGAGCGTCTGCCCGGCGCGGTTCGCTGGACCACGCGCAGCCTGCGTCAGGTGCGCGATTACGCCAGCGGCGCGACCTCACAGCTCAAGCAGGAGCTCGGGCCGGAGTTCGACGAGCTGCGTAAGCCGCTGGCCGAGCTGAACGAACTGCGCGGTATGACGCCGCGCTCGGTGGTCACCAAACACCTGCTGGGTGGCGACGATTCGGTGTTCAAGGAGATCGACGGCGCCGTCTCGGAATTGCGTGACGGCACGAAAGCGCCGGATTACCCCATGCCGAAGCTGCAGAAACCGCTGGAACGCAACGAAACTCCGCCCATCGACGACGACGCCACCTAGGCGGCTCTAGGTCACGCACGTCAAGCAATCTAGACACCTGACGCTGTCCAGCTGTCTAGACTTCGCACATGTCGGCCGATGACGTGGCACGGGTCTTCGCGATCGAGGATAAAGTCGAGCGACTCAAAGCGGCTACCGATGGAGTGGCGGCGGCCCAGCAGACCATCAACGAATTGACTCGCATCCGCAGAGCTGTGATCAGGGAGCTACACGCCGAGGGCTGGACCTTCGCCAGAATCGGTGCGGCCGCGGGGCTTTCCCGCGCGCGCATCCATCAGGTGAGCACCCAGGGTCCCGCACCGGAGGGTCTGTTCTTCGGGCACGGCCCGATCACCGTGATCGCCCCGGAGGTGCGGGCCGGGCGGGTGCTGGGCGCGCCCGATGCCGGCGCGGCCGCGCGGCTGGCCGAGTTGCTGCACGAGCTCGGCTTCCACGCCGCGGTCGAGCACTTCCTGCCCGGTCGCCCGATCGATCTGAATCGGGACGGGCTGATCATCGTGGGCGGTCCGGAGCTCTCCCCCAGCCTGCGCCAGCTCATCGCCGCCGACCCGCGGCTGCGCCGGGCCGTCGCTCGCGCCGGGGACGCCCGGCGCGGCATCGAGGATCGCGCCGCGCGCCGGGTCTATCGCCCCGGCGGCCCGGAACCGCACGACATCGCCTATCTGGCCCGATTGCCGCGCCCGGACGGCCGGGGTACCTGCCTGATCATCGACGGCCTGCACCCGCCCGGCTCGCTGGGCGCGATCCGGCTGCTGGCCACCCGCCTGGCGACGCTGCACGAGCGCGCCGCCAACCACCTGTTCTCGGTCCTGATCGCGGTGCGCTATGACCGCGCCACCGGCGAGCCGGTCGACGCCGACCTGCTCACGCCGGTCTACCGGCACGATCCCTCCGATTCGCGCGTGATGGCGCCCCGGACCCGTCGCTGAGCAATTGCCGGTAACGCCCGAAAGCTGTACGAAGCTCGGCCTTTTTCACCCGATGTGGTGGAGTTCACCACACCTCGATGCCAGGAGAAACGCTGCGGCCCACTAGATTGCTCTGATGTAACTAGACGGGGTGCCGAGCATCCGGGGAGGCAGCAATGACCCTCATTGTGATCATCACCGTGGCCGCGGTCCTGGCCGTCGGCGTGCTCGTGGCCGTGCTGCTGCGCGTCCCCGGGCCGGCCGCGGACGAGCTCACCGTCGCCGCCATCCAGGCCCGCCTGGCGGAAGAGACCGCGGCCGAGTCCACCGTCGATCGCTGAGCGGCTTCCCGGCGGAACTCAGGCGGCGACGCGGGTCGGGCGCAGGGTGTTCATCGGCGGGCGGTCGGTGAGCGAGACCTCGGTGCTGTGCGCCGTGAACGCGTCGCCGACGATCGGGAACTGCGTCAGCGCGGCCCCCGAATCCTCGACGCCGCTGCGGCCCAGCACGGTGCCCAGAATCTGGCGGGACATCACGCCGAGATCGGCGAGCGGGCGATTGCGGTGCGTGCGCACGCCCAGGTTGACCTGCCCGATGGCCTCCAGGCCCAAGCGATCGTAGGTGTCCAGCAGCAGGCCGATCTCGACGCCGTAGCCGGGCGCGAACGGCACCGAGGTGAGTAGCTCTCTGCTGCCCGCGTATTCGCCGCCCAGCGGTTGCAGCACTTGGGACAGCTCGGGCCGCAGCGCGGCCAGCAGCGGGCGGGCGACCAGCTCGGTGACGCGGCCGCCGCCGTGCGCCTCCACCTCGCCGCCCCGGCGCAGCGGACGCCGGTAGTAGGCCTTGACCAGTTGCAGGTCGTCGACCGTCAGCAACGGGCCCAGCAGCTTCGGCACGAAAGCGCGATCCGGGTCGAGGAGATCGGAGTCGACGAACGCGATGAGATCACCGGTCGCGACGGCCAGCGACCGCCACAGCACCTCGCCCTTGCCGGGCACCGGGTCCAGCTCGGGCACCGCCTGCTCGCGCGTGATCACCTCGGCGCCCGCGGCGCGAGCGCGCTCGGCGGTCGCGTCGGTGGAACCGGAATCCAGCACGATCAGTTCGTCGACCAGCGTGCCCAGCAGCGGGCGGATACTGGCCACCACCCCGGCGACCGTGGCTTCCTCGTTCAGCGCGGGGAGCACGACGGAGACGGTGCGCCCCTGTTTCGCCGCGACCAGTTCTTCGACCGGCCAGTCGGGGTTGTCCCAGGTGTTGATCGTCATACCAGACCTCGCAGGGTGCGTGCGGGTGGCCGGATGCCCTGGACGGCCGCGATCATATCGACCACGCGGCGGGTCTGCGCGACCTCGTGTACACGGAAAACCCGGGCGCCCGCGGCCGCGGACCAAGCGGTTGCCGCCAATGTGCCCTCCAATCGCTCGGATAGCTCGACACCTAGAGTCTCCCCGATGAAATCCTTATTACTCAGTGCCATGAGCACTGGCCATCCGGTATTTACAAGGACGTCGATTTCTCGCAACAACTCGAGCCCGTGATAGGTGTTTTTCCCGAAATCGTGTGTGGGATCGATCAGAATTCCGTCCCGGCGCACTCCGGCCGCGAGCGCGGCTTCGGCGGCATTCACCAAGGTACCGGTGACTTCGCCCACCAGATCCGGATAGCGCACCCGGTGCGGACGGGTCCGCGGTATCGCGCCGCCGGTATGACTGCAGACGATTCCCACACCGCGCTCGGCGGCCACCCGCACCAGATCGGGGTCCGCTCCGGCCCAGGTGTCGTTGATCAGATCCGCCCCGGCGTCCACCGCGGCGTCGGCCACCCCCGAGCGCCAGGTGTCCACGCTGATCAATAGCCCGGGGTACCGGTCCCGGATAGCGGCGACGAAGGGCAGCACCCGGCGGGCCTCCTCGGCCGCGTCGACCGTCTCGCCCGGGCCCGCCTTCACGCCGCCGATGTCGACCAGGTCCGCGCCCTCGTCCACCGCCCGCGCCACCGCGGCCATGGCGGCCTCGTCGGTGAAGGTGGCGCCGCGGTCGTAGAACGAATCCGGGGTCCGGTTGACGATAGCCATGACCAGCGCCCGATCGGTCGCGACAGGCTTCCCGCACAGGGTGGCAAGCGGCACTCCGCGGGGCTCGAACATGACCTTGACTGTATCTGCCCACCGGGCCCCGGCCCCTGCCGGTCGTGAGCCAGACGAACGAGCGAGGCTAGTTCTTCGGCGCGCGCCGAGCGGCGACGTCGCCGGGGTAGTCGTCGTAGAACGGAACATAGCCCTCCGCGCGACCCGCGAGCACGTACAGCTCGCTGCCGTCGTCCGGCTCGAAGCCCTGTTTGCGCAGATCCACCTTGCGGCTCTTGAACGTCGAGGTCTGCTCCAATTCGGCCACGACCCGGACGAACAGCGGCACCGCGTACCCGGGCAGCTGGTCGTAGGCCAGCTCGGCAACCGCCTTCCCGTCGAAATCCGCGCCCTCGCGCAGGGTGACCGCGGCCATGCCCGCCTTGCCGTCCGCGCCCGGGACGTCGACGCCGTAGACCACCACCTCGTCGAGGGCGTCGGCCTTGTCCAGCGCGCCCTCGACCTGGGTGGTGGCCACGTTCTCGCCCTTCCAGCGGAAGGTGTCGCCGAGCCGGTCGACGAAGGCGATGTGCCACCAGCCCTGGTTGCGCACCAGGTCGCCGGTGTCGAACCAGGCGTCGCCGGGTGCGAAAGCGTCACGCACCAGCTTGGATTCGGTCGCGTCCTGATCGGTGTAGCCGTCGAAGGGCTGCCGGTCGGTCACCTTGGCCAGCAGCAGCCCGACGCCGCCGGCGCCGACCCGGCGCAGCCGGCCCGCCGAATCCCGTGCGGCCTTTCCGTTTTCGTCGTCGTACTCCACGATCGTGTACGGCAGCACCGTGAAACCGGCGGTGCGATCCACCCCGAAGGCGTTGACGAACGCGACCGGCGCCTCGCTCGCGCCGTAGAACTCGACGATGCGGTCGATGCCGAACCGGCTCTTGAACTCGTCCCACAGTTCCGGGCGCAGGCCGTTGCCGACCGCGAGCCGGACCCGGTGCTGCCGATCCACCGGCTTGCGCGGCTGGTTCAGCAGATACCGGCACAGTTCGCCGATGTAGATGAAGCCGGTCGCTTCCTCGCGGATGATCTCGTCCCAGAAACCCGAGGCGGAGAACTTGCGCCCGAGCACATAGGTGCAGCCGCCGGCCAGCACCGAGGACAGCGCCACCGTGAGCGCGTTGTTGTGATAGAGCGGCAGGCAGCAGTACAGGGCGTCGCCGCCGCGCAGCCGCACGCCGAGACCGCCCAGCCCGGACATCGACTGGGTCCAGCGGCGGTGCGTCATCACGCTGGCCTTGGGCAGGCCGGTGGTGCCGGAGGTGAAGATCAGGAAGGCCCGCTCCCTCGCGGTGACCTGCGCGCACACCGCCGGATCGGTGTCCGGGGCGGAACGGGCCGCCGCGTGCAGATCGTTGCTGGACAACACGTTCGACGGCGGCTCCGCCAGCGAGTCGAACGCCTCCGCGCATTCCTCGCCGATCACGTTCAGCACGCTGTCGAGCAGGGCGAAGCTGTGCGCGAGCACCTCGTCGCGCTGGTTGTAGTTGAGCAGGCCGACGACCGCGCCCAGCTTGACCACCGCCAGCGCGGTGAACAACGTCTCGGGCCGGTTGGTCATCAGCACGCCGACCACGTCACCGCGGCCGACGCCGCGCTCGGCGAGCACGTGCGCGTACCGGTTCACCTCGGCGTTGGCCGCCCGGTAGGTGAAACTCTTGCCCTCGAACCGCAGGAACACGCGGTCGGGATGCCGGTGCGCGTTGCGCTGGAAATACAGTCCGATCGAGGCCTTGTCGCCGCCGCCGACCAGCATGCCGCGGGCGCCGCGCAGCATCGACGGCGCGTCGAAGACCATGCCCGGCAGCGACTTCACCAGATCGAACAGACTCACCGTGCTCCGTGTCGCACTCACTGCGGTCCTCCTCGTCGAGCCCGGCCGGTTACGCCGGGGGTTGCAGGGCCGCGAAGGCCTCTTCCATGGTGGTAACCACGGTGATCCGATCCAAAGCCGGCTGCGGGACGAATTTGCGCTGGTGCAACTCGTCGATCCATTCGAACAGGCCGCGGTAGAAGCCGTTCGCGTCCAGCAGCACCACCGGCTTCTCGTGCTGGCCCAGATAGCCGCCGGTCCAGGTCTCGAAGAACTCCTCCAGGGTGCCGATGCCGCCGGGCAGGGTGAGGAACGCGTCGGCGCGGTCCTCCATGACCTGCTTGCGCTGGCGCATGGTGTCGGTGACGACCAGCTCGTCGGCGTCGGTGTCGGCGACTTCCTTGTGCACCAGGTGTTTCGGGATGACACCGACCGTGCTCGCGCCACCGGTGCGGGCCGCCGCGGCGACCGCGCCCATCATCGACACGTTGCCGCCGCCGGACACCAATTGCCAGCCGCGCGCGGCGATCTCGGTGCCCACCTGCGCGGCCAGGGCCAGATACTCGGTGTCGACGGTGCTCGCCGAGCAGTACACGCACACCGAATAAGGCTGTGCCACGGGCTCACTCACCACTGATCCTCCGTACCGATCGCGTCGGATGCGCCGCCCTCGGCGGCATTGTTGGTAATGATCGACACCACGTCCTCGACGCTGTCGGTGACATGCAGCAGGGCCAGATCGCCGTGCGCGATCTTGCCCGAGCCGCCCAGCGAATCCCGCAGCCAATCCATCAGCCCGGACCAGTATTTGGTGCCGAACAGAATGATCGGGAAGCGGGTGATCTTGCGGGTCTGCACCAGGGTGAGCGCCTCGAACAGCTCGTCCAGGGTGCCGAAACCGCCCGGGAGGCAGATGAAGGCCTGCGAGTACTTCACGAACATGGTCTTGCGCGCGAAAAAGTAGCGGAAGTTGATGCCCAGGTCGACCCACTCGTTGAGGCTCTGCTCGAACGGCAGCTCGATGCCCAGGCCGATCGAATAGCCGCCCGCCTCCGAGGCGCCCCGGTTGGCCGCCTCCATCGCACCCGGTCCGCCGCCGGTGATCACCGCGAACCCGGCCCGGGCCAGTGCCGCGCCGATCGCCATGCCCGCCTGGTATTCGGGATGGTCGGCGGGCGTGCGCGCGGACCCGAACACCGCCACCGCGGGCGGTGCCTCGGCCAGCGCCCCGAACCCCTCCACGAACTCGGCCTGGATCCGCAGCACCCGCCACGGATCCGTGTGCACCCAATCACTGGGCCCATACCCGTCCAGCAAATTCTGATCCGCCGTCCGCAACCCCGGCTTCCGATCCCGCCGAAACATGATCGGCCCCCGAAACTTCGGCGTCGACCGCGGCAACCCCGGCACCGGCCCACTCGCCACCGGCGCACTCCGCACCGGCGCCCCCACCACCGGCGGTGCGTACTGCCCCGGCTGCGGGCCGTACTGAGGTTGCGCCACATAACCCCCCTGCTGAGGCGCGTACTGCTGCTGCGCATAGCCACCCGCCTGCGGGCCGTACTGCGGCTGCTGCGCGAACTCACCCGACTGCGGGGAGTACTGCTGCCCCTGCTGCGGCGGCTGCGACTGTGACTGCGGCTGCTGTGACTGTGACTGCGGCTGCGGCGCGAACTCACCCGACTGCCGCACACTCTGGCGCGACTGCGGCGCGGAATGCTGCTCCGGCTGCCCACTCTGCGACGGCGCGGATTCCGGCGACCGGCCCGGCTGCTGCGGCGCCGACGGCTCCCTCTGCGACTGCCCGGATTCCGTCGCGTAGGCCGATTGCGGCGACGCTGACTGATCGCCCTGCGCGGCCACGCTGGAACCGGGCGACGAACTCGGCTGCGGAGAAGGCGGTGACTGGTCACGCGGCGACTGCCCGGAGTCCGGCGATCGGTCCGGTTTCTGCGACGGCGGCTGATTGCCCTGCGCGGGCGCGCCGGAACCAGGCGACGAATTCGAGGGGGACGCGGACGCGGACTGTTCCGCTTGCGCCGACTGCGACCGGGCGGGAGCCGCCTGCGGTGCAGCGGGCGGCGGGGATGCGGGCTGGGCGGGAGCCGGTGACGGGCTCGGCGGGCGGGGCGGCTCGGCTTGCGACGGCGGCGCGGATTCGCTGTCCGGGGCGGGGTGTGGGGGTGGGTTCGGGGTGGGGGGATTCGGAGCCGGGGTACCGGCCACCGGCGGACCGGACTGGGGGTCGGCGGCGTCGCTGGACATGCGTCCCACGCTACCGGCGGGCGGTGGGGGCGCGGCGCACGGTTGGGGTCAGGCGCCGGTGAGGTAGGTGCGGAGCATGGCGGTGACGGCGGTGATCTGGGCCGTGGGGCAGTGTTCGTCGCGCTTGTGGGCGAAGTTGGGGTCGCCGGGGCCGAAGTTGACGGCGGGGATGCCGCGGGCGGCGAAGCGGGAGACGTCGGTCCAGCCGTATTTGGCCCGGACACCGCCGCCGCCGTGCGCGTTGACCGAGGCGATGAGGGCCGCAGCGGCGGGCGCGGTGAGGCCGGGCAGCGCGCCGGGGGCCGAGTCTGTGATGTCGAAGGTGAGGTCCAGGCCCTCGAAGACCGAGCGGACATGTTCGACGGCCTGCTCGACCGAGCGGTCCGGCGCGAAGCGGAAGTTGACGTCCACCTCGGCGGCATCGGGGATGACATTGCCCGCCACGCCGCCGGAGACGCGCACCGCGGACAGCCCCTCGCGGTAGACGCACCCGTCGATGTCGACCTCGCGCGCCTGGTACTCGGCCAGCCGCCGCAGAATCGGCGCGAGGCGGTGAATCGCGTTGTCGCCCTTCCAGGAGCGCGCCGAATGCGCGCGCACGCCGGCGGTGCTCAACCGGGCCCGCAGCGTGCCCTGGCAGCCCGCCTCGATCCACCCGCCGGACGGTTCGCCGAGGATCGCCAGATCCCCGGCCAGCCACTCCGGCAGGTCGCGCTCGATGTGACCGAGCCCGTTGTGCTCGGCGGCGATCTCCTCGCCGTCGTAGAAGATCAGCGTGAGGTCGTGCACCGGGTCGGCGATGGTGGCGGCCAGGTGCAGGAACACCGCGTCGCCGGACTTCATGTCGACGGTGCCGCACCCGTAGAGCACCTCCGCGCCCGCCTCGTCCCGGTCGAACCGGCTCGGCACGTTGTCCGCGATCGGCACGGTGTCCAGATGCCCGGCCAGGATGACCCGCGTCGGCAACCCCCGGTCGGTCCGCGCCAGCACCACGTTCCCGTGCCGCAGCACCTCGAACCCGGTCGTCTGCTCCCGCAGCGCCAGCTCCACGAGATCGGCGATGGCCTTCTCGTCCAGCGAGACGCTGGGGATGTCGACGAGAGCGGCGGTGAGCGCGATGGGGTCGGCAGCCAGGTCCAAAGTCACGCCCCCACCCTACGACCGCCGTACCCCGCCACCGCATCCACCGGGACCGGGCCGCCACCACAACACCCGAGCACGCGAACTACCGGTCGTCGGCCATGGTGAACGCCCCGCCTTCCAACCGCTGGATCAACCGCTGGGTCCACGCGGCCCGGCTGTCGGCGGTGTCGAGCCACAGCCCGAGCACCTCTCCGACCGGCCCCCAGGTGTCGAGGTCGGTGCCCGGCGGCAGGTGCGCGGTGATGCTGGCCCGCCACGCGCCCAGCTCCTGGGCCCGATCACGCAGCAGCGCAACGGCATCGGCGCGCGGCAGGTCGTCGATGAAGCCGACGGCGGCGGCGAGCAGGTCGAGCCGGGGGTCGCGGCGGGCCAGCGCCGAGCGCAGCAGTTGCTGGTAGGCCTGCTCCCCCGCCGCGGTCAGCTCGTATTCCATGCGCGGCGGTCCGCCCGCGGTGCTCGGCGCGGTGTCGTGCACCCGCAGCAGCTCGTCCTTGGCCAGGGACTTCAGCCCGTGGTAGACCGAACCCGAAGTGGCTCTTGCCCATTCGTGCGCGCCCCAGGATTCCAGATCGGCGCGCACCTGGTAGCCGTGCGCGCGGCCGCGGCGCCGGACCGCGCCGAGTACGAGCAGTCGAACCGCCGTCACGTCATACCTCCGGTCGAATCAGGCGGGTGCGGTGACCCACCACAGTGTGCCGAACGGGTCGACGAAGGCGCCCATCCGGCTGCCGTCGTCCTGCACGGCGACCGCGGCGGCCGAGCGCGCGCCGGCGGCGAGGGCCCGCTCGTAGGCGTCTTGCGGGTCCGGCACCGCGGCCCAGAGCTGCACGTGCACCGGCTCGGTGGGCGATTTCAGGCACCGGCCGCCGGTGGCGCCGGAGTCGGCGAAGAACAGCGAGCTCTCGCCGATGCGCGCCTCGGCGTGGATCACCCGGTGCGGGTCCGAGGGCAGCGGTACCAGCGTGGGCACCTCGGCGTCGAAGACCTGTTCCAGGAAGGCACGGAAAACGGTGGCGTCGTCGACCATCACGTACGGGGTCACAGCGGACATCGAACTCTCCTAACTAACCAAATTTGACTAACCAGATCCAGGCTAGCTCGAGTAGCCAAATTTGGCTAGCAATGCAGCTGCACCGCGGTCCGGGATCAGTGGGTAACCTCTTGAAACGTGAGTAGTCAGGGAGCAGCAGCAATCGGTATCGCCAACGTGACCGCGGACGGAACCGTCCTGGACACCTGGTACCCGAATCCGGAGCTCGGCGAGTTCGCCGAGACCGGCACCAAGCGCCTGGCGGAGGCGCCGGCGGAGTACGCGGCGCTGCTCGGTTTCGACGACGCCCGTGGCGTCGACGTGATCGCCGTGCGCACCGAGATCGCCGACCTGTCCGCCGCCCCGGTCGACGCGCACGATGTCTACCTGCGCCTGCACCTGCTCTCGCACCGCCTGGTCAAGCCGCACGAGATCAGCCTGGACGGCCAGTTCGGCCTGCTCAGCAATGTGGTGTGGACCAACCACGGCCCCGCCGCGGTGGAGGGCTTCGAGGCGGTGCGCGCCAAGCTGCGCGCCCGCGGCGCGGTCACCGTCTACAGCGTCGACAAATTCCCGCGCATGGTCGACTACGTGGTCCCCAGCGGCGTGCGCATCGGCGACGCCGACCGGGTCCGGCTCGGCGCGCACCTGGCCTCCGGCACCACGGTCATGCACGAGGGCTTCGTGAACTTCAACGCCGGCACCCTGGGCAACTCCATGGTCGAGGGCCGGATCTCCGCGGGCGTCGTGGTCGGCGCGGGCTCCGATGTCGGCGGCGGCGCGTCCACCATGGGCACGCTGTCCGGTGGCAACTCCACCATCATCTCGATCGGCGAACGTTCGCTGCTGGGCGCCAACTCGGGCCTGAACATCGTGCTCGGCGACGACTGCGTGCTCGAGGCCGGCCTGTACCTCACCGCGGGCACCAAGGTCAGCACTCCGGACGGCACCGTGGTGAAAGCCGCCGAACTCTCCGGCCGGAACAACCTGCTGTTCCGCCGCAACTCCCAGACCGGCGCGGTCGAGGTGGTGCCGCGCCAGGGCACCGGCATCGAACTCAACGCCGCACTGCACGCGAACGACTGAGCCTCCCCGAGACGCCCACCTGCCTTGCGCCGGTGGGCGTTTCGTCTCTCAGGCGTCGACGGCCGCCGGGTTCAGCCCGAAGGCGATGACGCGGGTGGGGCGGATGCGGATCAGTTCCCGCGACGGGACGCCCTCGAGGTAGGAATCGACATCGGTCAGCGCCTCCGCGGTGCCACGGATCTCCAGGCAGCGCACCCGCCAGGGGCGCACCGAGGCGATGTCGTCGACGACGAAGGCGACCCGGTCGTTGCCCGCGAGATTGCGGAACTTCCACGAGGCGCCCATGTTCCAGCCCGCGATGTCGATGGTGCCGAGGTCCGCGTTGTAGTGGAAGCCCACGGGATTGTTCTGCGGTGACCCGTCCGCGCGCACGGTGGCCAGCCGCCCGAGCCGCTGGGTCTGCAGGTAGTCGATGTGTTCCTGGGTCAAGGCTGCGCTCATGTCCGTGACCGTAAGACCTCGAGTGAACTCGAGGTCAAGGCGCGATCAGCCCAGCAGCTTCTTCTGCACCTTGCCCATGGCGTTGCGCGGCAGCGCGTCCAGCACGCGGATCTCGCGTGGGCGCTTGTGCACCGAAAGCTGTTCGGCCACATGGGCGATGAGCTGTTCTTCGATGCCGTCGGCGGCCTCCCGCAGCACGACGAAGGCGGTGATGCGCTGGCCGAGGTCGGCGTCGGGCAGGCCGACCACCGCGACCTCAGCGACCGCCGGATGCCCGAGCAGCGCGGTCTCGATCTCGCCCGCGCCGACCCGGTAGCCCCCGGATTTGATGAGATCCACCGATTCCCGGCCGACGATGCGATGCCAGCCGCCGGAATCGATGACGGCGACGTCGCCGGTCCTGAACCAGCCGTCCGCGGTCCAGCTCTCGGCGGTGGCGTCGGGCCGGTTCAGATATCCGTCGAACAGCATCGGGCCCGAAACCTCCAGGCCGCCGATGCTTTCGCCATCGTGCGGCACGTCGTTGCCCGCCTCGTCGCGCAGCCGGGTCGCGACGCCTCGGACCGGTGTGCCGACCCAGCCCGGCCGCCGCTCGCCGTCGGCCCGGGTGGACAGCGTGATCATGGTCTCGCTCATGCCGTAGCGCTCGACCGGCGCGTGCCCGGTGTACTCGCGCAGTCGCTCGAACACCGGCACCGGCAGCGGGGCGCTCCCGGAGACCAGCAGCCGCGCGGACGCCAATTGCTTTGCCGCGTCCGGATTCTCGGCAATCCGCGACCACACCGTCGGTACCCCGAAGTACAGCGTGCCGCGCGCGGCGGCGTAGGCCTGCGGGGTGGGCTTGCCAGTGTGGATCAGCGGGCTGCCCACCCGCAGCGGGCCGAGCACGCCGAGGATCAGGCCGTGCACGTGGAACAGCGGAAGTCCGTGCACCAGAACGTCGTTCGCCGTCCACGCCCACGCCTCGGCGAGTGCGTCCAGCCCGGCCGCGATGGCGGCCCGGCTCAGCACCACCCCCTTGGGCGGCCCGGTGGTGCCCGAGGTGTAGAGCACGAAAGCCGTTGTGGCCGGGTCGGGTTCGGGATACGTGTGCCAGGACCGCGCGTGCACCCGCACCGGGACGACCGGTAGTTCGGTGCCCTCCGGCGCCTTGCCGAGCCAGGCCTGCGCGCCGGAATCCCGCAGGATGTGCGCGAGTTCGGCGCTGCCGGCGTCCGGCGGCACCGGCACCACGGTGACGCCGGCGATCAGGCAGCCGACGACCGCGAGCACCGTGGTCACACTCGGCTCGGCCAGCACCGCGACCCGCTCGGCGCGCGAAATCCGCTCGGCCACCGAGGTCGCCGCGCCCAGCAGGTCGCTGCGCGAGAGCGTCACGCCGTCGAGGGTGACGGCGTCGGGGATATCCGCGCCGGCGGCGACGGCGAGCGGGTTCAGCGAGCGGAGCAGCAGCGGCGGACCGTAGGACACTCGCCCACGCTACTGCCCGGCGGGCGCCCCGGCGCGCACGGGGCAGGCCGCGATTGTGACCGTTGACACAATGGGGAGGCAGTGAGAAAGTTGATGCATAACCTTCTCAACGACGAGAACGAGGTCGATCATGACCAGTCCGCTTCGCGCGGTGCGCAATTCGGCGCCGCCCAGTGACTCCGCCGGCGCGGATTTCGATATCGCCCAGTATCTCGACGGCGCCACCGCGTTCTTCGGCGCCGCGGCGAACGTGATCATGCAGCTGGCCGAGCCCCCGGTCGGCTACGGCGTGCTGGAGAGCACGGTGGACAGCGGCAAGGTCACCAAGCACCCGATCAAACGCCTGCGCACCACGGTCACCTATCTGTCGGTGGCCATGCTCGGCGACGAGGACGAGCGCGCCGCCTACCGGGAGGCGGTGAACCGCTCGCACCGCGCCGTGCGCTCCACCGCGGCGAGCCCGGTGAAATACAACGCCTTCGACCCGAAACTCCAGCTGTGGGTGGCGGCGTGCCTGTACTGGGGCGCGCGCGACATGTACGAGCGCCTGCACGGTCCGATGGACGCCGCGGCCGCGGACGCCTTCTACTACTTCGCCGCCCGCCTCGGCACCACCTTGCAGATGCGCCCGGAGCTGTGGCCCGCCGACCGCGCCGCGTTCGACGCGTACTGGACCGAGAATCTGGCGCGCACCCGGATCGATCCCCCGGTGCGCGCCTACTTCGACGACCTCGTCGACCTGAAGATGCTGCCGCTGCCGGTGCGCCTGCCCTTCGCCCGGTTCCATCGCTGGGTGGTGGCCGGCATGCTGCCGCCACACCTGCGCGAGCAGATGGGCATGCGCTGGAGCGCTTTCGACGACCAGGTGCTCGCCGCCGCGATGCGCACGCTGGGCGCCGTCTCCGGCGCCATGCCCGCACCGGTGCGCATGTTCCCGGTCAACGCCTACATGGCCGACTTCCGCCTCCGGCGCCGGCTGGGCCTGCGGCTGGTCTAGTTCTGCGGCACCCGGAACGAGACCACCACGTGGTCGCGGGCGAACCGCCGGATCGCGGCATCGTCGCCGAGCGGGATCACCGTTTGCGGAGTGAGCGCCAGGGACACCGCGGTGCGCGCGATCATCTCCGCCAGCGGCTCCGGATCGTATTCCGGCAGTTTGCCTTCCGCCTGCAACCGGGTGACGAACTCGGCGAGGTAGTCGCGGCCCAGTTCGATGATGGGCGCGCCCTGGGTGGTGAGGAACGGCAGCACGAAATCCGGTTCGGTGGCCAGCAGCCGATGGACCAGCTTGTTCTCGCGCAAGCCGGTCAGGAAGGCGACGAACAGTTCGACGATCTGATCCTCGGCGCGGGCATCGCGATCGACCTGGCGCTGCAGGGCCGCGTCCACCTCGTCGATGAATTCCCGGGTCTGGCGCAGCGCGACCGCCTGGATCAGATCGGATTTGCTGGCGAAGCGCCGGTAGAGCGTCGCCAGGGACAGTCCGCAGCGGCGGGCGACCTCGACCATGCTGGTGCGTTTGATGCCGAAATCGAGGAACGCCAGCAGCGCCGCGTCGAGCACGCGCGCCTGATTGCGATCCTCGGGGCCGGTGCTGCGCACCAGCGACAGCAACTTGGTCAGCCTCGCCATGCCTCCCACCCTAACGACCCGCGCGCCGCGGTGAGGCGATGACGTCCTACTCATCGCACAACCTCATCGGCGCCATTGACACCGATTCGAGAGGATGAGAAGGTTTGATACAAATCGTCTCACGCTCAACGGGGAGCCGCCATGACCGCCGCGTACAGCAGCCATGATTCCGAACCCATCGCCTACATCCAGTTCACGCCGGAGACCGTGCGCGAGCACATGGACGGCGTCGCCGCCTTCCTCGGCGGCACGGCCAACGTCATCATGCAGCTGAGCCTGCGGCCCGTCGGGCGCGGCGTGCTGGAGAGCACCGTCGACAGCGGCAAGGTCACCCTGCATCCGCTCAAGCGGCTGCGCACCACCCTGACCTACCTGGCGGTCGCGCTCATGGGCACCGACGAGGAGCGGGCGATCTACCGCGAAGCCGTCAACGGCTCGCACCGGCCGGTGCGCTCCACCGCGGACAGCCCCGTCAAGTACAACGCCTTCGACCCGCAATTGCAGCTGTGGGTGGCGGCCTGCCTGTACTGGGGCATCGACGATCTGCAGACCCGCATGCACGGCCCGATGGCGCCCGCCAAAGCCGAAGCGTTCTACCAGTACTGCGCGCGGCTGGGCACCACCTTGCAGATGCGCGAGGAGCAGTGGCCGCCGAATCGCGCGGCGTTCCAGCAGTATTGGGAGGCGAACCTGGCCACCAAATCCATCGAACCCGCGCTGCGCGAATACTTCGACAACCTGATCGACCTGAAGATGCTGTCGCGCCCGACCCAGTTGCTCTTCGCCCGGTTGCAGCGCTTCATCGTCACCGGACTGCTGCCCCAGCACCTGCGCACCGAGATGGGCATGGACTGGACCCCTCGTGATCAGGCACGTTTCGACCGCATACTGCGCGCGATCGCCGCGGTGCACACCCGGCTGCCCCGGCAGGCCCGGATGTTCCCGATGAACGCCTACCTGCTCGACATGCGCGTCCGCCGCCGCCTGGGCAAGCCGCTGCTCTGACCTAGGTGTACTGACCCGAGAGGTTAGGAACGCGGCTGGCTGGTGGGTGACCGCCCAGTGCGGTGTGGCCGCGGTGGTGATTGTAGGTGTGTAGC
>NZ_JBFAJW010000015.1:0-167745 GCF_040655395.1 Nocardia sp. NPDC050435
TCCCAACCGGGGGGTATGAAATGGCTGGCACCAATAAATTATTGGCACTGACATTCATCGACACACTATTGAGTTCTCAAAGAACACACGCACAAACATCCGCTCCAGATTTAACCGGGGCTTCCGTGAGGCAACTGTTCCAGCCTAAGACTCGCACCGCACAGTGTCAAATCCCTGCTCGGTCTCGCGGTCTGGCATGCCAGGCGCTCCCCGTCCTACCTCGTTTCCCTGGCCTCTCGGCTCCGGGTCGGTGTCCGTGTCGCTCTGACTCGACATAAGTTACGCGGCAGGGAACGCAAGGTCAAATCGGCACTACACGCGTGTAATTCCGCTGGTCAGACACCCTGGAGACGGCCCGAATGCGGGCTTGGGCCACGATTTTGTGACCCAAGCCACGCTGAGATCAGGCTGCTGCCCGGCGCGCGCCCGCCAGGTTCTTCTTGCCCCGGCGCAGCACCAGCCACTGTCCGTGCAGGTAGTCGGCCTCGGCGGGGGTCCATTCCAGGTCGGTGATCTTCTCGTTGTTCACGTACGCGCCACCCTCGTTGACCGCGCGCCGTGCCGCGCCGCGGCTTTCGGACAGCCCGCTCGCGACCAGCAGGTCCACGATCGTCTCCCCCGCCTTCACCTCCGCCACCACGCCGTCGACCGCGGCTTCGCGCAGCGCCGCGCCCAGCGTCGGCTCGTCGAGCTCGCGCAGTTCGCCGCGACCGAACAGTGCCTGGCTGGCCAGCTGCACCGCTTCGGTGTGCCGCGCGCCGTGCACCAGGGTCGTCATCTCGGCGGCCAAGCGGCGCTGGGCCTCCCGCGCGTGCGGGCGCTCGGCGGTGGCCACCTCCAGTTCGTCGAGCTCCTCGCGCGAGAGGAAGGTGAACCAGCGCAGGTACCGGACGACGTCCGCGTCCGCGGTGTTCACGAAGTACTGGTACCAGGCGTAGGGGCTGGTCATCTCCGGGTCCAGCCAGAGGCTGCCGCCGCCGGTGGACTTGCCGAACTTCTTGCCGTCGGCCGAGGTCACCAGCGGCACGGTGAGCGCGTGCACCGGCTCGCCGTCGACGCGGCGGTTCAGCTCGACGCCGGCGATGATGTTGCCCCACTGATCCGAGCCGCCGACCTGCAGCGTGCAGCCGTACTGGCGGCGCAGTTGCAGGTAGTCGTTGGCCTGCAACAGCATGTAGCTGAACTCGGTGTAGGACATGCCGTCGCTGTCGAGCCGCCGCTTGACCGTGTCGCGGGCGAGCATGACGTTGATCGAGAAGTGCTTGCCGATGTCGCGCAGGAAGTCGACCGTCGACAGCGATCCGGTCCAGTCCATGTTGTTGGCGATGATCGCGCCGTTCGCCGAATCGTCGAGGTCGACGAAACGTTCCAGCTGCGAGCGGATCCGCCCCGCCCACTCGGCGACGGTGTCGGTGGAGTTCATGGTGCGCTCGCCGACATCGCGCGGGTCACCGATCAGGCCGGTGGCGCCGCCGGCGAGCACGATCGGCCGGTGGCCGGCCCGCTGGAAACGCTTGAGCGCGAGCAACGGAACCAGGTGTCCGGCGTGCAGGCTGGCGGCGGTGGGGTCGAACCCCGCATACAGGGTCAGCGGACCGGCCTCGGCCGCCGCCCGGAGGGCATCGAGGTCGGTGGACTGCGCGATCAGTCCGCGCCAGGTCAGTTCATCGATGATGTCGCCGCGTTCGCTCACGCTGTCCCATCTTTCCGCACGTGTGTCCTGCGCGGATGCGCAGGTGCCAGGAGGGATTGTGCGCGCCGGGCCGCGCGGCGGCCACCGAATAACAGCGGCCACCTGGCGCGCGCCCCCGGGGACTCGCGAACCAGATGGCCGCTGGACCGATCACTGCCAACCCGACGGTGATCGATCGGCAACGAGCACGACCCGGCGGCCGGCGGGAAGACCCACCGATCGCCGGGCGTGCTCTAGAGCAGTGTCACCGCGAGATCGTGGCGCGCAGAGCGGCGATGGAGTCGCGGCGCTCGTAGGCGATCCAGGCGAAGATCGCCGAGAGCACCAGCGGGAAGATGGCCATGCCCGGCATGTCCGCGAGGAAGGCCTGGGTTCCGGCGGCGAGCAGGGTGAGCACCGACAGACCGCCGGCGGCCAGCGCGCTCAGCTTCGGCACCATCAGGCCGATGCCGCCCGCGACCTCGGCGACGCCGATGAAGACGAGCAGTGCGAGCGGGATGGCGACGGGCGCGCTCTCGTTCGCCATCAGCGTCTGCGGGATGACGAGCTTCGGACCGCCGGAGGCGATGACGAAGAACAGGCCGAGCACGATCTGCAGCGTCCACAGCACGCGGTTGCGGATCTTGGCGGAGGTGGTGACGGTCTGGGCGGGAGCGGTGATGGCGGTCATTTCTGCGTTCCTTCTGGTCGGTCGCGCCGGGTTGGTAGCGCGTTCAGCAGTAAGGACGGAGGCCGCCGAGGAAACTCATCGCGGGTGCCGAAGAATTTTTCGAATTCGCCGAAACCGCTGGTCACTTCGTTGCGCGTGGGCTGCGCCGGTAGGCGGACACGGCCCGCGAGGACGGCAACCAGAAGCGCCACGGGACCTCCGCGGCCGCGCTAACCCCGACCCGCGGCCCGCTCGCGATGGCGGCGGGATCCTGGTTTCCGTTCAGCTCCAGCCGGATCGGGGCGGCGGGCTCGAACAGGTCGGCGCCGTAGTCGGCCAGGGTGATGCCGAGCGCGCTGCCGAAATTGCCGGGGCCCCTGGCCAAGTCGAGATCGGTGCGAGCGGTGGGGCGGCGCTCGCGGGCCGTGTCCAGGCCCGCGATCACCTCGCCGGAGCGCAGCAGCACGGCGCTGGCCACCCCGTCGAAGCCGGTGGTGACGTTCACGCACCGGTGCATGCCGTAGCTGAGATAGACATAGAGAAAGCCGGCCGGTCCGAACATCACCGCGTTGCGCGGGGTGCGCCCGCGCCCCGAGTGCGAGGCGGGATCCGGCCACGGTCCGGCCGGGTCGCCGCCGTAGGCCTCGACCTCGACGATGCGCACCCCGACCGGCCCGGACCACAGCGTCGCCCTCAGCAGCCGGCGGGCGGCGGCGGGCGGTTCGAGAGCCAGTTCGTCAGCGGACACGGCTTCCCATTGTGGACGAGACCTCAGACATAGGAGCTGTGGTGCCCGGACCGCAGCGTGATCACGTCGTCGATGATGACCACCGCGAACGCGGCCGCGACCAGGGCCGCGAGCTGAGCCCAGGCCACCCACAGCAGCCCGATCGGCAGGGTGGCGGCCAGGGCGGCCGCCCCGATTAGCCGGGTCCACGGGCGCGGCAGCGACAGCGCCTGCCGGAAACCCCACTGCCCGCAGAAGTACAGCGCGACACCGCCGGTCAGCGCGGCCGCGGCCGGCCAGGTGGCGGCCTCGTTGCCGTGCGCGATGCTCATCTGGATGCCGGCCGCGGCCAGCGTGACCCCGGTCAGCATCGGATACACCGCGTAGCCGTAGGCGAGCACCGCGGGCCGCGAGCGCTCCCGGGCCGGGACCGCGGCGAGCGCGTGCTCGCCGCGTTCGTCGTCGACGCCGAAATACGCCCACCACAGCACATAGGCCAGCCCGAGCCCGAGCGCGACATTGGCGACCAGGCCGAGGGTGAGGTCGCGGTCGGTGAGGCCGACGCCGATCGAGACGATCGATTCACCGATCGCCACGATGATGACCAGGCCGTGCCGCTCGGCGAAGTGCCGTGCCCGCACCTCGAAGCCGCTGGTGTCGATCAGGTAGGGGGTGAGGATCTGCCACGCGAAAGCCAGTGCCCAGCACAGATATTGCGGCCAGCCGTGCAGGAAGCCGCCGGTCAGCACCAGTGCGGCGGCGATCGCGTTGAACGGCGCTATCTTCTTGATCGCGACCAGCGCCGAGGCGCCGCCGGCGGAGGCGAACAGCGCCGTGTGCACGGCGGTCACCAGGACATAGCCCAGCCCGAAGACGACGCCGGTGCCGTGGAAGGCGTCCGGAATGGCGAGCGCGAGCACGAAGAAACCGAACATCCCCACCAGCAGCAGGGTGCGCCGGCCGGAGGTGTTCGGGGCCACCTCGTTGGTCAGCCAGGTGAAGCCGTCGTACATCCACCAGATGACGCCGAACACGATCACGATCTGCGCCACCGCCTCCCACCCCGGATGATGCACGAAGACGTGGGTGAGCTGGGTGATGGTGAAGACGAAAACGAGGTCGAAGAACAGTTCCAGGGTCGACACCCGTAACTGTCCGCCTTCGGGGTCGGTCCCCGCGATCTGGCTGGTCACCGCAGAAGCGTAGAGCGCGCGCCGCCGGTTCGCCGCGCAGGCTCAGCCGAGGGTCTCCGGATCCAGATACAGCCCCTTCAGTTTGTAGGGGTTGACCTGGAAGCGCAGATTCCGGATGTGACCGTCGGCGAGGTCGTAGGTGAAGGCGGCCACCGGATTTCCGCCGATCGTGGCCAGCGTGCCCAGTTCACCGTTGATGTGCGCGGACCGGAACTCCACGCCCGCCACCGACGGTTTGGCCAGCACGCCCAGCACCCAGCGCGCGACGTGGTCGGGGCCGTGCAGCGGCCGGCGGGCCGCGGTGACCACGCCGCCGCCGTCGGACCAGGAGGTGACCTCGGGGGCGAGCAGATCCATCAGCGCGTTCAGGTCACCGCCCGCGCACGCGGCCATGAACTGCTCGGTGACGTGCGCGCGTTCGGCGGTGTCGGTGTCGAAGCGCGGCCGCCGCGACTGCACGTGCGCGCGGGCGCGGTGCGCGATCTGGCGCACGGTGGCCTCGGTCTTGTCGAGGGTGTCGGCGATTTCGGCGTGCGAGTAGCCGAAGACCTCCCGCAGCACGAACACCGCGCGTTCGACCGGGCTCAGGGTTTCCAGGACCACCAGCATCGCGGTGGAGACGGTGTCCGCCAATTCGGTCTCCTCGGCGATGTTGGGCGTGGTCAGCAGCGGTTCGGGCAGCCAGGGCCCGACGTAGTTCTCGCGGGTCGCGCGGGCGGAGGTGAGCCGGTTCAGCGACAGGTTGGTGACGGTGCGCACCAGGTAGGACTTGGGGTGCTGCACGGTGGCGCGGTCGGTGGCATGCCATTTCAGCCAGGTGTCCTGCAGGATGTCCTCGGCGTCGGTGACGGTGCCCAGCATCCGGTAGGCGGTGGAGAACAGCAGGCGGCGATGTTCGATGAACGGATCCGGCGTCTCGTCGTTCATCGGTCGGTTCTCCTCGTCGTCGATCACGTGAACCATCGTCGGACAGCCCGCCGGGCGAGCGCTCGGCGGGCTATCCGCGACGGTCACGCGGTGGCACGGGTGGCCTTGCCACCTTTGGACAGCTGCACCGGGATGTCGATCTTCATGCCCATCCGGTAGGCGTTCAGCGGGCTGCTGCTGACCGATTCCTTGTACATCCGGGCGGCGCGGCCGGTCAGGTAGAACCGGCCCGGGGTGTCGTCGGCCTTGGTGAACTGGATGACCGCGTCGCGGCGGCCGAGGCTGACCGGCTGATGGAAGTAGCCGAACCGGAAGGGCCGCACCGGCTTTCCGCGCAGTTGCGCGACGATGGCGGCGACGGTGTAGTCGGCGGTCGGCAGGCCCGACTGGCAGGTGCCGTGCACCTGGCCCCAGGCCTGGCGCACCGCGGCGGCGTCGCCGATCGCGCGGATGTCCGGGTGCGACACCGAGCGCAGGGTCGGGTCGACGACGATCAGTCCGTGCGCGTCGGTTTCGATGCCGGACTCGGCCGCCAGCGGCGACACCCGGACACCGGCGGTCCACAGCGTGAGATCAGCGGGAAGGGTTGCGCCGCCCGCCAATTCGATGGCGTCGGGCAGCACCTTGATGACCTTGCGGCCGATCTCACGGACCACACCGAGCCGATCGAGCACCCGGTTCAGGTAGGCGCGCGCCTTCTCGCCCATCATCGCGCCGGGCTCGCCGGTGCTGACCAGGGTGACGGTGAGATCCGGGTACTGCTCGGCGATTTCGGCCGCGGCCTCGATGCCGGTGAGTCCGCCGCCGCTGACCACGACCGCGCCGCCGCGCGCGGCGACCGCCGCCAGCCGCTCGGCGAAGCGGTGCGCCTCGCGGGGGTCGTTCAGCGTCCAGGCGTGTTCGGCGGCGCCGGGCACGATCGAGGTGTCGGTGCTGGAGCCGAGCGCGTAGATCAGTTCGTCGTAGGGCAGCGTGACGGCGTCGTCGACGCGAACCATCCGGCGTTCCGGGTCGATGGCGGTGGCCCGGCCCTGGACGAATTCGACGCAGGTGCCCTCCAGCAGGGCCGGGATCCGGTGGTCGCCCAATTCCTGGCCGGCCGCGATCTGGTGCATGCGCAGGCGCTCGGTGAAACGGTCCGACGGGTTCACCAGGGTGATCCGCACGTCGAGTTTGCGGGTGCGCCGCGCCAGCCGGATGGCGGCCAGCATGCCGGTGTAGCCCGCGCCGAGAACGACGATTCGGTGGGTGGTGGTCTGGGTGGTCATGGCCGTGGCTCCCGTGCTCTCTTGGTTGCTGACGACCATGGGACAGATGACCCCCGCCGGACGTGACACCCCAGCCGTGTGATCTGAGTCACATAGCTGGATTCAGCTCTTACCCAGCGCTTCCGAGCGGATCAACTGCAGGATGCTCGGGTTGTCGGCGGTGGTGACGACCGCGACCGTGTCGCGCACGAACAACCCCTCGGTCTCGGCCAGGCGCAGCAGGCTCGCGGCCAGATCGACCCGCGCGGTGAAGCGGCTGTCGGCATGTCCGGCCACCATCGTGTACTCGGTGACGGCGGGCAGCTCGAAGAGCCCGCTCGGGCGCACGATCGTCCAATCCAGCTCGGTCGCCCGCAGCAACGCTTCCATCCGGCGCATGTCGTCGTAGAGGGTGCGGCCCAGAACCCGCGCGATATAGGGCTGCACGACGCGGTTGAACAGGAACCCGGCGTCGGAGTAGGGCCTGAGGTCGACCGCGCTCGAGGAAACCACGGCGATGCGCCGCACCCGATGCTTGCGCATCGCTGTCACGATATTGCCGACACCGGCGGAATAGGTGGTGATCTCCGCCTTCCCGAACGGCACACCCAGGACGGACAGCACCACATCGCCGCCGGCGACCGCGGTGTCCACCGAATCCTGGTGCAGCACATCGCCTTCGAAGACAGTGAGCCGGTCGTGCGCGAGCGGGAAATCGGCGGGCCTGCGGGTGACGGCGACGACGTCGTGGCCCGCGTCGAGGGCTTGACCGGTCAGCAGGCGGCCGGTGGGTCCATTGGCCCCGAAAACGATGATGCGCATGTGATCCTCCAGGAAGCGGTATGTCGCCGACGCCGCTCGATTCCGGCGTCGTATCATATGAGAACCATATCATCTAATACGAGAGTCGTACTATATGAGTGACGTAAGAGATAGAAGGCGGGCCGCGAACGCCGTCAAGGAGTCGCTGCGGGAACTGAATTCGCACCTGGCCCTGCTGAACCGGGTGTTCGGCAGCAAGCTGGAGCTCAAGGACGCCGACTGGCACTGCCTGGACCTGATCAGCCGGCACGGCCCGATCAGCCCGGGCGCGCTGGCCAAGCTGGCGGGCCTGCACCCCGCAACGATGACCGGCATCCTGGACCGGTTGCAGCGCGGCGGCTGGGCGGTGCGCGAGCGCGATCCCGACGCCGCCGATCGCCGCGCGGTCACGGTGCGCGCGGTGCGCGACCGCAACCCCGAGCTGTATCGCGTGCTCGCGCCGATGAACACCCGGATGGACGAGCTGTGCGAGCGATACACCCCCGAACAGCTGGAATTGATCGCCGATTTCCTACGGCGCACCACCGGCGCGAGCCAGGACGCGGCCGCCGAACTCGGTGCGGACTAAGGGATAGACCAGGGGCAGATCCGGGTCGCTCCCCGATGTCCGAAAGCCGCCCGGTTCCTAGTTTCAGTGCATGGCTTCGGTTCCCTGGTTGCGGCGGTTACTGCTCGGCGTCGCACTGCTGGTCGTTCTCGTCCCCGCACTGATCGGCGGGTGCGTCACGTGGGTGTACACCGGCGCGGCGATATCGACCGCCGGCAGCACGGATTTCCGGAACGAACTGGCGATCCCACCGCTGGCCGAGGGCGCCCTCGACCCGGACGGCACCCGGATCTTCGACCTCGAGATGCGCACGGGGCGTAAGGAATTCCGGCCGGCACAGACCACCGAGACGTGGGGCTTCAACGGCGACTACCTGGGGCCGACCCTGCGCGCCCGGCGGGGCGAACGGGTGGAGGTGCGCGTGCGCAACGCGTTGCCCGAAGCCTCCACAGTGCACTGGCACGGCATGCATCTGCCCGCGGCCATGGACGGCGGGCCGCACCAGACGGTCGCCGCGGGCGCGTCCTGGACGCCGCGGTGGACGATCGATCAACCGGCCGCGACCCTCTGGTACCACCCGCATCCGCACGGCGCGACCGAACAGCACGTGCGCCGGGGCTTGGCGGGCCTGTTCCTGCTCGACGACGAGAATGCCGAATCCCTGTCGCTGCCCGCGGAATACGGCGTCGACGACCTTCCGGTGATCGTGCAGGACGTGAAGTTCACCGGATCCGGGTTCGACAACGCCCACCGGATCTTCCGCAACGCCGGCTTTCTGGGCGAGCAGATCCTGGTCAACGGCACGCTCGCGCCCTACCGCGAGGTCGGCGCCGAGCTGGTGCGCCTGCGCCTGCTCAACGCCTCGACCGCGCGGATCTACAACTTCGCCTTCGCCGACGAGCGCACCTTCGCCCTGATCGGCACCGACGGCGGCCTGGTGCCGCGCCCGCTCACCCTGGATCGCGTGCAGCTCTCCCCCGGCGAGCGCGCCGAGATCGTGGTGCGGATGCGCGCGGGCGAGCGAACGGTGTTGCGCAGCAACCCGCTCGACGCCGGACTCGATTTCTGGAACCAGCGCTTCTCCGGGGGCGACGACCGGTTCGACATTCTCGAACTGCGCGCCGCGGCGGCGCTGCGCCCCGCGCCCCCGTTGCCCGCGGCACTCGCGGCACTGTCGGTGCCCGACGGCGCGCAGGCGGCGCGCGAGCGGCACTTCGACCTGAATCTGGCCGGTATCAACAATGTTCCGATGGCGATGGACCGGATCGACCTCACGGTCACCCGGGGCAGCACCGAGATCTGGGTGGTGCGCAACGCCGACGGCATGCCGCACAACTTCCACGTGCACGACGCGCAGTTCCGCGTGCTGTCGGTGAACGGCGGACCGCCGCCCGCGCCGCTGACCGGAGCCAAGGACACGGTGTTCGTCGCACCCGACAGCACCGTCCGGCTGGCGCTGCGCTTCGACGGACCCGCGGACCCGGACACGCCCTACATGTATCACTGCCATCTGCTCTGGCACGAGGATCAGGGAATGATGGGCCAGTTCGTCGTGGTCGAGCCCGGGCAGGCGGCGGGGGCGCCGCCCGGGCATGGGCACTGAGCTGGGGTTACACCCGACCTGCTTGTGTTCCCGGCGGCACCGGCGTTTAATTCAACACATAGTGAATTCAACGCTCGATGAATTGAGCGCACCGAGGAATCGAGGCGACCATGCCGCACCCCTCAACCCCCGCCGTCGAAGTCCGGGATCTCACCGTCCGGCGCGGTAAACGCGAAGTGCTGCACCAGATTTCGCTGACCGTGCCGCGCGGGTCGATCACCGGGCTGCTGGGCCCGTCCGGCTGCGGCAAGACGACGCTGATGCGCGCCGTCGTCGGCACACAGATCGTGGAATCCGGCCAGGTGCACGCCCTCGGGCAGCCCGCGGGGTCGCCCGACCTGCGCCGCCGCATCGGCTACGTCACCCAGTCCCCCAGCATCTACGCCGACATCAGCGTCCGCGAGAACGTCGCCTACTACGCCGCGCTCTACGGCCGCGACCACGACGCCGTCGACACCGCCATCGCCGCGGTCGGCCTCGGCGAGCACGCCCGGCAGCGCGGCGACGAACTCTCCGGCGGTCAGAAGACCCGCGCCTCGCTGGCCTGCGCCCTGGTCGCGCAGCCGGAGCTGCTGATCCTCGACGAGCCCACGGTCGGGCTGGATCCGGTCCTGCGTGTGGACCTGTGGAAACAGTTCCACGAACTGGCCGCCAACGGCACGACCCTGCTGGTCTCCAGCCACGTCATGGACGAGGCCGAGCACTGCGACCGGCTGCTGCTCCTGCGCGAGGGGCACCTGCTCGCCGAATCCACCCCGGACGAACTGCGCGAACGCACCGGCGAACAGAACCTCGAGCGCGCCTTCCTGACCCTGATCACGAGGGGATCCCAGTCATGACCAGCACCCCGGTGCGCACACTGCGCCCCTACCTCGCGACCACCGAACGCATTCTGCGCCAGCTCCGCAACGACCACCGCACCGTCGCCATGATCGTGGTGGTGCCCGCGCTGCTGATGACGCTGCTGTACTTCATCTACGCGGAGGCCCCGCACGCGCCGCACGGGCCGTCCCTGTTCGACAAGGTCGGCATCAGCATGCTCGGCATCCTGCCGTTCATCGTGATGTTCCTGATCACCGCGATCGCCATGCAGCGCGAACGCACCTCGGGCACCCTCGAAAGACTGCTCACCACACCGCTGTCCAAGCTCGATCTGCTGGCCGGGTACGGCACCGCGTTCTCCCTGGCCGCCGCCGCGCAGGCCGGGGTGGCGTGCCTGGTGTCGTTCGGGCTGCTCGGGCTCGACGCCGCGGGCAACCCGGGCTGGGTGGTGCTGATCGCGATGGTGGACGCGGTCTGCGGGGTCGCGCTCGGCCTGCTGGCAAGCGCGTTCGCGCGCACCGAATTCCAGGCGGTGCAGTTCATGCCGGTGATCGTCGCGCCGCAGATCTTCCTGTGCGGTCTGCTGGTGCCGCGCGATCAGCTGCCGAGCTGGCTGGAACCGATCAGCAATGTGATGCCGCTGAGCTACGCCGTCGACGCGCTGCAAGAGGTTTCGCGGTCACCGGAGGCGACCGGGCAGATGTGGCGGGACCTGGCGATCGTGGCCGCGTTCGCGATCGTCGCCCTGTGCCTGGGCGCCGCGACGCTGCGGCGGCGCACCGCATGACCGGCGCCCGAGCGCGCAACGGACGGTCCGGGCGCCGGCCCGGGCAGTCCGGCGCGCGCGAGCAGATCCTGGCGGCCGCGCGGTCGCGCTTCGCCGAGGCCGGCTTCGACAAGACCTCGATCCGCGCGGTCGCCGGGGACGCCGGCGTCGATCCGGCGCTGGTGCACCACTATTTCGGGACCAAGCAGCAACTGTTCGCCGCGGTGGTGGAATTGCCGGTGGATCCGGAGGCGACCCTGCGGTTCATCGAGGCCGCGCCGCTGGACCAGCTCGGGCCCACCATCCTGCAGGCGGTCGCGACGGTGTGGGATTCCCCGGCCGGGCCCGGCCTGATCGCCGCGGTGCGCACCCTGCTCGGCGGCAGCGATCCGGAGCTGGCGCGCACCTTTCTGCTCGAAGTCGTGCTGGAACGGGTGCGGCTGCGCATCGCGACGCCCGAGGACGACGGGCGCACCCGCATCGCGCTGGTCGCCTCGCAGATGATCGGCGTGCTGGTGGCACGCAAGATCGTCGGGGTGGAACCGTTGGCGTCGATGCCGATTCCGGAGGTCGTCGCCGCGGTGGGGCCGACGCTCCAGCGCTACCTGACCGGTGAGCTCGACAGCGCGGTCACGCCTGGGCGTGCTGCCCGGTGAAGCTCTCGTGCTCGGCGTCGGTGACGTCGCGGGCCTCATCGATCAGTAGCACCGGGATGCCGTTGTCGATCGGGTAGGCCCGGCGCAGGCGCGGGTTGTAGAGCAGGGAATCGCCGCCCGCGCGGACCAGCAGCAGCGGGCCCTTGTCCTGCGGGCAGGCCAGCAGGCTCAACAGGGTGGCGTCCAAGGCGGTTTCCTCCGGCATGACCGAAAACTTACCCGACGGTCGCCGCGGCCCGATCGGGCTCCTGCCGTTCCCGGCGGCGCTGCCGGACGTACATCCACTGCAGCACGCCCGCCCCGGCCACGCCGGCCAGCGCGCACAGCGCGCCGATCTTCCAGCCCGGCGGCCGCCAGGTCAGCACCAGCTCGGCGCCCCGGGTGCCCGGCGGCAGGTCCACGGCGACAAAGGATTTCGCGACCACCGAGATCGGTACCGGACGGCCGTCCAGGGTGGCGCGGTAGCCGGGCCAGCCCAATCGCGCGAACACGATGCGCGCGCCCTCGGGCGCTTCGACCCGGACCCGGCTGGTGGTGGCGGTCTCGGAGACCGAGCGCGCGGAACCGGCCGACATGTCGGCGACGCGGCCGTTCTGCGTGGAGATCGGGCCGTCCACGCGTTCGAGCACCCAGATGTATTTCTCGTGACCGGGGTAATCGGCCCACTTCCAGCCCGCGGGCGCGGGCTGATCGCGGGCGTCGGGGAACAGCGCGCGTTGCAGCACCACCCGGTCCAGCTTCATCAGGTCGACCAGCGGCCGGCCGGTGGTCTGCTCCGGCGCGAACAGCCGGCGATAGGCGTCCGGGCAGACGCTCGAGTCCCAGCGCATGCACAGCAGCTCACCGAAATAGAAGTGCCCGGTCGGGGTGTAGCCGTTGACGTAGCTCAGATCCAGTGACTTGGCGTAGTTGCCGAACACCAGTGAGGCGTAGGCGCCGTCGAGGCTCTTGTCACCGGGCTGCACCAGGCCGCGTTCGGAGAGCTGGATGGTGTTGCCCGGGAAATCGGGGAACGCGGCCTTGGCCTCGGACCGGTTGGTCGGATAGTTGTAGGACATCGGCGTCGGCTGCGCGGCCTCCACCTGCCAGAACGCGATCGGGAACATGGCCGCGATCGCCAGCGCGCACACCGCGACCGCGTTCTTCCGCAGCCCCAGCCACACCGCGCCCGCCACCAGCGCGGCCACCAGCGCCACCGCCAGCACGTGCCGGACCACATTGTGCGGATCGGCGGAGAACGAGCGCAGCCACAGGGCCGCGATCAGCACGGCGGCCGCGATCGCGCGGGTCCGCAGGCTCGCCAGGGTGCCGTAGCGCGAGACCAGCACGCATACCAGCACCAGCAGGCCGATCGCCAGCATCGGCAGCACCCGCACCGGCCAGCGCAGCGGCCCGATCGTGCCCGGCCCCGCACTCCACATCAGCATCATCAGCGCGAACAGCGCCACCGCCGACAGTTCGCGCCAGGACTCCCGGGCCCGCCGCCAATCGATGAAGGCCAGCGCCGGAATCAGGAACCAGGCGATATAGGTGACCGGCAGCGGCTGCACATACCCCCACCAGGAGGTGAACGCGGGCAGCGTGCTGGGCAGGCTGGCGTTCAGCGACTCCGACCACGGAATGGTCAGGAACTGGTCGTTGATGATCGCCGAGGTGCCGCGCCAGGTCACCTTCGCCGAGAGGATGCTGGGCAGGAAGGTCAGCAGGCCGGCCAGGCCCGCGCAGCCCGCCGCCGCGACCAGCTTCGGCACGTTCACCCATTTGCGCTGGTACAGGATCTCGCCGACGGCGACCGCGGCCAGCATCAGCACCGCTTCCACCGCCGGGAAGATGTACTGGGTGCTGATCGTCAGATAGAGGAAGACGAAAACCGGGATCGGGCCCGAGTTTCCGCGCACATAGCGCACCGCCGACGCCCACGCGTGCACCATCCACGCCGTCCCGGTCAGCGCGGTCATCCAGCTGGCCTGGTCGAAGAACAGGAAGAACCCGGAGAGCGGGAACGCCACGCCCGCCACCGCCGACCACCACGGCTTCGCGCCGTACACCAGGCAGATCCGGTAGACGCCGAGCGCGGCGATGATCGAGAAGATCAGTTTCACGACGGTGGCGTACAGCGCCATGTTGTCCACCGACGGCGCGATCAGATCGATCAGCAGCTGCGGCGGGTTGAACAGGCCCGCGTCGTCCATCATGTTGTTGCCCGACATCCACCGTTCGGGCACCAGCACCGGGAACTCGCCCTTGCGCAGCGATTCACCCAGTCCGATCCACAACCCGGTGTACTGGGATTCGGTGTCGTCGGTATAGAAGTGGCGGGCATTGGCCAGCAGCACCGCGAAATAGCCGAGCACCACCCCGAGCGCGGTGAGCAGACCCCAGCGGAAGACCGCACCGCGCAGGAAATCCCAGCGCGCGGCGGCGGGCGGCGCCTCGGGAGCGTCCGGCTCGGGGGCGGTAACGCGTTCCTCCGAAGCCGATGCCACTGCACTGTCTGTCACGAGTTCCGTACCCTACCCGCTCGGCTCGGGCCGCTCCCACCGCGCGGACGAGTGCGGGTGCTGAGCGCCGAAAGCACCGAACGCGCACCGTGTTAGAGTTCGGCCGCTCGGTCTCTACTCTCAGGCCAAGGAGTACCGGCACGCACCGATAGCGAAAGTCGAAATCACGCAGATGCCGATTCCCCCCGCACGCTCGAACACCGCCACGACCGATGGCAATGGCGGCCGCCCGGGTACGGATCGGCCGCACACGGTCTCGGTGGTCGTGCCGATCTACCGCGGCGAGCACACCATCGGCGATCTGGTCGCCGAACTGCACCGGATGACGGCCCCCAGCGCCAGCCCCGCCGGCACGTCCTATGTCATCGACGAGATCGTGCTCGTGCACGACCACGGCCCGGACCACTCCGACGTAGTGCTCCAGCAGCTGGAACAGACCTATCCCGAGGTCCGCGTCATCTGGCTCAGCCGCAACTACGGCCAGGACGCCGCGACCATCGCGGGCATGTCGGCCGCGCGCGCCGACTGGATCGTCACCATGGACGAGGACGGCCAGCACGATCCCGCCGCCATCGGCGCGTTCCTGGACGCGGCGCTGCGCGAACGCGCCGACCTGGTCTACTCCAAGCCGAGCAACACCCGCCCGCACGGCTTCCTGCGCAACATCACCTCGCGCGGCGCGAAGATCGTGCTGGCCACGGTGTTCGCCTTCCCGGATTCCACCCGTTTCGAGAGCTACCGGCTGATCCGCGGCGACATCGGCCGCCAGCTCGCCGGGGTCGCCTCCAACGGCGTGTACCTGGACGTGGCGCTGACCTGGGTGGTCGGCACCGTCGCCCAGGTGCCGGTGTCGTTGCGCGCCGAAGGTCGCGAGGAGTCCGGCTACAACTACCGTCGGCTGTTCTCGCTGTTCTGGAAGATGGTGCTGTGCAGCGGGACCCGTGGTCTGCGCGTGGTCAGCCTGCTCGGGGTCACATTGGCGCTGATCGGCGTCGCGCTGGCCGCCGTCTTCGCCTACGAGGCGCTCACCAGAGACAACTACGCCCCCGAGGGCTGGACCTCGCTCATGGTGGTGCTGCTGCTGGTGTCCGGAGCGATCCTGTTCTCCCTCGGCCTGATCGCCGAGTACCTCGGGGTGGCCCTGCACGTGCTGGTAGGCAAACCGCTGTATCTGACGGTAGATTCGCCGACACCGCGTCCCGCCGAGACCGCGCGGGATTTGTCCAGCACCGTCGCCAGTAGGGGGACCGATCGTGTCGAGCACTGACCGCGTCATCTTCAGCCGGCCCTACCGCGCGCGCCGGGAACTGGCCAATCTGGAGGCGGTGCTCGCCTCCGACCACAGCCACGGCGACGGCCGGTTCACCGCCGCCGCCACCGCGAAGCTCAAGGCGATCACCGCGGCGCCGCACGCGCTGCTCACCACCTCCTGCACCTCCGCGCTGGAAATGGCCGGACTGCTGCTGGAACTCGGGCCCGACGACGAAGTGATCGTGCCCAGCTTCGCCTTCACCTCCACCGCGACCTCGATGGCGCTGCGCGGGGCGACCTGTGTATTCGCCGACATCGATGTGAGCACCGGCAATCTGGACCCGGCCTCGGTGGCGGCCGCGGTGACCCCGCGCACCAAGGCGGTCGTGGTCATCCACTACGGCGGCGTCGCCGCCGACATGTCCGGTCTGCTGGCCGTCGCGAACACGCACGGCCTGGCCATCGTCGAGGACAACGCGCACGGCCTGGGCGGCAGCTGGCAGGGCCGCAAGCTCGGCACCATCGGCACCCTGGGCACGCTCAGCTTCCACGACACCAAGAACGTGCACTGCGGTGAGGGCGGCGCGCTGCTGCTCACCGACGAGATCCTGATGGCGCGCGCGGAGATCATCCGGGAGAAGGGCACCGACCGGGCCCGGTTCCTGCGCGGCGCGGTCGACAAATACTCCTGGCAGGACATCGGATCCAGCTATCTGCCCAGCGAATTGAACGCGGCGGTGCTGGACGCGCAGCTCGAGGAATTCGACGCCATCCAGGCCGGGCGGCACCGGGTGTGGAACGCCTACGCCGCCGCCCTGCCCGACTGGGCCGCGCGCAACGACGTCCGCCTGATGACGGTGCCCGCCGACCGCGAGCACACCGCGCACCTGTACTACCTGCGCACCCCCACCGAGGCGCGCCGCGACGACCTGATCACGCATCTGCGCGAGCGCGGCATCGTGGCGCCGTTCCACTACGTGCCGCTGGATTCCAGCCCGGCCGGGCTGAAGCTGGGCCGCACGCCCGTGCCGTGCACCGGCAGCGCCGAGTTCTCCTCGACCGTGGTGCGGTTGCCGCTGTGGCCGGATCTGGCCGACGCGCAGATCGGGCGCGTGGTCGAGGCCGTCACCGCGTTCGCGGTCTAGGCCGAGAGCACGTAGAGCTTCTCGCGGCCGCCGGCGATCACTTCGCTGTGCACCACCCTGGACTCGTAGCGGGCGAAGAATTCGTCGAGGGTGCGTTCGGTGAAACGATGCTCCTGTGCGCCCGTGCCCGCGTTGGTGAACCGCTGGCCGATCGCCGCGAGTACGCGATTGTCGCTGGTGGCCAGGTTGCGGATCGGTTCGGCGATGATCACCTGCGTGCCCGCCGCGGCCAGCATGCGATCCAGCACGGCCGCCGGGTCGGGCAGGAAGTGGTAGAGACTGGCCTGCATGAGCACGTATTCGGCTTCGGGCAGCACGGCCTCGGAGTGCACGTTCCACACCATGCCGCGCCCGCCCGCCTTGTCCAGCTCGGCGATGAACCCGTCGTTGAGATCGAGCCCGGTGTAGTCGACGGACTGGCCGCGCAGATACCGGGTGTAGAGCGTGGCGGGGCCGCAGCACACGTCCAGCACGCTGGCCCCGGCCGGGATCCGGGCCGCGACCGCGCGATAGCGCGCGGCGTAATACCGGCCGTACAGACCGCGCATCAGCACCTCGTAGAGGGTGCGGTTGCGGTAGATGAGGCTGGTACTCACTAGGTAACCCCTGGACAGTCGTCGAACATCGGCGGCATCGGTGACAACTATGCCAGGTGAATCCAATTGGTCCGCACCGAGATCCGGCCCGCTCGAATCTCGAGGCGGGCCGGATCAGGCGTGCGGTGGATTATTCGACGACTTCGATGACGTCGCCCGGGTCCACGTGGTTGAACAGGCGCTCGGCGCCGTCGGGCGTCATCCGGATGCAGCCGTGCGACTGCTCCTCGATCGGCCCGATGTGGGTGGCGATGTCACCGTTGAAGAACACCGCCCACTCCATGGGGGCGTTGTGCATGGTGCTCCAGTGGAACGGCTTCTTGAACGCCACCTTGAACACCCCGGGCGGGGTCTCGTAGCCGGGGCGGCCGTGCGAGATCGGCGTGGGACCGTAGGTCACCCGGCCGTCCTCCATCAACCAGGCCTGATTCTGCGACTTGCTCATGCAGACCCGGGCGCCCGCGGCGGTGCACGGCGCGAAGACCGGAGGGGGTGGCGGGGGCGGGATCAGGGCCGGTGCGCCCGGGACATCGGGGCCGCCGGGCCAGAGTGGATCGGCGTGCGCCGTGGGCGCCGACAGCACGGCGGCCGCGGCGATGCCCGCTAGCAGGGCGTATCCGGCCGATGCTCTTCGTACACGGTTGCTGCTCATCACGCCGACCTCCTGGCTCAGCCGCCGGGTCCGCACCGCAAGCGGCATCTATGGCGGTTCGGGGACCCTGAGACGACCCCTGACGCCGGGTTGATCGAAACAGTCGAGATGTTGTCGATCCTTACCGACGCCAGGTTGAGCGGTCAACGCCTCTTACGAGTGCGTAATCGTTCTGTTGCCGTGTCGCTGCGGCCGATATCAGGCCGGGTCTGCTTCGGCGACCGGCTTGCGGCGGAACGAGATGTGCCGGTGACCGAAGTAGCTCGCGATCGCGACCAAACCCATCACCCCCACCGCCGCGGGAATGTCGGGCAGGTGCAGCACCGAGACGGCCAGTTGCAGCAGCACCATGTTCATCAGCAGGCCACCGGAATTCACGCCGCAGAAGGCGAGGAAATCGCGCAGCACCTGCCCGCGCACCCGAAACACCAGGAACCGGTGCAGCACGAAGGCGATGACGATGCTCACCGCGTAGGCCGCGGCGGGCGCGAGCGCGGCCGGCACCCGATCGCCGAACACCTTCAGCCACATCACCGTCAGCGCCATGCCCATGCCGGTGTTCACCATGCCGACCATCGCGAACGCGATCTCCTGGCGTCGCACCAGCCGCAGCAGTGGGCCCGGATCGGGCGCTGTCGCGATCGTGTTCACGGCTCTACTCATATCATCCCGCGTTCGCGAGTTCGGGCTCGGAGGGGTCGGGAGACTTCGGGTCGGGCGTGCGGCGGCGCTTGCCGCGCTGGTAGATGTATTGCAGCAGGGCGATATCGAGGAGGGCGAACAGGGCGGCGCCCGCACCGATCGGCCAGCCCGGCGGGCTCCAGGACAGCACCAGTTCGGCGTCGGTGGTGCCCGGGGGAATCCGGATGGCGGCAAAGGTTTTGCCGACCATGTCGACCGGGACCTCGGAGCCGTTCAGCGTCGCCGTGTAACCGGGCCAGGCCAGCCGCGCGAAGATCACCTGGCCGCCGGCGGCCGAGCTGACCCGCGCGCGACTCTCGGTGTCGGACTCCGATTCCGAGGTGGCGGTGGCGCCGGAGACGGTGGCGATGCGGCCGTTCCGCGTGGAGATCAGGCCGTCGACGCGTTCGAGGACGTCGATGTATTTCTCGTGGCCGGGGTAGTCGACCCATTTCCAGCCGGTCGGGGCGGGCTGGTTGCGGGCGTCCGGGTAGAGCGCCTTGTGCAGGACCACGCGGTCGACCTTCATCAGGTCGACGATGGTCTTGCCGGTGCTGGGCTCGGTCGCGAACGCGCGACGGTAGGCGTCGGGGCAGACGCTGGTGTCCCAGAGCATGCACAGCGTCTCACCGAACCAGAAGTGCCCGTTCGGGGTGTAGCCGCTGACGTAGGTTTTCTCCAGGTTCTTGGCGTAGTTGCCGAACACCAGCGACCCGTAGGCGCCGTCGAGCGTGCGCTCCTCCGGCGGGATCAGCGCCCGGTCCCCCAGTTGCATTGTGGTGCCCGGGAATTCGGGGAAGGCGGCCTTCATCTCGGAGCGGTTCTCGGGCAGATTCCAGCCCAGCGGCGTCGGCTGGGCGTGCTGCACCTGCCAGAACGCGATCGGCAGGACCGAGACCAGCACCAGCACCGCCGCCGCGGCCGCACCGCGTTCGCGCCCCAGCCACACCGCGCCCGCGCCCAGCCCCAGCACCACGAGCACCGCGGCCAGATGCCAGCCCATCTCGTTCGGCGCGGCGGAATAGGAACGCACCCACAGCAAGCCGACCAGCAGCGCCGCCGCCACGGCGCGATTGCGCCACTGCCGGACGGTCGCGAACCGGCCCAGCAGCACGCACACCACGACCAGCAGGCCCAGCGCCACCATCGGCAGCACCCGCCCCGGCCAGCGCAGCGGGCCGATGGTGCCCGGGCCCGCGGTCCAGAACAGCACCAGCGCGGCGAACAGCACCGGCGCGGTGAGCTCACGGACGTGCTCGCGCGCCTTGCCCCAATCGATGAACGCCAGACCCGGAATCAGGAACCAGGCGATGTAGACCACCGGCATCGGCTGCACGTAACCCCACCAGGAGGTGAAGGCGGGCAGCGTGCTCGGCAGGCTCGCGTTCAGCGACTCCGACCACGGCACGGCGAGCAACTGGTCGTTGTTGATCTGCGCGGTCCCGCGCCAGGTCGCCTTCGCCGACAGCGCGCTCGGCAGATAGGTGGCCAGCCCGGCCAGCGCCGCGCACGCCGCGACCGTGGCCAGCCGCAGCGAGGGCAGCCACTGCCTCTGATAGATCCACTCCCCGAGCAGCACCGCCCCGATCATGATCGCGGCCTCGACCGCCGGGAAGATGTACTGCACCGAGATGCACAGATAGAGGAAGACGAACGTCGGGATCGGGCCGCTGCGGCCGCGCGCGTACCGCACGCCCGACGCCCACGCGTGCGTCAGCCACGCGGTGCCGGCGAGCGCGGTCCACCAGCTCGCCGAATCGAAGAACAGCATCCAGCCGGTGAAGGGCATGCAGACGCCGGCCACGGACGCCCACGGCGCGGCGGCGCCGTACACCAGGCACACGCGATAGACGCCGAGCGCCAGGATGATCGCGTACACCAGTTTCACCAGCGTGGCGTAGACCGCGAGATTCGGCATGGACGGCGCGAGCAGATCGATCAGCAGCTGCGGCGGATTGAGCAGCCCCGCTTCCTCGATGGTGTAGTTACCCGCCATCCAATGCTCGGGCACCATGGTGGGCAGCTGACCTTCGCGCAACCGGCGGCCCAGCATCACCCACAGCGGGGCGTACTGGGATTCGGTGTCGTCGGTGTAGAAATGCCGGACATTGGCCAGCAGCACCGCGAGATAGCCCGCGACGACGCCGAGCGCGGTGATACCGCCCCATTTGTTCACGGCTCGCGCAGCGCGAGTTCCACTGTCCACCACGAGTTCCAGACCCTACACGGCGCACCTGTGTTTGTACTCGCGCCGCTCGCTAACCTCCGTCGGCGCCGAGCAGGCGCTCCGCGTCGGCCTCGGCCAGGATCTCGTAGGCCTCGGATTCCCGGTTGTACCACCAGGTGTCCGGCCCCGGGCGCGGGCCGCCGGCGGCCTGCACCGCACGCGTGGAAGGCCGATAGGAGGAGCTGCGGGCGATGTCGTCGACGACGTAGACGACATCGGGCCGCTGCGCCGGATCGAGCGCGCGCAGCGCCTCGGTGACGTCCTTGGGTTCCAGGCGCATACCCGCGCGCACGCTCACCGCGGCCACCGCCAGGCAGCTGCCGCCGGTGTGCAGGCCGTAGGCGACCTCCATGTCGACGGGCGTGATGTCGTTGAGCACGTCCACGATCGGCTGGGTGTAGACCGGGCCGCGGTCGGTCAGGATCACCGTGTCCTTGCGGTCGACCAGCCAGTAGTCGCCCTCGCTGTCGCGCCGGAACAGGTTCTCGGTCGGCATCCAGGAATCGCCTGGGCCGAACACCCCGCGCAGCCCGCCCGCCGAGATGTCCACGCCCTCGGAGGCTTTGCCGAGCAGCAGGCCCACCTCGTTGTCGGCGCAGCGGCGCGCGAAACCGGATTCGTCGTTCAGGATGCGCCCGGTCGCCGGATCGTAGGCGACGAGTTCGACCTTGGCGGTGCCCGGCACCGGACGGCCCTTGCAGCCGGCCTTGGCGCCGGTGACGTTGGCCAGCACCACATCACCCTCGATCGAGGCGTAGAACTCGAGCACGCGGGCCGGTGCGAACTGCTCGGTGGTGCGCCGCCACAGGCCCGCGGGCATGCCGGAACCGATGAACAGGCGGATCGGATGGGTGTGCCCGACCGGGAACACGCCCGCGTCCAGGATGTCGCGCAGCATGGTCCAGGTGTAGGTCACCACGGTGACGCCGTAGCGGTGCACCTCCTCGGCGAAGCGCGCCGGATCCAGCGAGCGGGCCAGCGCGATCCGGCTGCCGCCCGCGATGGCGCCGCCCAGGCTGACCAGCAAACCGGACGAATGGTGCAGCGGCGCAAGGCAGTACACGGTGTCGCGGCGGTCCAGGTCGGCCGCGCTGGCGGTGCCGAACGCCGAGAGCGCCCAGCGGTGGTTGCTGATGTACTTGGTTTCCAGGCGATCACCGGTGCCGGTGACGAGCACGAACGCGAGTTCGCGCGCCAAACCGGGATCGGGCCGGTACCAGCCGGGCAGCCGCACCCGCGCCGGATCGATCTGCTCCAGATCCACCACCTGATCCCCGACCGGCAGCTCCAGCGTGCGCGCGTCGCCGCCGCCCAGCACCAGGACGCGCAGGCCGGTGGCGGCGGCCTGGCGCAGATTCTCCGGATCCGCGACCAGCGTGGAGATCCCGGTGAGCTCGACGGCGCGCTCGACCTCGCTGCCCGGCGCCAGCAGCACGCCCACCGCGCCGATCCGCGACAGCGCCGCGACCGTGGCCAGCGCGCTGGGCCTGGTCTCCATCAGCACGCCGACCCGCGCCGCCGGCCGGATGCCGACCGAGACGAGCCCGCGCACCACGTTGTCGATGCGGGCGTTGACCGCCGCGTTGGTGTGCATGCGATCGTCGAACAGGAAGCATTCGCGCTGCGGCGCGCGGCGCGCCTGCTCGGCGAGCAGGCGGCCCAGCGAGATCCGGGTGTTCGGCTGGATCATGCCCAGGCGGGTCAGCCGGGGCAGCGCCCGCGCCGCCTCACCGGCCAGCTCGATGGAGCCGCGCACCGTGTTGCCGGCGATGCCCTCCACCGCCTTGCCCATGCCCGCACCGGCCTCGGCGAGGCTGGCGGCGGCGTGCACCACGCGGGTGGCGGCGCCGCGCGGGCCGGTGCTCGGCACGTGCTCGTTCATCCGGAAGATCTCCGCCGGCAGCGGCCGGTCGCGGTCCAGCCAATCGATCCACTGCCGCACCAGCGGCCAGGTGTGGTTGGTCGCGGTACTGCCCGCGACCAGGCCGAAGTGCCCGGCCACCAGCGTCGCCTCGTAGACCTCGGCGTTGGGCGCGGCCCGCACGATGCCGCGCACCGCGGCGGGCTGGCCGATGTCGTCGACCTCGCCGACGAACGCCAGGATCGGGCACTTGAGCTCGGCCAGCGAGATCGGCTGATCGCGGATCACGAAGCCGCCCAGCATCATCCGGTTGTGCACCACGAACTGGCGGAGCAGGTCGGCGGCCGCCGGGCCGGCGTAGCCGACCCAGCCGTCGCTGTTGAGGAAGCGGCGCTGCCGCTCCTTGGGCAGCAGCGCCTCGCGGTCGTGCAGCTGGCGCAGGAAATCGACGCGGGCCTTGGCGGTCTTGACCGGGTCCAGCATCTGGAAGCCGAGCCGGACCATCGAGTCGGTGATCGGCAGCCGGGTGACGACGTGGTCGGCCAGGAAATCGGCGACCTCGCGCACCAGGCCGTAGGGCAGCCCGAAGGGCATGCCCGCGACCACGTCGACGGGGCTGCCGAAGGTGACGATGCTGGCCACGCCCTTGCCGTAGCGGTAGGCCGCGGTCTGGTAGGCGAACATGCCGCCCTGCGAGTAGCCCATCAGGTGCACGCTGGAGCCGGTGGCCTCGGCCACGGTGTCGATGGCGCTGCTCACCGCCAGCACGTGGTCGGCGAGGTCGCGCTGCCAGCCGCCCTCCTCGGCGGCGGGCGAGCCGAAGTCGACCACCCAGCAGTCGACGCCGCCGCGGTGCAGGATCCCGACGGCGCCGTCCTCGGCGTTCACGTCCCAGATGTCGGCGTTCACCATCAGCGGCGGGACCAGCAGCGCGACCGGGCGGCCCGGCGCGGCGTCGGCGGGGAAATAGCGGCGCAGGCGATACATCCGGCGCCGCTCGACCACGTCGAACGGCGAGGATTCGACGTCGTGGGTGAGCCCGCCGAAGCGAATCACCTCGAGACCGTTCTGCGCGGTCGCCAGCAACCGCTGCATCGATCCCACCACGTCCTTCGCACTGAATTTCACGATCGCTCCTGGCCCTACCCTGCACGCGTGCCACGCCCTGCGGCGTGACGCACCGGAAGGAACACCCTTCCGGCCCCCGAGACGCACGCCGTCTCTGTTGTCACGAGCTTCCCATATCGGGTGGCGCCCATGGGGCGGCTGTGACAGGTTGCATCACTCAGTGCCGCATCACATTGGCGTACATGCTCTCGAACGGCTGCGGGCTCACGCTCAGGTCGCCGCGGAACGGATAGTCCATCGCCGCGATCAGGAACAGCATGGTGCCGAGAAAGAAGGCGAACAGGCCGCCGAGCAGCAGATGCGCGCCGCGTTTGAGACTGAACAGGCACAGCAGCGCGATATTGATCGCCGCGCCGACCAGGATGACCCACCACAGCACGTCGGGGATGCCGCCCTGGCTGGCGTTGATCCGGTGCCGCCGGTCGGAGTCGAAGGCGGCGAACTGCTCGATCGTCGCCGCGTGCACGATCTCCTGGGCCGGGGTGCTGGGCTGGAACGCCAGCAGGTGTTCCTGGAATCGGGTGACCAGCGCCGTGCCGCCCATCGGTTCCTCGCCCGCGCGCAGGGTAGGAAAGACGACGGCGAGCACGTCCTCGGTGTAGTCGACGAGGTCGCGCTGCAGCACCAGGCGTTCCGGTTCGGGGTAGGCGGCAACCTCCCGGTAAAGCGTGCCGACGGCGGCGGCCTCGTCGGCTATCAAACTTTGAGCATGATCGTTGGACTCATAGGTCGCGGCCGCGATCAGGCCGAGCAGCAAACCGTAGAAGACGCCACCGACGGTGAGCACCATGATGACCATGTCGTTGTTGCCCGGTTCCGGCCCGAAGATCCGTAGCACGGTGGGTCGAACCAGCACGATGCCGGTGCAGGTCAGTACGACCGGTACGCCGGTCATGATCACGAACACCAGCCAGATGGGCAGCCCGTAGATCCATGTGAACATGAGCGGCAACAATAGCTATCAGTTGGCAACTGAGTTGGCTTCGCCACGAGGCACTCTGGTCCGTTACCGGTCGGCAACTCGATCGAAGACGTTTCGTTACCATCCGAATTCGATCTCGGCAATCTTCGAATTCCGCTGCGTACCTGCGGGTTCCCGCTCTATATTTCATGCCGTTCACAAGCCCTGCCGCGTAGATCGGCCGCACCGTCGCCGATCCCGCAGGCCGTAGCCGGTCTGCCGTTCGACGTGAACCAGCGCAGCTCAGCACCGACCGATGGCATCCGCTCCAGCCCTGGAGCGTGCTCCGAGCCGCGCGACCGCAACGAATTGCTCAGTGGAGGATCATGTTTCGAGTGAGCCGCGCAAGCGGCGCCGAGTACCGACTATCGACGACCCACCGTCGAGGGATGCCCCGATCCTCGGCAGCGCGCAGTCACCGCTGCCGATCGGGGCGAGCCAGTGGCTGGCACCTATCCAGCGCATCCTGGGCCGCCGATCAGGATGCTTCCGTACCGCACGCCCGGAATGTCCGTCCCAGCGCGACATTCCGGGCGTGCGGTTTTTTGTGTCACCGGCATTCCCCGGATTCCCCGCCAGAATTTTTCGCATCGTAAGCGTGTCGTTACCATCCGAAATCCGATCCCCCCATTGCGCACAATCCGCTGCCGGACCGAGGTCCTTTCACTACTATCGACAGCGTCTGAAACGCTTTGCCGCGTAACTAAATTCGCTCCCCCCGGTTGACCTCCGCAGGCTTCCCGCCTGCCTCTTCGTTGTGCCCGACGACAGCGTCGTAAACAAACCGCCCGCGTTCAGCGCGGAGATTTGTCGAGATGAGGACACGCATGACCATCGAAGACATCCCCACCCGCACCGAAGAACAGCGAAAGAGCCTCAGTACGGCGGCCGCCCGCCAGTTGGCGACCACCACCAAATCCGTCCCCCAGATGCAGGCCATCAGTTCCCGGTGGCTCACCCGCTCGCTGCCCTGGGTCCAGGTCAACGGCGGTACCTACCGGGTCAACCGCCGCCTGACCTACACCGTCGGCGACGGCGTGGTGACCTTCGCCATCAACGGCGGCTCGGCCCGCGTGATTCCGCTGGAACTGCAGGAAATGCACCAACTGCGCGGATTCAGTGACGAAGACGCGCTCGGCGAACTCGCCAACCGCTTCGAGCAGCAGGATCTCGACGCCGGCACGGTGATCGCCGAATTCGGCAACCCCATGGACCAGGTCGTGCTGATCGTGCACGGCAAAGTCAGCAAATTCGGCACCGGCCAATACGGCGAGCAGACCCGCCTCGGCCAGCTCGCCGACGGCGATTTCTTCGGCGACGAAACACTCACCGAATCCTCGGCCATCTGGCCGGAAACGATCAAAACCGTCACGCCCACCACGGTGCTCACGCTCTCGCGCACCGCCCTGGAGCAGGTCCTCGAGCGCGTGCCCGAATTGCGCGAGCATCTCGAACAGGTGGCCGCGCAACCCGAACGGGCACAGAACCGGCACGGCGAGGCCGAGATCGAGATCGCCTCCGGGCACGCGGGTGAGCCGGCGCTGCTGGGCACGTACGTCGACTACGACGTCGCGCCGCGCGAGTACGAGCTCAGCCTGGCCCAGAGCGTGCTGCGCGTGCACTCCCGCGTCGCGGACCTGTTCAACGACCCGATGAACCAGGTCGAACAGCAGTTGCGGCTCACCGTCGAAGCGCTCTACGAACGCCGCGAATACGAACTGGTCAACAACCCCGACTTCGGCCTGCTGCACAACTGCGACCTCAAACAGCGGATCTATCCGGAGGCCGGCCCCCCGACGCCGGACGACATGGACGAACTGCTCAGCATGCGGCGCAGCACGAAACTGTTTCTGGCGCACCCGAAGGCGATCGCCGCCTTCAGCCGCGAATGCAACAAGCGCGGCCTCTATCCGGACCCGGTCGAGGTCAACGGGCATCGCGTCCCGGCTTGGCGCGGCGTGCCGATCTTCCCCTGCGGCAAGATCCCGGTCAGCGACACCCAGACCACCTCCATCCTCGCCATGCGCACCGGCGAGAAGGAACAGGGCGTGATCGGGTTGCACCAGACCGGAATTCCCGACGAGTACGAGCCCAGCCTGAACGTGCGCTTCAAGGGCATCGACGACCAGTCGCTCATCTCCTACCTGGTGAGCTGCTACTTCTCCGCGGCGGTCCTGGTTCCCGACGCCCTGGGCATGCTGGACAACGTCCTGGTTGCCCGGCAGGCCGACTGAGCCCGCACAGACTCCTTCGGCCCCGCGGGGCCGGGGAAGCGTTACCAAGTTGCACGAGAGAGGATGATCCAGAATGACCATGCTCGATCCTGATGCGGTGCTACGTACCCGGTACCAGAAGTCCGTCGCGGAGTACTGGAACAACAACCCGAACGACGATCGGGTCAACACCAAACTCGGCGAGGTGGACGGGCTCTACCACCACCACTACGGCATCGGCGAGCCCGATCTGTCGGTGCTGGAGGGCCCGGAGGAGACCAGGCAGCAACGCCTCGTCACCGAACTGCACCGCCTCGAGACCGCGCAAGCCGAATTCCTGCTCGACCACCTCGGCGACGTGCGCCCCGGCGACCGGCTGCTCGACGGCGGGTCCGGCCGCGGCGGCACCAGTTTCATGGCCAATCAGCGGTTCGGCTGCCAGGTGGACGGCGTCACGATTTCCCAGTACCAGGTGGATTTCGCCAACGCCCAAGCGGTCGAACGCGGTGTCTCGGACAAGGTGAAGTTCCACTTCCGGAACATGCTCGACACCGGATTCGAGTCGGGGTCGCGCCGCAGTATCTGGACCAACGAAACCACCATGTACGTCGACCTTTTCGAGCTGTTCGCGGAGTTCTCGCGGCTGCTCGAGCCCGGCGGGCGCTATGTCTGCATCACCGGGTGCTCCAACGACGTCACCGGCGGGCGTTCGTCCTCGGTCAGCTGGATCGACGCGCACTACGGCTGCATGATCCATCCGCGCGGCGAGTACTTCCGCGCGCTGGCCGCGAACAACCTGGTGCCGATCGACGTCGTCGACCTCACCGCGGCCACGATCCCCTACTGGGATCTGCGGACGCACTCCGAGCTCGCGACGGGTGTGGAGAAACCCTTCCTGACCGCCTACCGGGAGGGGAGCTTCCAGTACCTGATGATCGCCGCCGATAAGGTAGGTCGGTGAGTGATCACCAGGAGCAACCGCTGACCGACCGCGAAGCCCTGCCCGTCGAGCTGGTGGACGAGGCCGGGCGCGCGGTCGGCGCGTGCCCGGTGGCCGAGGCGCATGCCGCGCCCGGCCGCCTGCACCGCGCCTTCTCGGTGCTCCTGTTCGACGAGGCCGGACGCGTGCTGTTGCAGCAGCGCGCCGCGGTGAAGACCCGGTTCCCGCTGCTGTGGGCCAACACCTGCTGCGGGCATCCCGCCCCCGGCGAGCCGGTGACGGCCGCGGCCGCGGTGCGGCTGGCCGAGGAGCTCGGGCTCGCGACGCCGCTCACCGAGGTCGGCGAGTTCGTCTACCAGGCACAGGATCCGGCGACCGGCCGGGTCGAGTACGAGTGGGATCACGTGCTGGTCGGCACGCTGTCCGCGGGCGAGCCGCGGCCGGATCCGGCGGAGGTCGCGGCGTTCGAGTGGGTGCCGGCCGAGGTCGCGCAGACCGCGATGGCCGAGCACCCGGACCGGTACACGCCGTGGCTGGGGCCGGTGCTCAAGATCGCCACCGAAGCCCGGCGCTGATCTTCTCCTCGAAGCTGTTCTGAAATCTCTGGATTCAGCTAATCCGGGGCACCCTCTGGGTGGCAATTCTCATGCTCAGATTCGCATATCTAGATGGTGGGATGTCTGTAACAACTGCACAGGCCGGTGCGACAACCCCAATGTCCGCCCCAGGTAGGAAGCTCAGATGTGATCGAAACCTTGGGCAATTCACAGGTATGACACAGCGTCCCGCCAGCCGCGTAGCGGATTGTTGAGGGCGTACCGAAATTTGCCGTAAGCGAGGTGTGCGATGGTCGAAGTCGAAATCTCCGACGACAGGGTGAAGTTCCACGTGCTGGGTGGACACCGCCTGCTGGCGCTGCGCGACGAGGTCACCCTGGATGTGTCCGCGATCAAGGAGGTGCGCATCGCCGAGGTGGATCTGCGTCCGCCGTGGATCCGCACGCCCGGCGCCTTCTTCCCCGGCGCGATCGCGGCCGGCACCTTCCGCGGGAAGGGCCGGAAAGAGTTCTGGGACACCAATTTCAAGGGTTCCGCCATCCGGATCGATCTGGACGGGCCGGGCTACACCCGCCTGGTCGTCGACGTGGCCGATCCCGACGCCGCGCTGGCCGAATTGATGGCCGTCGCCGCCTGAGCACCACTCCCCCGCTGCCCGGTCTCGTTCGCGAGGCCGGGCTTTTTCGTGGGTCCCGGCCCCGCGCAGCCGGTTCGGACCGCCCGAACGACGCTGATTTACGCTGTACGGGAGACACGGGAAGGGCTGATCGACGATGACCGACATTCCGACCAAGCAGTTCGTGGACCGCCGCTACGTGCGGCTGGTAGCCGAATTCGACCGGCTGTTCCGCAAACCCGAGGACGGGGGCGGCGCGCTCACGGTGTACCAGCACGGCGAGCCCGTCGTCGACGTGTGGGCCGGTATCGCGCGCCCCGGGCAGCCGTGGCAGCACGACACCGTCGCCATGGCGTACTCCACCGGCAAGGGCGTCGCCTCGACGCTGCTGCACCGCCTCGCCGAACGCGGTCTGGTGCAGTACGACTCGCCCGTCGCCGACTACTGGCCGGAATTCGCGGCCGCCGGCAAGGAGCGCATCACCGTGCGCGACCTGCTCACCCATCGGGCCGGGCTGCACCGGCTGCGCGGCCTGCTGCCCGGCCCCGCCGAGGGATTCCTCGACGACCCGGCGGTGACCGCCGCCCTCGCCGCCGCCGCGCCCGACCCGCGGCACGCCGTCACCAGCGGCTATCACGGCATCACCTACGGGCACCTGGTCGCCGAGCTGATCCGGCGGGTCTCCGGCTCGAAGTTCACCGAACTGCTGCGCAGCGAGATCGCGGAACCGCTCGGGGCCGAGGAACTCTGGTTCCGGGTGCCCGACGGCGAGCGGCACCGCATCGCGCCCAACTTCCCGCGCCTGACCGTCGCCGGCATGGACTGGGATCGCAGCAGCGCGCTGCTCGGCCGCACCCGATTCAGCGCGGCCGCCGACACCACCCCGGCCGGATTCGCCGACCTGGTCTCCGATCCGCGCCTGCACGATTCGGTGATGCCCGGCGTCAACGGTGTCTTCTCCGCGCGCGCCCTGGCTCGGCTCTACGGCGCGCTGGCCAACGGTGGGGAACTCGACAGCTACCGGCTGCTGCGGCCCGAGACCATCGAAAAGGCCCGGGAGCGGCAGGTTTTCACGCCCGACTACGTGCTGGCGTTCCGGATTCCCTGGGGGTTGGGCTATCACGGCGTTCCGATGAAACCGTCCAAGGCCGATCCGATCTCCGCCTTCGGGCACTTCGGGCTCGGCGGCTCCGGCGCCTTCGCCGATCCCGCCACCGGCATGTCGCTCGGGTTCGTCACCAACCGCCTCGGTGGCAAGCTGACGCCGCTCGGTGATGCGCGGCTGGCCCGGCTCGGGACGATCGCGCACAACATCGCCAAACAGGGGTAGCCCGCGCGGACGTAGGGTCGTGGGGTGACGGTGCGGGGTTTGCTGTGGGATGTCGACGACACGCTGTTCGATTACTCGGGATCGGACCGGGCGGGCGTGTTGCGGCATCTCGAGGCGGAGGGGCTGCTGGCCGAGCACGGCGGGGCCGACCGCGCGGTCGAGCGCTGGCAAGCGGTGATGGAGGCGGAATTCGCGCGGTTTCTGGCCGGTGAAGTGGACATCTTCGAGCATCGGCGCTGCCGGGCCCGGGTGTTCCTCGGCACCGAGCTCTCCGACGCGGAGGCCGACGCCTGGTTCGGCCGGTACATCGCGCACTACCAGGATTCCTGGACCCTGTTCCCGGACGCGGCGGCGAGCCTCACCGCGCTCGCGCCGCTGACCCGCCAGGCGGTGCTCTCGAATTCGTCGGTGGTCAATCAGGAGCGCAAGCTGCGGACCCTCGGTATCCGCGAGCATTTCGAAGCGGTCCTGTGCGCCGACGAGATCGGCCACGCCAAACCCGCCGCCGCCGCGTTCCACGCCGCCTGCGCCGCCCTCGATCTCCCGCCGGGCGCGGTCGCCTACGTCGGCGATCGGCTCGACGTCGACGCCCTCGGCGCCCGGGACGCCGGCCTGACCGCCATCTGGCTCGACCGCGCCGCCACCGGTATCGATCTGCCCACCGGCGTGCTCCGCGTCACGAGCCTGGCCGAGCTGCCGGAGCTACTGCGGCAACTCGGCTCCTGAACAATCGCGGGGCTCGGGCGCATCAGCGACGCGCGACCAGAGGGCCTCGCCCGGAATCCCGGCAGCGGTGTGGCTGCCAGGTGGCCGAGTCGTGGGACGAATCAGGGTGCGGGTGGCAGCATGTGCGGCATGGAGTTGCTCGGGCTGGCGGAAATCGAGGCGGCGGCGGCGAAGTTGGCGCCGGTGATGCGGCGGACGCCGATGGTGGCGTCGCGGGTGTTGTCGGAGCGGGTGGGGGGTGAGGTGTTTCTGAAGTGCGAGAACCTGCAGCGAACCGGGTCGTTCAAGCCGCGCGGGGCCTACAACCGGATCGCGAACCTGCCCGAGGGGGATCGCGGGCGCGGGGTGGTGGCGGCCAGCGCGGGTAATCACGCGCAAGGGGTGGCCTGGGCGGCCAGTTCGCTCGGTATCGAATCGACGGTGTTCATGCCCGTGGGCGCCTCGATCCCGAAGCTCGCGGCGACCAAAGCCTACGGGGCGCAAGTACGCCAGATCGGGGAGACGATCGACGAGGCACTGGAGGCGGCCCAGGATTTCGCGATGCGGACCGGGGCGACGCTGATCCACCCGTTCGATCATCCGGACATCGTGGCCGGGCAGGCGACGGTGGCGCAGGAGATCCTGGAGCAACTGCCCGAGGTGGGCACGGTGCTGGTGCCGACCGGCGGCGGCGGCCTGCTGGCGGGCATCGCGATCGCGCTGCACCATCTGGCGCCGGACGTGCGGGTGGTCGGCGTGCAGGCGGCCGAGGCCGCGGCCTGGCCGGATTCGCTGAGCACCGGCAAACCGGTGCGGGTGGCCCGGATGTCGACGATGGCCGACGGCATCGCGGTGGGCCTGCCCGGTGAGGTGCCGTTCGCGCACGTCGCCGCGCACGGTCCGGGCATCGTGACGGTCGACGAGGAGGCGCTGTCCAAGGCACTGCTGCTGTGCCTGGAGCGCGCCAAGCTGATCGTCGAGCCCGCGGGCGCGGCGGCGGTGGCGGCGCTGATGAGCTGCACCCCGGCGGAATTGGGGCTGCGCGGCCCGGTGTGCGCGGTGCTGTCCGGCGGCAATATCGACCCGCTGCTGCTGACCCGGCTGATCGGGCACGGGCTCTCCGCCGCGGGCCGCTACCTCGAGCTGCGGATCACGATCTCCGACCTGCCCGGGGCGCTGAGCAGCCTGCTGACGGTGGTCGGCAAGACCGGGGCCAGCGTGGTCGACGTCGCGCACTCCCGGACCGGAACCTGGTTGGCCGTCAACGAGGTCGAGGTCTCGCTGACGCTCGAGACCCGCGGCCCGGACCATCGGGGCGCGGTCCTCGACGCCCTGGTGAACGCGGAATACACCGTGCGCGTGGAGGATTAGCTCCGCGAGAGGCCGTGCGGCTTCCGGACGGAAGCCGCACGGTCACCCCTCAGCACTTGCGCTTGTAGAAGTACCTGGCGTTGGCGTCCAGGTCGGTCTGGGTGATCGCGACCATGTCGGTGCGCAGCGTGCGCGTCACCGGCTTGCCCTCGATCGCGGCGACCGCCTGCTCGACGCCCTGCGCGCCGATGCCGCCCGGATCCTGGGCGATCAGCGCCTGGACCGTCCCGGCTTTCAGGTCTTCGACCTGTTTGGGGCTGGCGTCGAACCCGACGAGCTTCACCTGGCCGAGCTTTCCCGCGTTGCGCAGGCCGGTGGCGGCGCCTTCGGCCGAACTCAGGTTGGTGGCGAAGATGCCGGCCAGATCGGGGTGGGCGGCGAGGGTGGCGGTGACGATGGAGGCGGCCTGCGCGGCCTCGTTGTTGTTGTACTGCACGCCGAGCGAGGTGATGCCGGGGAACGCCTTGACCGCAGCTTCGAAACCCTGGGCGCGGGCGTCGGTGGTGGAGGTGCCGGCCTTGGTGTTGATCACCAGGACCGGGCCCTTGTCGCCGATCAGCTGGGCCAGGGTGCGCGCGGCGAGCTCGCCGCCCTTCGTGTTGTCGGAGGCGATGGAGGACTGGGCCACCGAGGTGTCGTCGAGGGCGGTGTCCACTTCGACGATCTTGATCCCGGCGTCGCGCGCCTGCTTCATCGGGCTGGCCATGGCGGTGGCGTGCGTCGGGGCGATCAGGATGCCGCCCGGCTTGTTCGAGACCACGCCGCTGAGGATCGGAGTCTGCTGTGCCGCGTCGAATTCCGTCGGCGCCTGGGTGTCGAGCCGGTAGCCGAGCTCTTTCGCCTTCGCCTCGGCGCCGCACTGCATGGAGATGTAGAACGGTTCGTCGGCGACGCCGGGGATGAGCACCAGCTTCTTGCTGTCGCCACCGCCACCCGAATCACCCACGTTCCCGGTGCAACCCACGACCAGCACGCCCGCGATCAGCGCACCGATCACCGCTCCGACTCGTTTCCCCATCTCCGGACCTCCTTGTTGCTACGGACCCCTACTTCCGGTTCCGCGCCCGGCGCCGCGCCTGGTCGAACCAGACCGCCGCCACGAGAACCACACTGACCGCGATCGGCTGCCAGAACACCGGCACGCCCGCGATCACGAAACCCTTCTTCAGCACCGACGGGATGAACACCCCGATCACCGTGCCCAGCACGGAACCGACCCCGCCGAAAAGACTGGTGCCGCCGATGACCACCCCGGCGATGGCGTCCAGATTGTCGGTGGTGTGGCCGCCGATCGTGGTGGTGCCGAAGTACGCCAGATTCATGAAACCCGCCAGCCCGGCCAGCATTCCGGTCATCAGGTAGACCAGCACCAGATGCCGGGTGACGGCGATGCCGGAGCACCGCGCCGCCTCCGCGCTGGATCCGATCGCGTAGGTGTAGCGGCCGAACCGGGTGGTGTGCAGCAGGATCGCCGCGCACACGGTCACCACGGTCGCGACGAGCACCAGGTTCGGCACGCCGCCGAGCGAGGTGCCGAAGCCCAGAGTGTTGCGGAGTTTGTCCGGGACGGTACGGGTGTCGACGCCGCCGGTGATCAGCTGAGCCGCGCCGAGCGCCGCACCGAAGGAGCCGAGCGTGACGATCAGCGGCGGAATCTTGGCCTTGGCCACCAGGAATCCGTTCAGCAGGCCCCACAGTCCGCCGCCCACGACGGCACCCGCGAAGCCGAGCCCGATGATGCCCCAGCCCGCCCCGGTGGCGTCCTCGTCCGGGCTCAGCCCCTCCATGGTCTTGGCGCCGATCACCCCGGCGAAGATCAGCACCATCCCGACCGAGAGATCGATGCCCGAGGTGATGATGACGAAGGTCATGCCGACCGAAAGCACCAGCAGCACCGAGGTTTCGATCAGCAGGGTCTGGAAGGTGAAGCGGGTCGGGAAGGCATCGGGGCGCAGCACGCTGAACACCACGCACAGCCCGACCAGCACCACGCCGATCCAGACCGTGCTCGCCCCCGAGAGTCGTTGCAGGACAGTTTGTTCCCTCAGCACTAGGCGATCCTCGGCACTCACTCGGCCTCCTCCTGCGACAGCGCGCCCGTCATCGCGGCGACCAGCTGCTCCAGGGTGGCCTCGGCGGCGGTGAACCGGGCCACCCGCTTGCCCAGGCGCAGCACCTCGATCCGGTCGGCCACGGCCAGCACCTCCGGCATGTTGTGGCTGATCAGCACCACGGCGATGCCTTCGTCGCGCACCCGGCGGACGACCTCGAGCACGCGTTCGCGCTGCACGACGCCGAGCGCGGCGGTCGGCTCGTCCATGAACACGACCTTGCTGGCCCACATGACCGCCCGCGCCACCGCGACGCTCTGGCGCTGCCCGCCCGACAGCGCGCCGATCGGTACGTCGGTGCGCTGCAAGGTCACGCCGAGCCTCTGGAAATGCTCCACCGCGCGGCTGCGCATCGCGGCCTTGTCGAGCATGCCGAGCCGGCCCGGCAGGCCGCGGCGCAGCAGTTCGCGCCCGAGGAACAGGTTGGCCGCGGGGTCCAGGTCGGGGGCGACCGCGAGATCCTGGTAGACGGTTTCGATTCCGAGTTTGCGCGCGGCGGTCGGGGTGGTCAGCTGGACCGGCGCGCCGTCGAGCAGGATGGTGCCGCCGCCGGGTTGCTCGGCGCCCGAAAGACATTTCACCAGAGTTGATTTGCCCGCGCCGTTATCCCCGATCAGCGCGACGACTTCACCGGCGCCGACCTGAAAGTTGGCGCCGCGCAGGGCTTCCACACCGCCGTAGTGCTTGATCAGCCCGCGGGCTTCCAGCACGGCGGCCTCGCCGCCCGCGCCGGGTGGCGGTGGTGAACTCTGCTGGCCAAACGACCAGTCCATCGCCCGATCCTACGATCACCCGCTCCCCCGCCGGGCGGATTCATCGAAACTGGATTCTCAGTGCGCCCCACCCAGTTCCAGCGCCAGCACGCCCAGGATCACCAATCCGATACCGCCGACCTGGACCAGTGTGAGCCGTTCGCCCAGGAACAGCGCGCCGATGGCGGCGACCGCCGCCACCCCGATAGCCGACCAGATGCCATACGCGACACCGAGATTCATTCCGCGCTTGAGCGCCTGGGACAGGAAGTAGAACGCCGCACCGTAGCCGATCACCACGATGATCGAGGGCACCAGCTTGGTGAAACCCTCGGACAGCTTCAGCGACACGGTCGCGGTGATCTCGGAGGCGATGGCCAGCGCCAGCAGCAGCAGGGTCATCTCCGCAGGATAGCGGCCCGGCCGCGCTCTACCCGGTGTGGTAGCGGACCATAAGGAAGCCGAAAGCGGGTGGGCGCATCCTGGTCCGGAGGAGAGGACGCGCGGGAGGGGTTGTCGTGGAAGTGATGTTCCTGGGTTTCGCCGCGGCGATGATCGCGGGGTTCGTGGTGTTGCTGGCCGTCGTGGTGCCGGCCCAGCTGCGGGCCGAGCGCCGGCGGCGGGAGGCGCGGCGGGCGTGGGCCTGGCAGCACGGGTGGCACTACGAGGAGCGGCCGCGGGTGGCGTGGACCGGGCGGATGCCGGGGCGCAACGCGCGCGGGGTGCGCTGGATGATGACCGGGCGGATCGGGCAGCGCTGGGTCAGCGTCGCCGATTACTACTACGAGAGTTCGTCCGGGGATTCGACGTCCACCCACAACTATGTCGCGGTGGTGGTGCAGCTGGAGCGTCCGCTGCCGTGGGTGGGCGTCGCCGCGCGAGGCGCGTTCTCCCAGCTGGGGCGCTCCCTGTTCGGCGACAAGCCCACCGCGACCGGGCATCCGGGCTTCGACAGCCGGTTCCGGGTCGAGGCGGCCGAGCCGCGCTGGGCGCACGAACTGATCGGCCGGCCCCTGATCGAAGCGCATCTCGCGAACGCGGTGCCGTGCTGGAGTGTGGCGGGCAACCAATTGCTCGCGCACTACAGCGGCAAGCTCGGCGCACCCGAGCTGATGGGACGCTACGCCGATCCCCTGCTGCGGGTGGCCGACCTGCTGGGCCAGGGCGTCGAGCCGTGGGTCACGGTCCCGCCGCCCCGGTAGCGCGCTGACCCGATCTCAGCGCAACCAGGCGCGCATCTCGGTGACGGCGGTGCGCACGTCCGCCAGCTGCGCCGCGACCTGCACCCCCGCGGTGCCGCCGCGCGCGTTGCGGGAGGCGATCGACCCCTGCACCGTGAGCACCTCACGCACCTGCGGGGTCAGCCCCGGATCGATCGCGGCGAATTCGGCGTCGGTGAGTTCGTCCAGGCCCACGCCCCGCGCCTCGGCGGCCTTCACGCACGCACCGGCCGCCTCGTGCGCGACCCGGAACGGAACACCCTGGCGGACAAGCCATTCGGCGATATCGGTGGCAAGGGTGAACCCGGCCGGAGCGAGTTCGGCCATCCGGTCGGTGTGGAAGGTCAGCGTGGAGACCAGGCCCGCGATCGCCGGGAGCAGCAGTTCCAGCTGCGCCACCGAGTCGAACAGCGGCTCCTTGTCCTCCTGCAGATCCCGGTTGTAGGCCAGCGGCTGCGCCTTCAGCGTGGCGAGCAGGCCGGTGAGGTTGCCGATCAGGCGGCCCGCCTTGCCGCGGGTCAGCTCGGAGACGTCGGGGTTCTTCTTCTGCGGCATGATCGAGGAGCCGGTGGACCAGGCGTCGGCGAGTGTGATGTAGCCGAATTCCGGTGTGCTCCAGATGATCACCTCCTCCGCCATGCGACTCAGGTCGACCCCGATCATGGCCAGCACGAACGCGGCCTCGGCCGCGAAATCCCGCGCGGAGGTGGCGTCGATCGAGTTGGCCGCCGCGGCGGTGAAATCCAGTTCGGCCGCGATCTGCTCCGGATCCAGGCCGAGTGAGGAACCGGCCAGCGCGCCGGAACCGTACGGGGACACCGCCGCTCGCTTGTCGAAATCACGCAGCCGATCGATGTCGCGCAGTAGCGGGTGCGCGTGCGCGAGCAGGTGATGGGCCAGCAGCACCGGCTGGGCGGCCTGCAGATGGGTCTTGCCCGGCATCACCGCGTCCGGATGCGCCGCCGCCTGCGCGACCAGCGCGTCGACCACCTCGAGCAGACCGAAGGCGACGCGGCGCACCGCGTCCCGCAACCACATGCGGAACAGGGTGGCGACCTGATCGTTGCGGGAACGGCCCGCGCGCAACCGCCCGCCCAGCTCCGCGCCGACCCGCTCGATCAGCCCGCGCTCCAGCGCGCCGTGCACGTCCTCGTCGGACTCGGCCGGACCGAAGGCACCCGAATCCACGTCGGCGGCAAGCTGTTCCAGCCCGGCCAGCATGCCGGACAGATCACTGTCGGAGAGCAGACCGGCCTTGTGCAGCACCCGCGCGTGCGCCTTGGACGCGCGCACGTCGTACGGCGCCAGCGCCCAGTCGAAATGCGTGGACTTGCTCAGCGCCGCCATCGCGGCGGCGGGGCCGGAGGCGAACCGCCCACCCCAGAGCGCGCCTTCGTTGGTGCCGTGGGCCTCGGTCATCGTGTGCTGTCTCCTCCGGGTCGGATTGCGGTCATCAGGATGGCGTGCTCGTCCAGGCCGTCGGCCACCGCGCGGCCGTGGCTGGTCAGCACCTCGTGCGGGGTGGTGGATTCGGTGGCCCAGCCCTGGCCGGCGAACCAGTCGACCGGGTGCGCGCGGCCCTCGGCGGAATAGAACAGCTGCTCGAGGTCGATGCCGAGCTCCAGGTGCCGGTCGCGCTCGGGGTTGTGGCCCGGCTCGCCCAGCAGGGTGTTCAGCGCGACCCGGCTGCCCGGCGCGCTGAGTTCGACGATGTCGGCGAACAGCCGGTCCTGTGCGTCGGGGGGCAGGTAGCGCAGCAGGCCCTCGGCCAGCCAGGCGGTGCGTGAGTGCGGGTCGAACCCGTGGTCCAGCAGGGCTTTCGGCCAATCCTGGCGCAGGTCCGCCGGGACCTCGCGCCGGACGGTCCGGGGCGCGCAGGCGGCCAGCGCGCCCGCTTTGAATTCCAGCACCGCCGGCAGGTCGAGCTCGAACAGGACGCTGCCCTGCGGCCAGTCCAGGCGGTAGCCGCGCGCGTCGAGCCCGGCAGCGACGATAACGAACTGCTGGATGCCCGCGGCGGCCGCGGCGGTGACGTAGTCGTCGAAGTAGCGGGTGCGGGCCGTGATCGACGCCGCGATCGGCGCGTAGGCGGCGGCCAGTTCCGGTTCCGGTTCGCCCGAAACCAGGCGCGTCCACTGCTCCGACCCGGCCGCGCGCACCAGCACCTCGGCGAACGGATCACCGAACAGCGCGTCCGGGCGGCGGGTCTCCGCCGCCCGCAGCACGGCCACGCCGAGTGCGGTCAGGCCGACGCCGGAGGTGATGTCCCAGCTGTCGTCGTCGCTTCGCATCGCAGTCGCCCCTTCCGGCCGGTCTCGCTGCTTCGAGGCTACGACCGTCCCGGCTCGGGCAGCTACTTCTGGTTCAGGTCGCGGCGCGCGGCGACCTTGGAGGACAGGCCGTGGATCTGCACGAAGCCTTTGGCCAGCGACTGGTCGAAGGTGTCGCCCTCGTCGTAAGTGGCCAGGTTGAAGTCGTACAGCGACTGCTCGGAGCGACGGCCGTTGACCACCGCGGAGCCGCCGTGCAGCACCATCCGGATGTCGCCGGAAACCGACTGCTGGGTCTCGGCGACGAACGCGTCCAGCGCGCGCTTGAGCGGGGAGAACCACAGGCCGTCGTAGGCCAGCTCGCCCCAGCGCTGCTCGACCTGGCGCTTGTAGCGGCCCAGCTCGCGCTCGATGGTGACGTTCTCCAGGGCCTGGTGCGCGGTGATCAGCGCGATGGCGCCCGGGGCCTCGTAGATCTCGCGGCTCTTGATGCCGACCAGCCGGTCCTCGACCATGTCCAGGCGGCCGATGCCCTGGCGGCCGGCGCGGTGGTTCAGCTCGACGATGGCCTCGAGCACGCTGACCGGCTTGCCGTCGATGGCGACCGGTACACCCTTGTCGAAGGTGATGATGAGCTCGTCGGGGGCCTCGAAGTTGACCGTCGGGTCGGCGGTGTAGTCGTAGACGTCCTTGGTGGGCGCGTTCCACAGGTCCTCGAGGAAGCCGGTCTCGACGGCGCGGCCCCACACGTTCTGGTCGATCGAGAACGGCGACTTCTTGGTGACGTTGATCGGGAGCTTGTTCTCCTCGGCGAAGGCGATGGCCTTCTCCCGGGTCCAGGCGTAGTCGCGGACCGGCGCGATGACCTCCAGGTCGGGCGCCAGCGCGCCGATGCCGACCTCGAAGCGGACCTGGTCGTTGCCCTTGCCGGTGCAGCCGTGCGAGACGGTGGTGGCGTTGTGGAACTTGGCCGCCTCGACCAGGTGCTTGACGATCAGCGGGCGGCTGATCGCGGACACCAGCGGGTACTGGCCCATGTACATGGCGTTGGCCTGGATGGTGGGCAGGCAGTATTCGTCGGCGAACTCGTCGCGCGCGTCGACCACGATGGCCTCCACGGCGCCGCAGTCCAGCGCGCGCTGGCGCACCACGTTCATGTCCTCGCCGCCCTGGCCCAGGTCGATGGCGACGGCCACGACCTCGGCACCGGTCTCCTTCGCGATCCAGCTGATGGCGACGGAGGTGTCAAGCCCACCGGAGTAGGCGAGTACGACGCGCTCGGACATTTCTGTGTGCTCCTCGAGTCTGGTGGGGGGATCTACAAATGATTATGCACGACGCTGCAATCCCATTCATAATCGGGGTGGGCAGTGTGCGCGTTAACCCCCACCACCGGGCCGCCGGGTGCGACCATCGATGCCATCAGCGCACCCTCGACCAGAGGACGGGCCCATGCTGCATCCGATCGCCAACGAATTCTCCCTCCTCGCCCACGGCATCCTGGATATCGGCCGCGCCATCGCCGACTTCGTCCAGGACATCATCAACCTGTCCACCCCGGACGACCCCGGCGGCCGCGGCGGCGGCCACTACCCGTTCGCCTAGGCCAGGGCCTCGATCTTCGCGGCCAGTTCCGCGCCGGTGAGGGGTTCGCGGGCGATGACGGCGATGGTGTCGTCGCCGGCGATGGTGCCGACGATGAAGGGCAGCGAGGCGCGGTCCAGGGCGCTGGCCAGGAAGTGCGCCGCGCCGGGCGGGGTGCGCAGGACGGCGATGTTGCCCGAGGCGTCGGTGGAGACCAGCAGGTCGCCGAGTAGCTTGGAGAGCCGGTCGGTGCCGCCGGTGACGCCGCGCACGGGGCTGCCGTCCTCGGGCACCACGTAGACGCCCGCGCCGCCGTCGGCCGCGCGCAGCTTCACCGCGCCGAGTTCGTCCAGATCCCGCGACAGGGTGGCCTGGGTGGTCTCGATGCCCTCGGCCGCCAGCAGCGCCGCCAGCTCGGTCTGGCTGCGGACGGCGTGCGCGGACAGCAGCTCGATGATGCGGGACTGCCGCCCCGCCCGGGTCCGCGCGATCGCGGGCGTCTTGCCCGGATCGGCGGGCGCGCTCGCGGTCATCGGTCCCCGCCTCGCTTCGCGAGCAGCCACACCAGCAGCGCCTTCTGCGCGTGCAGCCGGTTCTCGGCCTCGTCCCAGACCACGCTGTGCGGCCCGTCGATCACCTCGTCGGTGATCTCCTCCCCGCGATGCGCCGGAAGGCAGTGCAGCACAACGGCATCGGACTGCGCCCGGCCGACCAGCTCGGTGTTCAGCTGGAACGGCCGGAACGGGCCGACCCGGTCCAGCCCGTCGTTCTCCTGGCCCATCGAGGTCCAGCAGTCGGTGACCAGGGCATCGGCGCCCTCGGCCGCGGCCTGCGGATCGCCGGCGAGGGTGATGGTGGCGCCCGTCTCGGCGGCCCGCTTGCGGGCGGCCTCCAGGATCCAGGGCAGCGGTTCGAAACCCGCGGGCGCGGCGACGGTGACGTTCAGGCCCGCGGTGACGCCGCCGAGCAGCAGCGAGTGCGCCATGTTGTTGGCGCCGTCGCCGAAGTAGGTCAGGTTGCGGCCCGCGAGATCGCCCATGCGTTCGCGCAACGTCAGCAGATCCGCGAGCACCTGGCACGGGTGGAACTCGTTGGACAGCGCGTTGACCACGGGAACCGTTGCGGCCGGGGCCATCTCGTCCAGGCGCGCCTGTTCGAAGGTGCGCCAGACGATGGCGTCGACATAGCGGGAAAGCACCCGGCCGGTGTCGGCGAGGGTCTCCTCGCGGCCCAGCTGGGTGTCGCGCCCGTCGACGACCACGGCGTGCCCGCCGAGCTGGGCGATGCCGATCTCGAAGGAGAAGCGGGTGCGGGTGGAGTTCTTCTCGAAGATCACCCCGACGCCGCGCGGCCCCTCCAGCGGCCGGTGCGCGAACGGCGACTGCTTGAGTTCGGCTGCCAGGGCCAGGATTTCGGCCTGCTCCACCGGGGTGACGTCGTCGTCCCGGAGAAAGTGCCTGAGCTCGGTCATTTGCTTCCCTTCGCGTCTTCGACCGCTCCGTCGAGGATCTGGGGCAGGTCGGCGACGAAATTGTCGGCCTGGGTCTCGGTGAGCACCAGCGGTGGCGCGAGCCGGATCGTATCGGGCTTGGGTGCGTTGATCAGATAGCCGGCCGCCCGGGCCCGAGCCTCGGCCTGGGCCGAGATGTCCTGGGTCAGTGCGATTCCCAGCAGCAGGCCGGCGCCGCGCACATGATCGACCAGCGGATGGTTCAGCGCCTCGATGCCGTCGACGATGTGCTTGCCCAGCGCTTCGACGTGCGCGAGCAGCCCCTCGTCGTCGATGGTGCGCAGCACCGCGAGCGCCGCCGCGGCGCAGACCGCGTTGCCGCCGAAGGTGGTGCCGTGCAGGCCGGGGGTGAGCAGCTCGGCCGCCGGGCCGATGGCCAGCACCGCGCCGATCGGCAGGCCGCCGCCGAGCCCCTTGGCCAGCGTGATGACGTCGGGCACGATCCCGAAAGCGTGGTGCGCGTAGAACTTTCCGCACCGGCCGATGCCGGTCTGCACCTCGTCGAGCACCAGCAGCGCGCCGTGGCGGGCGGTGATCTCCCGGGCCCGGGCCAGGTAGTCCAGCGGCGGCACGATGACGCCGCTCTCCCCCATGATCGGTTCCAGGAACACCGCGGCGGTGTCGGCGTCGACGACGGCCTCGAGCGCGTCCGCGTCGCCGTAGGGCACGTGCACGACGCCGGGCGGCATCGGCTCGAACGGCGTCCGCTTGGCGGGCTGGCCGGTCAGGGCGAGCGCGCCCATGGTGCGGCCGTGGAACGCCTCCTCGCACGCGACGATCTTGCCGCGCCCGGTCAGCCGCGCGATCTTGAACGCGGCCTCGTTGGCCTCGGTGCCGGAGTTACAGAAGAACGCCCGCCCGTGCCCGTCGCCGAATTGCGCCAGCAGCCGCTCGGCCAGCTCCAGCGCGGGCTCGTTGACCGCCAGGTTGGAGGTGTGCCCGAGCGTGCCGAGCTGGGCGGTGACCGCCTCGATCACGGCCGGGTGCCCGTGCCCGAGCGAGTTCACCGCGATACCGCCGAGGAAATCGAGGTAGCGCTTGCCGTCGGCGTCGTAGACCACCGCGCCCGCGCCGCGCGCCAGCGCGACCTTCGGGGTGCCGTAGTTGTTCATCATCGCGGCGTTCCACCGCGCCTGCATTTCCGCAACCGTGCTCATGATTTCGTTCCGTCCGGGACGCCGGCCGGCGTCACCATTGTTCCGATTCCTTCTCCGGTGAACAGTTCCAGCAGCACCGAGTGCGGGACCCGCCCGTCGATGACGTGCGCGGTCGGCACCCCGCCCTGCACAGCGCGCAGACAGGCTTCCATCTTCGGCACCATGCCCGCGTCCAGGCTGGGCAGCAGCCGCGCCAGGTCGGCGGCGTCGATGCGCGAGGTCAGCGAGGAGCGGTCCGGCCAGTTCGTGTACAGGCCCTCGACATCGGTGAGCACCACCAGTTTCTCCGCGCCGATGCCCTCGGCGAGCGCGGCGGCGGCGGTGTCGGCGTTGATGTTGTGCACCACGCCGTCGGCGTCGGGCGCGATCGTGGAGACGACCGGAATCCGCCCGGCCGCGATGAGATCCAGCACCGCCTCGGGGCTGACCGCGGTGACGTCGCCGACCAGGCCGATGTCGGTGGCGACGCCGTCCACGTCCACGGTGCGCCGGGTCGCGGTGAACAGGTGCGCGTCCTCGCCGGAGATGCCGACCGCGTAGGGACCGTGCGCGTTGATCAGGCCGACCAGCTCCCGGCCGACCTGACCGAACAGCACCATCCGCACCACGTCGAGCACCTCGGGCGTGGTGACCCGGAAGCCGCCGCGGAATTCACCTTGCAGGCCGAGCTTTTTCAGCATGGCGCTGATCTGCGGGCCGCCGCCGTGCACCACCACCGGGTGCACGCCGACGGTGCGCAGGAACGCCATGTCCGCGGCGAAGGCGCGCTTGAGCTCGTCGTCGATCATGGCGTTGCCGCCGTACTTCACGACGACGATCTTGTCGCGGAACTTCTGCAGCCAAGGCAGCGCGTCGGCCAGGACGTGCGCCTTGTCCAGCGCCGAAAGGGTGTGCAACACAGTATTCACCCGCCCCGCCGACTCCGTCGACCGACCATCCCCCGCGGTCATGAGCTGTAGGCCGAGTTCTCTTCGACGTAGCCGTGCGAGAGGTCGGTGGTGCGCACCATGGCCGCGCCCGCGCCCACGTTCAGCTCGACCCGCACGTCGATGTCGGCGCCGGACAGGTCGACCTGCCGCGCGCCGGGCGCGCCGACGCTGTCCACGCAGACCGGATTTCCGTTGAACGACACCGAGATCCGGTCCGGATCCAGCGTGACCGGGGCGATGCCGACGGCGGCCAGCACCCGGCCCCAGTTCGGGTCGGAGCCGAACAGCGCCGTCTTGACCAGGCTGTCGCGCGCGATGGCGCGCGCCGCGATCAGCGCCTCGTCGTCGGAGGCCGCGCCCTCGACGAACACCCGCACCCGCTTGGTGACGCCCTCGGCGTCGGCCATCAGCTGGGCCGCCAGGTCGTCGCACACCGCGAGCACCGCGGCGTCGAGCTCCGCCTGGGTCGGGGTGACCGCGCTCGCGCCGTTGGCCAGCAGCAGCACGGTGTCGTTGGTGGAGCAGGAGCCGTCCACGTCGAGCCGGTCGAAGGTGAGCCGGGTCGCCTTGCGCAGCGCGGCGTCGAGTTGCTCGGCGGAGGCGACGGCGTCGGTGGTGAGCACCACCAGCATGGTGGCCAGCGAGGGCGCGAGCATGCCCGCGCCCTTGGCCATGCCGCCGACGTTCCATTTGTCGCGATGGTGGAACGCGGCTTCCTTGGGCACCGTGTCGGTCGTCATGATGGCGTGCGCGGCCTCGGTGCCGCCGGAGAGACCGCCGCCCATCTCGTGCACGATCTCGGTGATGCCGGGCAGCAGCTTGTGCATCGGCAGCCGGTCACCGATCAAACCCGTTGAGCAGACCGCGATTTCGCCCGCGCCGGTCTCCACGCCCCAGTTGCTCAGCGCCTTGGCCAGTTCCTCGGCGGTCTGGTGGGTGTCCTGGAAACCGCCGGGGCCGGTGCAGGCGTTGGCGCCACCGGAGTTGAGCACGACGGCACGCAACCGGCCGCCGGTCAGCACCTGCTGCGACCACAGCACGGGCGCGGCCTTGACCTGGTTGCGGGTGAACACGCCCGCCGCCGCGTATTCGGGCCCCTCGTTGAGCACCAGGGCCAGATCGGGCTTGCCGCTGGCCTTGATGCCCGCGGCGATGCCCGCGGCGCGGAAGCCGAGGGGCGCGGTCACGCCCTGGGTCCGCACCAGTTTGCCGGAGGCGGTATCGGTCGTCGTCACGGTGCCACTCCTACGGTGGAAAGTCCTTCGGTCTCCTCGAATCCGAGGGCCAGGTTCATCGATTGCACCGCGGCGCCCGCGGTGCCCTTGGTCAGGTTGTCGATCGCGCCGATCACCACCAGCCGGCCCGCGTCCGCGTCGACCGCGACCTGCAGGGTGATGGCGTTGGAGCCGAGCACCGAACCGGTCTGCGGCAGCACGCCTTCAGGCAGCAGGTGCACGAAAGGCTCGTCGGCGTAAGCCTTCTCGTAGACCGCGCGCGCCTGCGCGGCGTCCACGGTGGTGGGTGCGGTGCAGGTGGCCAGGATGCCGCGCGGCATCGGGGCGAGCACGGGGGTGAACGAGACCCGCACGGTCGTGCCGCCGGCGGCGGTCAGGTTCTGCGCGATCTCGGGCGTGTGCCGGTGCGCGCCGGCGATGCCGTAGGCGCGGGCCGAGCCCATCACCTCCGAACCCAGCAGGCCCACATCGAGTTTGCGGCCGGCGCCGGAGGTGCCGCTGACCGCGACCACGTGCACGTCGGGCTCGACGATGCCCGCGGCGACGGCCGGGGCCAGCGCCACGCTGGACACCGTCGGGTAGCAGCCGGGGACCGCGATCCGCTTCGCGCCGCGCAGGGCCGCACGGCCGCCGGGCAGCTCGGGCAGGCCGTACGGCCAGGTGCCCGCGTGCGGGCTGCCGTAGTACTTCTCCCAGACCGCCGCGTCGTGCAGCCGGAAATCGGCACCGCAGTCGATGACGACGGTAGATTCCGGCAGCGCCGCGGCGATGACGGCGGACTGCCCGTGCGGCAAGCCCAGGAAGACCACGTCGTGCCCGGCGAGTTCCTCGACCGTGGTGGGTGCGAGCACCCGGTCGGCCAGGGGCAGCAGGTGCGGCTGCAGCGCACCCAGGGTGGTTCCGGCGTTCGACCCCGCGGTCAGCGCCCCGATCTCGAGGCGCCCGTCTCGGTAGCGCGGATGGGCCAGCAGTAGTCGCAGCACTTCACCGCCCGCGTATCCGCTCGCGCCGGCGACAGCGATCCGCGTCACCCCGCTCGCAGGGGCACCAGAGGTATCAGCCATGAAATGATTATGCACGACAATGCAATCTCATTCATAGTCGGGCCGGTCGTTTCCGATCAGCCGGGCGATCAGCGGGAACAGCAGCACGGTCGCCGCGCCCGCGGCCACCAGCACCGAGGCCAGCTCCGCTCCCATCAAACCCGAACTCGTCGCCACCTGCGTAACCGCGACGATGATCGGCAGACCCGTCGCCGCGTACAGGGCCAGTTGCGCGCGCTCGCGGACCGTGGGCAGGTTCGCGCCGTGCGGCACGTAGCGTTCGCTCAGCCACACCGGCACCCCGCGCGCCAGCGCGATCGAGAGCACGAACAGCGCCCACAGCAGCGGACTTCGCAGCACCGCCGGAATGTCGATGCCCATCCCCGAGACCACGAAGAACACCGGGATCAGCATGCCGTAGCCGATGGCCTCCAGCGCCCGCTCCAGTTCGGGATGCGCCCCCGCGACCATGCCGCGCAACACCACACCTGCGGCGAACGCGCCGAGCACCACGTCCAGATCGAAGGTGTCGGCCACCGCCATCAGCGTCAGCAGCAGCAGGACCACGCCGCGCACCGGCAGCTGCGAGGTGCCGCCGCTCATGCCGTTGAGCGCCCGGCTCAGCCACGGCACCCGATGGAAGACGCGCTGCGGCACGAACCCGATCCACACCGCGGCGGCCAGGAACAGCAGCAGCACCACGATCGCGGCCAGCGGGCTGCGGCTGGTCAGCAGCACCGACATGGCCACGATCGGCGCGAGCTCGCCGACCGCGCCGTGTGCCAGCACCGCCCGGCCCAGCGGCTGATCCAGCAGCCCCGCCTGTTTGACGATCGGCAGCAGCGTACCCAGCGCCGTCGAGGTCATCGCGATGGCGATCGCGATCAGCGCGGCGAACTCGGCCTCGGTCCCCTCCGCCCACACCGCCATGCTCACCAGCACGAACGCGAACCCCAGGCACACCACCCACACCAGCCACGCCGTCCGCCCCGGCTTGCCGCGCAACAGCTTCGGATCCAGCTCGTAGCCCGCGAGCAGGAACAACATGCCGAGCCCGAGTTCGCTGAGCAGATCGACCCCGCCCCCGGTCCCCGCCCACGCCAGCACATGCGGCCCGATCAGCGCCCCGAGCAACAGCAGCACCACCACGTCCGGCACATAGCCACGCAGTAGCCGCGAAGCGACGGGCCCGATCACCGCCACCAGCGCGATCAAGAACAGCGAGATGATCGCCGACGGCTGCGCGTCCTCCTGAACTGCGGCAAGCAGGTCCATCGGCCAATCCTGGCACAACCGTCGGAAGATCCACGGCACCGGTGAGCGCCACCTGCCGCGAGTTGCTGGCACACACAGACCGGCCGGGCGATCGATCCGCGGCCGCCGCCCGGAGCCGGTTTCACCCCGGGCCCGATTGGTCTAAGTTGGAGGACGATGCGCATTCGAATTCCGCTGCGGCCCAGGCATATCGCGGTAACCGACGAACATCGCCACGCCCCGGCGACATCAAGGGCCGGCGAATGACCATCACCTGCCCGTTCGACGCCGCCTACCCGGCGAATCCGCATGCGACGCACGAGGCGCTGCGAGAAACCGGGCCCGCCCATCGCGTCGCGCTACCCGACGGCTCCGAGGCGTGGCTGATCACCCGCGCCACCGATGTCCGGCAGGCGCTGGCCGATCCGCGGTTGTCGGTCGATCGCCGCGCCAGCCGGGGCGGCTACCCGGGTTTCGGGCTGCCGCCCGCACTCGACGCCAATCTGCTCAATCGTGACGGCAGCGTCCATCTGCGCCTGCGCCGCCGCGCCGCGCGGGCATTCACTGCACGCCGGGTTCAACTGCTGCGCAACGGCATCCAGGCTGTGACGGACCGGCTGCTCGCACAGCTCGCGACCCAGCAGCACGTCGATCTGATCGCCGCGTTCGCCGCGCCGTTGTCGCTGTCGGTGATCGGCGATCTCCTCGGCATCCCGCCGGAGGACCGCGACCGCTTTCGTGGTTGGACCAACACCCTGCTCGCACCCGATCCGGCTCGGCCGCGGTCGGCGGTGGAGGCGGTCGGGCAGATCGAGCGATTCATCAGCGAGCTGGTGCGGCACAAGCGCGCCGACCCGGCCGACGACTTTCTCTCCGACTTGATCGCCGACACGCACGTCGACGACACCGCCGGCGACGACGAACTTGTCTCGCTCGCGTTCCTGCTCTTCTGGGCAGGCTACGAGAACCCGGTGAGCACGCTCGGCAACGCCCTGGCGGCTCTGCTGAACGATCCCGGGCAGCTGGCGGCGCTGCGCGCGAACGGCGAACCCGGCGACGCGGCGATCGAGGAGTTGCTTCGCTTCGCGCACGGAAGTCAGTACGCGATCCGGCGTTTCGCGACCGAGCCGATCATCGTCGGCGGCGTTCACATTCCCCAGGGCGACACCGTGCTGCTCGGCCTGGCCTCCGCCAACCGCGACCCGCGCTGGATCACCGACCCCGGCACGCTCGATCTCACGCGCGCCGAGAGCGGCGCGCACCTGGCGTTCGGTCACGGCCCGCACTACTGCCTGGGCGCGCCGCTGGCCCGCCTCGAGTTGCGGATCGCGCTCGGCGGGCTGCTCGGGCGCTTTCCCGACCTGCGGCTGGCGGTACCCGCGCGGGAGCTGTGCTGGCGGCCGTCTTTCCGGGAGCACGGGCTGGAGAGTCTGCCGGTCCGGCTGCGTAGTAGCTGAACCGCTCGGCGCGGTCTGCCGTCTACGAAAAAGCCGGTGCCGACGGCATTTTCGTGCCAGGTCCGACGGATCCGGAGTTGATCGGCACGGTGGTCCGCGCCACCGCCCTGCCGGTCAACGTCCTCTATCCCGGCACGGGCCCGTCCGTCGCCGAGCTCGGCGCCCTCGGTGTCAGGCGGGTCAGACCGGTTCGCTGCTCTACCGGGCGGCGCTGGCCGCCACCGTCGGGACCGCCGCCGCCGTGCGCGCCGGTTCCGGGATCCCGAGCGGGCTTCCGAGTTATCGTGACGTGCAGGCACATTCACCTCGGCCGTAGACGGCGCGGTGTCACCCGGCGGCAGGAGGACAGAGATGCGCGTTGTGCTGGTGGGACCGCCCGGGTCGGGCAAGGGCACGCAGGCCCGGATCCTGTGCGAGCGGCAGCACGTGCCCCAGATCTCGACCGGCGACATGCTGCGCGCTGCCCAGGCCGCGGACGACCTGCCCGAGCACCTGGCCCGGCAGATGTCGGCGGGCGGGCTGCTCCCGGACGAGGTGGTGCTCGGCTTGATCGCCGAGCGGCTGACCGCGCCGGACTGCCGCGCGGGATTCCTGCTCGACGGCTTCCCGCGCACCGTGCCGCAGGCCACCGGCCTGGGCGAGCTGCTCGAAAACCAGGACGCCGCACTGGATTCGGTGATCGCGCTGGACGTCCCGGCGGAGCAGCTGGTGGAGCGCGCCGTCCATCGCCGGGTCGACCTCCGCACCGGCAGGATCCACCATCTGATCGCCGACCCGCCGCCCGCCGGCGCCGAGCTGGAGCACCGCGCCGACGACCACGAGGACGTGGTGCGCCGGCGCATCGAGAACTACGAGGCGATGACGGCGGCGCTGCTGCCGTTCTACGCCGAGCGGGGCCTGCTGCGGCGAGTGGACGGTGTGGGCTCGGTCGAGGCGGTCGCCGAACGGGTGCGCGCGGCCCTGGCCTGATCGGCGCGCCGGAGCCGGAACCCGCAGGGGCCATGGGTTAATGAGCGCCATGGTGATTCGCTGGGTCGTTGCCATCGTCGGCGTGGTGCTCGCCGCGGCGCTCGCCGTCATCACCTACGTCATCGCCCGCCCGCCGATCCCGCCGCGCCTCATTCCGGTTTCACTGCTGGTCAGCAACTACGGGCTGTATGTGCTGCCGGCCGCCCTGCTGGGCCTCGGCATCGGCGCGATTCTCACCCAGCGGCGCAACGCCCCGGTCGTGCGCGTGCTCGGCAAAGTAGTCGGGGTCGTCTGCGTGGCCGGCCTCGTCGCCGCCTGCTTCCCGCTGGTCGCGTCGTGGCGGGAAGCGCACCGGCACGGCGTGGACCTGTCGGTGCTGGACTACCTCACCGGCGGTTCGAACACCGGCGAGCCGCGAGCGGAATTGTCGACCACGTACGCGACCGTCGACGGCACGAATCTGCTGCTGGACGCGAAACTTCCGGCCCGCGCCGCGGAGCGCCCGCGCCCCGCGGTGGTCTGGGTGCACGGCGGCGGCTGGTCCCAGGGCGATCGCGGCGAAGCGCCCAACTGGCACCGGTGGCTCAACGACAAGGGCTACGCGGTCTTCGCCATCGAGTACCGGCTGGCGCCGCCGCCGCGCTGGAACCAGGCGCCGGGTGACGTGAAATGCGCGGTGGGCTGGGTCAAACAGCACGCCCGCGAGTACGGCGTGGATCCGGAGCGAGTGCTGCTGGCCGGCGGTTCGGCGGGCGGCAACCTCGCCCTGCTCAGCGCCTACTCCGACGAGCGGGTGCCGCCGAGCTGCCCGGCCGGGGACACCTCGGTGCGCGCGGTGGCCGCGTTCTATCCGCCGGTCGATCTGAGCCTGGGTTACCGCGACAGCGGCGATCCGGAGTATGCGCGAAGGGTCCTGCGAGACTATCTCGGTGGCACCCCGGAGGAATACCCGGAGCGCTATGCGGCGGCCTCGCCGCTCACCTATGTCCGGCCCGGCGTGCCGCCGACCCTGCTGCTGCACGGGACCCGCGACCACGTCGTCGCCTACCGGCAGTCCACGGTGCTGGCGGACCGGCTGACCGAGGTGGCGGTGCAGCACGAACTGCTGCCGATCCCCTACGGCGAGCACGTCTTCGACTTCGGCTGGGGAGATTGGGGCACCCAGATCTCCCGCCAGGTGTTCGCGCGTTTTCTCGATCGGCACTTTCCCGCGCCCTGATCACTTGTGGACGACGCGCTCGCCTTCGCCCGGCTTCCAGATGGTGATGGCGAGCTTGTCGTCGACGAGCTCGATCGCGGACGCGCCGGTGAGATCGGCGACGTAGAAGTGGTCGAACTCCTGGCCGCGGATGTCGAACCCGGACTCGTCGAACAGGGCCTGGGCGAAGCGGGCGTGCACCTGCTTGTCCGGCAGGTCGCGCACGCGGCCGAAGAGTTTCGCGTCGCCGTCGCCGACCATGGTGTCGACGGTGGCGGTGTGCAGGCAGAACCGCGGATCGCGCTCGAGATCCTTGAACTTCAGGGTGTTCGGCATGCCCGCCACCACCAGCATGCCGTCGAAGACGCGCGGTTCGATCGGGCTGATCCGCGGTGAGCCGTCGGCGCGCACGGTGGCGAGCATGCACAGGTTCCCGGTGGCCCGGTGCCGCCGGTCGAACACGGTCGCGATCTGCGGTGCTTCTCGGGTGAACTCGCTCCAGAGGGTCATGTGACCACCGTAGGAGCTGAACCTGACATCTCCTGTCAAGGTTTCTGGCTAGGGTCGACGCATGCGCGCGAGTCGATTGGTGCAGTTGCTCCTGCTGCTACAGACCCGGGGCCGGGCCACCGCACCCGAGCTGGCCACGGCCCTGGAGGTGTCGGTGCGCACGGTGTACCGCGATGTCGAGGCGCTGTCGGAGGCGGGCGTCCCGGTGTACAGCGAGCCGGGCCGCACCGGCGGGATCCGGCTGGTGGACGGCTACCGCACCCGGCTGACCGGGCTGACCTCGGAGGAGGCCGACGCGGTGCTGCTGGCCGGCCTACCCGGCGCGGCCGCCGACCTCGGCTTGGGCACGGTGCTGGCCACCGCGCAACTGAAGGTGCTCGCCGCGCTCCCGCCGGAGCTGCGCGGGCGGGCCACCCGCGTCGCCGAGCGCGTGCACATCGATGTCCCCGGCTGGTTCCACCGCCCCGACGAGACGCCGACGCTGGCCACCCTCGCCGACGCGCTGTGGCACGACCGGCGGCTGCGGCTGCGCTACGGCCGCAAGGATCGGGTGGTGGACCGAGTGCTCGATCCATTGGGCCTGGTCTTGAAAGCGGGCACCTGGTACCTGGTGGCCCGGCAGGGCGCCGACATCCGGTCCTACCGGGTCGGACGCATCCTCGCCGCGCAGCCGCTCGACGAGTTCTTCACCCGCCCCGAGCATTTCGACCTGACCGCGCACTGGTCGGCCACGCAGGACGAGTTCGCGCAGTCCATGCTGCGGGTCCGGGCGCGCTGCCGGCTGCGGGCCGACCGGGTGCACCTGCTCCAGCACAGCTTCGAACCCGCCGCCGTCACCGCCGCGCTGGCGTCGATGACCGAACCGGACGCGGCGGGCTGGGTCGAGCTGGATCTGGCCTCGGAGTCCTATCCCGTTCTGCTGCACAGCATTCTACCGCTGGGCGGCGACGCCGAGGTACTGTCTCCGCCCGAGTTGCGCGCCCGGCTCGGCGAGATCGCGGAGCGGATGGCGGGCAACTACCGGTGACGGCTCAGCGCAGGCCGCGGAAGAATTCGCGGATATCGGCGATCAGCAGATCGGGAGCCTCCATCGCCGCGAAGTGCCCGCCGCGGTCGTACTCCTTCCAGTGCACGATGGTGTGCTGCTGTTCGGCCAGCGCCCGGATCGACAGGTCACCGGGGAAGATGGCGCAACCGGTCGGCACGCCGGAGTTCTTCGCTTGCGCGCCCCACACCTGGGATTCCTTGTAGAGCCGGATCGAAGACGCGAAAGTCTTTGTGTGCCAGTAGATGCTGGTGACGGTGAGCAGCGCGTCCCGATCGACCGCCTGGTCGGGCAGCTCGATCGCGGGATCGGTCCAGCGCTGGTACAGATCGGTCAGCCAGCCCAGCAGTCCGGCGGGTGAATCGTGCAGGCCGATCGCCAGCGTCTGCGGGTGCCCGGCCTGGACCGCGGCGTAGTCGAGGCGGGTGAAGCTTTCCTCGCCGGTGAGTTCGGCCAGCCGGGTCCGGTCCGCCGCGCTGTACTCGGCCTGCGCGCCGTCGTCTTCCCAGGAGGGGACGGTGATCGGGCCGTTGATGTGCACGCCGAGCACGTGCGCGGTGTCGATGCGGCCCAGGTCCGGCGCGACGAACGAGCCGACGTCGCCGCCGTGCGTGCCGTAGCGGTCGTAGCCGAGCCGGGCCATCAGCAGCTTGAACAGCTCGGCGTAGCGTTCGGTCGCTCCGTGCCCCGGCTGCCGCGTCGGACCGGAGAACGCGAATCCCGGCGGCGAGGGGATCACCAGGTGGAAGGCGTCGCCCGGGTCGCCGCCGTGCGCGCGGGGATCGCTCAGCGGGCCGATGACGTCGAGGAATTCGGTGTAGGTTGCGGCCCAGCCGTGGACCAGCAGCAGCGGGACGGCGTCCGGCTCGGGCGAGCGGACGTGCACGAAATGCACCGGCTGCCCGTCGATTTCGGTAATGAACTGGGGCAGCTCGTTCAGCCGCGACTCCTGGGCGCGCCAGTCGTAGCCGGTGCGCCAGTACTCGGCCAGCTCCCGCAGGTAGCCGACCGGAATCCCGTAATCCCAGCCGACGCCGGGCAATTCGTCGGGCCAGAGCGTGTCGGCGAGCCGGCTGTGCAGCTGGTCGAGCTGAGTCTGGGGGACGTCGATGCGGAAGGGCCGGATCTCGGTATTCGTCATGCTTTCGACTCTAGGAACGTCTTAGGACAGCATTGTTCCTAAGAATCCGGCATTCTGGCGATCATGCTGGAAACCTCGGCGCGACTGTTGAAGCTGCTGGCCCTGCTGCAGACCCACCGGGATTGGAGCGGGGCCGAGCTCTCCGAACGGCTCGGCGTCACCGGCCGCACCGTGCGCCGCGACGTGGAGCGGCTGCGCGAGCTCGGCTATCCGGTGCTCGCCAGCCAGGGCACGGCCGGCTACCGGCTCGGCGCCGGGGCCGCGCTGCCGCCGCTGCTGCTCGACGACGAGGAGGCGGTCGCCGTCGCGGTCAGCCTGCGCGGCGCCGCCGACGGCAGTGTCGCGGGGATCGAAGAGGCGGCGGTGCGCGCGCTGAGCAAACTCGAGCAGGTGCTGCCGCCGCGCCTGCGGCACCGGGTCCGCACGCTGCGCGGCGCCACCGTCCGGGTGAGCGCGCCGCGGGCCACCGTGGAGCCGGACACGCTGATGGCCATCGCCGAGGCGTGCCAGCGCCGCGAACAGCTGCGTTTCGACTACCGCGCGCACGACGGCCGGGCCAGCGTCCGCAAGGCGGAGCCGCACAGCCTCGTGCACTTCAACCGGCACTGGTACCTGGTGGCCTGGGACGTGGACCGCGCCGACTGGCGCAGCTTCCGGGTGGACCGGCTGACCCCGAAGATTCCGACCGGCCCGCGCTTCACGCCCCGCGAACTGCCGGAAGGCGATGTGGCGGCCTATCTTTCGCGGCAGCTCTCGGTGCGCACCTGGCCGTGTCAGGCGACGGTGCTGCTGCCCGTCGCGGCCGAGGTCGCCAGCGAGCGGATCTGGCCGGGCATGGGCGTGGTCGAAGCCGTCGACGAGCACCGCTGCCAGTTGCACGTCGGCGCGGACAGCGCCGAGGCCCTGGTGTGGATGATCGCGTCCGCCGATCTCGATTTCACCCTGCTGAGCGGTCCGCCCGAGCTGGCCGCCGCCCTGCGCAAGCAGGCCGCGCGCTGCACCGGCGCGGTGCGCGAGTTCCCGGGATAGCGCCCGGGTCGCTGAATCCGGCGGCGGGGGCGGCGATCCCCACTACGATGGAATCCTCCGACAGCTTCGTGGACAGGGGGCGCAGTGTTCGAGAAATTCACCGCCCGGGCGCGCCGCGTCGTCGTGCTCGCCCAGGCCGAGGCGCGCGCCCTGGATCACCACCGCATCGGGGCCGAACACCTGCTCGTCGCGGTGCTGCGCGAAGCGGAATCCGACGCGCGCTCGCCCTCCGCGAAAACCCTGTCACTGCACGGCTATACGCTCGCCGACGCGATCGAGCAGGTCGGGCTCGCCCGGGATCCGGGCGGCACGCCGGTGCCGGAGTTCCTCCCGTTCACCGAGGACGCCAAAGACGCGCTCCAGGCCGCGCTGCGGGAGACGCGCGCGCTGGGCCACGCCGCGATCACCCCGGATCACGTGCTGCTGGGCGTCATTCGCAGTGCCGCCCTCCATGCCGACTCCCCCGCCGCGGCGGCCATCGCCGCGCTCGGCATCACCGCCGAGGATCTGCGGCATCCGGCCGGGTCGCGGCGGCTGCCGCTGACGCCGCTGGTGCAGTTGGCGTTCCAGCGCGCGAATACCGAAGCCCTGCGGGCGGGCGGTGGCCAGCTGGGCACGGCACACCTGCTGCTCGGGTTACTCGACGCCGATCCGAAGCTGGCCGAGCGCGTGTTCGGCGAGGACACCGAGGCCATCACCGCGAAGGTACGCGAGATCGGCACCGATACCGGCTAGGGCGTCCAATCCAGCACCGAGCCCAAAGCTTTCACCTGCGCCGAGGCGGGCGTCAGCCGCAGCACCGCGTCGCGCGCCGCGACGGCGGGCGGCCAGGACAGCTGCGCCACTGCGCCGATCCGGTCCGAGCGGCGCGCGATCAGTTGCGCGCGGGGGCGGCGCAGCCGGTCGTAGCGGGCCGGATCACCCTCCGACCGGGCGAGCACCACGGCGTCCTCGATCGCCTGGCACGCGCCCTGGCCCAGATTCGGCGTCATGGCGTGGGCGGCGTCGCCCAGCAGCGCGATCCGTTCGGCCACAAAGGTTTTCAGCGGCGGCAAGGTGTAGATGTCGTGTTGCAGCACCGCCGCGGGCGCGGCGGCGTCGAGCAGGGCCGGGATCGGGTCGTGCCAGGCGCCGAAGCGGCGGCGCAGCTCGGCGAGGCCCTCGGTGCGGGTGCCCGCGGGCAGGTTCGCGGTCGCGAAGCAGTAGACCCGGCCGTCGGCCAGGGCCGCGATCCCGAAACGCTCACCGCGGCCCCAGGTTTCCCCGAGTTCGCCCACCGGAGCGGTGGGTGTGACGACCATCCGCCACGCGGTGTATCCCGCGTACCTCGGGGTGATCTCGCCGCAGACCGCGCGCCGCACCACACTGCGCACACCGTCGGCGCCCACGATCAGGTTGCCGGCGGAGGTGCCCGCCGAATGCGTGACGGTGCCGTCCGGGTGCGCGGCCCGCACCGTGACTCCGGTACGCAGCGCGGATTCCGGGACCGCCGCGCGCAGGATCTCGAGCAGGTCGGCGCGGTGCAGCAGGACGGGCAGGCCGTAGCGGTCGCGGATCGCGGCGACGTCGGCGCGAGAGAGCCACTCGCCCTTGCTGTTCCGGATGCCGCCGGCCACCTCGGTCACGGCGCGGGCACGCACCCGCTCACCCAGGCCGATCACGTCCAGGGCGCGTAACGCGTTGGACCACAGCGAGATCCCCGCCCCGACTTCGGCGAGTTCGGCCGCCTGCTCGAGCACCTCCACGTCCCAGCCGCGCTGATGGAGCGCGGCGGCCGCGGCCAACCCGCCGATCCCGCCGCCCACGACGATCATCTTCGACATGCCGCGCCTCTCTGTTCGCCTCGTACCGAGCCTAGGCGGGCGCGGGCGCCGACCGCGCAGTACGGTGCGCAGATGGGTATTCAGCTTTCCGAGGCGGTCCGCGCGCTGGTCGACGCCGCCAACTACGCGACGCTGTGCACGCTCAACGCCGACGGCAGCCCGCAGAGCTCCGCGATGTGGGTCGGCCTCGACGGCGGCGACCTGGTGTTCTCGACGGTCGCCGGGCGGCTCAAGGAGCGCAATATCCGGCGCGATCCCCGGGTCAGCGTCACGATCATGCAGCGTGACGACCCGGAGCTGTACGCCGAGATCCGCGGGCACGCCACCATCGTCGAGGAGGGCGGCCGCGAACTCGACGACCGGCTCTCCTGGAAGTACGACGGCAAGCCCGCAGGGCACGACGCCCCGGGCGCTGTGCGGGTCGTCGTGCGGGTGGTGCCCGAGAAGGTCACCGGCTATATCAGCTGAGCGGCTAGCCCGAGTTGCGCAGCGCGGTGGCCAGGCCGTTCATCGTCAGCAGGATGCCGCGCTTGACCAGATCGCTGTCGTCGCCGGAACGCAGCCGGCGCAGCAGTTCGACCTGCATCTGGTTCAGCGGCTCCAGATACGGGAACCGATTGTGGATCGACTCCGCCAGTGACGCGTTGTCGGCCAGCAGATGATCGTTGCCGGTGATCGCGGCGTGCATGCGGACGGTGCGGGCGTGCTCGTCGCGGATCATGCCGAAGATGGTGTCGCGCAGGGTTTCGTCGTCGACCAGTTCGGCGTAGCGGGCGGCGATGTCGAGATCGGATTTGGCCATCACCTGAGCCAGGTTCGAGAGCACGGTGCGGAAGAACGGCCAGCGCCGATACAGATCCGAGAGCGTGGCCAGGCGCCGCGGATCACCGCCCACCCATTCCTCCAGCGCCGTGCCGGTACCGTACCAGCCCGGCAGCATCACCCGCGCCTGACTCCAGGCCATCACCCACGGAATGGCGCGCAGATCCGACACCGAGTTGGTGGGTTTGCGGGAAGCCGGGCGGCTGCCGATATTGAGGTCGCCGACCTCGGCGACCGGCGTGGACTGCCGGAAATACTGGACGAAGCCCGGTGTCTCGTGCACCAGCCGCGCGTAGGCGGCGCGGGCGCGAGCCGCCAGATCGTCCATCAGTTCGTAGGAGGGTTCGGCGTCCGCGCCCAGGCCCTCCACGTCCAGCAGCGTCGACTCCAGCGTGCCGGCGATCAGCGACTCCAGATTGCGGTGCGCCGCACGGGGTTCGGCGTACTTGGCGGCGATCACCTCACCCTGCTCGGTCAGCCGCAGCGCGCCGTGCACGGCGCCGGCCGGCTGAGCCAGGATGGCGTCGTAGCTGCGGCCGCCGCCGCGCCCGACCGTGCCGCCGCGACCGTGGAACAGCCGCAGCCGCAGGCCCGCCTTGCGTGCCACGTCCACCAAATCGAGCTCGGCCCGATACAGTGCCCAGTTCGCGGCCAGGTAGCCGCCGTCCTTGTTGGAATCGGAGTAGCCGAGCATGACCTCCTGGCGCATCCCCCGGTCGGCCACCAACTCCCGGTAGACCGGGACGTCCATAGCCGCGGCCAGAGTCGCCGCGCCCGCGCCGAGATCCTCGATGGTCTCGAACAGCGGCACGATGCCCACCGTGCAACTCGGCGCGCCGTCCGGCGGACCCGGATCGAGCAGCCCGCCCTCCTTGAGCAGCAGCGCCGCCTCCAGCATGTCGCTGACCGAGGTGCACATGCTGATGATGTAGTTCGGGACCGCCTCGGCGCCGAGGGTGGCCACCACCTCGGCGGCGGCGCGGACGATGCCGAGCTCCTTGGCGGCCAGTTCGCTCAGCCGCGCGTGCGGGCCGAGCAGCGGGCGGCGGGTGCGCAGTTCGGCGGCGAGCAGCTCCACGCGTTCGGCCTCGGACAGACTCGCGTAGTCGGTGTGCACGCCGGCCCAGGCGAAGATCTCGCCGACGACCTGCTCGTGCACCTCCGAGTTCTGCCGCATGTCCAGGCTCTGCAGATGGAAACCGAAGGTCTCCACCGCGTTGCGCAGCGGCACCAGGCGGTCGTCGGCCAGCAGACCGTCGCCGCTGGCGCGCAGCGAGGCATCGATCGCGTCCAGATCGTCGAGCACCGCACGTGGCGCCGGATACGGCTCGACGCCCTCGATCCGGCCGGACAGCGCACCCGGCGGCGCGCTGCCGAGCGCCCGCTCCGCGGTGACGGTGAGCCGGGCCCGGATCGCGTGCAGCGCACGGCGATACGGCTCGTCGGCGTGCACCAGCGGGTCGGCGTAGCCGGCCTCGGCCAGGGCGGTCACGGCCGCCGAGACCGGCGCCAGGCGGGCCGAGAGCGACAGCGACTTCTCCAGCTCCACCAGTTCGCGCAGGTAGTGACCGAAGGCGACGCCGGCGGCCTGCTGCGCCGCCTGCCGCACCACCTCCGCTGTCACGTACGGGTTTCCGTCGCGGTCACCGCCGATCCAGGAACCGGGGCGCAGGATCGGGTCGGTCAGCAGCTCGGCGCCCGGCCACCGGGAACGCAGCGCCGCTCGGACTTCGGCGTTGATCGCCGGAATCACGCGCAGCAGGGTGAGATCGTAGTAGCGCAGGCCGACCGCGATCTCGTCCTGAATGCGCAAGCGCGCCAACCGGATCAGGGCCGTGCGCCACAGCGCCAGCACCTGGCGGCGGATCTGCAGCTCGAAATCGGCGCGCTCGGCCTCGGAGTCGTCGTAGCGCAGGCGCAGCCGCATCAGGTCGGTGATGCGGGCCTGCACGTCGAACACGGTGCGGCGGCGGGTCTCGGTGGGGTGGGCGGTGATCACCGGCGAGACCAGCGCGTCGGCCAGCAGATCGGCGACCTCGCCGGCGTCCAGGCTGGCCGCGTCCAGCTTGCGGTAGGTGGCGGCCAGCGACGAATCCTGCGGCGGCTCACCGGCGGCCACGTGCGCGGCGCGGCGGCGGTCGCGCTGGATGTCCTCGGCCAGGTTCGCCAGCAGCACGAAGTAGCTGAACGCGCGGATCAGCGGAATCGCGGTTTCGATGTCGACGCCCGCCAGCATGTCCGCGACCGCGCTGCGCTCCACCTCCTCGCGGCGGATCCGGAACGCCTCGATCCGCACCCGCTCGATGAGGTCGAACACCTCCGGGCCCTCGTGGTCCCGGATGGTGTCGCCGAGCACGCCACCCAGAAACCGGATGTCGTCACGCAGCGGCCGGGTCGCGTCCTGTCCTGAATCGATCCGCGAGTCGCTCATGATCCCGACCCTACTGCCGTTCGTGCCACACTTGCCTCATGACCACACCGCGCCACAGGGCGGGCATAGCGAGGCCCGGGGCATACCACCCCGGGCCGCGCAGTCGCCATGCCCCTGTAGCTCAGCTGGTCAGAGCAGGACGCTTATAACGTCCAGGTCGCGGGTTCAAGCCCCGCCGGGGGTACTCGGGTGTGATCCAGTGATCAGCCGAGCGCCTGCGAGAACCGCAGGTGGTTGCCCCACGGATCGACGAAACCGCAGTCGCGCATGCCGTACGGCTGGGTGACCGGTTCCTGCACGACCACCGCGCCCGCCTCCCGCAACCGCGCGAACGTAGCGTCACAATCGTCGGTGGTGAAGATCAGCGTGGACTGCGAGCCGCCCGCCAGCCGCGCGCGAGCGGCCTGCTGGCGCGGCGCGTCCGGCACCATTTCCGGGACCTCCAGCAGGAATTCGATGCTCGGCTGAGCGGCCGGGCCCACGGTCAGCCAGCGGACGCCCGCGAACGGCATGTCCTGGCGCACCTCCAGGCCGACCACGTCGCGATAGAACCGCAGCGCCTCCTCCTGGTCCCCGACCAGGACGGCCACATGGGTGAGGGCGAGGTCTTTGCCGTTGCTCATTGCGTTTCTCTCTGTCGAACCGGAAGGTTATGGGCAGAACAGTAGCCACGAATTCATCGGTTACAACGCACGGATCACGCGCGCCGGATTACCCGCGGCGAACACCTGATCCGGCAGATCGCGGGTGACCACACTGCCCGCCCCGACCACCACATTGTCGCCGATGGTGACGCCGGGGCAGACGATGACTCCGCCGCCGAACCAGGCATTGTTCCCGATCGTGATCGGAGCGGCCGATTCCCAACGCTGCCTGCGGGCTTCGTGGTCGGTCATCGGATGCAGCGCGGTCAGCAGCTGGCAGCGCGGGCCGATCGAGCAGTCGTCGCCGATCGTGATCGGCGCGCAGTCCAGCAGGATCGCGTCGTAGTTCAGAAAGCTGTTCGCGCCGATCTCGATGAGATAGCCGTAGTCGCACTGGAATCGGGGCATGATCCACGACCCCGCCCCCAACTTGCCCAGCAGTTCGCGCAGCACCGACTCGCGGCGCTCGCTCTCCTCCGGGCCCGTGCGATTGAACTCCTCGCACAGGGTTTGCGCGCGATAGCGTTCGCGTACCAGCTCCGGATCGCTGTCCTTGTACAGATCACCCCGGAGCATGCGCTCCTTCTGTTCGGCCACGGTGGCCAGCCTAGTGCTGCCAGGCGGTTTCGCGGGCCTGCGCGGTGGTCCGGTCGACCAAGCGCGTGATCTCCGATCGGGCCCGATCCGCCGCGCAGGGAACCGCTTCGATGCGGTCGCTTTCCCGCAGCAGGTAGCGGCCGTCGTCGCGGTAGTCGATCAGGGAGAGCTGAGTGCCACCCTCCTGCCAGCCGTCCAACGACGGACCGGCGGCGACACGCACCTCCGCGTACGTGCGGAACGGGCGTTTGAGCAAGCGGACCGCGTGCTCGGAGGGCGAGCGGCGGTGCGAGTTGATCTGCGTCGGACGCTGGAGCTCGTCCCGATGGATGTTGACGCTCGGCCCAGTGCCCGGGCGGGTGTCGGGGAGCACGGTGAGCAGGCGTTGCACCACAGCGGCGGGGCGCCGGAGATCGATCCGGATGTTGCCCCCGGCTCCGAACGCGGCACCCGGGCGCTGGGCCGCAACGACACCATTGTCGGATTCGATGGCAGCACAGGCGCGGACCATGCGGTCACCACCGTCGTGGCGGTAGCCGAACAGTTCGATCCGGACCTCGGCGTGAGCCAAGGCATGCAGAGCGTGATACAGCGAGTCGTCGTCACCGATGGTGCGCATCAGCGACTCCGCCGCCCTCCGCCGCTGGATGTCGAACTCGACCTGGGTCTCCACCTCCGCCGCGAAGGTGAGCGGGAACGGCATGCGGTCCCGGCCCAATGATTCCCAGGCGACCCAGAATTCGATCGGAGTCAATTCCCAGGTGGTCACGCCTCTCCACCGATCACCGGCGGGACCGCTTTCCGGTCGGGGCCGAGCAGTTCCTCGTGCACGCCGTAGAGGTAATCAGGCGCCTTGTGCTCGGATTCATCATCGTTGTTGTTGTTACCGCGACCGGGCGCGCCCATACCGGGCATGCCGGATCGAGCGGCCGCCGAATTCGCCTTGCCCGAGTTCGCGGCTGCCGCGGCGGCCGGGGTATTGCCAGTTCCAGCAACACTTTTGGGCGTTCCCGGGGTGCCCGAGGACGGAGTGCCGGTGCCCGTGCGGGGTGTGCCGGTGCCGAGCCGGTTCGGGTTGGCCGTGACCGGGTTCGTGCCCGTGGGGTTGGTGGTCGTCGCCGGATTCGTGCTGGCGGGGTTGGTGCTCGCTGGATTCGTGCTCGCGGGATTGCTGCTCGCCGGATTCGTGCTAGCCGGATTCGTGCTGGCGGGATCGGTACTCGCCGGATCCGTCGCGGCCGGATCCGTCGCCTTCGGGTCTCCGGACTTGGGACTGGTGGGGTTTCCGTTCCCATTCCCATCGCCGTTACCGCCCTTGTTTACCGGGACGTCGGCGTCGGGGCGCGCGGCGGGCGTGGTCGGCGACGGCACCTTCGGGACCTGGGCGTCGGCTTGCAGGGCAACCGGCTTGTAGACGGTGCGCATGACCTCGTTCGCCAAGTCCTCGGCGTTTTTCTGCCGGCCGGCGTCATTGCTGCTGATCGCATTCGAGACCGGGCTGCCGGGGAGGACCGCGTCGCCGATCGCGCTGACGACACCGGCGAGTTTGCCGCCCTCGCGGGCTTCGGATTCATGCGGGACCTGGTAAGTCACCTGGCTGAAGCCGGTGAAGGCCTCCTCCATCTTGTTGGCGATCAGGTTCGCGGCCTGTTCGACCTTCTCGACGTCGGCGATGTAGGCCTGAACACTGGCCAAAGCGCTGGCCGCCGCGGACCCGGACCAGCCTTTGTCCATTTCCTTCTTGGTATCGGCCTGGTAGGTGTCACCCTTCTCCATCGTCTTCTTGGCGAGCTTTTGCCAGGAGTCGACGCTCGTCCACATCTGGTCGAGGTCGATTTTCGAGATGAATTGAGTGATTCGGGAATGGGGCATACCGACAAAGGGCTCGATCACCGGTGGTACGACGGTATTCGCATACTCGCCATTGAAACCTGTGGACAGAGCCTGGTTCTGCGCGTAGATACGGTTGCGGTCGGCATTTCCTGCCGCTTGCGCATCCTGTTCGGCCTTGACCGGCGAAATGTTGTCGCTGAACAGATCTGTAACCCGACCAGCCACGATGCCACCGAGATTGCCCATGAAAGCTTCGAAAGTCATACTTGTCCCCCGCCTGCACTACCAGTCGATCTTGTGTGTCTGCGCCTTGATCTTGGCCTGTGTATCCGCGTCGGTCGCGTCGAAGGCCGCGCCAGCTTTGATGTACATGTCATGCATCGCTTCGAGAATTTTGAGATGGTCGGCGATTGCCATGGTGTACGAGCCACTACCGGCACCACCGACAGCCAGGTCGTAGAATTTCCGCCCGAGTGCCGCAGATGAGTCCAGATCGCTGAACGACTCGATACGAACCAGATCGGCCGCGTCTAAAGTCAGCGTGCGGAGCTCGTTCATGTACTCCATACACACCTTTGCCAGCTGTGTTGCAGCTACGGAGTCGATGTACAAATTTCCCGCTTGCGCTTCACCCGCCAAGCGTTGAAACTCCTTGACCTGCTGTTCGGCAGTCGCCATAGTCCATTCTCTTTCTATGAGACACCATCAGCGTGGCAGCGAATCGGCGATCTTCTCGGCCGACTGTCGAGCGAGTTCACAAGGGTCAGCAGTCGATGCGCTATCGATGACTTTCTTGTAGTTCACAGATACAACGCCTCGGCTGGTGTCGAATGCTTGCTCGCACTCGTTGTTCAACGAACCGATGCGGAATTGGAGAGCCGCTCGACCGCCGGTTCGAACATCGCTGAAGTCGTGAAAGTATGTGTTGCGCCGGAAGTCATCAAGACTATTGGAGGTCGACGAGACCAGCAATGCGTGAGTCAACCGTCCTTGCGCGTCTTTTCCAGTCCAGCGGCAAAGCCGCCAATCTTTGCGATCCCCGAGTACGGGGTCGGGGTTCTTGCTCGAAGGATCTACGCCCGCTCCCGTGATCACAGCGTCCGGGAGCGAGCACGGGTCCCAGAGTTGGTCCTTGCTGAGCTTTGCGCTGGTGGGCGGCTGCGTTTCGGGGCCCCCCGACCCACTCGTCCCCGTGCAACCGGTGAGGGCGAGAGCCGCGCACACCCCCACCGCAAACGCGACTACTCGCATGTCAAACCCCCGGGATCGTTGGAATCTTGTTAGCGACCCTAGCAGGTGTCCGGGTTTCGGACGCTTGGCCAGTCGGAGGGTCAGGGGGTGGTGTCGCCGAGGATGGCGAGGACTGGGTCGGAGGTGTAGAAGGGCTCCAGGCGTTCGCGGACGAGCTTGGCGAGCACTCCGTTTCGCTTGGCGCCCTCGATGACGGCGGGGCCGTAGCGCAGGATCTCCTTGGCGACGTCGTCGCCGGTGAGGCCGAGTTCGGGGAGCATGGCGGCGAGGGTGTAGTCGCCGTATTTGGTGAAGAAGACGTCGACGCATTCGTCGACGAGTTCGCCGAAGAATTCCTTCTCGCGGGTGGTGATGGCGATTTCGTAGCAGATCAGGACCAGTTCGTTGAGGTCCTTCTGGGTGAGGTATTCGCGCAGGCCGCTGACGGGTTCGTCGGCGTGCAGGTCCCAGAATTCCATGGCGGCGGAGTGCACGGGGGCGTCGCGCAGCATTTCGCGGATGGCGTTGTTGGTGCGCTTGAGGGCGAACAGGGCGCCCTTGCCGGCCAGGTCGCCGACGAAGGTGCCGTCGGCGGCTTTCTTGGCGCGGTTGGCGGCGGACTGACCCAGCGACATCAGCGAGGAGACGCCCGGAATCTTCTCGGCGCGTTCACGATTGGCGGCGACGAAGTCGTTGATCAGCTTGTCGACGAACTTGGAGGCGACGGTGGCGACGAGCGGGCTCTCGGTGAGCCGGTCCAGGATGCGCTCCTGCGCCTGGTGCATGCCGAAGATCTTCTCCAGCAGCGCTTCCACGGGTTCGCGTTCGACGACCTGGCCGAGGGTGTAGTCGTGGTTCTCGGAGATGGTGTCGTAGATCTGGTCGGCGAACACACCGACCATGTCGGCGATGACGGGGCTGCCGCCGATCAGCTCGATGACGGTGCGGACGGTTTCCTTGGCGTCGGCCACCTCGACGATGTCGCGGAAGACGAGTGTGTCGGCGACGGCGAGCACCGCCTCGGTGTCGCGGGCGACGACCTCGGTGAAACGCTCGCCGGTCACCTCGGCGAGCAGGAACTCCACCTGGGCGTCGAGTAGTCGTTCGGCGATCTCGCGCGGCTCGCTCATGTTCATCCTTTGTCCGGTGTGCCCGGACCGGGATTACGGAGTGTCGTTGCCGTGCACCGATTTCCGTATCTGGTCCAGACGTTCGCGCGCGGCCTTCTCGCGCGCCTCCCACTGTTCGTCGGCGCTGCGACCCGCCGGGGTCTGCCGGTCGAGTTCGCCCATCCCCTGCGCGGTGCCGAAGCGCTGCTCGACCTTATCGCGAACTGACTCGAAAGTAGGGACTCCGCCGCCGGAATATCCGCCGGACCCGGGCGATTGCGGGATACCGGCGGGGTGTACCGGTACCGCCGGTACCGTAGAACCGGCTCCGACCTGGCCGGATACCCCCGGCACCGAGCCCGGCCCATGCGTGACGCCCGCCTCAGTGGCAGGACTCACATCCCCGGGCGCGGCCACATGACCGGCGCCGGCCAGCTCGTCGAGCGCCGCACGCACCGCCCAGAGCCCGGGCCGGTCGGCGGTGGCCGCCCGCAGCACCGTCACCAATTCCGCGTCGGACAGCGCCGCCAGCCGCGCCGAGATCTCGCTGTAATCACCCATACCCCCAGGCTACGCACGCGGACGCGGCAAATCTCCCCAGTTCGGCCTGCGTCCGAGCACACCGGCCGCCCAGCTGCGCACCAGATCGATCCAGCGCGAGCCGGCGCCGAAGATCAGGTCGTTGTGGCCGCCGCCCGGGAAGATCTCCAGCCGCTTGGGTTCCGGCGCGGCCGCGTACAACCGCTCGGCGTGCCGCAGCGGCAGCAGTTCGTCCTGATCACCGTGCATGAGCAGCAGCGGCGTGCGCAATTCCCGGATCCGCCGCAGGCTGGGATAGGCATTGGGGACGAACGGTGCGGGCAGGAAGGGATAGACGTTGCGGGCGGCGTCCCGGATGCCGGTGAAGGTGGACATCAGGATCAGCCCGGCCGGTGGATACGCCGTGGCCAGCTCCAGCATGACGCCGCCGCCGAGCGATTTGCCCAGGTAGACAATGCGATCCGGGTCGACGCCGGGCTGCTCTAGCAGCGCCTGGCGGGCCGCGCGGGCGTCGAGGTAGGTGCCCTCCTCGCTCGGGCGGCCGGTGCTGCGCCCGTACCCGCGGTAGTCGAAGGCCAGGACGTCGAATCCGGCCTCGGTCAGCAGCGCGTAGATCGGGACCCGGTCACCGATGTTGCCGGCGTTCCCGTGCGCGAACAGCACATGCCCGATGGACTGCCGGGCCGGCAGCCACCAGGCGTGCACCGTCTCGCCGTCCGCGGTCGGCAGGGACAGGTCGCGATACTCCAGCCCGAGCACCGCCGGGGTGTGCACGAGGCGCCGATCCCGCATGTAGGTCAGCGCGTTGAGGAGGGGAGCGGCGGGATGGCGCATGCTCCTGTTCTTACCTCATACGACCTCGACACCCCGCCAGAAAGCGACCCGATTCCGGATTTGCTCGGCTTCGGGTTTCGGGTCGGTGTAGTACCAGGCGGCGTCGCGGTTGGTCGCGCCGTCGACGGTCAGCGTGTAGTACGAGGCGGTGCCCTTCCAGGAACACACGCTCGTGTGGTCGCTGGCCTCGAAGTACGCCTGATCGATCGACTCGGGCGGGAAGTAGTGGTTGCCCTCGACGACGACCGTGTCGTCGCTCTCGGCCAGGACGACGCCGTTCCAGGTGGCTCGCACGCTCACAGGGACCTCCGTGTCGGTGGGGAACTCCTCCTGTCAACAGTCGTCCACCCGTCGCTGATTCCCGGTCGCCGCAACGATATTCCCGGATGCGCGACGCTTGAGCGGCCGGTCGATCGGCAATAGTCTCGGCTCATGCGCGAACGTCGGTACCCGAAATCCCTGCGACGCTGGACGGGAGTCGTGATCGCGGCGCTCGCCCTGCCCGCCCTCCCGGCGGCCAACGCCGCGCCACCCGCCGACACCGGCGGTTGCGCCGACGTGCGGGTCATCAGCGCGCGGGGCACCTTCGAGCCGCAGTTCGGCAGCCTGCTGCTGACCCCGCTCGCGACCCGGATCGCCCGGGAGTCGGGGCGCGCTGCCACGGCCACCGAATTGCAGTACCCGGCCTCCCGCGACGCGGACAGCGCCACCCGGGGCGCGGAAAACCTGGTCACCCTGCTGAACGCCGCCGCGGCCGCGTGCCCGGACCAGCGGTATGTGCTGCTCGGCTACTCCCAGGGCGCGCGCGTCATCGAGACGGTCGCGCGCGGCCTCCGGCCCACCCTGTCCGAGCGGGCCGCCGACCGGATCGGCGCCATCGCCCTGTTCGGCAACCCGTTCTTCAACAGGGACGAGCCCTACAACCGCGGCACCTTCGACCCGGCCCTGCCCGACATGCAGCCGCACCCGCTCGGCGCGCTGGCCGAATTCGCCGACCGCCTCTGGGATTACTGCAACGCCGGCGACCGGGTGTGCAACGGCGGCGATCCGGCCGCCGGATTCGGCAACGCCCTGAGCGTCGGCCACCTCACGTACTTCCTCAACGACTCCCGCGATCAGGCGGCGGCCTTCGTCCAGGACCGCCTGCGCGCGAGTTAGCGCTGAACCGCGCCGACCGCCGCCGACGCCGCGGCCACCGCGGCGTCGCGGGCGGCACTGGCCTCGTCTTCGGTCAGCGTGCGGTCGGCGGCGCGGAAGCGCAGGGCGTAGGTGAGCGACTTGCGCCCCTCCCCCGCCTGCGCGCCCTCGTAGACGTCGAACAGCGCCAGATCCTCCAGCAGCTCGCCGCCGCCGGAGCGCAGGGCCGATTCCACCGAGGCCGCGGGCACCGTCTTCTCGACGCTCACCGACACGTCCTGCAGCACCGCCGGGAACGCCGAAACCACCGGGACCGGGCGCGATTCGCGCAGCGGCAGGGCATCGAGATCGATTTCGACGGCGCAGGTGCGCTTGGGCAGACCGGCGCGCTCCAGCACCGCGGGATGCAGTTCACCGGCGTGCCCGACCACGACGCCGTCCACGACCAGCTCGGCGCAGCGGCCCGGATGCCACGGCAGGTACGCGCCCGCGCGGCGTTCCAGCACCACCCCGGCCGCGGCGGCGACCGCGTCGGCCAGAGCGAAGGCGTCGGCGGCCTCGGCCGGACGACCCTGGCCCCACGGCCCGCGCGGCTCCCGGCGACCGGTGAGCACCGCGGCGACGTGCACCGGCTGCGCGGGCAGCGAGTCGTTCAGTTCGGCGATCTGCTCGTCGGTGGGACGGCGATCGACCGGCAGCGCGGCGATGGCGCGGGTCTGTTCCCCCGGCCGCACGATCTGGGCCATGGCGTAGACCGCCAGGTCGCGCGCGCCGCGCGAGATATTGCGGCCCGCGACCTCCAGCAGGCCCGGCAGCAGCGTGGTCGGCAGGTCGGCGCGCTCGATGTCCAGCGGGTTGAGCACCCGCATGGTGTCGCGGCGCGGATCCTCGGCGTCCAGGCCCCACACGTCGAAGACGCTGCCGGACATGAACACCGGCGAGGGCACCTCGACGGCGCCGGCGAAGGCCAGCGCGCGGCTCACGGCGCGACGACGGCGCTGCGTCGCGGTCAACCCGCGCCCGGCGGGCGCGGTCGGCAGCACGGACGGGATCTTGTCCAGCCCCTCCAGCCGCAGCACCTCCTCGACCAGGTCGGCGGGCTGGGTGAGATCGGGCCGCCAGCTCGGCGGGGTGACGATCAGCTGACCGTGCCCGGCGTCGCTGACGCCCACCTCGACCTGGCAGCCGACCTGCGCCAGCCGCCGCGCGGCGGTGCCGGTCGGGTAGCCGATGCCGGCGGTGCGGTCGGGCAGATCGATGTCCATCCGGATCGGCGCGATTGCCGGCACCGGCAGCCGCACGTCGGTGACCACGGATTCGACGGTGCCGCCAGCGATGTCGACCAGCAGCGCGGCCGCGCGATCGAGCGCCGCCAGGTTCACCTCGGGATCGACCACGCGCTCGAAACGCTTGGCCGCCTCCGAGGGCAGCTTGTGCCGGCGCACGGTGCGCGCGATCGCGACCGGATTCCAGGTCGCGGCCTCGAGCAGGATGTCGGTGGAGTTCTCGCTCACCTCGGTGCTCGCGCCGCCCATGGTGCCGGCCAGCGAGATCACACCGGAATTGTCGGCGATCACCACGTCCTCGGCGTCGAGCACGCGCTCGGCGTCGTCCAGGGTGCGCAGCGTCTCACCGCGGTGCGCGCGGCGAACCACCAAGGGGCCGTTGACCTTCGAGGCATCGAAGGCGTGCAGCGGCTGGCCCAGTTCGAGCATCACGTAGTTGGTGACGTCGACCGCCGGCGAGATCGGCCGCACCCCGGCCAGCAGCAGCCGGCGCTGCAGCCACCACGGGCTGACCGCGGCCGGATCGATGCCGGTGACGCGACGCACGGCGAACCGGGTGCACAGCGACTCCGGCTCGATCCGCACCGTCCACGCCTCCTCCGGCGCGTCGGGCAGCGTGCGCACGCCCGGGTCGGCGAATTCCAGGTCGTAGGCGCAGGCCACCTCGCGGGCCAGGCCGCGCATCGAGAACGCGTAGCCGCGGTCCGGGGTGATGGCCAGCTCGACCACCGAATCACCGAGACCGAGCAGTTCGTTGGCGTCGGCGCCGGGCTCGGCCGTGCCGGGCCGCAGCACCAGGATGCCGTTGGACTCCTTGCCCAGGCCGAGCTCGGCCAGCGAGCAGATCATGCCGTTGGAGACGTGACCGTAGGTCTTGCGGGAGGAGATCTGGAATCCGCCGGGCAGCACGCCGCCGGGCAGCACCACGACCACCAGATCGCCGACCGCGAAGTTGCTCGCGCCGCAGACGATCTCCTGCAGATGATCGGGCTTGCCGATATCGACCTTGCAGAACCGGATCGGCTTCTTGAACTCGGTCAGCTCGGTGATCTCCGCGACCCGGCCGACCACCAGGTGCGGGCCGTCACCGTCGCCGCCGATCAGTTCGAGCGTCTCGACCTCCTCGACCTCGAGACCGACCCGCACGAACGCGGCGTCGAGCTCCTCCGGCGTCACGGCCCACTCCGGGGTGGTGCGCCGCAGGATTTCGGTCAGCCAGGACTGCGCTACTCGCACGGGATGTTTCGCTTCCTCGATCGGTGAAAAGTGGTCAGGACTGGATGCCGAACGGCAGGGTGAAGCGCACGTCGCCCTCGATGATGTCGCGCATGTCGGGCAGGCCGTTCTTGAACTGCAGCGTGCGCTCCATGCCCATGCCGAAGGCGAAACCGCTGTACACCTCGGGGTCGATACCGCTGGCGATGAGCACCTTCGGGTTCACCATGCCGCAGCCGCCCCACTCGACCCAGCCCGCGCCGCCCTTCTTGTCCGGGAACCAGACATCGACCTCGGCCGACGGCTCGGTGAAGGGGAAGAAGCTGGGGCGCATCCGGGTGGTCGACTCGGGGCCGAACAGGGCCCGGGCCAGCAGATCCAGGGTGCCCTTGAGGTGGGCCATGGTCAGGCCCTTGTCCACCGCGAGGCCCTCGATCTGGGAGAACACCGGCGAATGGGTGGCGTCGAGCTCGTCGGTGCGGAAGGTGCGGCCCGGGCAGGCCACGTAGATCGGCAGCTCACGGGTGAGCATGGAGCGCACCTGCACCGGGGAGGTGTGGGTGCGCAGCACCTGGCGCGAGGTTTCCGGCGCGATGTAGAAGGTGTCCTGCATGGCGCGGGCCGGATGGTCCGGCGGGAAGTTCAGCGCGTCGAAATTGAAGTGCTCGGTCTCGACCTCGGGCCCCTCGGCGATCTCCCAGCCCATGGCGACGAACACGTCGGCGATCTGCTCGGAGATCACCGTGATGGGGTGGCGCGCGCCGGCGGCGGTGCGAGTGGCGGGCAGGGTGACATCGATCGCCTCGGCGACCAGCACCGCGGCGTCGCGCGCGGCCTGCAACTCCTGCTGGCGGGACTCGAAGGCCTGCGACACCCGCTGCCGGGCGACGTTCACCCGCTTGCCCGCGTCGGCCTTCTCCTCCTTGGGCAGCGTGCCCAGCGAGCGCTGCGCCAGCGCGATCGGCGACTTGCCGCCCATGAACTCGATCTTGGCGGCCGCGAGCGCGTCCAGATCGGCGGCAGCCGCGAACGCCTTCTCGGCCTCGGCCGCGGCGGCGGCGAGGGCCTCCTCGGTCAGCGCGTTGCCGGTCTGCTCGACTGCGTCGTTGTCGGCCACGATGGTTCGACTCTCCCCTGGGGATCGGCGTGCATATGGGACAGCACCCGGCCAGGCTCCTCGCCCGACCACATTGCTGCTGGTCGCAATCGTATTCGATGGCGTGTGGTCACTTCATCCGGATTACCCGTGGCGGTCGGGTCCGAGGCTGATCAGCACGGATCCGGGTTCTCCTGGACGTCGTCCCAGATCTCGCGCGCCCAGTCGGCCGGGAACGCGTCGGGCCCGATCACGCGCATGGCGCTCATGATGGTGAGCAGCATGCCGGTGCCGACGAAGCGGCGCGCCTCGTTGGTGCTCGCGCCGGTGAGTTCGCGCACCACGGTGTAGGTACGGCCGAAGCCCGCGCGCACGGCGTCGCCGATCACCGGGTCGACGCTGGCGGTGAAACCGTGCAGCATGGCCAGCGAGGGTTCGGGCTCCTCGAGCAGGGCGTCGTAGGCATTGCCGAGCGCTTTGAGCGCCTCGGCCGGGGTGGCATCGGGGTCCAAATCGGCGACGGCCTCGCGGAAGACCTCCTGGATGCGGCCGCAGACCTGGTCGATGACCGCCACGAAGAGTTGCTGCTTGGTGCCGAAGAGCCGGATCACATACGGCTGCGACACGCCCGCCCGGCGCGCAATCTCATCGGTTTTCGTTCCGGCGTAACCGGATTCGGAAAAAGCCGACACCGCCGCGGCGAGTACTTCGGCGCGGCGATCGGTCGCGGTCATCCGGGTTCGAGCAGAACGCACGGGGCTCCTCTCAGTGGCGTATTGACATGTTATCAGTCGATGCATACGCTTCGATTCGTTAGTTATCAGTCAATTACAAATAAGGCTGGACATGACCGAAACCCTCACGCCACCGGCTGTCTCCACCGGTGCGCCGCCCCGGCCCCTCGCCGCGGTGCTCGCCGCCGTCGGCATACCCATGTTCATGGTCGTGCTGGACAACCTCGTGGTCACCAACGCGCTCCCCGTGATCCGCACCGAACTCGGCGCGTCGCTGACCGACCTGCAGTGGTTCGTCAACGCCTACACGCTGTCCTTCGCCTCCCTCCTGCTCACCGCCGCCGCCATCGGCGACCGGCTCGGCCGCCGCCGGATCTTCCTGGGCGGCATCGCGCTGTTCACCGCGGCCTCGGCCGCCTGCGCGCTGGCCACCGAACCCTGGATGCTGATCACCGCCCGCGCGATCCAGGGCGTCGGCGCGGCCGGGGTGCTGCCGCTGTCGCTGACGCTGCTCTCGGTCGCGGTTCCCGAGAAGATGCGCAGCGCCGCCATCGGCATCTGGGGCGGCATCACCGGGCTCGGCGTCGCGCTCGGCCCGCTCGTCGGCGGCGCCGTCGTCGAGGGCCTGAGCTGGCAGTGGATCTTCTGGCTCAACGTGCCGATCGGCATTCTCGCGGTGCCCTTCGTGGCCCGGGTACTGCCCGAATCCTTCGGCGGGGAACGCAAACTCGACCCGCTCGGGCTGGCGCTCTCGGCCGGCGGCGTGCTCGCCGTCGTCTGGGGCGTGGTGCACGGTGCCGACGACGGCTGGACCTCGGCCACGGTGCTCGGCGCGCTCATCGCGGGCGGCGTCCTGCTCATCGCCATGATCGTCTGGGAACTGCGGACACCGCATCCGATGCTGCCGCTGCGCATGTTCCGCTCCCGCGCGTTCCGGCTGGCCAACGCCACCGGCTTCACCTTCTCCATCGGCGTCTTCGGCGCGATCTTCCTGCTCGCCCAGTACTTCCAGGTGGTGCAGGGGTACTCCCCGCTGGAGTCGGGCATTCGCACCATGCCGTGGACGCTGGCCCCGATGGTCGTCGCCCCCATCGCGGGCATGATCGTCGACAAGGTCGGGGCCCGAACCCTGCTCGCGCTCGGGCAGTTCCTGCTGACCCTCGCCCTGGGCTGGATGGCGCTGGTCACCGCCGTGGACGCCGCCTACGGCTCGTTCGTGGGCCCGTTCCTGCTCGGCGGCATCGGCATGGGCCTGACCTTCGCGCCCAGCGCAACCGTGGTCATGGCCAGCGCCGGACCGGACGAACAGGCCATGGCCTCGGGCACCAACAGCACCATCCGCGAGGTCGGCGTCGCCATGGGTGTCGCCATCCTGGCCTCGGTGTTCGCCTCGCACGGCTCCTACACCGATCCGCAGTCCTATGTCGACGGACTGGTCCCCGCGATCTGGGTCGGCACCGCGATCGTGGCGGTGGGTGCGGTGATCTCGCTGTTCGTGCCGCGAGTGGTCGACGCCCAGCGGTAGTAGGAGTTGACGGCGGGCTGGCCGGTGTAGTTCGGGCCCGCCCTATCGTCCGCACCGGCGTAGTCGAACGGCAGCGCCGGTGCGGCGGGACCCCGGCGGCTGATCCGCCGCCTACGGCCGTCGTAGTCGAAGCCCTGTGCGCGCAGCGCGGTGCGCAGTCGGCGGTCGAGCGGGCGCGCGTCCGCGGACAGCACACTGGCCAGATCCAGGTTCGCGACGAACAGTCCGTCCTCGGCGAGCCAGGAGGACACCGCCGCAAGCACTTTCAGCTTGTCCCCCAGGTAGTGCAGACCGCGCACACAGGTGATCAGATCGAAACGCTCGCTCGGCGACCAACTGGTCACCGACGCCGTCACGAACTCGACGCCCGGTGCGCGCCCGGACGCGAACGCGTCCACCAGATCCACCCCGACGATCCGCAGCCGCTCGTCATCGATGAGTTCCGCGCATTCCAGCAGCGCCCGCCCCGAACCGCAGCACAGATCCAGCCAGCGAAAGCCCGGCGCGCCCTGCGCGAGCCGCTGCCGGATCACCTCGGCCACATCCAGACCGAGCTCGCGGCCGTACCCGTTCGACCCGGTCAACCGCCGTTCCCGGTTCATCGCGTTGTTGGCGACCACCGACGATCGTTCCAGCGCCACCTCATCGAGCAACCGCACCTCATCCACCGTGCGACCCTATCCGGGAGAGCCGCGCCGATCGGCGCGCTGCCCCGGCCGCGCATGGCCCGGGGCCAAAACCTCTCCGGAAGGACGACTGGTTCGTCCCACTCTGAGCGACAAGGCTCAACCATGGTTAGGGGTTGTCGCTAGGAGTGAGACGACTGACGGCACCCAGGCCGAGGCGGTGCAAACGGGTGCGCATTCGATACCGCGAGGATCGAGCTATTTCACCGGGGGCGTAGAGGCCCGGCCCGATCCTGCAGACTCTGCCCAAGCCGACCTCCCAGCGGAGTGCATCCGACACGGTTTTCGACGGACGGCCACCGGTGGTGAAGCCGCTTTCCTCCAACAGGGAGACCAGTTCGCCGACGGTCAGTGGCCCGGCCGCGAAGAGGTGGGCGGTGAGCGCATAGCGCAACTCGGCGCCGACGAGCCTCCGGAGTGTCATGCCCCAAGCATCACCCGAGGCGCCGACACCTAATGGGCGTAGCGCACCCGGCTGTTGGCGTAGAGGCAGATGGCGGCGGCAGTAGCGAGGTTGAGGGATTCGGCGCGGCCGCGGATGGGGATGCGGAGGCGGTGGTCGGCGCGCGCGGCGACGGCCGGGTCCAGACCGTGCGCCTCGTTGCCGAAGAGCCAGGCGACCGGGCCCTGGAACACCTCGTCGGCGTCGTCCAGGTCGAGTTCGCCGGTGGCGGTGGTCGCGAGCAGCGTGATGCCCGCCGCCGCGATCGCCTCGAGGGTCTCGCCGACATCGCGGCTGCGGGCGACCGGCAGATGGAACAGGCTGCCCGCGCTGGCGCGGACGCATTTGCCGTTGTGCGGGTCGACGGTGTCGCCGGCCAGGACCACCCCGTCGGCGCCGACCGAATCGGCCACCCGGATGAGCGTCCCGGCATTGCCCGGTTCGCTGATCTCGACCGGTACCGCCAGGATGCGCGGTCCGCGCTCCACGATGTCGGCCAGCGGCACGTCCACGAGGTCGCAGACGGCGACCAGGCCGGGGGCGGTGACGGTTTCACCGAGATGCTGGGCGGCGCGGTCGCTCACCAGCGTGGTGCGCACCCCCGCGGCCGCGGCGCCCGCGACGAGCTCGTGCTCGCGGGTGGCCGCCTCGAGCGAGTAGAACAGCTCGCGCACCCGCCCGGTCTCCAGCGCGGCGGTCACCGCGTTCGCGCCTTCGGCCAGGAACTGGCCGGCTTTGCGGCGTTGCGCCGAGCGATGCAGCTTGGAAGCCGAAACGACCCGTGGATTGCTCGGGGAGAGCGGATCCACGGGTCGTCCCGAAGATATCTGCGTCAATTACGCGGCAGGCGCGTTGACGTCGGCGGGCAGCGCCGCCTTCGCGACCGCGACCAGGCCGGCGAACGCCTCGGCGTCGGAGACGGCGAGCTCGGCGAGGATCTTGCGGTCCACCTCGACACCCGCGGCCTTCAGGCCCTGGATGAAGCGGTTGTAGGTGATGTCGTTGAGGCGCGCCGCGGCATTGATGCGGGCGATCCACAGCTTGCGGAAGTCACCCTTGCGCGCCCGGCGGTCCCGGTAGGCGTAGGTGAGCGAGTGCAGCTGCTGTTCCTTGGCCTTGCGGTACAACCGCGAGCGCTGGCCCCGGTAGCCCTTGGAGGCCTCGAGGATGGAACGGCGCTTCTTCTGAGCGTTGACGGCCCTTTTGACGCGTGCCACTGGTCAGTCCTTAAGTCGAAATAGGGGGCGCGGGTGCGGCGCCCGGTTGGTCGGTGTCGATCGCTGCTTCAGGCCTCAGAGGCCGAGCAGCCTCTTGACGCGAGGGACGTCGACGGCCGCGACCGACTCCGTGCCATCCAGACGACGAGTCCGGCGGGTGGACTTGTGCTCGAGCAGGTGGCGACGGTTCGCCTGCTGGCGCAGCAGCTTGCCGCGGCCCGAAACCTTGAAACGCTTCGAGGCGCCGCTGTGGCTCTTCATCTTCGGCATGGATTCCTCTATCTGGTCGTGCCGGTACCCCACGGGTGGAACACCGGTGTGCTGTTCGTAATTACTGCGAATCGGCCGGCGCTGCCGGCGCTTCCGCAGGGGCGGGAGCCGCAGGCGCCGGAGCGGCGGCGGGGCGCGGTGCAGCTGCCTGCGGTCGCGCGGCCGACTCCTCCTGAGCCTTAACCCGCGTCTTCGCACCCTTGTGCGGGGCGAGGACCATGGTCATATTGCGACCGTCCTGCTTTGCGGAGGTCTCGACGAAACCCAACTCGGCGACGTCGGAGGCCAGGCGCTGCAACAACCGGAAGCCCAGTTCCGGACGCGACTGCTCGCGGCCGCGGAACATGATCGTCACCTTGACCTTGGACCCGGCTTCGAGGAAGCGAACCACGTTGCGCTTCTTGGTCTCGTAGTCGTGATCGTCGATCTTGGGCCGGAGCTTCTGCTCCTTGATCACGGTCTGTACTTGGTTCTTCCGAGACTCGCGCGCCTTCTGCGCCGTCTCGTACTTGAACTTGCCGTAGTCCATGATCTTGCAGACCGGGGGACGGGCATCCGGGGCCACCTCGACCAGGTCGAGGTCGGCTTCGAGGGCGACGCGTAGTGCATCTTCAACACGCACGATCCCAACCTGCTCGCCGCTGGGTCCGATGAGCCGAACCTCGGGAACACGGATGCGATCGTTGATGCGGGTCTCAGTGCTGATGGGGCCTCCTAGGTCAAACGGTGTCGTCCGACGACCGTGCAATAACTGCAGCCCCTTGTTCAACACAAAGGCCCCGGTGCGATATTTCTACCGCTACGGGGCCCGAGTCGACCGGTACACGGGCGCGCACAACTCGCGCCTGCCTTGCGCACGAGACTGGCTCCGCGCAAGAACCCGCCGGATACGGCGGGCGACCGGACCGTTTGACCTCTACGATTGCTCGTGGGCAACGGTGGGAGTCGGGCTCCACTTATCTGCCCCTAGCTGTTCCCACAAAGAAGAACGACCCGGGGCGGTCGTCAGCGAATAGTGTAGCAGTGCAGACTGCTATAACCGAAATCGTGGCCCTTCGGCCGGTCGCGGCGGCCTGCGCCACAGCCGGGGCGGCCGCCTGCTCCCCCGCCGCGGCCGCCGCCTAGCCTCTCATACATGACCGAACAGCCCGACAGCTCCGTACGCGAACTCGCCGACATCCCCGCCGTGGAGGTGATCAGCCGGGCCGCGGTCATGCTGATGAGCTCGGCCGCGGAGAAGCTGGGGCTGGCCGACGAGGATCCCGACACCAGCCCGCGCCGCGATCTGGACGAGGCCCGCCGGGTGATCACCGCGCTGGCCGGGCTGGTCACCGCCTCGGTGGAGTACCTGGGCCCGCACGCCGGCCCGATCCGCGAGGGTTTGCAGTCCTTGCAGCGCGCCTTCCGCGAGGCGTCGGCGCACCCGGACGAGCCGGGCAAGGGCCCGGGCGAGAAGTACACCGGCCCGGTCTACTAGTCCCCGCCGCCACCACCGCCGCAGCCCCCGCCACCGCCGCCACCGCTGCAACCGGAGGCGGCGCCCGCGCCATCGCCGCCGAAGAGCCCGTCGACCGACCAGCTGCTGCCGCCGCCGTGATCGTCGTCGCCGTTCCAGCCCTGCCAGCCGCTGCCCTGCGGAGCGAAATCGGGGGTCGGAGCGCCGCCCGCGACCGTCAGATCGGCGGTCATGCCCAGTGCGACCATGCGCTTGAAGCGCGACCGGGGCGTCATGAACCAGCCACGGGCCGGCTCGGTTTCGGGATCCCCGGGCTCCGCGGGCACCTCGATCACCGCCGGATCGTCCGGGGAGCGCCACTCGTCGAGCACGCGCTGGTTCTCGGCCCGGACCTGCCGCAGATAACGCCGACCGGCGAGGGTGCGCCGGACGAAAAGCACCAGCGCCCAAGCGGAGACGACGAGCACGGCCGATGCGAGCACGATCGGTACGGTCACCTCCCCGGCGACCAGCTGCGCCACCACCGCGGCCGGAAGCAGGAGCAGCGCGATCGTCACGGCCAGCCGGCGCCGGGCCCGCCCGGGCACCAGGCCCGCCGCGCGCAGCCGCGCGATCCCCTGCGCCAATTCCGCCCGGGTGCGTCGACGGCGGCGCAGCACCCGCAGTCGCGCGGGGGCGCCGAGATCGGCGTAAACGGCCCGTTCCAGTGGATCGGCGTCGGCGGGCAACGGGACATCGGAATGCCGGAATTCCTTGGTGCGCCGATGCCGGTCGAGCACGCCGTCGAGATAGAGCGTGGTGACCGCGGCGGACATCGCACCCCGATCGCCGCCGTTGAGGAATCCGAGATCCGCTGTGGACGGCTCCGCGTCGCTCCGAAGCGACGCCGGTAACAGCAGCAGCGCGGCGATCACTACCAGCAGTGCCGCGGCGACCGAGAGAAACAACACCCCCACGTTTCCCACCCCCCTGAAAAGTCGTACGCGGGATGTCTTCAGTATGCGAGGGCGGGAGGCCGTGCGCCACAAGATAAAACGGGACCGGCAGGAGTGCCGATCCCGTTCCGTCCGTGCTCGGTGTTACGCCGGCGGCGGTGTCACCGAGATGGAGGAGCCGCTGGAGATGAGGTTGGCGAGTGCCGCGAAGATGGCGCCCAGGCCCGCGCTTCCGCTGTCCATGCTGTGAATCCTTTCGAGATCGGCCGCGCTACTTGCCCGGGTTGTAGTTGATCGACGACCCGGTGATCAGACCCAGGATCTGGGTGATGATGGCACCGATGTCCACGCCTTCCATCGCGTGTTCCTTTCTGTCGCACCGGATCTCAGCGGCCCGCTGCCGGCGGGGCACGCCGGGTACCCGGTTCGCGTTTCGCTGCTGTCCGGGAGGGGGCCGAACAGGTGAGCAGATCGTACACACGCGTGTTTCACTTTCGGGCGAGTTTCCGGCATCTCCCCGGAAGCCCAGGTCAAGACGCCGGAAACCAGTGTGGCGCCGCCCGATTACTCGGACGGCGCCACCGGATCGGGCTCAGCGCAGCGCGGCGGCCTTGCGGGCCAGGCGCTTGGCCGTCTGCTCCGGCGTCTTCTTCGCCGGTTCCTTGGCGGCCGTCGCCTTCTTGGCCGCGGCCTTCTTCGCCGGGGCCTTCTTGGCGGGCGCCTTCTTGGCGGCCGGCTTCGACGCGGCCGGCTGCTCCAGCACCTCCTTCAGGAACTGCCCGGTGTAGCTGTGCGCCACGGCCGCGACATCCTCGGGCGTGCCCTCGGCCACCACGGTGCCACCGCCGGAACCACCCTCGGGGCCCATATCGATGACCCAGTCGGAGGTCTTGATGACATCGAGGTTGTGCTCGATGACGATCACCGTGTTGCCCTTGTCTACCAGGCCGTTGATCACCTTGAGCAGCTTGCGGATGTCCTCGAAGTGCAGGCCCGTCGTCGGCTCGTCCAGGATGTAGACGGTGCGGCCGGTCGAACGCTTCTGCAACTCCGCCGACAGCTTGACGCGCTGCGCCTCACCGCCGGACAGCGTCGGCGCGCTCTGCCCCAGCCGGACGTAGCCCAGGCCGACATCCACCAGCGTCTTCAGGTACCGGTGGATCGAGGAGATCGGCTCGAAGAACTCCGCGCCCTCCTCGATGGACATGTCCAGCACCTCGGCGATGGTCTTGCCCTTGTAGTGCACCTCGAGGGTCTCCCGGTTGTAGCGCGCGCCGTGGCACACCTCGCACGGGACGTAGACATCCGGCAGGAAGTTCATCTCGATCTTCAAGGTGCCGTCGCCCGAGCACGCTTCGCAACGGCCGCCCTTGACGTTGAAGGAGAACCGGCCCGGCTGGTAGCCGCGCACCTTGGCCTCGGTGGTGGCCGCGAACAGCGTGCGGATCTTGTCGAACACGCCGGTGTAGGTGGCCGGATTGGACCGCGGGGTGCGGCCGATCGGCGACTGGTCCACCTGGACCAGCTTGTCCAGGTGATCCAGGCCCTTGATCCGCAGGTGCCGGCCCGGGACCTGCCGCGCGCCGTTCAGCTTGTTCGCCAGCACGGTCGCCAGGATGTCGTTGACCAGCGTGGACTTGCCGGACCCGGAGACACCGGTGACCGAGGTGAGCACCCCGAGCGGGAAGCTCACCTCGACGTTGCGCAGGTTGTGTTCGGTCGCGCCGACGACGGTGAGCTGACGCTTCTTGTCGACCGGGCGCCGCACCAGCGGCAGTTCGATCCGCTCCCGGCCGGAAAGGTAGGCGCCGGTCAGCGAATTCGGGTCGGTGAGCAGCTCCTGATACGGACCGCTGTGCACCACCCGGCCGCCGTGCTCGCCCGCGAGCGGGCCGATGTCGACCACCCAGTCCGAGGCGCGGATGGTGTCCTCGTCGTGTTCGACCACGATCAGCGTGTTGCCGAGATTGCGCAGCCGGGTAAGGGTTTCGATCAGCCGGCGATTGTCGCGCTGGTGCAGGCCGATGGACGGCTCGTCCAGCACGTAGAGCACGCCGACCAGGCCGGACCCGATCTGGGTAGCCAGGCGGATGCGCTGGGCCTCGCCGCCGGAGAGCGTGGCGGCGGCCCGCGACAGCGTCAGGTACTCCAGGCCGACGTCGAGCAGAAAGCCCAGGCGCGCCTGCACCTCCTTGAGCACCTGCCCGGCGATCGCGGCCTCGCGATCACCCAGGGTGAGCGCGTTCAGGAAGTGCGAGCAATCGCCGATGGACAGATCGCTGACATCGGCGATGGACTTGCGCTCCCCCGCCGCGTCGAGCGTGACGGCCAGGATCTCCGGCCGCAGGCGGGCGCCGTCGCAGACCGGGCACGGCACGTCGCGCATGTACCCGTCGTAGTGCTCCTTCATCTGCTCGGACTCGGTGTTCTCCATGCGCCGCTGCAAGAACGGCATCACGCCCTCGAAATCGGCGTAGTAGGAACGCTTGCGCCCGTAGCGGTTGGTGTAGGAGACGTGCACCTGGTCGGCGCTGCCCTCCAGTACCGCCTTGCGCGCCTTCTGCGGCAGGTCCTGCCAGGGGGTGTCCATGGAGAACCCGACCGCCTCGGCGAGACCGGACAGCAGGCGGTTGAAGTACTCGGCGGTCTGGCCGCGCGACCAGGGCGCGATCGCGCCGTCGGCCAGGCTCAGCTCCGGATCGGGGACGACGAGTTCCGGATCCACCTCTTTGCGGATGCCCAGGCCGGTGCAGTCCGGGCAGGCGCCGTAGGGCGAGTTGAAGGAGAACGAGCGCGGCTCGAGATCCTCGATGTCGAGCGGGTGGCCGTTGGGGCAGGCCAGCCGCTCGGAGAAGCGCCGCTCGCGGTCGTGCGCGTGCTCGTCGCGATCGACGAAATCGAGCACCACGATACCGTCGGCCAGCCGCAGCGCCGTCTCGATCGAATCCGTGAGGCGCTGTTTGGAACTCGGCTTGACCGCCAGCCGGTCGACGACGACCTCGACGTCGTGCTTCTCCTGCTTCTTCAGCTTCGGCGGATCGGTCAGCGGGTAGACCACGCCGTCCACCCGGACGCGGGAGTAGCCCTGGCCGTTCAGCGACTCGAACAGGTCGACGAACTCGCCCTTGCGGGTGCGCACCACCGGCGCCAGGACCTGGAACTTGAGGCCCTCGGGCATGGCGAGCACCTGGTCGACGATCTGCTGCGGCGTCTGCCGGGCGATCAGCTCGCCGCAGGTCGGGCAGTGCGGCGTACCGGCGCGGGCGTAGAGCAGGCGCAGGTAGTCGTAGACCTCGGTGATGGTGCCCACGGTCGAGCGCGGGTTGCGGTTGGTCGATTTCTGGTCGATCGACACCGCGGGCGAGAGGCCCTCGATGAAATCGACGTCGGGTTTGTCCATCTGGCCGAGGAACTGCCGCGCGTACGCCGACAGCGACTCGACATAGCGCCGCTGACCCTCGGCGAAAATCGTGTCGAAGGCAAGACTCGACTTGCCCGATCCGGAAAGCCCGGTGAACACGATGAGACTGTCGCGGGGCAGGTCGAGATCGACCCCTTTGAGGTTGTGCTCCCGAGCTCCGCGCACAGTGAGGCGTTCCGCCACCAGGTGAATCCCTTCTCGAACGTGTCGGCGTACAACTGATAAAGCCACAGCAAGACCAGCATCATCCGGGGTTCCCCGAGAACCCAGACTTACCCCCGCGGTCATGCTAGGCCGACCCACCGACAAGTTTCGCCGAGCGCGCGCCCCACCCGCCTGACCTCCCCTTATCCAACAGGATGCCGCACGCGCGGATTCCCCGCATCGGGCGATGCGGGGTGACACCCGGTTGACCGGGGGGGCCGAGCCCGGCTCAGTCCGAGCCGGCGGCGCCGTCCACCTGGAAACCCTTGTCGTTCACCGTGACGGTGAGCACATCGTCGCCGACGCGCAGCCCAGCCACCCGCAGCGGCAGATAGCGCCGCGGCACCACCGGGTCGACCAGCTTGTCGCCGTTGCCCGGCTCCAGCCGCAGCATGGTCCGCAGGAACAGCAGCGGCGTCGCGGCCGCCCACGCCTGCGGCGAGCACGAGGTCGGATAGGGCACCGGCGCGGAGAACTCGGAGCGATCGAAACCGCAGAACAGCTCCGGCAGCCGGTGCCCGAAGCGCACCGCGGCGTCGAGCACGCCGTCGATCACCCGGTTCGCGTGCTCGGTGAACCCGTAGCGCATCAGCCCGGCCGCGCAGATCGCGTTGTCGTGCGGCCACACCGAGCCGTTGTGATAGCTGACCGGGTTGTAGGCGCCCATACTGCTGGCCAGGGTGCGGATGCCCCAGCCGCTGAACATCTCCGGCGAGAGCAGGTGATCGGCGACCGACCGGGCCTTGTCCTCGTCGACGATGCCGGTCCACAGGCAGTGCCCGATATTGGAGGTGAGGGCGTCGATCGGGCGTTTGCCGCGGTCCAGTCCGATGGCGTACCAGCCCTTGTCGGGCAGCCAGAACTGTTCGTTGAACGCCCGCTTGAGCCGGGCGGCCTTGGCCCGCAGGGTCGCGGCGAGCTCGCCTTCGCCGGTGTCGTCGGCGATCGCGGCGCGCGCCAGGTAGGCCGCGTAGACATAGCCCTGCACCTCGGCCAGCGCGATCGGCGCGTGCGGCATGCCGCCGTCGACGAAGTTGACGCCGTCCCACGAGTCCTTCCAGCCCTGGTTGGCCAAGCCGTGCTCGGCGGCGCGGGCGTATTCGACGAAGCCGTCGCCGTCCATGTCGCCGTACTGCTCGATCCAGGCCAGTGCGCGATCGGCGTGCGGCAGCAGCTCGTCGCGGGTCTCGGCGTCCAGGCCCCAGCGGTGCAGCTCGCCCAGCAGCATGACGAACAGCGGTGTGGCGTCGGCGGTTCCGTAGTAGACGGTGTCGCCGCCGAGCAGCAGCGTCGCGGCCCGGCCGAAGCGCACCTCGTGCGGGATGCGCCCGGGCTGTTCCTCCTGTAGCGGCCGGATCTCCTTGCCCTGCATGCCCGCCAGGCTCTGCAGCGTGCCCACCGCCAGCTGCCGGTCCAGCGGCAGCACCATCCACGAGGTGAGCAGCGAGTCCCGCCCGAACAGCGCCATGAACCAGGGCGCGCCCGCGGCGACGACCGCGCGTTCGGGATGGCCCGGGTCGAAGATGCGCAGCGCGCCCAGATCGCCGACGGCGCGCTGCAACGTCGCGGCCAGGGTCTCGTCCTCGGTGAGCACGGTCGGCGAGTTCTGGTACCAGTCCCGCAGGCGCTGGTACGGCGTGCTGTGTGAGACCGGGCTGCCGCAGCCGTAGCGCGGCGTCACCGGCACCGCGCCGAGCGCGGGCCGGTACTGGATGCACGCCGTCCATTCCCCGCGCCCGGGAAGTTCGATCCGCCAGCGCAATTCGCGCTCGCCGGCGGTGGCGCCGGCGGCGGAGACGGTCACCGCCAGTTGCAGGTCCGGCCGGCTGATCTCGAACGCGTCCGCGGCCACGACCTTGGCCTGGGTGACCACGCCCTCGCCGATCCGGCCCTCCTTCACCTCGAACAGATCGGCGAAGTCGGCGTCCAGCTCCAGGGTGACGGTGCAGGTGATGGGATCGCCGGAGAGGTTGCGCACGGTGAGGTCCTCGCGCATGCCGTCGCCGACGTGGCGGCCCAGCACCACCAGGGCGGTGCTGTCCGCGCGGCCGGGCCGCGGCGGGGTGCGGGCCAGCAGCGTGGCGCTGTAGGGGTCGGCGTACTGCACCGTAAGGGGTTGCGGCGGTTGACCGTCCACGGTCAACCGCCACGACGACACCACCCTGGTGTCGCGCACGAACAACCCCTCCGGCCGGTTGGGGGTGATCGCGCCGCCGCTCTCGCTGATGCAGAAGGTCGAGCCCTCCACCAGCGTCACACCGGCGCCGACGACACTGGGCTCGCCCACCTCACCGGCGGCGTCACCCCAGGGATTGTTCACCACGGCATCGGGATTTCGGGTCGCTCGGAGCCCGGCCTCACGACACCGTTTCGGGCACCATCGCCCGGCTCGTCCGTTCACCGGTCAGAATGCGGCGGTAGAGCCGCTCATGGTCACGGGCCATGCGGAGCAGGCTAAACCGTCGCTCCGCGGCTGTCCGGCAAACGCGCCGATCTATGGTGCCGACACGCTCCAAAGCGTCTGCCATGTCCCAAATGTCGCGACACAGGAAGCCGGTCCGGCCGTCTTCGACGATCTCCGGCGCCGCGCCGTTGGGAAACGCCAGAACCGGTGTGCCGCAGGCCAATGCCTCGGCCATGACCAGTCCGAAGGGCTCGGGCCAGCCGATGGGGTTGATCAGCGCGTCGGCGTGGCGCACCAGCTCCACCCGCCGATCCAGCGGCTCCTCGCGGGGCTCGGGATCGTCCGGCGCCATCAGCGGGCGGACCCGCTCCTGGTAGTAGGCGCGTTCCTCGGGTTCCCTGATCTTGGTGATCAGCAACAGTTTCCGGCGCGCCAGCCGCGCCACCTGCACCGCGCGGTGCACACCCTTCTCCGGATTCATCCGGCCGACGAACACCACGTATCCGCCGTCGCCGGGGCCGTAGCGGTAGGCGTCGAGATCGATGCCGTGATGGATCACCGCGTCGATCGGGACCTTGTCGCCCGCGGCCCGCTGCTGCGCCTGCGAGATCGCCACGATGTGCGCCTGCTGTTCGGCCATAGCGCGGAACATGTCCTGGCGCATCGGCGTGAACGGACCGTGATTGGTGACCACCACCGGCGGACCGCCGGCCGAGGCGCCGATGAACGGGCCGAGCGAGGTGTGATCGTGAATGATGTCGACGTCGCTGAGCGCTTCGTAGGCGTGCAGCACGTGCATCAATTCGGCTTCGCCGACACCGATCTGCGCGGTCGGATGCTCGAACAAATAGGAACGCCGGACCGGACAGGTCGACTCACCGACGGTGAATAGATGAACGTCGTGGCCGAGCCGCGCCAAACCGATCGCGAGATTACCCACCACGGCTTCCGTGCCGCCGTACGCCGGCGGCGGAACCGGAACCCACGGCGGAACAACGAGTCCGATCTTCATTGGCTCGCCCATAAGCCGGCGTCGCCTTCGCCGATCAGCGCGTCCACAATGGTGCGCCCCTGCGCCAGCCGCCAGCGGGTGCCGCAGTCGAGGCAGTGAAAGCGGGCATCCCGCTGGTCATCGAAGGTTCCGATCGCGCCCGAACCGCAGCCTGGGCATTTGCGTGGCGGACCGAAAATATTACTGAAATCAAGCGTAGCTGAATATGCCATTTCCCGAGATTACTGTGCACGGGCCCTGTGGCCACGATGCCTAAAGCCCTCGTTGAATGACTTCGGTCCTATGATACTCGAAACCGCAAAGCGGGCACGGATTTTGCGAACAAGACTGTTTCACTCGAGAACGGTTCTGGGCGTGTCCGCAATTCGAGTCGGCATTACCCGTAATTTCGGAATGATCTTCGAACGAGCTCACCCGAGTGGTAGCCGCGGACGCCCGAAACGAGATACCTTGGCGGGGTAGCCCGTTCGCCGGTGGGAGGCCGTCGTGCTCAAAGTGTTCTTGGTAGATGACCACGAGATCGTCCGGCGCGGCCTGATCGACCTGCTGGAAAGCGACCCGGAACTCTCGGTGATCGGCGAGGCCGGTGATGTCGCGCAGGCGATGGCCGGCATCCGCGCGCTGCGGCCCGATGTCGCGGTGCTGGATGTTCGCCTGCCCGACGGCAACGGCATCGAACTGTGCCGCGATCTGCTCGCCGAGAACGAGGAGTTGCGCTGCCTCATCCTGACCTCCTACACCGACGAGCACGCCATGCTCGACGCCATCCTGGCGGGCGCGGGCGGCTACGTGGTGAAGAACATCAAGGGGATGGAGCTGGCCGAGGCGATCAAGGCCGTCGGGTCCGGCCGCTCGCTGCTGGACACCCGCGCGGCCACGGCCCTGAAGGCGCGCTTACGCAACAGCACCGAGAACGACGGCCCGCTGGCCGGGCTGACCGAGCAGGAGCGCCGCCTGCTGGCGCTGCTCGGCGAGGGCCTGACCAACCGGCAGATCGCCGCGCGCATGTTCCTGGCCGAGAAGACGGTGAAGAACTACGTCTCCCGACTGCTGGCCAAGCTGGGCATGGAGCGCCGGACCCAGGCGGCGGTGCTGGCCTCGAAACTGCGTGAGGGCTAGCACCGCTCGGCGCTCCGGGCCCGGAAACTACTCCGGCACCACGATGCTCAGGTCACCGTCGTACCGGCGGTAGAGCAGGCGACCGCGGCCGGTGTCGGCGTCGGTGAAGAAGAGATAGGCCAGGCCCGAGCGGCACAGCCAGGCCGCCGCGTCCAGCTCCGTCAACTGCGGGGCGGGCTCCGAATCCACCGTCAGCGGAAGGGCATCCCCCGCCGGCTCCTCCGGCTCGGCCGTGCTGTGCTGGCGCGTCACCCCGACCCCGAGTAGTTCGCTCCAGTGCACGATCGCCTCCTCCCCCGTCTCCTGATCGGTGAAGAGGTAGGCGTCGTAATCCATCGCGTCCAGGATCGCCATCGCCTCGTCGGGCGTGCCGGTGAGCAGCGAGACCGACTTGCGGCGCACGATCGGACGCGGCTCGGTGACCCGCGCCAGCGGCGGGCGCGCCGGATCCGGCCACGCGCGAGACTGATTGGAGGCCAGGCGCGCGATCTGGCGATCCAGGCGCTCCACCGCGAAGGTGACCGCGAACCCGCGCGGACCGGTGACCTGCACCCGCGCCGGAGTGTCGTGCAGGCGCACATTGGCCTGCACGACGGTGGGCTGGTCCCCGTCGGCGGGTGCGGTGACCCGCACGCGCGCCGGGACATCCAAGTGGTGACGCCGGAGCACTCGGCCGATAGCGCGGACCGCGCGGGTGACATCCGCTGCGGGAACGGCGCCGCGAGTGGTGACCGCGAGATCGGGATCGGCGGCCGTGGTCCACTGCTCCGAGTTGCCCCGCGCGTTGCCGCGCTCCGAATACAACGCCTGCGACGAATTCATAGGACACCTCTACTCTCTATTCACCTGATGCCCCTATCCCACTCCCGCAACGTTGCCGCGAACAGGGCCGAAAGTCCTTGATCCGCGAATTAGACTGGGATGAGCGCACTTCGCGCCCCCGCTGAATCCGCCCCACCCCACCGGCTCCGCCGGTTGCCATCCCCCGAGGACAGGAAGTCGAGATGGCCGACGACCCCGGCAACGACCTGTACTCGGTGCGCGACACGCTCTCCCAGCTACGTCTGCGCGAGCTGCTCAGCGAGGTCAAGGAGCGTGTCGAGCTCATCATCGACTCGCGCGACCGGATGGACGGCCTGGTCGAGGCGATGCTCACCGTCACCTCCGGGCTGGACCTGGACGACACCCTGCGCGCCATCGTGCGCACGGCGACCAGTCTGGTGGACGCCCGCTACGGCGCGCTCGCCGTGCTCGGTCACGACCTGCAGGTCGCCCAGTTCCTCGACGAGGGCATGGACGAGCAGATCCGGGAACGCATCGGCAAACTTCCGGAGGGGCACGGCGTGCTCGGCGCGGTGTTCCATCGCAGCAAACCGCTTCGCCTGGAGGACCTGACCGAATATCCGGAGTCCGTGGGCTTCCCGCCCGGCCATCCGCCGATGCACAGCTTCCTCGGTGTGCCGGTGCGGATTCGCGACGAGGTCTTCGGCAGCCTCTATCTCACCGAGAAGGCCGGCGGGCACCCCTTCACCGAGGACGACGACGTGCTCGTGCAGGCGCTGGCCGCCGCCGCGGGCATCGCCGTCGACAACGCCCGGCTCTACGAATCCGCGCGCACCCGGCAGGCCTGGATCGAGGCCACCCGCGACATCGCGACCGAATTCCTCGCGGGCACCGAATCCGAGGAGGTACTCGCGCACGTCGTGGAGCACGCCCGCACGCTCACCGGTTCGCAGCGCGCCTTCCTGGCCGGCGCGACCGGCGCCCAGCGCCGCGCCGCCGAAGTGCACGAGCTGGTGCTGACGCACTGGGCCGGCGCCGGGGCCGGGCACGAGGGCTGGCTGGTGCTCACCGAGGGCACCGCGCTGGGCGAGGCCTTCCAGCGCCGCACGCCGCTGCGTTTCGACGACGCCGGGTCGATCGATCTCGGAATCCCGCTGGCCGAGGTCGGCCCGGCGCTGATCCTGCCGCTGTGCACCCCGGATGCGACGCTGGGCGTGCTGGTCGCGGTGCGCCCGCCCGGATCCGCGCCGTATCCCGACGAACTCGTCGAGCTCACCGCGGCGTTCACCGATCAGGCGGCGCTGGCCATGCAGCTGGCCGGCACCCAGCGCCGGATGCGCGAGATCGACCTGCTCGCCGACCGCGACCGCATCGCGCGCGATCTGCACGACCACGTCATCCAGCGACTGTTCGCCATCGGGCTGAGTCTGCAGGCCGCCGTCCCGCAGGCCCAGGTGCCCGAGGTGAAGCAGCGGATCGCCACCGGCGTCTCGGATCTGCAGGAGGTGGTCCAGGAGATCCGCACCTCGATCTTCGATCTGCACGGCGGCGACGCCCAGATCAACCGGCTGCAGCAGCGCCTGGAAAACGCGGTGCGCCAGCAGACCTCGGACACGCCGCTGCGCGGCAGCCTGCACGTCACCGGGCCGCTGTCGGTGCTCGAGGCCGAGCTGGCCGACCATGCCGAGGCGGTGGTGCGCGAGGCGGTGAGCAACGCGGTGCGCCATTCCGGCGGGAGCCTGGTCACGGTGGAGATCAGCATCGACGACAACCTGACCATCGTGGTGATCGACGACGGCTGGGGCATCCCGCATCACGTCATCCGCAGCGGGCTGCGCAACCTGGAGCAGCGCGCCGAGAAAGCCAACGGCGAGTTCATCATCGGGCCCGCGCTGCGGCCCAGCGGCCATCCGGAAGAGCTGCCCGGCACCCGGCTGTGCTGGTCGGTGCCGCTGCCGCCCGGTTAGCCGGGCTCCCCGAGGACGAGCATCGAATTATGGCCACCCATACCGAGCGACACCTTCAGCGTCGTACCGCCCCGGAAGGGCTGCGGCCCGTCCAGCAGCCGCGGATGCGCCTGCGCGACGATCGGCGCGGTCGCCGCGATCCGGCGCTCGTAGCCGATGGCCGCGGCGGCCACCTCCACGCCGGCGGCCGCGCCCTGGGCGTGCCCGGTCAGCGGCTTGAGCGCGGTGATCAGCGGGCCGTCGTCGAACATGCGCGCCATCAGGTCGCACTCGGCGGCGCTGCACTGCCGGGTGCCGGTACCGTGCGCGCTGAGATAGGCGATGTCCTCGGGGCGCAGCCCGGCCTGGGTCAGCGCGCGGCGCGCGCAGTCGAAGATCTGGGTGTGGTCGGGTTCCACCGAGACCACGTGATAGGCGTCGTTGGTCATGGCGCCGCCGAGCACGGTGGCATAGGGCCGGTCCACGGCCCGGCTCAGGACGAAGGCCATCGACGCCTCGCCCATGCTGAAACCGCGGCTGCCGCGCTGGAACGGACGGCAGGCGTCCATCGGCTCGGCGTCGGCGACGGCCGCGCCCATCTGCACGAAGTGCTCGAGCATGTCCGGCGTCGCGGACATGTCCGAGGCCACGCAGATGACGTCGTCGGCGACCCCGGAATCGAGCCAGAGCTTGGCGGTGATCAACCCGACATTGGCCGAACTGCAGGCCGCGGACACGTTCATGGAGGGGCCGTGGAAGCCGAATTCCTGCATCAGCATCGAGATCGGTGTGGACGGCAGCAGCGGCAGGTAGTCGCGGGAGCGGCGGTGGCCGTGGTCGACCAGGTAGAAATCCCGCCAGTTCACCACGTCGCCGAGCACGATGGCGTGCACGACGCCGACGGTGCGGCCCGGGCGCCACCCGCGCGCGGTGGCGTCGGCGACGGCCTCGCGCGCCGCCTCGTGCATGGCGCGGCCGTACCTGCTCTTGCTGATCGCCGGATCGCCACCGTCGGGTACCAGCGCCACCCAGGCCTGCTCGTCGCGTCCGCGACCGTAACCGGACCGGAGCGTGGCCGCGGACTTGCCGCTGAGCAGGCCCTGCCAGAGCGCTTCGCGTCCCCAGCCGTACCCGGTGACCGCGCCGATCCCGGCAATCGTCATATGATCTTGGTGCTGGACGGTTCTCGCATTGACGCCTGGCATAGCCTTGCTCCTCGGCCTGCGCTGTGGCGCGGGGCTACCGCGACACCGACGTGATCTTGTTCATGTCGATACCAGGATAATTCCCATGTTCCAATGGCCATGAGTCGGTTCGAACGGATCGGGGGTTCGGAGTTGGGTTCGGAAAGGGCAGACGGCGAGAACACCCCGGCAAGCGCGTCCGATGCCGAGGAGATCGCGCAGCGGTACCGGTCGCTGGCCGATCACACCCCGGACGGGATCTGTGTGCACCAGGCCGGTCTCGTCGTCTACGTCAACCGGGCCACCGTGCGGCTGCTGGGCGCGGGCACGGCCGAGGACATCGTGGGCCGGCCCGTCACCGGCTTCGTGCATCCCGACTACGTGGCCGGCATGCTCGACCGGATCAGCCACCTCACCGCCGTCGGCGACGCCTCCGTCCCCACCGAGATGCGGCTGCTGCGCCTGGACGACGCGCGCCCCGTCCCGGTGGAGACGGTCTCGGTGCTCATCCCCTGGCAGCACGAGTTCGCCTACCAGGTGGTCATCCACGATCTCACCGCGCAGCGCGCCGCCGAACAGGCGCAGCGCCGGGCCGAGGACTACTTCACCACCGTGGTGTCGCAGTTGGAGGAGGGTGTGGTCGTCATCGACCGCGGCGGCCACATCATGTCCGCGAACCCGGCCGCCGGGCGCATCTTCGGCCGGCCCGAGCATCCCGAGGAACTGGTCGGCCTGAGCATCCACGAGCTGCCCATGGTGCTGCTGGACGCCAACGCCCAGCCGCTGCCGCCCACCCGGCACCCGATCGCGCGCACCCTGGAGACCGGCGAGACCATCACCGGCTACACCTTCGGCGTCGATCGCAACGACGGGCAGCGCCGCTGGCTGCAGGGCAGCAGCCGGCTGCTCAACCCCGAGGACCCGGACTCCCCCGCCGTCTCCTCCTTCGCCGACGTCACCGAATTCCGCGCCAGCCGCAGGCAATTGGAGTACCAGGCCACCCACGATTCGCTCACCGGGCTGGCCAACCGTTCGCTGATCCTGTCCCAGCTCGCGGCCGCGCTGGCCACCTCGGGCACGGCCGCCGACGCCGTCGGCGGGATCGGCAGGTCCGGCGACCAGCACGTCTCCACCGTGCTGTTCATCGACCTGGACGGATTCAAGGCGATCAACGACACCCTGGGCCACGCGATCGGCGACACCGTGCTGCAGATCGTGGCGCAGCGGCTGCAACGCGCGCTCCGCGGCGACGACGTGGTCGGCCGCCTCGGCGGCGACGAATTCCTGGTGCTGCTGGCCGGGCCGACCCGCCGCGAAGACCTCGAGGCACTGGTGCAGCGGCTGCGCTCGACCATGTCCGAGCCGATCGTGGCGCGCGGGCACCGGATCGAGGTCAACGCCTCGATCGGCGTCACCGAGCTGGTGGCCGGGGATCACCGCACCCCCGAGGGCGTGCTGCACGACGCCGACGTGGCGATGTACCGGGCCAAACCGGTGGGCGACCGCGAGGCCACCGTCAAGGGACGCCGGCCCAACAACACGCACGCGTCCTAGGGTTGCCGGGTGATCATCGAACACGCCCTGCTGCCCGTCCGCCCCGAGTCGGCCGACGCCTTCGAGGCCGCCTTCGCCGAGGCCCGGCCGCTCATCGCGGGCATGCCCGGTTTCCGGCGGCTGACGCTCTCGCGCTGCGTGGAGCAGCCCGGGCACTACCTGCTGCTGGTCGAGTGGGACCGCCTCGAAGATCACGTCGAGGGGTTCCGCGGCGCGCCGGAATACCAGCGCTGGAAGGCGCTGCTGCACCACTTCTACGAGCCGTTTCCCACCGTCCTGCACTTCGACCCGGTGACGCTGCCCGCGGTGGCGGCACGCCGGGAGAATTCGCAGTAGACTCGACAACCTTGTTTTCACGCGGTGACCCAAGGAGTTCAGTTTGCCCGACCCCCTCGCACAGAGCCGCGAGATCGAACAGGAGCAGGCGTACCTGTCGGTACTGTACGACCGCCTCGACGGCATGCGCGCCTACGCGAAGAACCGTCTCAAAACCGTGCTGCTGGAGACCGGCGGCACGCCCCAGGCCCGCAGTGAACGCGAATCGTTCAGTCAGCTCTACAACGAGGATCTGGCCAAGTACGACGCCGCGGAACACGGATTATGTTTCGGGCGCATCGATCTGGACGGCGACGAGGCCGCCCGCTACATCGGCCGCCTCGGCATCCTCGACGAGAAGGACGACTACGAGACGCTGCTGCTGGACTGGCGCGCGCCGCTGGCCCGGCCCTTCTACCTGGCCACCACCGCCGCGCCGGACGGCGTGACCAGACGCCGCCACATCCGCTCGCGCAACCGCCGCGTCACCGCCGTCAACGACGAATACCTCGACCTCGCGGCCGCCGAACGCGCGGGCATGGTCGAGGGCGAGGGCGGCGTGGGCAGCGAAAGCGCCCTGCTCACCGCCCTGAACGCGGCGCGCACCGGCCACATGAACGACATCGTGGAGACGATCCAGTCCGAACAGGACGCGATCATCCGCTCCGAGCACAAGAGCGTGCTGGTGGTGCAGGGCGGGCCGGGCACCGGCAAGACCGCCGTCGCGCTGCACCGCGCCGCCTTCCTGCTCTATACCTACCGCCAGCAGCTGGCCAAGAGCGGCGTGCTGATCATCGGGCCGAACGCGACCTTCCTCGACTACATCGGGCAGGTGCTGCCCTCGCTCGGCGAGACCGGCGTGCTGCTGTCCACGATCGGCGATCTGTATCCCGGCGTGAAGGCGACCCGCGAGGATTCGCTGCGCGCGGGCGAGCTGAAGGGCTCACTCGACATTCTCGAGGTGCTCAAGCAGGCGGTGCGCGACCGTCAGGAAGCGCCGGCCGAACCGATCCGGCTCAGTTTCGACGGCTACCCGGTGACGCTGGACCGCAAGATCGCCACCCGCGCGCGGGGCCGGGCCCGGTCCTCGCGCCGCGCGCACAACCTGGCGCGGCCGATCTTCGCGAGCTCGGTCATCGACGCGCTCACCGATCAGGTCGCCCAGACCATGGGCGCGGATCTGTCCGGGGGCCAAAGTCTGCTCAGCCGCACCGATCTCGCCGAGATCCGGGACGAGATGAAATCCGATCCCGAGGTGCAGGCCGCGATCGCGAAGCTGTGGCCGATCCTGTCGCCGCAGGAGGTGCTGGGCGATCTGCTGGCCGATCCGCGGCGGCTCGAGCGCGTCGCGTCCGGGCTGTCGGCGGCGGACCGGGCCGAACTCGCGCGCCCGGACACCGGTGAGTTCAGCGCGGCCGACGCGCCGCTGCTCGACGAGCTCGCCGAACTGCTCGGCGTCGACGACAGCGAGGAGCGCGAGCGGGCCCGCCGCCGCCGGCACGCCCAGATCGCCGAGGCCCAGGAGGCGCTGGACATCCTGGCCGGATCGGCCGCCGCCGAGGTCGAGGACGCGCTGGACGCCGACGAGATCCTGATGGCCTACGACCTGATCGACGCCTCCCAGCTGGCCGACCGGCAGTCCTATCGCGCCAACCAGACCACCGCCGAGCGCGCCGCCGGGGACCGCACCTGGACCTACGGCCACGTCATCGTCGATGAGGCGCAGGAGCTTTCGGAGATGGCCTGGCGCATGGTGATGCGGCGCATTCCGAATCGGTGGATCACCGTGGTCGGCGACGTCGCCCAGACCGGCGACCCGGCGGGCGCCACGTCCTGGCGGCGCATGCTGGAACCCTATGTGGCGCAACGGTGGAAGCTCACCGAGCTGACCGTGAACTACCGCACGCCCGCCGAGATCATGATGGTGGCGGCCGACGTGCTCGCGGCCATCGATCCCGGCGTCACCGTGCCGCGCTCGGTGCGCGAGAGCGGGAACCCGCCTGCGGCGCACCGGGTTCCGGCCGCCGAGCTGCTCCCGGCGACGCGCGCGGCGGTGGCCGGCGAGCAGGGGCCGGGCACCAGCGCGGTCATCGTGCCGCACGAGCTGCTGGCCGAATTCGCCGAGCTGGCCGGGGAGTCGGTGTCGGTGCTCACCGTGCACGAGGTGAAGGGCCTGGAATTCGACGCGGTGTTCCTGGTGCAGCCGCAGGTCATCCTGGACGAGTCGCCGCGCGGGCTCAACGATCTCTACGTCGCGCTGACCCGGGCGACCCAGCGGCTCACCGTGTTCCACACCGGCGAGCTGCCCGAGGTGCTGCGCGCCCTGCGCTGAGACGACCGAAGCCCCGTACCGCCGGGCGGTACGGGGCTTCGGGGTGTCCGGGCTAGCGGACGGTGTGCACGATCAGCACGTCCGAGCGCGACTTGCGCGCCACGTCCGAGGGCACCGACCCGAGCAGGCGCCCGGCCAGGGTGTTCAGGCCCCGGTTGCCGACCACGAGCAGATCGGCCTCGACCTCGCGGACGAGGTTGAGCAGGGACTCGACCGGCTCGCCCACCACGGAGCGCTCCACGATGTCCTTCGCGCCGGCCGCGGCCGCGCGGTCGCGGGCGATGCGCAGGATCTCGTTGGTCGGCGCGGAACCGCGGACCTGGTAGGCCTCTTCCTTGAGCACATCGGCGGCAGCGGCGACGTCGCGGTCGTCGGTCGGGTAGTAGGCGCAGGCGACGATCAGCGTGGCCTCGGCCGCGCCTGCCAGCGCGGCGGCCTTCTCGACGGCGACGTACGACGAGTCCGAGCCATCGGTACCGACAACAATGGTCCGGTAGGCGGTCATCTTTCCTCCAACTTTGGGTCGGGTGCCTACGTACGGCGCATCCGAGCAAGTCGGAGCACCGTCGCGGCGACTGCGGTCGACCATAGCCGCAAAACGCGGGGAAATATCAGAAATCGCAACACATCACACTTCGCGGTGTCGGGCTTTCACCGCGATCCTCCAGCGCGTGAATGGCACGGGGCCGAAGCTACCAGCGCCGATCCAATTCGCCTCGGCCATTACTGTGACGCATCACAACTTTTCCCGAAGACGGTTGCCGCCCTGGGAGATTCATCACAGCGGCGAAACGGCGGCTCAGCGACCGAAAAGCGGACCGGTGACGGTGAGGCCGAGTTCGGGGGTGTGGGCGAAGAACGCGCACAGCATCAGCGCCGCGCCGATCAGGGCCAGATTCTTGTTGAACTGGACCATCTGCGCCTGCTTGGCCTGCGGATCGGAGTCCTTCCAGAAGGCGTGCATCAGGAAGGTCACCGGGAGCAGCACGAGGGCCAGCAGCAGCATCCCGGCGTCGGCCCAGATCCCGAGCAGCACCATCAGCGCGCCCAGCACCATCAGCGCACCCGACACCAGCACGCCGGCCTTGGGCGCGGGCACCCCCTGGCTCTGCGCGTAGCCGGCCATGGCCTCGGTATTGCCGAAATGCCCCATTGCCGAGCCGAGGAACAACACCGAGAACAACACCCGGCCGATCAGCACCACTGCGTCCACAGTCTCACCTCTCCGAGTATTCGCTGCGCGGGGAAATACCGGCGGAGCCCCCGCTCAATCCTCGGGCGCGAACTCCTGGGCCGAGCGTAACGAATTGCGGGCATATTCCAGCGGAGGCATTCCGACTTCCGCGGCGAACTCGCGGGAGAAATGCGCCTGATCGAAATAGCCGAGGTCGAGTGCGAGCGCCGCCAAATCCGCGGTGCGGCCGTGGGCGAGCAAGTCGGCGCCGTCCTGCAACCGGTAGCGGCGCAGCACCCATTTCGGCGCGGCGCCCACATAGCGGCGGAACAGGCGCTGCAGGGTGCGGATCGGAATATCGAAGCGTTCGGTGACCTGATCGACGCGGGTGAGTTCGGGATCCTCGGCCATCGCGGTGACGATCCGGACCACCAGCCGGTACGCCGCGTCCGCGCCGGCGGCGCGCGGCGCCAGATACGCCTCCACCAGAGCGCGGCGCTGCTCGTCGGTCGGCTCCGCGAGCACCCGGTCGGACAGTTCGGCGGCGTCCGGGAAAACCTCCGTCAGGTCGACGACGCGGTCACGCAGTGTGCCGACATCCATCCCGGTGAACGCGCCGAAGCCGCCGGCGCGGAAGCGCACGCCGAAAGTCTCTCCGGCTCCGGACAATTCGCGAATGTACTTGGTGGTGCACACGCCGTTGACGAATCCGCCGACCCGGGCGCCGTCGCGTTCGAAGGTGACGTTGACGCACGGAAACGACAGCACCTCGGCCGAATACGGCTCCCGGCCGCGCAGATCCCAGCGCACCGACCAGTACCAGTCGACGAATTCCGTGAGCGCCGGGCCCACGGGCAGCCGATTCAGCACGCGGTGCCTGGCCTGCTCGGCCGGATGCAGAATCCCCTTGGCCCCGTCCAGGGGCGCGGTGGCCGGGGTCCATTTCGGCATTACCGCCGCCGCCGATCGCGGTGTCGCGTTCTTACAAGACCATTTCCGGGCCGCCGAGCAGCATTATCGGCATGACGAACACCGTGAATCCGATCCCCGCCGGTTACCACTCGATCACCTGCTTCCTGGCTGTGGCCGACGCCAACAAGGCCCTGGAGTTCTACACCGCCGTGTTCGGCGCCGAGGTGATCAGCCGCAACGACCTCCCGGACGGCCAGCCCGCCCACGCCGAGCTGAAGATCGGCGACTCCACCCTGCAGATGGGCATGCCCATCCCCGACAACGGCGTGCAGGCGCCCAACGGCGAATGGGTGCACACCTCGATCGTGCACTACTGCCCCGACGTCGACGCCACCATCGCCCGCGCCCGCGAGCACGGCGCGCGCACCGCCGAGGAACCCCAGACCTTCGTCACCGGCGACCGCTTCGGCGTCGTCATCGACCCGTTCGGCCACCGCTGGGCCGTCATGACCCGGGTGGAGGACGTCCCCCGCGAGGAGGCCGAGCGCCGGGTGAACGAGTGGATGGCCACCCAGAGCTGAACCGCGGGAACCGCTGCCGGGCATCACGACTCAGCTCAGCCCGGCGGCGTCCATGCCGCGCAGTTCCTTCTTCAGGTCGGCGATCTCGTCGCGCAGGCGGCCGGCCAGCTCGAATTGCAGCTCGCGGGCCGCGTTCATCATCTGAGCGGTGAGTTCCTTGACCAGATCGGCGAGTTCGGCGCGCGGCATCGACTTGATGTCGCGGCCCTCGTAGACCCCGGCACTCACGGCGCGGCCCGGCTCGCCCTGCGCGCGCCGGCCGCGGCTGGCATTGCGGCCGGAGCCGCCGACGGCGACCTCGGAATCGTCGGCCTCCTGATAGACCTGATCCAGGATGTCGGCGATCTTCTTGCGCAGCGGCTGCGGGTCGATGCCCATTTCCTCGTTGTAGGCCACCTGTTTGGCGCGCCGGCGATCGGTCTCCTCGATGGCGTGCTGCATCGAGTCGGTGATCTTGTCGGCGTACATGTGCACCTCGCCCGAGACGTTGCGGGCGGCGCGGCCGATGGTCTGGATGAGGCTGGTGCTGCTGCGCAGGAAGCCTTCCTTGTCGGCGTCGAGGATCGCGACCAGCGAGACCTCGGGCAGGTCGAGACCCTCGCGCAGCAGGTTGATGCCGACCAGGACGTCGTACTCGCCCAGCCGCAGCTGGCGCAGCAGCTCGACCCGGCGCAGGGTATCGATCTCGGAGTGCAGGTAGCGCACGCGCACGCCGAGCCCGAGCAGGTAGTCGGTGAGATCCTCGGACATCTTCTTGGTGAGCGTGGTGACCAGCACGCGCTCGTCGCGCTCGGTGCGCAGGCGGATCTCGTGCACCAGATCGTCGATCTGGCCCTTGGTCGGCTTGACGATGACCTTCGGATCCACCAGGCCGGTCGGGCGGATGACCTGCTCGACCACCTCGCCGCCGGCCTGGCCCAGCTCGTACGGGCCGGGCGTGGCCGACAGATAGACCGTCTGCCCGATCCGGTCGGCGAACTCCTCCCAGGTGAGCGGGCGGTTGTCGACCGCCGAGGGCAGCCGGAAGCCGTACTCCACCAGGTTGCGCTTGCGCGACATGTCGCCCTCGTACATGCCGCCGATCTGCGGCACCGTCACGTGCGACTCGTCGATGACGAGCAGGAAATCGTCGGGGAAGTAATCGAGCAGGGTGGCCGGCGCGGAACCGGCGGGGCGGCCGTCGATGTGGCGCGAGTAGTTCTCGATGCCGGAGCAGAACCCGACCTGGCGGATCATCTCGAGGTCGTACTGGGTGCGCATGCGCAGCCGCTGCGCCTCCAGCAGCTTGCCCTGGCGCTCGAATTCGGCCAGGCGCTGTTCGAGTTCGGCCTCGATTTCCCGCACGGCGCGTTCCATCCGGTCCGGACCGGCGACGTAGTGCGTGGCCGGGAAGATACGCAGCCGCTCCACCTGGCGGACCACGTCGCCGGTGAGCGGGTGCAGGTAGTAGAGCGCCTCGATCTCGTCGCCGAAGAACTCGATGCGGACCGCGAGCTCCTCGTAGGAGGGGATGATCTCGACCGTGTCGCCGCGCACCCGGAACGAGCCGCGCACGAAGGACATGTCGTTGCGGGTGTACTGCACGTCGACCAGCAGCCGCAGCAGCGCGTCGCGATCGATCTCCTCGCCGACCTCGAGCTGCACCGAGCGATCCAGGTAGGACTGCGGCGTGCCCAGGCCGTAGATGCAGGACACCGACGCCACCACCACGACATCGCGGCGCGAGAGCAGGCTCGACGTGGCCGAGTGCCGCAGCCGCTCGACATCGTCGTTGATCGAGCTGTCCTTCTCGATGTAGGTGTCGGTCTGGGCGATGTACGCCTCGGGTTGGTAGTAGTCGTAGTAGGAGACGAAGTACTCGACGGCGTTGTTCGGCAGCATCTCGCGCAGCTCGTTGGCCAGCTGCGCGGCCAGCGTCTTGTTCGGCGCCATCACCAGGGTGGGGCGCTGCAGCTTCTCGATGAGCCAGGCGGTGGTGGCCGACTTGCCGGTGCCCGTCGCGCCGAGCAGGACGACATCGCGTTCGCCGGTATTGACCCGGCGCTCCAGCTCGGCGATCGCGGCGGGCTGGTCACCGGCGGGTTTGTGCTCGCTGACCACCTCGAACCGGGCGTCGGTGCGCTCGATCTCGCCGACGGGCCGGAACTCCGAATGCGCCAGCGGACGGTCGCCCTCGGCGGGGATCTCGGTTGCGAAAGCCATGCTCACCAGCCTAGAACGCGGCACCGACAAGTTCCGCCCGCCCGCGGGAGCAGACCGCGGATCCGGGTGATCGATGTCTCATCATCCGACCGGTCGGCATGTTTCCCCGCTTAGCGGCCGCCGCGGTAAAGGAATCCCACTGCAAGCGTAATGCGCGCGAAATGTCCAGCGTGCCAATCGAATTGGACACCGAAACGCAACATTGGACACGGTGGCGGCGGGGTACTCCAGGAGTAGCCTGATCTGGGTCCACCCCCTTGGTGAAGGAGCTCGCCATGAGCGCTCTGCTTCCGCTGCTTGTCGCCGCGCCGACCGTCACCGGCGTCGCCGGTTACATGGCACGGGGAATGCGTCGCCCGATCCCCGCTACCGCGGGCGGTCGGCTCGACTCGCTTCCCGGTCCGGCGCCGGTCCCGGTCCATCGGCCCTACGTCGAATACTTCGATCTCGCGGAGTTGAGCAATACCGACGCCAGAGGCTTCGTCCGGCCGGTCGAGTGCTTCCACGTCGAACCTTGGGGGCTTTATCTCGCCCGCATCATCGACCGGACGCACTTCCTGCAGTCCTGGCTGCTGCCCGAGCTGTCGCTGCGCGCCACCCTGGTGCACGCCCGCCCCGGCTGCCACGCCAGCCGCGATTACCGCCTGGAGATCGGCGAGTACAGCCGGATCGCGCCGCGCCGCTGGAAGGCGGTCGACCACTACCTGGCGGTCGTCGTCCGCGGCGATCAGTCCGCCGAGCTGCGCGGGGTGGACGAACTGCTGGCCGCCCACTCCGCCGGGCTGGTCAGCGCCGAGCAGTGCCGCAAGGCCCTGGCCGACGCGAACGCGGCGCTGCACGGACTGGCCGCCCACGACTACGACGTGCGGCGCTGGCTGGCCGCCCACGGCGTCGCGCTCACCTGGATGTAAGGGCCCGCGGTCGCGCACGAAACAATTCAGCAACCGCTACGACTCGACGTGAGCCGGTCGACGGTAGATTCTGGATGCATGACACAGGCACCGGCAGTGGACCTGCACCCGCCCAAGGTCGAGTATTTCGATCTCGCGAGCCGGACCAACACGGACCCCAAGGGGTTCGTGCGCGAGGTCGACAGCTACCAGGTAGCGCCCTGGGGCCTGTACATGGCGCGCTCCTCCGATCACGTGGAGTTCCACTACATCGAGTCCTGGCTGCTGCCGGCACTGTCGTTGCGCGCCACCGTGTTCCACTACAACCCGGCGCACCGGCGCGACCAGGACTACTACCTCGATCTGGGCGAGTACAGCCAGGTCGGGGCCCAGAGATGGAAGTCGGTCGACCACTACCTCGACATCACCGTGCGCACCGGGCGCGATTCCGAATTGCTCGACGTGGACGAACTGCTGGCCGCGCACGCCGCGGGCTTCCTCGAGCTGAGCCAGGCGCAGGCGGCGATCGAGCAGGCCGCCGTCACCATGGATGGCATTGCCGCCAACGGCTATTCGCTGGAACGCTGGCTGGCGAGCCAGGACATCGAGCTGACCTGGCGCTGAGTCAGCTCAGCCGGGCGTAGGCCGCGTCGAACCACGGCTCCTTGACGCCGTAGTAGGCCTCGGCCGCCGCCGGGCCGGTCAGCCCGGCGGCCTTGGCCTCGGCCTCGCGCTTCACCGCCAGATACTCCGCGCGCGCGTCGGCGTCGGCGCGCAGCCAGTCCCGGAAGTCCAGCGCGAAGCGCTGCCCGGGGCTGCCCGCGACCCGCAGGTGCACATTGGCCGGACGGCCCGGGTCGGCGGAGCCGTGCAGGCGCTTGGCCCACAGCGCCGGATCCGCGGTGCCCGGCTTCGGATTGTCGGCGACGATGTCCTGCTTGCGCGGGAAACCGGCCTCCGCCAACGCCTCTCGCAGACCGTCGGCGGCCGCCAGGTCCGCGACGGTGATCTGGAAGTCGAGCACGTCCTTGGCGTCCAGGCCCGGCACGGCGGTGGATCCGATGTGATCGATGCGCGTGGCCGCCGCACCGCAGGCCACCCAGAGCCGGGCGATCAAGCGCTGCGCCTGCGCGGCCCACTCCGGATCGGCCGGCGCCAGGCGCAACGCGCCCTTCGGGGCGGGTGTCCGGGTGCGCTTGTTCGCCTCGAACGGCACCAGCCGTTCGTGCCAGAGCCGATCCACCACGGCGTCGATCGCGCCGGGCGCGCCGCTGTTGTCCAGCAGTACGTCCGCCGCCGCCCGGCGCTGTTCGTCGGTGGCCTGGGCCGAAATGCGGGCGCGGGCGTCGCTTTCGTCGACGCCCCGGAATTCGACGAGCCGGCGGACCCGCGTTTCCGCGTCGACGTCGACGATCAGCACCAGATTCATCAAAGGCGCAAGCCCATTCTCGACCAGCAGCGGGATATCCTGCACCAGAATCGCGTCCGGAGCGGCCGCGGCGATCAATTCGGCGGTGCGCTTTCCGACCAGCGGGTGGGTAATCGAATTCAGCGTGGCGCGGGACTCGTCGTCGGCGAACGCGCGCGCCGCCAGTGCCGGGCGGTCCAGGCTGCCGTCGGCGGCCAGAATATCCGCACCGAACGCGGCCACCAGCGCGGCCAGTCCTTCGGTGCCCGGCGCCACGACTTCCCGGGCCAGTACATCGGAATCGATAACGACCGCGCCGTGCTCGGCGAGAATCCGCGCCACCGTGGACTTACCCGCTCCCATGCCTCCGGTGAGGCCGATCCGCAACATCGGACCAGTCTCGCATTCGCCGCCCCCAGGCCCGTGCACCACCCACGGCCCCGGCGCGCGGGGTGGCTGATTACCCACCGCCACAGTCGCTTTCACCCGCCCGGCAAACCTTTGCCCGATCCGTGACGACGTCGAGACCATTTCGCAACATTTTCGGCGGAAGCGGGCCGGGACCCGCGAACTTTCCGACACGCCACCCCAATTACTCTCGCAAAATACTCTGCGGCGGCCATTTCTTCGGCTAATCTTCCGCGCAGGCGATCCAGGCCAGAGAACCAGCTAGCAAAGGAACACCATTGGGCACCAAAATCCACCAGACGGGTCGCCACCGTTTGGGTAAGGCGGGGGGCGTGCACTGCATCCACATCCCCGCCGTCGCGGCCGCGCTCACCGAGCATCGCCGCTCTTGGTTAACCACGTTGCTCAGTCCCGCCCGGCACAGCTTCGCCGCGATGCGTAAACGCTCGACGGCGGCCGTCTATTGGGCTCCCGCACCCGCTACCGCGACCGCCGCATGAGCTGACCGCGCAGTGGCCCGCCATTTCCGGCCGGGCCACCGCTTTCGCCGTCAGACCAGTGCGGGCAATGCGGGTTCGGATGTGGTGCGCACTTCGCGCAGAAATGTTCGCCAGACCAATGCGGCGGTTGTCGCGAAGCCCAGGCACAGGCCGAGCCAGACGCCGGGGCCGCGCCAGTCCAGGCCGTAGCCGAACAGCGCCATCGCGGGGACGCCGACCGCGAAGTAGCCGATCAGCGTGGTGCGCAGTCCGGCTCCGGTGTTGCCCAGACCGCGCAGCAGCCCGATACCGAGGTTCTGCGAGCCTTTGCAGTACTGCTGCGCGATCGCGAACCACAGCAGGACCGCGGCGGCCGCGAGCACGGCGTCGTCGTCGTGCCGCACGCCGAGGAACGGGGCGAGCACCGCGTCCGGGAACAGCGCGTAGCACCCGCCGACCACGGTCATGAACCCGAACCCGAGGGTGAACGCCCGGCGGGCGATGCCGCCTACGCCGGCCCGGTCGCCGTGCCCCACGGTCCGGCTCACCAGGATCGACGAGCCCTGGGACAGGCCGATATTCACCTGATAGACGATGTAGGCCAGCTGGTTCACGATGGTGCTCGCCGCCAGCGCCGCCGGGCCGAACCCGCCCATCAGCAGGGTCGCCACCGAGGTCACGGCCGCCTCCGCGCCGTAGGTGAGCGAGATCGGCGTGCCCAGCGCGACGATCCGCCGCACGGTCGCGGGCTCGGCGCGCCGCACCCGCAACGAGAGCAGCGGGCCCAGCACCGGGTCCCGGCGCACGATGGCCAGGTAGACACCGAAGGTCCACAGCTGAACCAGCGTGGTGGACAGGCCGATTCCGGCCGCCCCGAGCCGGGGCAGGCCGAACCACCCGAACAGGAACAGCGCGTTCAATCCGGCGTTGACGGCGATGGACAGCAGCGTCACCCGCAGCAGCGAGCCGGCCCGCCGCATCCCGACCGCGTACTGCCGCAACACGTTCAGCCACAGCATCGGCAGCAGCCCCGGGGCCAGGGTCCACAGGATCGGGCGGGCCAGTTCCAGCACGGCCGGGTCCTGGCCGAGCCAGGCCAGCCCGAAGCCGAGCGCCACCAGCAGCAGCGCGCCCACCGTCGCGGTCAGCGTCGCCGCGGCCAGTCCCGCGCGCACGTAGCCGCGTACCTCGGCGCGCGCCTGATCGTCGAGTTCTCCGCTGCCGGTGCGTTTCTCACCGCGCCCGGCCGCGGCGGCCACCAGGTTGCCGACGCCGGTGACCATTCCGACGCACATGGTCCGAATCTGGTTGTACAGCAGCAGCGCCAGGCCACCCGCCGCCACGGCGGTGACGCCGAGCAGGCCGAACATGGCCAGGTCCACGGTGGTGAGCGCGACCTGCGCGAGCTGAATGCCCGCGAGCGGCGCGGCCAGCGCGACGATCGCGCGATAGCCGGTGGAAGATCTCATGGCTCAGCTCCCTGTCTTGGCCAGCACACGCGCCGCGCGCCGGGCATCGGCGGCGGCCAGGCGCACCGAGGCGTCGTAGGCTTCGAACATTCCCAGGACACGCCGTTGCGCCGCTTCCGAATACAGGCCGCGCGCCCGCAGCCACTCGGTGTCGTACACCGTGTCGAGGTACTTCTCCCCCGCGTCGCACACCAGCACCACCGTGGTGCTGCCGGCGGGCCGGTGCACCAGCCGCCGCAGGGCCGCGAAGACCGCCGCGCCCGCGGTGCCGCCGATCAGGATGCCGATCCGGCGCGCCACCACCCGGGCCGTGGCGAAGGCGTCCACGTCACCGATCCGGCAGTTCTCGTCGATGGCGGCGTAGTCGACATTGCCGCCGACCGGGAACCCAGCCGGGCTGCCCGCACCGGACTGCCAGTAGCGTCCGGCCGCGCCGCCGAAGATGATCGACCCCGCCGGCTCGACTCCGATCGCGCGCACACCCGACCCGAGCCGGCGCAGCTCTTCGACCGTGCCGCACAGGGATCCACCGGTTCCGACCGCGCCGACCAGGTAGTCGACGTCGCTGTGCAGGTCGGCGTGCAACTCCGCGGCCAGCTCGCGATAACCCGCGTTGTTGTGCGGATTGTTGTGCTGGTCGGGGCGATACGCCCCGGTGGCCGCCGCGATCTCGGCCGCCACTCGCCGCCGCTCGACGGTGCTCGGACCGCCCGCGGCGGGGCCCTCGACCCGAACCAGGCGCGCCCCCATGGCTTTCATGGCCCGCAGCTTGTCGGCGGCGGCGTGCCCGTCGACCACGGCGGTGAACAGGTACCCGCGCTCCAGCGCCATCAGGGCCAGCCCGGTCCCGGTATTGCCGGAGGTGGGTTCGACGATGTGCCCGCCGGGGCGCAGCCGCCCTTCGCGTTCAGCCTGGAGCACCATTTCCCGTGCCATGCGCACCTTCGCCGAGCCGGTCGGATTGAACTGCTCCAGCTTCAGCAGCAGCCGGCTGCCCCCGCCGGTGCGGGTGAGCTCCAGCAGCGGTGTGGCGCCGATCAATTCGGAGGCATGGCGGACGACGTTCTCCGGTCGCGGCGCGGTGGCGGCGATCCGGGGCAGGCGCGTCACCGGTCCAACCGCCAGCGCAGCCGGTCGCCGTCGTCGGTGAGCACCACTTTGGGCGGCAACGGCAGCTGATGGAACTCGCTCTCGTTCTTGTCCATCTGATATCCGGCGGTGTTCGGATAGAGCAGCAGGTCACCGCATTCCGGGCGTTGCGGCAGCACGATCTTGCGCCAGGTCAGCACGTCGTACTCCATGCAGCTGGACCCGCCCACGCAGGAGGCGACGGGGGTCGCGTCCGGGTCGATCGCGCGCGGCACCAGGATCGGGTCGGGCAGGAACTCGCTGCCCTTCCACTGCTCGGACACGCTCATGCTCAGGCCCTGCACCGTCGTGATGCCGTGCGCGGCATTGCGTTTGAAGCCGAGCACGGGGAAAACCGTGAAACCGGCGTCGATGAGCAGAGCGCGGCCGGGTTCGAGGAACAGTTCGATGCCCGCGGCGCGCAGGTGCCCGGCCAGTGCGCGGCCGTCGAAGCCGGTGGCCAGGATGGCGTCGAGCATGGCCGCCCCGGCGGGTTCCTGGGCGTAGGGGTAGAACTTCTCGAAACGCTTTCCCGCATGGAACAACTCGCCGCTGTCGTGCTCGAGGAACCGCGCCCAGTCGGCCGGGTCCAGGTAGTTGCAGGCGAAGCCGCCACCGAGCGAGATCGCGGCGATCGGGTGCCCCTGCGCCCGCGCCCGGGCACACCAGGACAGCAGGTCGTAGGCGAGTTCGGCGCGCGGCCGGACCTGGTAGCCGTCGAGATGGAAGGAGAAGCCGATCAGCTCGATGCCCGGGAGCTGTCCGCACCGCGCGATGGCCTGGTCGAGATCGGTGTCGGAGAGCCCGAATCGGCTGTGCGGCGCGCTCGGCGGCAAGCGGCGCAACAGGACTCGTACCCGGCCCGCGCCGGCCGCGAGCACGGCGAGGCGTTCGAGTTCGTCGAGGGCGTCGACGGCCACGACGCAGTCGTGCCGGGCGGCCAGCCGCAGCAGGTCGGCGGTCTTGGCGGCGCCGGTCACGCCGATGTCGCGGCCGCGCACACCGTGCGCCAGCGCGTGCACCAACTCCGGCGCGCTCGCCACGTCCACCGCGCCGCCCTGGTCGGCTGCCACGTCGAGCCAGCACCCCGCCTTGTTCGCCTTCTTGCCGAAATAGACCCGGCCCGCGACGCGGTGAGCGGCGAGCGTGTCGTGGAAGGCGCGCAGGTTCGCGGCGAACTGCTCCGGATAGAGCACGTGGAAGGGGCCGCCGAGGGCGTGCTGGATGTCGAACAGCAGGTGCGGATCCGCGCGCGCCCGGCGCTGCCACGGCTGTTCCAGGGCGGGCAGCGCCATCCGGTCGAGGGTCAGGTCCACAGTCGCACCTGCTGTCCGCGACCGGCCGCCACCGCGCGGGTGGCCAGGGCGTGCGCCACCGGGATGTCGGTGATGATCATGCCGCTGGCGAAGGCGAACACCCGGTCGGTGTCGGCGCGCCGGCCCGGCGCCCGGCCGGCGACGATCTCCGGCAGTTCCGCGTCGATGTGCACCGTGCCGTCGGGTCCGGCCAATCGCGTTCCGGTGACGCCCAATTGGCCGGTGCTGGTCGCGATCGCGTAATCGGCCTGCCGCAGCGCCCCGCTCGCCACGCCCTTGCTGGCCACCGAGACCAGCAGGCCGCCCGGCGGCAGCCAGTCGGTGCGCACCGGCGGATGCGCCGCGCGGCCGGAGGCGACCACCACGATGTCGGAGCCGGCGACCGCCGCGGGCACGTCCGTGACGAGCTCGACCTCACGATCGGGGAACCAGCGGCGCATCGTGGCGACGCTGTCGGCGATGCCGTCGGGATGGGTGCCGAACAGCCGCAGGGTTTCCAGCCCGGGCAGCGCGGTCAGCAGGTACGGCAGGGTGTTGCGGCCCTGCACGCCGGTGCCGATCATCAGCGCGCTGGTCGCGCCGGGCCGGGCGCAGTGCCGGGCGGTGAGCGCCGTGGTGGCCGGGGTGCGGGCCGCCCCGACCCGCTGGCAGTCCATGAACGCGAACGGCAGGCCGGTCGCGTCGTCGTACAAACTGATTGTCGTGTAGTACTTTTCGGCGCTCTGGCTGCCCTGGCGGTAGGACGTCTTGAAGCCGAGGTGTTCGAGCGAGCCGTCGTAACCCAGCATCGAGTACGACACCGCGTCCCGCTCCGGCTGCGGCAGCGGCATCATCAGTTTGACCGGGCAGCAGGAATCCCCTTGCGCGAAGGCGCGATACGCCTCGCCCACTAGGTCGATCACCTCGGCCGGGGTCAGCTCGACGTCGTCCAGGTCACTGCGAGTGAGTACGTGCATGGCGGCATCGTATGCTTACTGACAGTGATTGTCAGTATCGTAGTGACTTACGCCATAACGTGGCTCAGTGCGGGCCCGGCTCGGACCCCTTTGCCGCCGACCAGGTTTCGAGCACCGCGCCGAGCTGACTCAGCAGCGCGGACACCGCGGAGAGATCGCCGCCGATCTGATAGGACTTCAGCTCCGCCGGTTTGGGCAGCTGCCCGACGATCTCGGGGAGCCCGTCGACGAGCTGGGCCTGCAGGTTGGCGGCGTTCTGCGTGTTCGCGGTGTCCACGCGGACCCGCTCCCGCTCCAGCGCGAGCAGCTCGGCGTTGTGCTGGGCCTGCGATGTGGCCGCGGCACGGGACAATTCGCCGTCCAGCTCCTGCCCCCGCAACTCCAGCCGGCGGCGCAGATTCTCGACCTGCTGGTCGTGCTGCTCACGTTCCAGGCGCAGCGCGTGCAGCGCCGTCTCCTGGGCCAGGTCGGCGACCGCGCGCTGATCATCGTGCTCGCGCGTGGTCCGGCGCAGCTGCTCGACGGTTTCCCGGTCGAAGCGGTTGGCCTCGTTGCGAGCCCGCAGCTCGGCGAGTTCGCGTTCGTTCTCGATGCGACGTTCCTCGGCCGCGCGATGCGCGGCCGTCTCGCGGGCCGAGATCACCTCCTGCGCGGCGAGTTCCGCGAGCCGGGCGACCTGGTTCTGCTCACTGCGGTAGGGCTTCTGCAGGTTCTCCCACAGGGTGGCGGAGCTGACGACCGCCTCCTTGATCTGCACGGTGACGATGCGCAGGCCGAGCCCGCGGTCGCCGTTGGCGGCATCGGCCGAACCCTCGGCGACGGCGCGCAGCCGGGCGGTGAGTTCCTCGATGATGGGTTGCTTGTCGCTCAGCACATCCCGCACGCCCATCGTGGACACCTTGTCCTTGATGGCGGCCTCGGCCTGCTCGCGCAGCTGAATATTGACCAGCCGCATCGGATCCACGGGATCGGAGAAATCCAGCTTCCGGTACGCGGTGCCGAAATCCTCGATGATCCACTGCACGTAACCCTGCACCAGCACGCCTTGCAGTTCGCTGCAGATGCAGTAGGCGTTGATCAGGATGGTCTGCATCGCGCCCGGCACCACCAGGTAGGAATCGGTGGCCGGGTTGAAGCCGAACGACACGCCGAGCCCGATGTGCATCGGCTCGCTGCGGCCCCGGCGGGTATGCACCACAAAGGCATTGGGCGGCACCAGCACCGTCTGCCAGCGCCAGAACCCGGTGACCCGCACCTCCACCGGCCCCGTCCCCTCCCCCTGCGGCGTCGTCCCGACGCGCTCGGCGCGCTTGGCCAGCGCTCCGCGCCCCCGTCGCGCGCGCGGCTCGCCGGACGCCCCGGCGGGTGCGGGCGCGCTCGCCGCCGGCGGCAGCGGCGGCACCGGCTTGCGCGTGCGCAGATCGTCCTCGAGCGCGGCCGACTGCGCCACCACCTGGTCCAAATACGTGTTCTTACCCGGATCGCTCCCCATGCGCCGCACAGTACCGGGCAATCACCCCGTCCCCCAGTGGATTTGCGGAGCGATCCGGACCCGCACAGCGAAGCGGCCGGTTCGGTCAGAGGCCGAGAGAACGGACCAGGTCGAGCATTTCGGCGTGATATAGGCGGGCTGGGTCCTGCGATTGCGGACGCAGGTGACCGTAGATCTCCAGGGCGACCAAGCCGTGCATGCGGCCCCACATGCGCAGAGCCAGACCCAGCGCGGAGGGTGGCAGGTCGGGGAAGTCGGCGCGGACGTGCGCGACCAGGTCGGGGTCGAAGTCGGACCAGGTCGTGTCGGCGAAGGTCTGGGTGGCGGCGGCCTGCGGCCAGGCCGCGGCGACCAGCCCGACCAGGCCGTCGCAGGCGCGCAGTTCGGCCGCGCGGGCGGGGCCGCCGGGAGGCGGTTGATAGCCGAGGACCGGGTCGCCGTAGATCAGGCGGAACCCGGCGGGATTCGCCACCGCCCATTCCCGCACCGTCGTCCCCCAGGCCAGGACACGACCCGCCGGATCAGCGGCGGGCACCGCGTCGCGCGCGGCTTCGACGCGGTCGACCAGTTCGGTGTAGACGTCGGAGATGAGGGTGGTGATCAGGTCGTCGCGGGTGGCGAAGTAGCCGTAGAGGGCGCCGGCCGTCATGCCCATCTCGCGGGCGATCGCCCGCAGCGTGACCGCGTCCGGGCCGCTTTCGGCCAGCAGCCGCTGGGCGATCGCCTTGATCTCCCGCGTCGCCTCGGCACGCAGGCGTTCGCGCCGACTCTGCACTTCCTGCACCACGGTTGACACTCTACAGCGTTTGGCTACTATCACCCATGCAGACACTGAACGCCGTGTAGTAAATGCACGGCATGTAGCTAGGAGTGGCATGAAGATCGGAGTTTTCGGCGCGACCGGTGTCATCGGGGCCCGGGTGGTGACCGAGGCGCAGCGGCGCGGACACCAGGTCACCGCCTTCGCGCGGGACGCGGCCCGGTTTCCGGCCGCCTCGGACGGCGCGACCTGGCGGGTGGCGGATTGGCTGGACGCCGCGAGCATCAGCGGCGCCATCGCGGGCCACGACGTGGTGATCAGCGCCGTCAACGCGGGGCACGGGATCGCGGACACCATCGCCAAGGCGGAGAATTTCGTGCTCGGCGCGCGGGCCATGGTCCGCGCGCTGGAGCAGCGGCCGGAGATCCGGCTGCTCGCGGTGGGCGGCGGCGGCAGCCTGGAAGTCGCGCCCGGCATCCAATTGGTCGATACCGGAACGGAATTCACCACCGTTCTCACCGACGTCCTCGGGGTGCCCGCGGAATATCGCACGGTGGTGCTGGCCCTGCGCGAGGCGTTGAATGTCTACCGCCTGTCCAACCGCGACTGGACCTATCTGAGCCCGTCCTCCGGCCGGATCGACCCCGGCGAGCGCACCGGCCGATATCGGCTCGGCGGCGACCAGATGCTGCCCGCCGAGGCCGACATCTCGGCCGAGGATCTGGCGGTCGCCCTGCTCGACGAGGCGGAACGACCACAGTTCCGCCAGCGCCGTTTCACCGTCGCCGCCGCCTAGAAAGCCCGAAGGCCCCGATCCAGTGGATCGGGGCCTTCGAGGTGGTACCAGTGAACTCAGGCGTTGCCGGAGAGCTTCTCCCGCAGCGCCGCCAGCTGCGCGTCGCTGGCCAGCGAACCGCCGGCCGACTCGGTGCTGCTGGAGGAGGAGGAAGCCTGCGAGCCGCTCTCGGAGGAGTAGTTGCCGGCGGCGGTGCCGTTGGCAGCCTCGGCAGCGGCGTCGGCCGCCATCTTCTCCATCTGAGCGGTGTGCATCTTGTGCCGGCGCTCGGCCTCGGCGTAGCGGCTTTCCCACTCTTCCCGGACCTTGTCCGAACCCTCGAGCCACTCGTTGGTCTCGGCGTCGAAGCCCTCGGGGAAGATGTAGTTGCCCTGCTCGTCGTAGCTGTCGGCCATGCCGTACTTCGACGGGTCGAACTCGGCGTGGTAATCCTCGTTCGCCTGCTTCAGCGACAGCGAGATCCGGCGACGCTCCAGGTCGATGTCGATGACCTTGACCATCGCGTCGTCGCCGACGGCCACGACCTGGTCCGGGACCTCCACGTGGCGCTCGGCCAGCTCGGAGATGTGCACCAGGCCCTCGATGCCCTCTTCGACGCGCACGAACGCACCGAACGGAACCAGCTTGGTGACCTTGCCCGGGACGATCTGGCCGATCGCGTGGGTGCGGGCGAACTGACGCCACGGATCTTCCTGAGTCGCCTTCAGCGACAGGGAGACGCGCTCGCGGTCCAGATCGACGTCGAGCACCTCGACGGTGACCTCGGTGCCGACCTCGACGACCTCGGACGGGTGGTCGATGTGCTTCCAGGACAGCTCGGAGACGTGCACCAGGCCGTCGACGCCGCCCAGGTCCACGAAGGCACCGAAGTTGACGATCGAGGAGACCACACCCTTGCGGACCTGGCCCTTCTGCAGCTGGTGCAGGAACTCGCTGCGGACCTCGGACTGGGTCTGCTCGAGCCACGCACGGCGGGACAGGACCACGTTGTTGCGGTTCTTGTCCAGCTCGATGATCTTGGCCTCGATCTCCTTGCCGACGTACGGCTGGAGATCACGGACGCGACGCATCTCGACGAGGGAGGCGGGGAGGAAGCCACGCAGGCCGATGTCCAGGATCAGGCCGCCCTTGACGACCTCGATGACGGTGCCCTTGACGGCCTCGTCCTTCTCCTTGAGCTCCTCGATGGTGCCCCACGCACGCTCGTACTGCGCCCGCTTCTTCGACAGAATCAGGCGGCCTTCCTTGTCCTCCTTGGTGAGAACAAGCGCCTCGACCTCATCGCCCACGGAAACGACCTCGTTCGGGTCGACATCGTGCTTGATGGAGAGTTCGCGGGAGGGGATGACGCCTTCGGTCTTGTAACCGATGTCGAGCAGGACCTCGTCGCGATCGACCTTGACGATGGTTCCTTCGACGATGTCGCCGTCGTTGAAGTACTTGATCGTGGCGTCGATGGCGGCGAGGAAATCCTCGGCAGAGCCGATGTCGTTGACGGCTACCTGCGGCGAGGTGACGGTGGTGGGCATGTGTCGGTTTGCTCCGGACGGATTGTGGTCGGTTGCGGACATTGGAACTTTCGGTACGCTGCGTTCTCACCGCGACGATGCGACGACGGACACAAGGAACGTACCGCAAACCCCACTCGTGAAACTCAGCACGGGCGCTCTGTAACTCGATACTCTGTAACCGTCGGCGGATCGTTATCTCCGAGGGTCGAACACAGCAGGGCACAGGGCATCCGCGACGTTCAGCGTACGCGACCTTGGTCTGCCCGGGCAAACCGGTACCGCGCCACGCCGGGATATGGTGACGGGCGTGTCGGAAGATCGCCATGCGCAAGCAAACGCACTGCTCGGAACCACCGGGACCACGCGCGCCCGGATCGACTCGGCCGACAGTCAACGGGCCAACCGGCGCTGGTGGGACGCCGACGCCGACCAGTACCACGAGACGCACGCCGACTTCCTCGGCGTGGACTCCCCCGGCGGCGAATTCGTCTGGTGCCCGGAGGGCCTGCACGAGGGCGACATGCACCTGCTCGGCGATATCGAGGGCAAGCGGATCCTGGAGATCGGCTGCGGTTCGGCGCCCTGCTCGCGCTGGCTGGCCGGCCACGGGGCGCACCCGGTCGGACTGGACCTCTCACGCCGGATGCTCGAACGGGGTCAGGCCGCCATGGCCGCCGGCGGCCCCGCGGTGCCGCTGGTTCAAGCCGGGGCCGAGGCCCTGCCCTTCGCCGACGGCGCCTTCGACCTGGCCTGCTCCGCCTTCGGCGCGGTGCCCTTCGTCGCCGACTCCGCGCAGGTGATGCGCGAGGTGGCCCGGGTGCTGCGGCCGGGCGGGCGGTGGGTCTTCTCGGTCAACCACCCGATCCGCTGGATCTTCCCGGACGACCCGGGCCCGGCGGGCCTGACCGCCACCATCCCCTACTTCGACCGCACCCCCTATGTAGAGGTGGACGCGAACGGCGAACCCACCTACGCCGAACACCACCGCACCGTCGGCGACCGGGTCCGCGAGATCGTCGCCGCGGGCCTGCTGGTGCTCGACATCGTCGAGCCGGATTGGCCGGAATGGCTGGACCGGGAGTGGGGCCAGTGGAGCCCGCTGCGCGGCGAACTCTTCCCCGGCACCGCCATCTTCGTCACCGAGAAGCCGCGCTAGCCCGCAGGTGCTCGGCGAGCGCGCGGAAGACGACGTAGTTCGGAATTTTCGACAGCGAGATGTTGACCAGATCCCGGACCCGGCCCTCCACGCCGATCGCGAGGATCTCACCGAAGGCGAGATCGATCGAGTTCACCCGCGACCACGGGGCGGCGGTCTTCCGGTCGCCGACTTCGCTCGCCGAGATCCAGAGTTCGCCGAAGCCGAGGCGACCGCCCGCCTGCAACTCGGCCAGCGCCCGCGGATAGTGGATGTTCAGGATCGCCTGCTGGATCGTGCTCGCCCACTGCTGTTGGAACGAGTAGTCGTGGCTCAGCTCGACCCGCTCGCCCGCGACGTCGAGCAGGTCGTAGCGAACCGTGCTTTCGGCCTTACCGCTGCGCCTGCTCATCCCGCCGCGCTGGAACAGCTGGGTCGTGTCGTAGCGGACGACGCGCACCTGCCCCTGCTGCGCCCGGACCAGACCGTGTTCGAACAGCTCGAGCCGGGCGTCCCGGTATTTCCGCCGAATGCGCAGCGCGCTGCCCAGACCGACGAGGAACGGCCCCGCGATGGGGAGTACGAAGAAGCCGCCGACCACCCAGACGACTCCCTCCGCACCGGACAGCGCGGCGTATCCGATGCCGGCGAGCATCAGCGCTACGACGATGCCCCACACGATGACTCGCCGCCAGTTGGGCATCGGCACCGAATAGCTGGCGAGCGAGCGACCGAGGCCCGCCTGTTCGGCCGCGGCCCGAACTCGCGCGGCCACTGCGGATTCGGCGTCCGCCGCGGTGAACTCGGCGCTCATAACTCCCCCGATCGGTGCCAGTGTGCCTGGACAGTAACCGATTTCGCCGCGCGGACCGAACGATTTCCTGGCCGGACAGCGCGCGACCGCGGCGCTGCGGGGTAGCGCCGCGGTCTACGGTTTCTTCTTCGGGCCGCGCCCGGCTTCCTCGAGGGCCAGCCGGAGCGCGTATTCGATCTGGGCGTTGATGCTGCGGAGATCGTCGGCCGCCCACTTGGCGAGGGCTTCGTGGACGGCCGGGTCGAGCCGCAGCAGGAGCTTCTTGCGTTCGGCGGGCATGAGCCGAACCTCTAGTTGTAGAGCGTGCCGGCGTTGACGACGGGCTGGGTGGCTCGGTCGCCGCAGAGCACGACCAGCAGGTTGGAGACCATGGCCGCCCGGCGCTCTTCGTCGAGTTCGACGACGCCCTGATCGGTGAGACGGTCCAGCGCCAGGCTGACCATGCCGACCGCGCCCTCCACGATCTGGGTGCGCGCGGCCACGACCTGGGCGGCCTGCTGGCGGACCAGCATGGCCTGGGCGATCTCCGGCGCGTAGGCCAGGTGGGTGATCCGGGCCTCGAGCACCTCGATGCCGGCCAGCTCGGTGCGCTCGCGCAGCTCGACGGTCAGTTCCTCGGCCACCTCGGCGCCGTCGCGCAGGCTGGTGCGGGTGTCGTCGTGCGAGTCGTAGGGGTGGCTGGTCGCCAGGTGCCGGACCGCGGCTTCGGACTGGGTCTCGACGTACTCCTCGTAATCGTCCACCGCGAAGGCGGCTTTGAAGCTGTCGAACACCCGGTAGACGACCACGGCCGCGATCTCGACCGGGTTGCCGTCGGCATCGTTGACCTTCAGCTTCTGGGTCTCGAAGTTGCGCACCCGCAGCGTGATGCTCTTGCGGTCGGTGAGCGGGATCGTCGAGTAGAAGCCGGGTTCGCTGATCGAGCCGACGTAGCGGCCGAAGAACTGCACCACCTTCGCCTCGTTCGGGTTCACGATGGTGAGCCCCGTGGCCAGCAGCAACAGCACGACGACGACCACGCAGGCGGCGATCGCCGCGATCAGCGCGGGCACGTTCCCGTCGTTGGCGGCGACGAAGCCGAAAGCGGCCACAGCGCCGAAGAACAGTGTGAGCACCAACCAGCCCAACAGCACCAGAAAGCCGTTGACGTGGAACGCGGACCTGAGCTTCATGACATCCTCCCGGTATCAAGGTGATATCACTAAGATAGCAGCGCCAAGGGCCGGCGTCTAGCGCTTTCCCGCCGTGGCCAGCCGGCACGCCTCCAGGTACGCGCGCACCAGCGGACGGGTGTCGTCCCGGCGCCACGCCAGGGCGAGTTCGCTCGGCGCGATGCCGCGTACCGGACGCACCACCACACCCTCGCGGGCGATCAGCGGCGCGTTGCCGGAGGCCAGGAGCACGACGCCGTCGCCGTTGAGGACGGCCTCGTAGGTCTCCTCGGTGCTGGAGACCTCGCCCGCGACGCGCGGCGCGCGGCCGTCGCGCGCGTCCAGGGCCAGCCAGTAATCCCGCAGCGGGCCGGCGCTTTCCGGCAGTGCGAGGAACGGTTCGTCGAGCAGGTCGGCGAAGTCGACTTCGGCGTGCGCGGCCAGGCGGTGATCCCGCGGCAACGCCACCATGCGCGGTTCGTGGGCCACCACGAGCCAGCGGTATCGCCCGGCATCGGCCAGCGGCAACCAGACGAAGGCGACATCGGCGCTCGCGTCGGCCAGCCCCGCCGTGGCGTCGGCCCAGCCCACCTGGCGCAGTATGGTTTTCGCCGCCGGGTGGGCCGCGGCGAAACGGGACCGGACCGCGGGCAGCAGGCCGCGGCCGGGACTGGTGCTGATGCCGACGGTCAGCGTGGCCGCCTGCGCCGACATGGCGGCCGCCACCGCCGCTTCCGCCGCCGCCCAGGCGTCGAGCACCCGCCGGGCCTGCGGCAGGAGCGCCTCGCCGACCGGCGTGAGCGCGACCGAGCGCCCGTCGCGTACGAAAAGCGGTGCACTCAAATGCTTTTCGAGCATTCGGATCTGCTTGCTCAGCGCCGGCTGGGAGATGAACAGGCTTTCCGCCGCCCGGGTGAAGTTCAACTGATCGGCGACCGCGACGAAATAGCGCAGATCCCTGCCGTGCACATCCATAACCGATGGTTATCACAACAGGTATTGGACGACAACCGTTTCCAACAACGATGCTGATTCTCGTCACAGCGAACGAGGAGAAGACCTGATGAGCAACCCCAAGATCTGGCTGGTCACCGGTGCGAGCAGCGGCTTCGGCCGCGCCATCGCCGAAAACGCCATCGCCGCCGGCGACACCGTGATCGCGGTGGCCCGGCGCACCGCGACGCTCGCGGATCTGGTCGCCGCGCATCCCGATCGGATCGAGGCGATCAGCCTGGATGTCACCGACACCGCGCGCATCGACGTGGTGGTCGCCGATGTCCTCGCCCGGCACGGCCGGATCGACGTGCTGGTCAACAATGCGGGACGGACCCAGGTCGGCGCGGTCGAGGAGACCACCGAAACCGAGCTGCGGGACCTGTTCGATCTGCACCTGTTCGGCCCGGCGGCTCTGATCAAAGCCGTGCTCCCGCACATGCGCGAGCGGCGCTCCGGCGCGATCGTCCAGCTGAGCAGCATGGGCGGGCAGATGTCGTTCGAAGGCTTCGGCGCCTACAGCGCAACGAAATTCGCGCTCGAGGGCCTGTCCGAGGCGCTGGCGGCCGAGGTGCGGCCGTTCGGCATCAAGGTGCTCGTGGTCGAGCCCGGCGCGTTCCGGACCGGCCTGTTCGGCCCCGGCGCGGCCTACCTCAGCGCCGAGCACCCCGCCTACGCCGACACCGTCGGGGCCACCCGCCGCATGGTGCAGGGCGGCGACGGCAGCCAGCCCGGCGACCCCGCGAAGGCAGCCGCCGCCATTCGCACCGCCCTGGAGGCCGAGAACACCCCGCTGCGCCTGCCGCTGGGCGGCGACGCGGTGGACGCCGTCCTCGGCCATCTCGACGCCGTGCGCACCGAGCTGCACGAGTGGGAGAAAGTCTCCCGCGCAACCACTTTCGACGAGGAGTGAGAATGGTCCAGTTCCGGAAACTGCTCCCGGCCGTCTTGGTCACCCTCGCCTTGGCGGGGACGGCCTGCGGCGCGGACACGGTGGCCGCGCCCGCGTCTACCAGCACCGCCGTGCCCGCCCACCAGTTCCCCGGCCATGCCCGGCTCGATCAGCTGGTCGGGGAATGGAACGCCGAGAAGCAGACCTTCGTGGCGGGCGGCACGCCCGAGCAGCCGCTGGTCGCGCGCGGCGCGGTGTCGCGCTGGCGCTGGATCACCGAGACCGGCAACAACTTTCTACGGGAGGAGGTCGAGGGCGAGCTGAGCGACCGGCCCTACTACCGGCTCGGCCTGCTCGGCTACTCCCCCACCGACGACCGTTACGAATGGTCGACCGTGGACAGCGTGACCCCCATGATGATGGTCTACCGCGGCGCGAAAGCCAGTGGCGCGGCGAGCGAGATCACCATGACCGGCGAGTTCACCGACCCCGGCATCGCGGGGCACCCGGGCGCGACGATTCCGATGCGCACGGTGATCAAGCTGGAATCGGTGGACCGCACGGTCATGGAGATCTCGTTCACCCCGCCCGGCGAGGCGGAGCGCCTGATCGATCGCGTGGTGCTCACCCGGCGGAAGTGAAGCGTCAGGCGGGCCGGATATTGCGGTTGAAGCGGAAGAGGTTGCGCGGGTCGTACTTTCGCTTCAGCTCGGCCAGCCGGGTGTAGGTCTCGGGGGCGTAGCCCGCCCGCGTCTGCGCTTCGTCGGCCGCGGCGCCCGCGCCGTACAGGAAGTTCAGGCTGTGGCCGATCGTCCACGGAGCCAGCGCCTGCCGGATGGTCGCGAGGCCGTCCGGGGATCCGGTGCCCTCGGTCATCACGATGGCGCGCACGACATACGCTGCCGAACGATGTTCCACCGCAGCGCCGTTCGGGCTCGGGGCGGCCAGTGCGCCGCCGAGGTGCCGGATGTCGAGCACCGCCCGCACCGGACCGCCGGGACCGGCGACGGCGAGCAGGGCCGACAGCGCCTCCGGGGGCAGCTCGCCGAGCAGCGCGTTGGTGGCCGCGTAGGCGTGCGGGTCGGCGGGATCGCTGTGGATGGTGTGCGATTCGGTGTAGGGCAGCTCGCGCAGGTCGTCCTTCAGTCGCGCGCCCACGGCCCGCAGCGGCGCGACCAAGCGCTCGCCTTCGTCACGGGATCCGTTGAACGCCAACCGGATCGACGCGACGAAGCGGCCGCGCAATGGCTCCGGAACCTGCGGGATGTCCGGGAAGGCGAGCATGGCGATGGTCGAGGTGAGCTGCTCGGGGACGGTGGCACTCCACTCCCGCCAGGCACGCAGGGCGGGTTCGACCAGCGGGGTGTCGAACATCAGCTGACCGCCGAAGACGGTGCCGACCGGTACCAACCCCACCTCCAGGGCGGTCACCACACCGAAGTTGCCGCCGGTGCCCAGGACCGCGCCGAACAGTTCGTCGCCGGGCGCGAGGGTGCGCATGCGACCGTCGGCGGTGACCAGTTCGATCTTGCGGACGTGATCGGCGGCGTACCCGAATTCCCGGGCCAGCAGGCCGATTCCGCCGCCGAGGTGGTAGCCGACCACGCCGACCGAGGGCGAGGATCCGTTCAGCGGGGCCAGCCCGTGCGCCGCGGCGGCCGCGATCAGCTCCCCGGCCTGGACACCCGCCCCGACCCGGGCCGTGCGCGCCCGTGCGTCGATGGCGATCTCGGTCATCCGGCGGGTGCTGATCAGCACGCCGCCGCCGTCGGCCGGCACCGAGAGCCCGTGGCCGGTGGCCTGGACGGCGATCGGAAGACCTTGGCGCGCCGCGTATTCCACGGCGGCGCGCACATCCTCGGCGTGCCGGGCGGCGACCACGACGGCGGGCCGGTGCGTGTAGGCGGTCTGGAAGCCCGCGATCTCCGCTTCGTAGTCGGCTTCACCCAGCCGGAGGATCGCGGTGCGGTCGAGGAATTGCGCTGCTGTGCTCATACCTCGACCCTGCCCGCCACCGAATCATAACTCCAACAGATAGTTTTTATCGGAACTAGAATCAGCAGTTATGGAAATGCGTCAGTTGCGGTACTTCGTCACGGTCGTAGAGGAAGGCGGCTTCACCCGCGCGGCCGCCCGCCTGCACCTGGCCCAGCCCGGGCTCAGCGCCCAGATCCGCCAGCTGGAACGCGAGCTCGGGCAGCCGCTGCTGGAGCGCGGCGCCCGATCGGTCACGCTCACCCCGATCGGCGCGGCGGTCCTGCCGCACGCCCGCGCCGCGCTGGCGGCGGCCGAGCAGATCGGGCAGACCGTCGACGAATTCACCGGCCTGCTGCGCGGGCAGGTCCGCCTCGGCTTCGTCTCCGGGGCCGCGGGCGAGAATTTCGATCTGCCCGCGGTGCTCGCCGCTTTCCACACCGATCACCCCGAGGTCGGCATCAGCCTGAGCGAGCACACCTCCGAGGACATGCTCGACGCGCTGCGCCACGGCCGCCTCGACATCGCCCTCGTCGGGTTGACCGGCGCCGATCTCGATCCGGCCTTCGGCGTCGACATCGTGGTGGACACGGCCGTCGTCGCGGCCGTCGCACCGGCGAGCGACCGGGGCCGCACCGCGCTCACCCTCACCGAACTCACCGAACGCCGGCTGATGTGCCTACCGCGCGGCACCGGACTGCGCGGGGTCTTCGAACGGGCCTGTGCCACAGCGGGACTCACCCCCGACATCGCCTTCGAAGCGGCGAATCCCGGTGTCCTGCTGCGGTTGGCGGCCCACGGGCTCGGCACGGCCGTCGTCCCGGAACTCACCGCGGCCGAAGCCCGGCACTTCGGCGTCCGCACCATGGACATCATCGATCCGCGGCTGCGCGGGCAGCTCGCGCTGATCTGGCGGCGCGAGCGGCCGGGCGACCCGGCGACGAAAGTGCTGCTCGGCCAGCTGCGCATCGCGTTCGGTGCCGGAACAACTACGGGACCGGGCTCGGTCCCGTAGTTGTTCGCCGGTCAGAGCAGACGCGACAGGAACGACTTGGTGCGCTCGTGCTTCGGATCCGCCAGCAGCTCGCGCGGCACGCCGGATTCGACGACCACGCCGCCGTCCATGAACACCAGCTGATCGGCCACCTCGCGGGCGAAGCCCATCTCGTGGGTCACGACCACCATGGTCATGCCGTCGGCGGCGAGCTCCCGCATCACCTGCAGCACCTCGCCGACGAGCTCCGGGTCCAGCGCGGAGGTGGGCTCGTCGAACAGCATCAGCTTCGGATCCATGGCCAGCGCCCGCGCGATCGCGACACGCTGCTGCTGGCCGCCGGAGAGCTGCGCCGGGTACGCGTTGGCTTTATCCGCCATGCCGACCCGGTCCAGCAACTCCTTCGCCTTGGCCACGGCGTCGGCCTTCTTGACCTTCTTCACCTGGGTGGGCGCTTCGATGATGTTCTCCAGCGCCGTGCGGTGCGGGAACAGATTGAAGTGCTGGAACACCATGCCGATGTCACGGCGCTGCTTGGCCGCGTCGCGCGGATGCAGCTCGTAGAGCTTGCCGCCCTTCTCGCGGTAGCCGACCAGTTCGCCGTCGACGTAGAGCCGGCCGGCGTTGACCTGCTCGAGGTGATTGATGCACCGCAGGAAGGTGGACTTGCCCGAGCCCGAGGGCCCGATCAGGCACAGCACCTCGCCCCGGCCCACCTCCAGCGAGATGCCCTTGAGCACCTGCAGCGCACCGAAGTTCTTGCACACCCGCTCGGCGCGGATCATGGACTGGGTCATTTCGCCTTCTCCACCGGTCCCTGCGCGTCGGCCAGTTCCTGCAACTGCTTGGCGGTCAGCTGCCGGGAGATGCCGCGCGAGTAGTACCGCTCCAGATAGAACTGCCCGACCATGAGCACGCTGGTGACCGCGAGGTACCAGGTGGCGCCGACCAGCAGCAGCGGGATCGGCTCGAAGTTCACGCTGGAGATGTCGCGAGTGCGGCCGTACAGGTCGCTGGTCAGCGGGATGGCGGTGACCAGCGAGGTGGTCTTGAGCATGCCGATGAGCTCGTTGCCCGTCGGCGGGATGATCACCCGCATGGCCTGCGGCAGCACGGTGCGCCGCATGGTCTGGGTCCAGGACATGCCCAGCGCGACCGAGGCTTCGCGCTGCCCGTCACCGACGGAATTGATGCCGGCGCGCACGATCTCGGCCATGTAGGCGGCCTCGTTGAGGCCCAGGCCGATGACCGCGAAGGTGAAGGCGGCCTGCAGATCCTGGATGTTGAACTCCGCGAACTGCGGGCCGAACGGGACGCCGAGGACCAGCGTCTTGTAGAGCGAGGGGAACAGGCCCCAGAACACCAGCTGCACGTACACGGGCGTGCCGCGGAAGATCCAGAGATACACCCAGGCCACCGCCCGCAGCACCGGATTCGGCGACAGGCGCATCACGGCCAGCACCACGCCGAGCCCGATGGCCAGGGCCATGGCCAGCACGGTCAGCTGCAAGGTGACCCACACGCCGGACAGGATCCGGGTGTCGAACAGGTACTTGGCGTAGGTATCCCACGCGTAGGCCTCTTTGGTGGCGGCACCGTAGATGAACAGGCCGAGCAGAACGAGAATGACGGCCGCCGCGATCCAGCGACCGGGCCTGCGCAGCGGAACCGCTTTGATCGGTTCCGGCTCGAGGCCGTCACCGCGCCCGGGGTTACCGGGCACGGTGACAGAATCGGCTTCCGACATGGGTCAGCTCACGGCCCCGTTGATCGTGGCCTTGGTGATCGCGCCCTCCTGGACACCCCAGTTCTCGCAGATCTTCTTGTACTGGCCGTTGTCGATCAGGTGCTGCAGCGCCTGCTGCAGGACGGCGGCCAGCGGCGAACCCTTGGCCACGGCCCAGCCGTACGGCGCGGAATCGAAGGCGGCGCCGGCCGGCTCGATCTTGCCGTCGCTCTGCTTGATCGCGTAGGCGGTCACCGGGGAGTCGGCGGACATGGCGTCGACCTGACCCTGCACCAGCGCGTTGGTCGCGGCGCTCTGCTCGTCGTAGGCCTTGATGTCGATGGCCGGCTTGCCCTCGGCGACGCACTTGGCGCTCTTGGCCGGCACCTCGTCGGTGTGCTCGACCGTGGTGGCCTGCACCGCGACTCGCTTGCCGCAGGCGTTGTCCGGATCGATGGCCTTGCCGGTGGGCTGGGCCCACTGGATGCCGGCGGAGAAGTAGTTGGTGAAGTCGACCTGCTTTTCGCGTTCCTTCGAATCGGTGATCGAGGACATGCCCAGGTCGTAGGTGCCCGCCTGGACGGCGGGAATGATCTTGTCGAAGGCGGACTCGACGTAATCGGCCTTGACGCCGAGGACCGAGGAGATCGCGTCCATCAGATCGACGTCGAAGCCGACGATCTTGCCGCTGGCGTCCTTGTACTCGTTGGGCTGGTAGGGGATGTTCACCCCGACCACGATCTTGCCGGAGGACTTGACCTTGTCGGGGAGCGTCGACGCGATGGCGTCCACCTTCTCCACGCTCTCCTTCGAGACCGCGGGTCCGGTCTCTTCGGTATTCGAACAACCCGTAAGGATCAGTGCGCCACCGGTGAGTACGCACATCACCTCCAACGCGCGCCTGCCAAGCACGGTACGAACAGACACAGCAGCCCTCCACATTTCGGAAACTGGAAACCCGGGTTTTACCACCCGTTTGGCAATCTAAGCGACCGAGACGCTTCGTGCTGGCAAGAAACGGAAGATTTACTCCGCCCTGTTCAGAACACACTTACCCAGGCAAACGACTACCGGCGGTGGACCCTAGCACAGATCTGCTCGGTGAATTCGCTGGTGGAAGCCATGCCGCCGAGGTCGGCGGTGGCGATCCCGGCCTCGAACGTCGCGGCGACGGCATGCTCGATCCGCTCGCCCGCGTGCACCAGCGCCGGGTCCGAATCACGGGTCCCCAGCCAGTTCAGCAACATCGCGGCAGACAGCTGAAGCGCGACCGGGTTGGCCCGGTTGTGCCCCGCCAGCGTCGGCGCGGCGCCGTGCACCGCCTGCGCCATCGCCCGGGTGGCCGAGCAGTTCAGCGAGGGCGCCATGCCCAGCGACCCGCTGAGCTCGCCCGCGAGGTCGGAAAGGATGTCGCCGAAGAGGTTTTCGGTGACCACGACGTCGAACTCGCCCGGCGCGCGGACCAGATGGGCGGCCATGGCGTCGACGTGCGCGTCCTCGACCCGGATTCCGGGGTAGGCGTGTGCAATCTCATAGCAGACGTCGCGGAACAGACCCATGGTCATCGGCAGCACATTGGCCTTGTGCACGATGGTGACTTTCTTGCGACGCGCCGAGGCGAGCCGGAAGGCCTCGTGCGCGATCAGCTCGCAGGCGCGCCGGGTCACCACGCCGACGGCCATGGCGACATCCGGCGTCGGCCGGAACTCGCCCGACCCGGCGAACATATTGCGGTCGGCGTAGAAGCCCTCGCTGTTCTCCCGCACGATCACCAGATCGATGTCCGGCGCGCTCGCGCGCACTCCGGTGAAGGCGCGGGCGGGCCGGATGTTGGCGTAGAGGCCGAAATGCTTGCGGATCGCGCCGCCGGGCGCGACGCCGCGGCGATGTTCGGCCGGGTAGGAGGCGTTGTCGTGCGGCCCGAGCACCCAGGCGTCCAGCCCCTCGAGCGTCTGCAGCGTCGGCTCGGGCAACGGCGTGCCGAATTCTTCGATCGCGCGCCGGCCCATCAGCAGCGGGACCCACTCCACCGGGGTCGCGCCCGCGACCGAGAGGGCCTCGTCCACGACGGACCGGGCCGCCCGCACCACCTCGGGACCGATGCCGTCGCCGTCGATCAGACCTAGTCGTAGCCGTTGTTTCGCTGTGCTCACGACCTCATCCTCCCGCTCACGGCCGCGCGGGCCGGGCACCGGGGCGCCGGACACGCCGGGCGGGGTTGCGACCGGTCCGGGGTGGGTAATCGGCGCGGGAGATGGAACGCGCGGACAGTCCCTGACCGTTGGCAGGGAAGATAGAGCCCGAGCCGGGCGTTACAACTGGCAACACACGAGACGAGAGGACGTCATGGCGACCCAGACGCTGACCCAGCAGAACTTCGACGAGGTAGTCACCGGAAACGACGTGGTCCTGGTCGACTTCTGGGCGGATTGGTGCGGACCGTGCAAGCAGTTCGCCCCCACCTTCGAGGCCTCCTCGGAGAAGTTCCCCGACGTGGTGCACGGCAAGGTCGACACCGAGGCGGAGCAGGGCTTGGCCGCGGCCGCGAACATCCGCTCCATCCCGACCATCATGGCGTTCCGCGAGGGCGTGCTGGTCTTCGCGCAGCCCGGTGCGCTGCCGCCGGCGGCTCTCGAGGATCTGGTCACCCAGGTCAAGGGCCTGGACATGGACGACGTGCGCAAGCAGCTGGCCGAGCAGCAGGCCGCCGCGGAGTAATCCGACCCGGAGACGGGCCGTTCACCGATCGGTGAACGGCCCGTTTCGCTGTGTCGGCCGGGTCAGGCGGCGAGCCGGTTGACGCCGGAAATCATTGCGCGCGCGGCGGATTCGGCGCTGTCGTCGGCCAGGGCCGCACCCCAGCCGCGCCGCCCGTTGACCTCGCAGCGCACGAAGGTGGCGGTGCCGAGCGGGGTGTGGCGCTGATGGAATTGCAGGATCTCCACCGGGTAGCCCTCGTCGTAGAGCGCCGAGGTGAGCGCCGCCACGGGGCTGCCGATGGCGGCCAGCGACCGCAGGCGATCGGCGAACTCCAGGGTCGCGGCGACGTGCCCGCCCGAGGCGGCCCAGTCGCCGATGCGAATCGGGCCGTCGTGGCCGCAGTAGCGCTCGTAGAACTCCGCCGGAGTCATACCGAGGCTTTCGGCCCGCAGGCCCTTGGGCGCGGCGGCGATGAACATGGTCGTGTCAAAAGTCAGTGTGGTCATTGCGATTCAGGTCTTCCCGAAGAATGTCGGTGGAGGGGACCAGCTTCAACAATCAACAGCCCGCAGCGAGGGGGCCGGTCCGAATCAGACCCCGCTACGGCGGGTTACTACGAGAAGTCGCGCCTGCGCCACCATCGCGGTGAGCGGGAGCACAGCACTGAGTGCGTCGCGGGTTGCGACGTTCAGCACGATGCTGTGGCGGCAGGCGGGATTCGGCACGCGATCGACAATAGGCATATCGCGGCGCATTAGCAACCATATTTCGCAGTGGGTTTCGCTACTCGCGAGTATGATCCGCCCAGCTCACAGCTGGGGCACAGGATCAAGCGGGCTGCGTGACCGGTTCCCGCGCGGGCGCGGCCGCGGTATCCGCGGTGCGATGCAGGCCGCGCAGGTCGTAGGCGAAGGTCACCGCCGCACCGAGCAGCACACCGATCGCCAAGCCCAGAACGGTCATCCAGACGCCCTGGGCCAGCCCGGCCCCGGAGTGCCCGTCGAAGAACAGGATGGCGCGCACCGCCAGGTAGATCTGATGCATCGGCTCGAAGCGGGCCAGCCAGGCGATGTAGCCGGGGACGGCCTCCAGCGGCACGGTCGCGGCCGAGGAGGGCAGGCCGAGCACCACGAAGAGCACCAGATTGATCATCAGGCCCGCGGTACCGAAGACCGCCAGCACCGACAGCGCGGTGAATCCGACGGCCATGATGGCCAGCGTGCCGTACAGCCAGAGCAGCAGCGGGCTGGCCAGCGGAACGTCCAATAGTCCCGCGACACCGAGGAATACGGCCGAGAGCACCGGCGCGGCGGCGCCGATCACGCCCCACTTGATGAACAGGGTGCGCAGGCGGCTGGTCCCGGTCGCGGGCGGATGCACGAACCAGGGGCCGTATTCGGTGGGCATGAAGCCCAGCACGGAGTCGATGAGGGTGTGGATGATCATCGCGCCGGTGAATCCGGCCAGCAGCAGGATCAGGGTGTAGAAGAACGCGACCAGGCCCTGGCCCGCGCCGTCGGCCATCGGACGGTACGGAGTCTCGATGATCCGGACCGGGTCGGCGAGGGCCAGCCGCGCCGCGCCGGTCAGCTCGGCGGCCGTTTCCGGGCCGACGGTGGCGGTGACGCGATCGGCGAGATTCTTGCCCACGGTCTGCTGGACCTGATCGAGGGCGCGGTCGGCGATGCGGGTCGTGATGCCCGTGGTGTATGGGCCGACGCGCGGGTTGGTCTGCACGGTGATGACGGGGCGCTCCACTTCGCCCGGCAACACCGCCGACGCGCCGAGGATGGCGAGGCGCTTGGTGAAATCGGACGGGATGATGATCGTGCCGTACACCTGGCCGCTGTCCATTTGCGCACGGGCCGAAGCGATTCCGACGACCCGCAGGTCCACCTTGTCGGCCGGGATGCCCGCGACGAGGGCGTCGGTGATCTGCGCGCCGAAGTTGGCGGGCGCGCCGTCGATGACGTCGCCGACGTCCTGATTGACCAGCGCGACCGGGAAGTCGCGCAGGTTCTTCTCGGTATTGCTGGCGTAGCCGAGGTACATGGTGGCCAGCAGCGCGGCGAACACGGTCAGCAGCGCGATCGGGGCGGTGAAAGTCCGAGCCGTCATGCTGTCGAATGTAGGCAGTGCCTACAAAGTAGTCAACGACTACATTTTGTTATTCTCGACTCACCATGACCATTACCCGTTCCCGCTCCTATCACCACGGCGATCTGCGCGCCGAGTTGTTGCAGCGTGCGGAGGTCACCCTGCGCGAATCGGGCGTCGACGGCTTGTCCCTGCGACAGCTGGCCCGCGACACCGGAGTCAGCCACAGCGCGCCCACCCGGCACTTCGCCGACAAGCAGGCCCTGCTGGACGCCCTCGCCGTCGCCGGATTCGAGCGCCTGGGCGCCGACTTCGAGAACCTGCCGCTCGCCGCGGACACCGACCCGGTCCGCCTGATGGCGCGCACCTACCTGCGGTTCGCCACCGAGAATCCGGCGCTGCTGGCCCTGATGTTCGCCCGCCGCCACAGCCCCGTCGCCGGCGACGCCATGTCGCGCGCTGTCGACCGCGCCTTCGCCGTCCCCGTCGCCCTGATCGCCAACGCCCAGGCCGACAACGCGATCATCCCCGGCGACCCGCGCCGGATCGCCCTCACCGCCGTCGCCGCCCTGCAGGGCCTGGCCACCTTCCTCGGCTCCGGCCTCGTCGTCGCCGAGGCCACCGAGGAATGGCTCGACGACCTGGTCGCCCACCTCATGCTGGGCCTACAGCCCCGCTGAAAGGCCCACGGCGACAACGTTTCCCCCGATCGGCCGGGCCCTGTACAGTTGCCGCCAGCATTGTGATCATTCTGGGGGGCAGAACAAATGCGCATCGCGCGTGGCGGAAACATCGCACTATCCGGCGGCCGGCTACAGCTGCGAATCTCGGCGGAAGCTTCGCCCGGCCTCGAACTTTCGGTACTGTCGCTCACCGCGTCCGGGCGGGTGCGCGACGACTCCGACCTGGTGGGAGCGGCTCGGCCGACGTCACCGGACGCCGCCATCACCGTGACCGGGACTGCGGTCGATCTCGATCCGAGCCGGACAGACAGCGCGATCGAACGGATCGTCATCGCGACGTCGGCGGCGCACGGCACGTACGCCGGAGCGCGGCTGCACACGGCGGTCGCCGACGGCGCGACGGGTTACGAGCTGGTCGCCGACGGTATGAGCACCGAAACCGCGGTCCTGCTCGCCGAGGTGTACCGGCACCGAGGCGGATGGAAACTCCGCAACCTGGGCCAGGGTTACAGCAACGGCTTGACCGGTCTCGCAACGGATTTCGGCATCACCCCGCCGCAGCGCCCGATCGTCCCGCCGCGCCCGGCCGTGCCACCACGCCGGGAAGCGCCCTCGACCGGCGAACGCCCGGCGACAGCCCTCGCAGCGCGCCCGGCCGTGCCGCCGCGACCGGTTACCCCGGTGCCCCGGCCATCCGCGCCGGGAGCGACGAGCACCCCGGCTCCCGACCGCGCCGCCGAGCTGGGAGCGCGCATCGTGATGGGCTTGATCGGCGTACTGGGCGTGCTCTTCTTCGGCTGGCTCAGCCTGTGCAACTACGACAGCATCGGCGGTTCGGACGTCGACTGCGGCGGGGAAACGATGACGACCTCTCACGTCTGCGTCGTCGACGGCAACCGCAAGAGCTACGAGGAGACCAAGGCCGCCGACGATCGCGCGAGCTGGGTCGGAACGATCTTCTTCGGGGTACTCGCGCTGGGCTCGGCGGGCATCGGCCTGCAGGCGTTCAAAGCCGCCCCGCCCGAATCGTCCAGGACTTAGCCGATCCGGCCGACGCGCGAGTCCCGGGGCGTCCGAGCCGGGCCTCCGGGCGGGACCCCGACCCGGAGCAAGTCGCCCCCGGCCTCGCGCGGCCGGGGCGACACACGCTCAGTGGGCGGCGCTGTCCCAGCTGCGGCCGGTGCCGACCGACACATCCAGCGGCACCGAAAGCTGGATCGCCGCGGCCATGTGCTCGCGCGCCAGCGCCTCCAGGGCTTCGCGCTCGCCCTCGGCGACCTCGAAGACGAGTTCGTCGTGGATCTGCAACAGCATCCGGGAGCGCAGGCCGGCGGCCTCGATCGCCTTGTGCACGTTGATCATCGCGACCTTGATGATGTCGGCGGCGGTGCCCTGGATGGGGGCGTTGAGGGCCATGCGTTCGGCGGCCTCGCGGCGCTGACGGTTGCTGGAATCCAGATCGGGCAGGTAGCGGCGGCGGCCGAACAGGGTTTCGGTGTAGCCGACCTTGCGGGCCTCGTCGACGACGTCCTGCAGATAATCGCGGATGCCGCCGAAGCGCTCGAAGTAGATGTCCATCTGCTCCTTGGCCTCCTGCGTGCTGATCTTCAGCTGCGCGGACAGGCCGAACGCGCTCAGCCCGTAGGCCAGACCGTAGGACATCGCCTTGATCCGGCGGCGCATCTCCGGATGCACCTCCGAGAGCGGGATGTCGAAGGCCTTGGAGGCGACGAAGGTGTGCAGATCCTCGCCGGAATTGAACGCCTCGATCAGGCCCTCGTCACCGGAGAGGTGCGCCATGATGCGCATTTCGATCTGGCTGTAATCGGCCGTCATCAACTCGGCGTAGCCGGCGCCGACGACGAAGGTGTCGCGGATCTGACGGCCGGTGTCGGTGCGGATCGGGATGTTCTGCAGATTCGGCTCGGTGGAGGACAGCCGGCCGGTGGCCGCGATGGTCTGGTTGAACGTGGTGTGGATGCGCCCGTCGTCGGCAACCGACTTGAGCAGACCCTCCACGGTGACCTTCAGGCGCGTGGCGTCGCGATGCTCGAGCAGGTGCCGCAGGAACGGATGCTCTGTCTTCTCGAACAGCGATTCCAGCGCGTCGGCGTCGGTGGTGTAGCCGGTCTTGGTGCGCTTGGTCTTCGGCATGTCGAGCTCGTCGAACAGCACCACCTGCAACTGCTTGGGCGAGCCCAGGTTGATCTGCTTGCCGCCGATCTCGGCGTAGGCGGCCTCGGCGGCCTCGTTCACCTTGTCGGCGAACTGGCGCTGCAGCGTCTCCAGCTGGTCGACGTCGACGGCGATGCCCGCGTCCTCCAGCCGGCCCAGCACGCCCAGCAGCGGCAGTTCCATATCCTCGAGCAGGGACACGGATTCGATCTGCTCGAGCTCGGTGTCCAGTGCGGCGGCCAGGTCGAGCACGGCGCGGGCGCGCAGCATTTCCGTCTGCGCGGTCTCGGCGTCGACGGTGTCGGCGTCGTCGAGCAGCGAGAGCTGCTGGGTGTCATCGGTTTCGGCGCGCAGTTCGCGGCGCAGGTAGCGCAGCGAGAGATCGTCGAGATTGAAGCTGCGCTGGCCGGGGCGGACCAGATAGGCGGCCAGGGCGGTGTCGCTGGTGAGCCCGGCCAGCGTCCAGCCGCGCCCGCGCAGCGCGTGCTGGGCCGACTTCGCCTCGTGCAGCGCCTTGAACGTATTCGGATCGGCGAGCCAGGCGCCGAGGGCGGCCTCGTCCTCCGGGGTGAGCACGGTGACGTCGATGTAGCCGCTCTCGTCGTCGGCGGCCGCGATGGCCAGCGCCTTCACGTCGCCGTTGCCCGGCGTGATCGTGCCGACGACGGAGACGCCGTGGCGCACACCGGCTTTCGCGTGCTCGGCGAGCCAGGCCGCGACGCCGCCGATCTCCAGCGCGCCGCCGCTGATCTCGAAGCCGGACTCGGCTTCGGGCTCCTTGGGCGCGAGCGTCTCGAACAGCCGATCGCGCAGCACCCGGAATTCCAGGTCGTCGAAGAGCTGGTGGATCTTGTTGCGATCCCACGGCTGCTGTTCCAGCTGGTCGGGGGTGTAGGGCAGCGGCACGTCGCGCACCATCTCGGTGAGCTGGCGGTTGAGCACCACGCTGGACAGGTTGGCGCGCAGCGCGTCACCGACCTTGCCCTTCACCTCGTCGACCTTCTCGACCAGGGTGTTCAGATCCCCGTACTCGCGGATCCACTTGGCGGCCGTCTTCTCCCCGACGCCGGGAATGCCGGGCAGGTTGTCGCTCGGGTCGCCGCGCAGCGCCGCGTAATCGGGATACTGCGACGGGGTGAGACCGTATTTCGTCATCACCTCGTCGGGGGTGAAGCGTGTCAGATCGGAGACGCCCTTGCGCGGGTACAGCACCGTGACATCGTCGTTGACCAGCTGGATCGAATCGCGGTCACCGGAGACGATGAGCACGCGGTAGCCCTGGGCCACGGCCTGGGTGGTGAGGGTGGCGATCAGATCGTCGGCCTCGAAGCCGTCGATCGCCATCACCGGGATGCCCATCGCGCCGAGCACGTCCTTGGTGAGCTCGACCTGGCCGCGGAACTCGTCCGGCGTCTGGCTGCGGTTGGCCTTGTACTCCGGGTACGCCTCGGTGCGGAAGGTCTTGCGGGAGACGTCGAACGCGGCGGCGACGTGGCTGGGCTTCTCGTCGCGCAGCAGGTTGATCAGCATGGCGGTGAAGCCGTACACGGCGTTGGTGGTCTGCCCGGTGACGGTCTTGAAGTTCTCGGCGGGCAGCGCGAAGAACGCGCGGTAGGCGATGGAGTGCCCATCCAGCAGTAGCAGCGTGGGCCGCTCCCCCGGCGCTTCGACGGGGGCGGAACTCGGACGCTGATCGGTGGTCGCTGGAGTCACGTGCCTGAGTCTATTGACGACCACCGACAATTACTCGCCGGGGCATCACGCCACGTAGGGCGCGGCGGAATACCAGGTGTTGCACTCCCAGGTGTCGCCGGAATCGGCGCCCCATTTCCACCAGCCCCACACATTGGCCCCGCTGCCGTGCAGCCGGGAGTAGCCGGGCCGGTCGCCGGTCGTCCGGGCGATGCGCACCGCCTCGTCCCAGGTCTGCTGGTCCAGGGCGGCGCGGGCGTAGTTGCCGCCGAAGAACATCCCGGCGAAGCAGGAGGCCTGCAACTCCAGGCGGCGGCTCTGCTCCTGCCCGGGCACGGTCGCCCAGCCCACTTCATCCCGTTTGTCCTGATAGGCGCGCATCACGCCGATCAGCGCCTGGATGTGGTGCCCGTACTCGTGCACGACCACGGCCAGCTGGGCCCCACGCCGGGAACCGGTGTGCACCGAGCGCAATCCGTCCAGCGGCAGCACGATCGTCTCGTCGAGGGCGCAGTACATCGACTCCGCGGTGTCGCCCTCCTCCCGCACGCACGGGCTGCCCAGCGCGGCCGAGCGCTCCGGCACCGCCACCCGCGGCGACCGGAACGGCAGCCCGGCCCCGCGCAGCGTCGGCTCCCAGGCGGCGTCCAGGCAGTCGACGGCGGCGAGATAGAAGGCCCGTGCCGCCGCGGGGTCGGCGGCCCAGGCGGGCAGCGCGCAGTCCGCCCGGGTCAGCCCGACGTGCTGGGCGAAGAGCGGGTGATCGGCGAGCGCGTACACCGGCCGGCTGGACGGGAACTGGGCCGCGCCCGAGAGCCGGACCGGATCCATGGGCGGGGCGCTGTAGCCCGCCGGTCGCGCGGGATCCGAAGACGCGCCGGTGAATCCGGGGCCGTAGGCGAGCCCGGCGCCGGCGTGCAGCGCCGCGGCCCGGTCGGGTCGCGGCGGGCCGGCGGGCCACCCCGCCGCGACGACGTAACCGACCAGCGCGATGATGGTGATCGCACCGCAGATGGCGGCGATCGGACTGCCCGGCCGCCCCTTACCAGGGGGTCGGCGAGACGTCAACGGCTGGTTCATGTTTCCCCCTGACCAAGGACCGTCGACGCCTTTTCATGGAACCCGACGCGACAGGCGCTCGCAACTCGGGCAGGGCCGATCCGGGTCACAGTGTGGCAACGAGTTCCCGCAGCACCGGCAGGCTGACCGAACCGGACCCGAGTACCACATCGTGGAACGCCTTGAGATCGAAGGCGTCTCCCCGGCGCTGTTCGAGTTCCGTTCGCCGGGAACGGATTTCGATCTGACCGACCTTGTAGGCGACGGCCTGGCCGGGCATCGCGATATAGCGATCGACCTCGACTCGAATGTGGTTCTCCCCCACCGGCGCGTTGGCGATCATGAAGTCGACGGCCTGCTGCCGGCTCCAGCCCATGGCGTGGATTCCGGTGTCCACGACCAGCCGGCAGGACCGCCAGGAATCGCCGGCCAGCATGCCGAGGCGGTCCAGATCGTCGGCGTACAAACCCATTTCGTCGGCCAGCCGCTCGGCATAGAGCGCCCAGCCCTCCACGAAGGCGGTATTGGCGAAGGACTGCCGCTGGAAGCGCGGCAGGTGGTCGAGTTCGTTGGCGATCGCCAGTTGCAGATGATGGCCCGGAATGGCCTCGTGATAGGCGACCGAGGCCGTCTCGTAGCGCAACTGCTCGGTCGGCTGGTGCCGGTTGACGAAATAGGTGCCGGGCCGGGAATTGTCGGCCGGCGGCGGAAAGTAGTAGGCGGTGGCCGAATCCGCCTCCAGATACTCCGGCACCGGGACGATGTCGCAGCCCGCCCGGGGCAGCCGGCCGAACCAGTTCTTCATCTCCGCGGTCGCCGCGGCCAGCGCGCCGCGCGCGTCGGCCATGATCTCGTCCCCGTCGCGGTAGCGCAGCTCCCGGTCCTCGCGCAGCCGGGTGAAGATCTCGGCCGGGTCCGCGGTGCCGAGCCGGCGCGCGCCGATCTCGGCGTATTCCGCACGCAGCGACTCCAATTCGGCCAGCCCGGTGCGGTGGATCTCCTCGGCGCCCAGGTCGGGCAGCGTGGTGTGCTCGTGCAGCAGCCGCCGGTAGATGTCGGCGCCGTCCTCGCCCAGCCAGCACAGCCCGGCCCGGTCGTCCGGGCGGGCGGCGGGCAGTAGCTCCTCGGCCAGCGCCGCGCGGTACCGGCGGAACCCCGGCCGGATGACCTCGGCGGCCACCTGCGCCAGCTCGGCGCGCCAGGATTCCTCGCCGTCCCAGTCCGCCGGGCCCTCGAGGGTGACGAACGCGTCGCCGCTGAGGTCGGAGTTCAGGTAGCCGTCGAGCTGGTTCAGCGCGCGGGTGATGGTGATCGCCGCGGGCGCGCGGCCCGCGGCCAGTCCGTCCCGGAATCGGTCGACGGCTTGGTCCAGCATGGTGCCGATCTTGCGGTGCCGCTGCACCAGCGCGGCGGCGTGCTCCGGCTCCCGCGCGCTGATCTGCGGCGCGACCGTGAGCAGTTCGGCGTGCACGCCCATCATCTGGTCGGAGGCCATTTCCATCGGCCGCCAGGACAATCGGTCGATGGTGCCGGACAGTTCGGTGTGCAGCAGCAGGCGGGTGATCCGGTCCTGCGCGCCGAGCCCGGCCGGATCCAGGGCCTCGACCTCGCCGAGCAGGCTGCGGTAGGCGCTGAGATAGCGGTCGTCGGCGGCGCGGGAGAGGTCCTCGATCCGGTCGTCGAAACGATGGTCGCCGAGCATGGTCGCGGCCGTGGGCGACATCTCCAGCCTGGTGTCCCAGTACCGGTCGGCGAGGCGGGTCAACTCTTCGTGGGAGTCCATGGCCGCCATCATGCCCGCACAGCCGCGGCGGCACACCGGAAACCCGATGCGCCGCCGCGGCTTTGGCGGAAACTAACCAACACCCAGGTAGGCCGATTTCACCGCCGAATCGACGAGCAGATCCCCGCCGGTCCCGGACTTGGTGACCTCGCCGGTCTCCAGGATGTAGGCCCGGTCGCTGCGTACCAGCGCCTGCTGCGCGTTCTGCTCGACCATCAGCACCGTGGTGCCCTGCCGGTTGATCTCGCTGATGATCCGGAAGATCTGCTGGATCACCATGGGCGCCAGGCCCATCGACGGTTCGTCCAGAAGCAGCAGCCGCGGGCGCGCCATCAGGGCCCGGCCGATGGCGAGCATCTGCTGCTCACCGCCGGAGAGGGTGCCGCCGACCTGTTTGCGGCGTTCGGACAGGCGCGGGAAGAGTTCGAACACCCAGTCGAGGGTCTTGTCGTACTCCGCCTTCTGCTTGAACGGCCTGCCGTAGCAACCCATGTCGAGGTTCTCCTGCACCGTCATGCCGGGGAACACGCCCCGGCCCTCCGGCGCCTGGATGAGCCCGTCGGTCACCCGCTGGTGCGCCTTCACCCCGGTGATGTCGCGGCCCTCGAACAGGACCTTGCCCCGGGTCAGCGGCAGCAGGCCGGACAGCGCCCGCATGGTGGTGGTCTTGCCCGCGCCGTTGGCGCCCAGCAGCGTCACCAGCTCGCCCTCGGCCACCTGCAGCGAAATGCCGTGCAGCGCTTGGATCCGGCCGTAGTTGACCACCATGTCCCGCACCTCGAGCAGCACCGGCGCCTCGGCGAAATCGCGCTTCGGCTCGTCGCGCGGCTCCTTGGTGACCGACACCTTGTCCGGGCCGCGCCCGGGCTCGGGAATCGGCAGCACCTGCGTCGGCGGATCGTCGCGCAGATCCCCGGCGGGAGCGGCGGTTTCGGGTTCGTCCGTCGATTCGGCGGCGTGCGCCTCCTCGTCCGGCACACCGAGGTAGGCGGCGATCACCGCCGGGTTCTCGCGCACCTCGGCGGGCAGCCCGTCGGCGATCTTGCGGCCGAACTCCAGCACCACGATCCGGTCGGTCACACCCATGACCAGGCGCATGTCGTGCTCGATGAGCAGCACGGTGAACCCGTCGTCGCGGATCTTGCGGATCAGATCCATCAGCGCGGCCTTCTCGGCCGGGTTGAACCCGGCCGCCGGCTCATCCAGGCACAGCAGCTTCGGCTCGGTGGCCAGGGCGCGCGCGATCTCCAGACGGCGCTGATCGCCGTAGGAGAGGTTGCGCGCCTTCTCCACCGCACGCGGTGCGATGCCGACGAATTCGAGCAGGGCCATGCCGCGCTCGATGGCGTCGCGCTCCTCGCGCCGATGCCGCGGCGTGCGGATGATCGCGCCCGGCACCGAGGTCTTGTGCCGGGCGTCGGTGCCGACCACCACGTTCTCCAGCGCGGTCATCTCGTTGAACAGCCGCACGTTCTGGAACGTGCGGGCGATGCCCAGGCGGGTGATCTCGTTGCGCTTGGACTTCGTCAGCGGCTTGCCGTCGAAGTACACCAGCCCCGACGCTGGTTTGTAGACGCCGGTGATCGCGTTGAAGCAGGTGGTTTTGCCCGCGCCGTTGGGTCCGATGAGTCCGAGGATCTCGCCGCGGCGGATCTCGAAATCCAGGGTGTCCAGCGCGGTCAGACCACCGAACTTCACGGTCAGGCCCTCGGTGCGGAGCAGCGGCGCGCCGACCTCGGTCTCGATCTCCCGGTGTGGCGCAACCACTTCGGCGACGGTTTCGGCGTCGCCGAGTTCCGGGATGACCGCCGTGAGGTCGACCTCCCCGGCGCTCTGCTCCGGCTCCGGCGGCGCGACATGACCGGCGGCCATGTCCTCGTTGTCGAACAGCGCGTCACCCGCGCCCGGGCCGGTCATCGCTGCGCTCCGACCGTCTCGGGCTGGGCCGGGCGGCGCACCGCCTGGTAGACCTGCCTGCCGTAGGTGAGCAGTTTCTGCCGCACCGGGAGCAGACCCTGTGGACGCAGAATCATCATCACCACCAACGCGATACCGAAGTAGAGATACTTGAGGTCGCCGAGGGACTGCGCGCCACCCGGCCGGAACAGCAGCACACTGCCGATCAGCAGCGCGCCCAGCACGCCGGTGATCACCATGCCGAGGGTGAGCACCTGTTTTCGCCACCCGTCCAGGAACCTGCCCTTGAACCGCCAGAACAGGACCAGGGCGACGAACGCGGCGACGTCGAGGATCAGCATCGTGTAGCCCGTGGATTCGTCGGACACCAGTTTCGCCGAGGCCAGCCGGTCCGGCAGATAGGCGATCAGGAACGCGCCCACCAGCACACCGAGCTTGTTGCCCTGACCGCCGATGACGACCGCGCACAGGAACAGCATCGAGTTGATGATGTCGAAGCGGGTGGGGTTCACGAACTGCACCTGCCCGGCGTAGAGCGCGCCCGCCATGCCGCCGACCGCCGCGCCGATCATGAACGCCCACAGCTTGTACTTGAAGGTCTGCACGCCCATGATCTCGGCGACGTCCTCGTCCTCGCGGATCGCGACCCAGGCCCGGCCCACCCGGCTGCGCTCCAGATTGCCGACGATCAGCAGCATGATGATGATCAGCCCCATGCCCAGCCAGTACCAATAGGTTCCGTAACTGGCCCGGTCGAGCAGGTTCGCCGAATCCGGGTTGCCGGGATTGCCCGCGGAGAAGACGCCATTGGGCTTCTGCTCGGATTCGCCGACGTGCGGGTAGGCCACCTCGGCCAGGCCGAGGCTGCCGTTGGTGATCTCGCCGAGGTTGTCGGCGAGCAGCCGCACGATCTCGCCGAAGCCCAGGGTCACGATGGCCAGATAGTCGCCGCGCAAGCGCAATGTCGGTGAGCCGAGTATCAATCCGGAGAACGCGGTGACCAGCACCGCCAGCGGCAGACAGGCCAGCCAGGCCCATTTCGGATCGAGCCAGCCGCCGTCGGTCTGGTTCCACGGGCTGTTCTTACTGGTGAGCAGCGCGACCGTGTAGGCGCCGACGGCGTAGAAGCCGACATAACCCAGGTCGAGCAGACCGGCCTGTCCGACAACGACATTCAGGCCGATCGCGATCAGGCAGAACATCGCCACCTTCGCCATGACCAGGCCGAAGTTGTAGGCGGGGGTATCGATCAGCGGCGGCGGGAACAGCGGCAGCAGCGCCAGCAGGGCGATGAACGGAACGCCGACCGCCCACTGCCCGGGCCGGCTCAGTCCCTCCCACCAGGTGCGCAGGGCGTCACCGATACCGTGACGCTCAGTGGTATCACTCATGCCCGTGCCCTTCCGAGACTCTCGCCGAGGATGCCGGTCGGGCGCACCATCAGCACCAACACCAGCACCACGAACGCGACCACGTCACGCCACTGGGTGCCGAAGAACAACTGGCCGTACTGCTCCACCACGCCGAGGATCAGGCCGCCGAGCAGCGCGCCGCGCAGATTGCCGATGCCGCCGAGCACCGCCGCGCTGAACGCCTTGATGCCGAGGATGAAACCGCCGGAGTAGATGATCCCGTTGGGGATCTTGAGGGTGTACAGCAGCGCCGCCGCACCGGCGAGGAGACCGCCGATGAGGAAGGTGAGCATGATGACCCGCTCCCGGGACACACCCATCAGGGTGGCGGTGTCCGGGTCCTGGGCCACGGCGCGGATGCCGCGGCCGAATTTCGTTCGGTTGATCAGGAATTCGGTCGCCAGCGCCAGCGCCACGGCGGCGAGCACGATGATCAGCATGATGTTGGTGACGCTGGCGCCGCCGAAGCTGAACTGATCGGTGGCCTCCACCAGCTGGATACCCTGCTGGGCGTTGGTGCCGCCCATGTTCGGCCACAGCTTGGGCAGAATGAAGTGCACGAATTCCTGCAGCACGAACGACATGCCGATCGCCGTGATGAGAAAGCTCAGAGGTTTGGCGCCGCGCCGGCGCAGCGGCCGATAGGCCGAGCGTTCCAGGCCGACGGCGGCGGCGCCGGAGATCATCGCGCCGACGATGCCCGCCAGCGCCAAATATATGACCGTGAGCACGGCGCCTTGTGCATAGGGATCGGGCGCGGCCGCGAAGCCGAAGATCATCAACCCGATCAGCTGCCCGAACAAGCCGAGCATGAACACTTCCGAGTGCGCGAAATTGATGAGCCGCAGCACGCCGTAGACCAAGGTATAGCCCACGGCGACCAGAGCGTAGATAGCGCCGTAGGTCACTCCGTCAACGGTCAGTTGCCAGAAGTTGTCGATCACCCCGTTGTAGTTGAAGTCGATCGACGCGCCGAGGAGTTGTACCCCGTCGGCCAATGCTGTTGTTGTCATGCGTATTTCGCCCTCATCCAATCGCCCGGGTCACGAAAGCAGCACGCATGGGATCCGCACGAACCCCATGCGTGCTGCGCTTCGAGTGCCCGCGGGCTACCCGACTACTTGACCGAATAAATCCAGATGAGCGCGTTGGTCAGCTCACCGTTCGGGCTCCACTTGTACTGGCGGGCCAGGCCCGCGCCGTCATAGGAGCGCACGAAGCCGAGCAGATCCGGGCGGGTCACCTTGCCCGCGTCGATGCCCTTGCTCAGGATGGTGGCCAGGTCGTAGGCCTCGACCGAGTAGACGCCGGGCGCCTCGTTGTTCAGGGCCTGGTAGTCCTTGGCGAACTTCTCCGGCGCCGGGCCGCACGGGCAGGTGAGGGTGGCGCCCTTGGCGGCGTTGCCGGCCTGCTTGAGGAACTGCGGGTCGTTGACGCCGTCGGGTCCGACGAACACGGCCTTCACGCCACCGGCCTTGAGCTGCGACGCGAACGGCGCGCCCTCGGCGTAGTAGCCGGCGTAGAACACCGCGTCGGCGTTCGCGGCCTTGATCTTGGTGACGGTGGCGGAAAAGTCCTTGTCACCGGCCTTGATGGCGGCCGCGCAACTCGGATCCGCGGCGGAACCGAGGCCTTCCTTGATGCTCTTGGCCAGGCCGGTGCCGTAGTCGCTGTTGTCCTCGACAACACAGACCTTCTTGTAGCCGGCAGTGTTGACCAGGTACTTGGCCACCGACGGGCCCTGCACGTCGTCGTTGGCGAGGCCACGGAAGAAGGTGGTCCAGCCGTTGCCGGTGAGGCCGGCGTTGGTGGCCGAGGAGGTGACCGACACCAGGCCGGCGTCGCTGAGCACCTTGCCGGTCGCGCGGGTCTCACCGGAGAAGGCCGGGCCGACCAGGCCGATGATCGAGGCGTCGTTGACAATCTGCGGGATGACCGAGGTGGCCTTCTGCGGATCGCCCTCGGTGTCGAAGGACTTCAGTTCGATCTTGCAGCCCGGATTGGCCTTGTTGTGCTGATCCAGGGCCAGCTTCACACCATTGTTGATGTTGATGCCGAGCTGCGCGTTCGGGCCGGTCAGTGCGCCGGCGAAGGCGATCGCGGTGCCGGCCGGGCAGGTGGCCTTGCCGTCGCCGGCCGGATCGGCGGCCTGCGCCGGATCGGTCTTGGCGACTTCCTTGCCGGTGGCGTCCACCTGCACCACGGGTGAGATCGACAGGCTGCTGCCGTTGTCTCCCCCGGTTCCGGTGGCCTTTCCGTCATCGGTCGACTTGTCACTGCATCCGGACAGCACCAGCGCGGCGGCAGCGCTGAAAACCAATGCGCCTCGCGTGGAACGACTGCGCCATGTCGTACTGAGCACGTCTCACCTCTATGTCCCGCTGAACCCCTCATCAGGGTGGACCTACTACTTGGCCCGTCCAGAACATAGCGTTGGTACGTTAGATCCGCATCACATTCGAGTGATGCCGGTGACTTGATTTCGAAGGTTTTTTGAAGAGCGTGTGAAACCTGCGCAAACTTTCCAGCCCCCAGCGACCGAGGGCTGTCAGTTTCCAGCAAACGCGCGCGCTGGGCGGGCTACTTCGGCGTCAGGTTCTCCAGCACGACCTCGGCTACCGCCTTCATCGTAGTGCGGCGATCCATCGCGGTGCGCTGAATCCATTTGAAAGCCTGGGGTTCCGACAGACCGTGGGTCTGCATCAGCACACCCTTGGCGCGCTCGACCAGCTTGCGGGTCTCCAGGCGATCCGACAGGTTCGCGACCTCGCTCTCCAGCGCGGCGATCTCGTGGAACCGGCTGGCCGCCAGCTCGATGGCCGGCACCAGATCCGACTTGGTGAACGGCTTCACCAGGTACGCCATCGCGCCCGCGTCGCGGGCCCGCTCCACCAGATCGCGCTGGCTGAACGCGGTCAGGATCACCACCGGCGCAACGCGTCTGGAGGCGATCTCCGCGGCGGCGTCGATACCGTCGCGGCGGGGCATCTTCACGTCCATGATCACCAGATCCGGGCGATGCTCCACAGCCAGATCCACCGCCTGCTGGCCGTCGCCGGCCTCACCCACGACCAGGTATCCCTCTTCGGTCAGCATCTCAACCAGATCCATCCGAATGAGCGCCTCATCCTCAGCAACGACGACTCGCTTCGCCCCGGCGTCGCGCTTCGAGCCGGCGCCCCCTGCTGTTTCACTCATAGGTAGACCCCTCTGATTCCGATGCCTGTCCCGACGCCCCGTCCGGCAGCCGAGACCGATCTACCCGGGCCTCCGCCCGCCCGCCGCGGGCGTCGAGTGATGTAAAGAGTACCGTTCACCGGCGCCCAGACCGTATATACCCTGCGCGAACCGGGTGGCGGTGCCGCAATCGGCAAACCGGTTCGCTCGCGGAGCGCCGGGCAGGCTATAGTTCTCATCCGGTGCTCGCCGATGTGGCGGAACTGGCAGACGCGACGGTCTCAAAAACCGTTATCCGAAAGGATGTGTGGGTTCGAGTCCCACCATCGGCACCGAAGATGGCGGCCCCTTTTCCCGGGGGCCGCCATCGTCTTTTCAGTCGACCAGTGCGCCGCAGGTGAGATTGAGGACGGCGCCGGTCATCGCGCCCGCGCCGGCGGACGCGGCGAAGACCGCGGTCTCGGCGACCTCGGCCAGCAGCGGCAGCCGACCCAGGCGGGTGTCACGGAGCAAAGGCTCGAGGTCGGCGTCGGCGATGCCGGGGACAGTTTCCGGGGTGAAGTTCGGGCGCAGGCAGACGACGCGGACGCCGTGGCGGCCGACCTCCCCGGCGAGACTGCGGTTGAGAGCTTCGATTCCGGCGCAGGCGATGGCGAAACCGCCCATGCGGTGGCGGGACTCGTCGGCGGCCGAAGCCGACAGCAGCACGATGACGCCGGACCCCTGCTCGGTCATGCGGCGGGCCGCCGCCGTCGCGGTGATGAAATGCGAGCGGGCCGCGGCCTCGATCGGAGCCATGAAGTCCGCCAACTGCATGTCGATCAGGGGCACGTCCTGCACAGCGGTCATGCCGACGGCGTTGAACGAGACGTCCAGGCTGCCCGTCTGCTCGACGACGCGGTCGGCGTGTGCTTCGATCGCCGCTCGGTCGAACACATCGATCGCCGTGGCGGTGGCGCTGCCGCCCAGCTCGGTGATCTCGGCGGCCAGCGCGTCGAGGGTGGACCTGGTCCGCCCGACCAGCGCCACCCGCGCACCTTCGCGGGCGAACGCCCGGGAGACCGCGCCGCCCATCTTGCCCGCCGCCCCGTAGACCACCGCACTCTTACCGTTCAGTCGCATACCTGGACAGACGGTGCGGCGGTACGAGAATCATCGCCACGACCAGGATTTCGGGGCCGGGAAATGTGTCGGTGCCTGCTGGGATGCTGGGCTCGTCGCCGATCGCACGGGAGGGCCGGTGGTGAGGATGGACGCCGCGGAGGCGCCGATGGATCTGTTCGCGATCGAGGTCGCGGCCGGGCCGCTGCTGACGGGGTTCGGTGCGCTGCTGGGCGCGCGGCCGGATCTGCCGCCCCGGGCTCGCAAACTCTATCGGGAACGGGTCGGCCACTTCTTGACCTGGGTCCGCGAGACCGGCGGGTTCGGCGACGCGCTGCACTGCGCCCGTGGGCGCGACCGGGCGGTCGACGCCTATCTCGGTGCCGCGGTGGCGGATCGGGGTGTGGCCGGGCGCACCCTCGAGCTGAGTCTGCGCGCGTTGAACGCCTTCTATGAATGGCTCGGGCTGGGGCCGCCCGCCGTCCCGCGGGTGTTGATCGCCCCCGCGGATCCGCGCGCGCTGGAGCTGGGCGAGCGGCGCGCCGTCCTGCGCGCGGCCGCCGAGCGCGGGCCGCGGGCCTATGCGCTTCTCGTTTTCGGTCTCGATCTGGGGGTGGGCACCGCTGAGCTGGTCACCCTGGATCTGGCCGGGCTGGATCTGGGGAAATGGCCCGGGCAACTGGGGATTCCGGACCAGGGCGGCGGTTCGCGCACCGTGCCGCTGTCCCCGGTGTCGCGGGCCGCGGTCGCCGCCTGGCTGCCCGAGCGCCGCCGGATCCTGCGCGGTGAGGAGCACCGCGCGCTGTTCCTCACCGAGCAGGCGCCGCCGCGCCGCCTGCTCCAGCGCACGCTCGAGGACGCGGTGCGCGCGATCGGCCGGGACGCGGGCGTCGACCTGTCTCCGGAGGCGCTGCGCGCCACCGCGGAACAGAAGCTGCTGCGTGAGGGGCTCGCGCCGGAGGTGGTCGCGGGTCGCCTGGGTGGCGTGGTGCCGAGTCCGGCGGCACGCCGCAATGAGCCGGGCCGCAAGTCGCTGCGCGGGCGTCCGCGGGTGCCGGTGCCGGGCAGCGAACAACTCGACCTCTTCGGCGGACCGACGGGGTAGGCCGCAAAGCCGTTGCAGCCCTTCCCTTTCTGCCTCGAGCCCGGCTCCCGGTTCGGATAGGGTGGTGATCATGGCCATGGAATGGTTGGCGATCGTGGGCACCCTGAGCGGCGCGGTGGTCGGCGCCGGCGCCACCCTGCTCGCCGATGTCATCCGGGCCCGGCGCGACAAAGCGCTGCGGTCCAACGATATCCAGCGCCAGATCTACGTGAAGTTCCTGGCCACCGTCGTCCAGACGGACAACGCCATGCAGGCGCTGGCCCTCGGCGGCCCGACACCGCTGGGCCGCGAGGAGAGCATCGCCGCGTTCCGTTCCCATCATCTGGTCGCCGCCCTGCTCGAACTCGAACTCGTCGCGCCGCCGCCGGTGCGCGACGCCGCGAAGCAGACCTACGAGCGGCTGCGCGATATCCGGGAAGCCCTGGCGAGCACCGCCTTGACCGTCGGCGGCCCGGACAACGGGTCCGCCGAATGGCACGCCGTCCACCGGCCCTTCCGCGGCGCGCTCGAACAGCTGAAAGAGGCGATGCGCCAGGAACTCGGCCCCGCGGCGATCACGGCCCGCGCCTCGAACGCTCCCGCACTCCCCGACGGCCGCACCCCGGGCGCCCCCGAGAACCGTCCGGAACAAGCGTGAAAGGCCCCGGCCGATGGTGAGCGTCCTCGTTCCCGCGCTGATCGCCGTCGCCGGAACTCTCCTGGGCGCCGGAGCGACCTTCTTCTTCCAGCGCTCGACCGCCGACCGCGCCGCCGCCCAGCTCTTCGCCGAACGCCTCCGCCAAGACCGGCTCAATGCCTACAACGCGTTCGCCGACGCCGCCACGGAGTACCGCAGCATCGAGTACGACCGCTGGTTCCGCAACAGCGAAGACGACGCCGAAGCCCTGCGCGCCGCGAAGCAGACGGCGCACGCGAAACGCACGCTCGCCCGCAGCGCCCTGCTCCGCATCGCGCTGCTGACCGACGACAACCGCCTGCGCACTCTCGGCAACGACATCATCGACACCGCCCGCGCGATCTCCCGCGCGAGCGACGCCGCCGAGCGCGACACCCACGGCGACCGGGCACAGGCCCTGCTCGACACCTTCATCACGCACGCGGCCGCCCAGGTGCAGTCGCCGCCGGAACTCACCCGGGCCCGGCCGCGCCGGGCGCTCCCCCGCTGATCCGGCCGCACCGCGAATTCGGTGGCGGGCAGGTGATCGCATTCCGCCGAAACGAGGCATAACCGCGTGGTCGGTATACGGCACGCTACGGCCAGATGAATATGTTTCTGTGCAGGTGTGATTCGGTGCGGAGCTGGTTTTGGAACCCGGGCCGGCGTTTTAGCGTGAGCACATGCACGTCCTGTTCGTCTGCAACGGCAATGTCTGTAGGTCGGTGATTGCCGAGCGGGTGACGCGTGCCGTGGCCGTCGAATACGACGTGCCCGGACTTACCGCGGAAAGCGCCGGAACCCGCGCCCTGGTCGGTTTTCCGGTGGAACCGCTTGCCGCCCAGACGATTGCCGGGCTGGGCGCGGACGCGGACGGATTCCGGGCCCGCAAACTCAAGCCGGAAATGATCGATCGGGCCGATCTGGTGCTCGCCATGACCGTGCAGATCCGCGACCAGATCGCCGAGATGGGATTCGGGGTCGGCACCCGCACTTTCACGCTGCTCGAGGCGCACCGGATCGCCAAAGTCACCGGTGCCCACACCATCGCGGAATTGCACGCGGCCCGCAACGATCTCTCCCTGGTCGGGCGCGAGAACATCGCCGACCCGGTCGGACTGTCCGAAAGCGCCTATTGCGAAGTCGGCGACCGGATCGCGGAAGCGCTTGTGCCCCTGCTGCTCGCGCTCGCCCCGGGCGAGCAGAGCCGCCCCGCGCAGGACGAGCCCGGGCTGGTGGTAGGCCCCGACGCCCCCGCCCCGCCCCTCGCGAGCTTCCTGGCGGCACAGCGCATCCGATGACTCCGCCGGCGGAAACGCCGGACGCGCCGGGCAAATCGCCGTCGCCTCTGGGATTCGTACCAGCCTTGCCACTACACTCCCCGGCGGACACTTTCCGCTGATGCTGGTCCGGACCCGACAGGAATCGACATGCCGAAACGCATTTCGGATGTTTCGCTCCATGTTTATGTGACACCGGAAACGCTCGACCGGGTGGTCGAGACGGTCCGTGATGTCGTAGACGACCACCTACAGGACCGGGATGTATTCGCGTGGAGATTCACGCTCCCGGTCGACGCGGACGACGCCGCGCATATCGCCCTCGAATCCCAGTGGCGAGCCGCTCATCCGGATCTCGCGCCCGCCGGCCGGCGCACCTATGAAATCGCGCTCAGCCTCGTCGGCGCCCCGCGCGATCTGACCGCGCCCGGGCTGGCCGCGCTGGAACGCCGGCTGATGCTCGAAACCGCCGGGGCCACAACAGATCCGCAAATACCCCGGACCATCCGCACGCAGCGCCGGGACAGTTTCGAGTTCGAATTCGAGCGCGAATACCTGTAAAAAGAACACCCCGCCGTCCGCACCGGACGACGGGGGTCTTCGAGAGGAAATCAGCGACGCGACGGGAAGTGCCGGATCAGGCCTTCCTGCACGGTCGTCGCGAGCAACTCGCCCGAGCGCGAATAGAACCGCCCGGTGGCCAGGCCACGGGAGCCCGCCGCCACCGGCGACTCGGTGCAGTACAGCGCCCAGTCGTCGAAACGGAACGGCCGATGGAACCAGATCGAGTGGTTCACCGTGGCCGCGACGATCCGGTCCAGCCCCCAGGACAGGCCGTGCGTGGTGATGATCGAATCCAGCACCGTCGTGTCCGAGGAGTAGCCCAGCGTGGCGACGTGGACCAGCGGATCGTCGGGCAGCTGCCCGTCGGCCTTCATCCAGACGCGGTTGTGGTTCAACCGCTCCCCCGTGCCCTTGAGGATCCAGGCCGGGTCGTTGGTGTAGCGCATGTCGATCGGGTGCGGGGCCTTGACGAACATCTCCAGCTTGTCCTCCAAGCCTTCGAAGCTCTCCTCCACCCGGGGCAGCGTCTCCGGATCCGGCACCTGCGGCTGAGCATGCGAATGCTCGAGCCCCTTGCCCCAATCCTGGAACGCCGCGAGCATGACGAACAGCTCCTGCCCGTCCTGCGTCGCGGTGACGGTGCGGTTCGCGAAGGCCCGGCCGTCGCGATGCCGGTCGACGCGGTATTCGATGGGCTGCTTGGTGTCGCCGCCGCGCACGAAATGCGCGTTGACGGCGTGCACCGGGCGGTCACCGACGGTGCGCCCCGCGGCCATGATGGCCTGCGAGACCAGCTGCCCGCCGAAGGTACGACTCCACACCTTCGCGGGATGCTGGCCGACGAAGACGTCTTCGTCGACCTGCTGCAGATCGAGCAAGCTCAGCAGCACATCGAGATCGGAGGAGCCGGAAGCGGCTCCGACCCCGACCGAGCCGCCTAGCGATGTAGACAAATCAGTGATCCTCCTCGCCGATTCGATGCACGTGGATCAGGTTGGTGGACCCGACAGTACCCGGCGGGGAGCCCGCCACGATGACCACGAGATCACCTTTCTGATAACGGCCCATCGACAATAGCGCGACATCGACCTGATGGATCATCTCATCGGTGCTGTCCACGGTCGGCACGATGAAGGTCTCGGTGCCCCAGGTCAGCGCCAGCTGACTGCGGACCTCGGGCAGCGGGGTGAAGGCCAGCAGCGGCAGCGGGGTGTGCAGCCGGGCCAGGCGACGCACGGTGTCACCGGACTGGGTGAACGCCACCAGCGCCTTCGCGTTCAGCCGCTCGCCGATATCGCGGGCCGCGTAGGAGATCACGCCGCGCTTGGTGCGCGGCACGTGGGTCAGCGGGGGCACCCGCGTCGACTCGGCCTCGACCGCGCTGACGATGCGCGCCATGGTGCGCACCGTCTCGATCGGGTAGGCACCGACCGACGTCTCGCCGGAGAGCATCACCGCGTCGGCGCCGTCGAGCACCGCGTTCGCCACGTCGGAGGCCTCGGCCCGGGTCGGGCGCGAGTTCTCGATCATCGACTCCAGCATCTGGGTGGCGACGATGACCGGCTTGGCGTTCTCACGGGCCATCTGGATGGCGCGCTTCTGCACGATCGGCACCTGCTCGAGCGGGAGCTCCACGCCCAGATCGCCGCGGGCGACCATGACGGCGTCGAACGCCAGCACCACGGCCTCGAGATTATCGATGGCCTCGGGCTTCTCCAGCTTGCCGATGACCGGGACCCTTCTGCCGACCCGGTCCATGACATCGTGCACGAGCTCGACATCGGAGGGCGAGCGCACGAACGACAGCGCGATGAAATCGACGCCGAGCTCGAGCGCGAACTCCAGATCCTCGATGTCCTTCTCCGACAGCGCCGGCACCGACACGTCCATGCCGGGCAGCGAGACGCCCTTGTTGTTCGAGACCGGGCCGCCCTCGGTGACCCGGCACACCACGTCGTTGCCCTCGACAGCGGTGACCGTCAGGCCGACCTTGCCGTCGTCGACCAGCAGGCGGTCACCGGGCTTGGCGTCCTCCGCCAGCTCCTTGTAGGTGGTGGAGACGCGATCGTGAGTGCCCTCGATGTCGTCGACGGTGATGCGCACGACCTCACCGGTCGCCCACATCGTCTTGCCGTCCTTGAAGCGGCCGAGCCGGATCTTCGGACCCTGCAGGTCGGCGAGAATGCCGACCGCGCGCCCGAGATCGTCGGAGGCCGCACGCACCTTCTTGTAGTTCTCGGCATGGTCGCTGTGCTCACCGTGGCTGAAGTTCAGCCGCGCCACGTCCATGCCGCTCTCGACGAGTTCGCGGATCCGTTCCTCGGTGGCAGTGGCCGGGCCGAGCGTGCACACAATCTTCGTCCGTCGCATCACGCTTAGAGCCTAATCCCGTGGGGGTAGTGGTTGATGCCGTGCCCTCGGTGAAAAGTGGGTGAAAATAATGAACCGCAGTTGGGCGAAGCTACGAGCGGGCGACATGCCTGGACAGCCGGGTCTCCAACCGGGTCTGTCCGAAGCCCAGCACCAGGCAGATCACCCAGTAGTAGACGGCCGCGACGCCGTAGAGGGCGAAGAAATCGAACGTAGGTGCGGCCGCGACCTGCGCGGTCCGCAACAATTCGGTGACCAGGATGGTGGACGCCAGCGAGGTGTCCTTCACCAGCGAGATCAGCGTGTTCGACAGCGGCGGCACCGCGATCCGCGACGCCTGCGGCAGGATGATCAGCCGCATCTGCTGCGCGTAGGACATGCCCAGCGCCCGCGCCGCCTCCCACTGGCCCTCGGCCACCGACAGGATCGCCGCGCGCACCACCTCGGCGGCATAGCCGCCGACATTGAGACTGAACGCCACGATCGCCGCTGGAATCGGGTCCAGCGTGATCCCGAACTGCGGCAGGCCGTAGAAGATGATGAACAGCTGCACCAGCAGCGGCGTGCCCCGGATGATCGAGATGTAGAACCGGGCGGCCGCCGACAGCGGCCACACCGGCGACATCCGGGCCAGCGCCACGAACAGCGCGATCGCCAGACCGATGACGAAGCTGACCGCGGTCAGCGGCAGCGTCATCTGCACCGTGGCCTTCAGCATCGGCCACAGGTTCTGCCAGATCAGCTCCTTCGTATCCGCGTCCACCGGCGGTTACTTGCTGACGTCGGTGCCGAAGTACTTGTCCGAGATGCGCGCCAGGGTGCCGTCGGCCCGCAGATCGTTCAGGGCCTTGTCGACGTCGCCGATCAGCGCGTCGCCCTTGCGGGCGGCAAAGGCCTGGTGGTCAGTCGTACCAGTCTTACCGGCGATCTTCACCCCGGTGTCCCCGGTCTTCTTGGTGTACTCGTTGACGGCGAGCGTGTCGTTGAGGGTGGCATCCACACGGCCGTTCTTGAGCAGCTGGATGGCCTGCACGAAGCCTTCGACCGCTTCCACCTTCGCACCCGCGCCGCTGGCCACCTTGCCCCAGTTCGAGGTGGCGGACTGCGCGCAGGTCTTGCCGTTCAGGTCGGCCAGCGTGGTGATGTTGTTGGTGTCGGTCTTGGTGACGATGACGCCCTCGGAGGTGGTGTAGGGCTGCGACAGCGCGTACTTGTTCTTGCGTTCGTCGTTGATCGTCACCTGATTGGCGACCAGGTCGAAGCGCTTGGACTCCAGGCCCGCGAAGATCGCATCCCACGGCGTCTGCACGAATTCGACTTTCTTGCCCAGCTTCTGGCCGACCGCCTCGATGATCTCGACGTCGTATCCGGTCAGCTTCAGGCCCGGGCCCTGGAAACTGAAGGGGGCGTAGGTGCCCTCCGTGCCGACCTTCAGCACATTCGAATCGCTGTCGCTACCGCAGGCGGAGAGCCCGGTGGCGGCGACGACGGCCAGCAGGGCGGCGGCGAAAAGCTTGCGGCGCATCGAGATCCCTCATCTCTTCCAGACAAAATCCGACCCAACCTACGCCGGGTCCGTTGCGAAGCACAGTAACGCGATCTTGCCGCGCGAAACACTTGACAAGACAAAACACCCCGCTTCGTGTCGAAGCGGGGTGTTCGGAAGAGCAAGTGGATCACTCCTGCAGCGGGCGGCCCTGCGCGTCGGGCACCTTGCCGGTGAGGATCATGATGGCGTCGATCAGCGCCCAGATGCCGCAGCCACCACAGGTGATGAGCTGCAGGATGCCGGTGGTGTTGTCGCCCAGGTAGAAACGGCCGACGCCGAACTGGCCCAGGAACAACTGCAGCAGACCGGCGGTCAGCTTCTGCTTGTCGGAGTACGGCGTGCCGTACATGTCGCGGCCGTACGGCGCTTCCGGATCCATGCCCGGCATGCCGCCGTACGGGGCCGGCGGGTAACCGCCCGGCTGACCGTACTGCGGCTGACCGTACTGCGCCTGCTGCGCGTACGGATCCGACGGCTGACCATACTGCGGTTGCTGCGCATAGGGATCCGACGGCTGACCGTACTGCGCCTGGCCACCGTCCTTGCTCAGATCAGGACCTGTCCCGGGCGGGCCGTACTGCGGCTGCCCGCCGTATCCAGGATTGTTCTGGTAAGGGTCGGTCACTCATGTCCTCCTCATTCGTGCGGGTAACCCCTCCGGCCCCCGGCTTTCGTCGATCAGCCGAACCGGGCGAACAAGTTACCCGCGACGATCAGGTGACATTCTTGCCCGAATCACCCTTTTTTGTCGCATCGGTTCCCGACGGCTCGGCCTCCGGCGTGGCAGCGCCGGTCTCCGGATCCTTATCGTCGGCGGGCTCCGATTCGTTCACAGCCGGTTCGGAATTCGCTTCCGGCTCGGCCGGTTCGGCGGGCGCGGATTTCTCCAGCACCACGCTCTCGCCCGGCTCCGTGGTCTCCCCCGCGGCCTGCTCGCGATCGGCCGCCTCGGCCGCCGCACCGACCCGGCGCAATTCGCCGAGCTGCCAGGGCCAGGGGTGCGCGCCCTCGAGCAACGCGGGCTGCAGCATCGCCGGCGTCTCCCGGCCGCGGGTCGCGAACACGAAATAGGCGATGGCGGCAAGGAAGACGAGCGCGGCGGTGAAGGAGTTGATGCGGATGCCCGCGATGTGGGTGGCCTCGTCGTCGCGCAGCAGCTCCACCACGAAGCGGCCCACGCAGTAGCCCGCCACGTAGAGCGCGAACAGCCGGCCGTGCCCGATCCGGTAGCGCTTGTCGATCTGCACCAGCAGGAACACCACGAGCAGGTTCCACAGCAGCTCGTACAGGAACGTCGGCTGCACGACCTTCTCGGCGACGCCGTTGGAGACGCCGTTCATCATGTCGAGCTGGCCGTCGGAGTCGAAGCGCGGGTAGATCTCCAGGCCCCAGGGCAGCGTGGTCTCGCGCCCGTAGAGCTCCTGGTTGAAGTAGTTGCCGAGCCGGCCGATGGCCTGGGCCAGCAGGATCGGCGGCGCGATCGCGTCGCCGAAGGCGGGCAACGGGATCCGGTACACCCGGCAACCGATCCAGGCGCCGACGCCGCCGAGGAACACCGCACCCCAGATGCCGAGACCGCCCTGCCAGATGTAGAGCGCCTCGACCGGGTTCTTCCCCGCGCCGAAATACTTCTGCCAGTCGGTGGCCACGTGATAGAGCCGGCCGCCGATCAGGCCGAACGGCACCGCGAACATCGCGACATCCAGGACCGTGCCCTGCTTACCGCCGCGCGCCTGCCACCGCTTGTCACCCCACCAGATGGCGACGATGATGCCGATGATGATGCACAGGGCGTAGGCCCGCAGCGGGAACGGCCCGATCTGCCACACGCCCTGCGGGGGGCTCGGGATATAGGCCAGCACGCTGGTTCCGGTCGCCGCGGTGTCTGCCAAGACTTGTACGGTCACGCTGGCAACCGTACTGGGTCCCGGCGTTCGCCGGGATGACGGGGCGTTGAGGCTAGCTCGAGACCGGGGCCGAGCGCACGCCCTCGGCGAGCTCGGCGGTCAGCGCCCGCACCGCGTCCAGGCTCTCGCCCGCGGCGCTGACCAGAGCCGAGCCCACGATGACGCCGTCGGCGTAGGCGGCGATCTCGGCGGCCTGCGCACCGGAGCGCACGCCCAAGCCCACGCCGATCGGGATGTCGGAGTGCGCGCGCACCCGCGCGCACAGGGCCGGGGCCATGGACGACACCGCGTCGCGGGCGCCGGTGACGCCCATGGTGGACGCCGCGTAGATGAATCCGCTGGATGCCTCCAGGGTTTTCACCAGGCGCTCCTCGGTGGAGGACGGCGCGACCAGGAAGATGCGGTCCAGATCGTGCGCGGCGGAGGCGACGAACCAGTCGTCGGCCTCGTCCGGGATCAGGTTCGGGGTGATGATGCCCGCGCCGCCCGCACCGGCGAGATCGCGCGCGAAGTTGTCGACGCCGTACTTGAGCACCGGATTCCAGTAGCTCATGACCACGGCCTGGCCACCGGCCGTGGTGATCGCCTCGACGACGGTGAACACGTCCTTGACCCGCACCCCGCCGCGCAGCGCCTGCTCGGCCGCGCGCTGGATGGTGGGGCCGTCCATCACCGGATCGGAATAGGCGATGCCGACCTCGATGATGTCGCACCCGGCTTCGACCATCGCCTTGCAGACCTCGATCGACCCGGCCAGGTCGGGGTACCCCGCGGGCAGGTAGCCGATGAGCGCGGCCCGGTTCTCCGAGCGCGCCGCCGCGAAGGTGTTCGCGAGGCGGGACTGCTGACTCACTTCTGCTCCTCGCCGTACAGGCCGAACCACTTGGCCGCGGTGTCCATGTCTTTGTCGCCGCGTCCGGAGAGGTTCACCAGGATGATCGCGCCCTCGCCCAGTTCCTTGCCCAGTTGCAGCGCGCCCGCCACCGCGTGCGCGGACTCGATGGCCGGGATGATGCCTTCGGCGCGCGAGAGCAGCAGCAGCGCGTCCATCGCCTCAGTGTCGGTGACCGGGCGGTATTCGGCGCGGCCGATGTCCTTGAGGAAGGCGTGCTCCGGGCCGACGCCCGGGTAGTCCAGCCCGGCCGAGATGGAGTGCGATTCGATGGTCTGGCCGTCCTCGTCCTGCAGCAGGTACGAGTACGCGCCCTGGAACGCGCCGGGCGTGCCGCCGGTGAAGGTGGCCGCGTGCCGTCCGGTCTCGACGCCGTCGCCGGCCGCCTCGAAACCGATCAGCCGCACGTCCGCGTCGTCCAGGAACGGGTGGAAGATGCCGATGGCGTTGGAGCCGCCGCCCACGCAGGCGACGACCGCGTCGGGCAGCCGCCCGGTCTGGGTCTGTACCTGGGCGCGCGCCTCCATGCCGACGATGCGCTGGAAATCGCGCACCAGCATCGGGAACGGATGCGGGCCGGCGGCGGTGCCGAAGCAGTAGTAGGTGTCGTCGGCGTGCGAAACCCAGTCGCGCAGCGCCTCGTTGATCGCGTCCTTGAGGGTCTGCGAACCCGTCTCCACCGAGACCACCTCGGCGCCGAGCAGCCGCATCCGGGCCACGTTCAGCGCCTGGCGGGCGGTGTCGACCGCGCCCATGTAGACCACGCACTCCAGGCCGAGCAGCGCGCACGCGGTGGCGGTGGCGACGCCGTGCTGGCCCGCGCCGGTTTCGGCGATGACGCGGGTCTTGCCCATGCGCTTGGCCAGCAGCGCCTGGCCGAGCACGTTGTTGATCTTGTGCGAACCGGTGTGGTTCAGGTCTTCCCGCTTCAGCAGGATGCGCGCGCCACCGGCGTGCTCGGCCAGGCGGGTGCATTCGAACACCGGCGACGGCCGGCCGGTGTAATCACGCTGCAGCCGGTCCAGCTCGTCCAGGAAGTTCGGATCCAGGCGGCACTTCTCGTATTCGGCGGTGACCTCTTCGATCACGGCCATCAGCGCCTCGGGCACATGCCGCCCGCCGTAGACGCCCCAGTGGCCGCCCGCATCGGGTTCGTGCGCGCTCTTGTCGTGGACGCCGTCGCTGGCCTTGGGGAACGCGCCCATCACCGGCCTCGCCGCGCGGGCTTCGGGCAGGAGGGGTGGGTGCCGGCGGTCACCAGCTGCAAGACGGCGGCCCGCGGGTCACCGCTGGTCACCAGACCTTCGCCCACGAGCACGGCATCGGCACCGGCGCCCGCGTAAGCCAGCAGGTCGGCGGTGCCGCGGATGCCGGATTCGGCGATGCGGATGACTTCGGTGGGTAGGCCCGGCGCGATCCGCGCGAACACGTCGCGGTCCACCTCGAGGGTCTTCAGGTTGCGCGCGTTCACGCCGATCACCGAGGCGCCGGCCTCCAGGGCCCGGTCGGCCTCTTCTTCGGTGTGCACCTCGACGAGCGCCGTCATGCCCAGCGACTCGGTGCGATCGATCAGCGCGGAGAGGGTGTCCTGCTCCAGCGCGGCCACGATCAGCAGGATGACGTCGGCGCCGTGCGCGCGGGCCTCGTGGATCTGGTACGGGCCGACCACGAAATCCTTGCGCAGGATCGGGATCGACACGTTCGCGCGGACCGCGTCCAGATCGTCGAGCGAACCGCCGAAGCGACGGCCCTCGGTGAGCACGGAGATGATCCGGGCGCCACCGTCCTCGTAGGCCTTGGCCAGGCTGGCCGGGTCCGGGATGTCGGCCAGCGCGCCCTTGGAGGGCGAGGACCGCTTGACCTCCGCGATCACGCCGATGCCGTCTTCCAGGAGCGCGGCACGCGCGTCGAGCGGAGCGGGGACCTTGGTCGCGGCGGCCTTGATGGACTGGAAATCCAGGAGGGCTTCCCGAGCGGCCACATCCGCGCGGACCCCGTCGAGAATCGAGTCGAGTACCGTCATCTGGCTCGAATCCTTTCTGGGGAGACGGACTTGCTGCCTGAGAATCCCCCCAGGCGCTGTCTCACCGATGCTGACAAAGAATAAATGGCGGGCAGTTTCCCGGTCGCGCCGGGGTTGGGCTGCGGCGGCTCGGGCCGCTCGCGAATCCGAGGCAATCGGGGGGCGAAAGTGCTGCCGGTCACGTCAGTCCGCCTTGCCGCCTGGCGAATCCGGAGTCCGGGCGGCGGTCTCGGTATCGGTGGCGTCGCCGGACTCGGAGGTCGGCGCGAGCGGCGAGCCGGCACTACGGGCGCTGTCGTCGGTCGGGTCGGTCCCGGCGTCGAGCGCGTCCCACAGCACGCGCTCCGACAGCGGTCCGTCGGTGTGGTCGGCCGTGCGCTGCTTGGCCACCTCCGCCGTCGCGGCCTCCCGCCGGACGACCGGATTGTCGTACTTGCCCGACAGCTGCGCCGTGTCGCGCGGCATCCGGGCCAGCAGCAGCCCCGCGCCGAAGGCGGCGAGCGCGGCCAGCAGGGTGAGCACGGCCGGGAACACCGCGGCGCTCGCCTCGGTCACGGTGGCGCGCGCGGGCAGTTCGGCCAGCGCCGCAGCCCGCGTCTCGAGCGCGCCCGAGTTGGTCAGCAGCGCGAACGAGGGCACGGCCGTGACCGCGGCGACCAGGGCGACCAGCACGCCGATCAGGCGGCGCGGCCAGCCGCGGGTGGCCAGCACGGCCGCGATCGCGGCGAGCAGCACCAGCGCGAGCGGGGTGAGCGCCCCGAACCACACGCCGCCGTCGAGATCGTCGGTGCGCGGTTCGGTGAGCCCGTCGGCGGACGAGACCGTCACCCAGGTCATCCGGGACGAGCCCCACATCAGAGCGGCGGCCAGCGCCATCAGGATGATCGGGGCGCGCACCCCGTTGGCCGGGCGGCGCGTCTCGCCCACCCCGGACGGTTCCTGATCAGGTACAGCACTCATCGCGAATCAGCCGTTCTCACTTCGGTTCTCGGCCCCGAACACGCGGACCGTCTCGGCGGCCGCGATCGCCTTGAGCACCGCCATCGCCTTGTTGCGCGATTCCACGTCCTCGTAGTCCGGGTCGGAGTCGGCGACCACGCCCGCACCCGCCTGCACGTAGGCGGTGCCGTCCTTGAGCAGCGCGGTGCGAATGGCGATCGCGGTGTCGGCGTCGCCCGCGAAGTCCAGATAGCCGACCACGCCGCCGTAGATGCCGCGCCGGGTCGGTTCCAGCTCCTCGATCAGCTCCATGGCCCGCACCTTCGGCGCGCCCGATAGCGTGCCCGCCGGGAAGCAGGCGCGCACCGCGTCCAGCGCGATCTTGCCCGGCGCCAGCCGGCCGGAGACCGTCGAGACCAGGTGCATGACGTGGCTGTAGCGCTCGATGTGGCGGTACTCGGTGACGCGCACCGTGCCCGGCTGGCACACCCGGCCCAGATCGTTGCGCCCCAGATCCACCAGCATCAGGTGCTCGGCGTTCTCCTTCTCGTCGGCGAGCAGGCCCTTCTCCAGCAGCAGGTCGTCCTCCTCGGTGACCCCGCGCCAGCGCGTGCCCGCGATCGGATGCGTCGTCGCCACGCCCTCTTTCACCGTGACCAGCGCTTCCGGGCTGGACCCGACGATGGAGAAGGCGGTGCCGCCGTCGCCGTCGGGCACGTGGATCAGGTACATGTACGGGCTCGGGTTGGAGGCGCGCAGCATGCGGTAGAGATCCAGCGGGGACCCCTGGTAGTCCATCTCGAAGCGCTGCGAGAGCACCACCTGGAACGCCTCGCCCGCCTCGATCTCCTTGACCAGCCGGCGCACGCCCGCGCCGAACTCCTCGCTGGTGCGCCGGCGCCGGTACTGCGGCTCGGGCTGGTCGAACACCGAGACCGTGGACACCGCGGGCGCGCCGAGCGCCTCGGTCATGCGGTCCAGGCGGGCGACGGCGTCGTCGTAGGCGGCGTCGACATTGTCGGTGGTGCCGTTCCAGTTGACGGCGTTGGCGATCAGCGTGATCGCGCCCTCGTGGTGGTCGAAGGCGGCGAGATCGGTGGCCAGCAGCAGCACCATCTCGGGCAATTCCAGGTCGTCCAGGGCCAGGCTGGGCAGGCGTTCCATCCGGCGCACCGCGTCGTAGCCGAGGTAGCCGACCATGCCGCCGGTCAGCGGCGGCAGGCCGGGTAGGCGTTCGGTGCGCAGCAGTTCCAGGGTTTCGCGCAGCGCGACCAGCGGGTCACCACCGGACGGCGCATCGACCGGGATGTTGCCGAGCCAGGCGGCTTCGCCGTCGACCACGGTCAGCGCGGACGGGCTGCCGGCGCCGATGAACGACCAGCGCGACCAGGAGCGCCCGTTCTCCGCGGACTCGAACAAAAAGGTCCCGGCCCGGTCGCCCGCCAGCTTGCGGTAGGCCGAGAGCGGAGTCTCCGAGTCCGCCAGCACCTTTCGGATCACCGGGACCACCCGGTGCTCCGCGGCGAGCAGATGGAACTGGGCGCGGGTCGTAGTGGTGGGAGTGGACGCGGCAGCCATTGCACCATCATCCCAAGTGCGGCTGTCCGGTCTGCGCTCGGGCCGCGTGAGGCCGGGCAAAACGTACGAGCCGGTCAGGGGCGACCGACCGGTTTTCATGCCCCGGAACCCGTTGTGGCGGCCGTCACTACACTCGCTGCGTTCCACTTCAGCCAGCTGGATCCCCCAGTCACGCGGAAACGAAAATCGAGAGGAGACAATTGATGTACCCCTCGCAACAGGCGGGGCCGGAGGGCCGGCACGCCGCGCCGGGTGCGATGCCCGGCCAACCCCCGCGGATGGTCGGAATGAACGGCATGGGCAGCCCGCAGGTCGCCAGTACCTACAACGCGCTCGCCTCGTTCGTCACCTACGTCAAGGCCCTCGAGTCGCTGGATCGCCACCACTTCCCGGACGAGTACGCCGATCACAGCGATCGCATCCGGGAGCTCAAGCCGTTCCTGCGCGCCCACGGCATCCTCGATGTCATGGAAATCAAGAACCCCGAGGTCGCCGCGCTGATCGGCGTCTGACCCCTTTCGTCCTCGCATCCCCGTCTTCCCGGCCGCCTCCTCGTCATGGCCGTGGCGGCGGGGATGTCGCGTTTCGCGGGTAATCTCCGGACATGCAGACAGGTCAGCTCGCTCCGCAGTTCGAACTCCCCGATCAGACCGGCACGCCCCGCTCGCTGGACGCCTTACTGGCCGACGGCCCGGTGGTGCTGTTCTTCTATCCGGCCGCCAACACCCCCGTGTGCACCAAGGAGGCGTGCCACTTCCGCGATCTGGCCGCGGAGTTCAAGGAACTCGGCGCGACCTGCGTCGGCATCAGCGCCGACGCCGTGGACACCCAGGCCGGTTTCGCGTCCAAGCAGGGCCTGAGCTATCCGCTGCTCTCCGATGTCGACCGGGCGGTCGCCGCGCAGTTCGGCGTCAAGCGCGGCCTGCTGGGCAAGCTCGCGCCGGTCAAGCGGCAGACCTTCGTCATCGGCACCGATCGCGTCATCGGGAAGGTGATCAGCAGCGAGCTGGGCGCCGACACGCACGCCGACGAGGCCCTGAAGTACCTGCGGGCGAACAACCGGTAATTACGGTCGAATCCGGCGAAACGCCGGGTCGGCTGCCCCAGTTCTCGCTGGTCAGCGTCTTACGCTGCCAGGATGACGATGCGCGAGGGTCAGCCGGTCCAGCCCAAGTCGACCATGGAGGTTTGGCGTCCGCGAATTATCGGCGGGCTCATCGCGGCGGTGGTCCTGGTCATCGCCTACTTCATTCTCAAGGCGTTCATTCCACGCTGGTGGGCCCAGCGTCTGGGCGAGTCGATCCACGGCAGCTTCTCCAAGGGCATCTGGTGGGGGCTGCTGCTGGGCGGCCTGTGCACCCTCATCCCGCTGTTGCTGCTGCTGTTCGCCAGCACGATGTGGCGGCGGCGCGGCGGGCGCTTCCTGGCCGGCGCGGCCGCGGTGCTCGCGATCGTGGCGGCCCTGCCCAACCTCATGACGCTGACCATCGTGTGGGGCGGCAGCAATGCCGCGCACGCCGGTGAGCGCATCCTCGACGTCGACGCGCCCGCCTTCCGCGGCGCGACCTTGGTCGGGTTCCTGATCGCGATCGCCGTCTTCGTGCTCATCGCCTTCCTGGACGTGCGCCGCGGCTGGCGCCGCCGCCAGAGCGCCAAGGCGGCCGCCCAGGCGGAGACCGGTTACACCGCACCGCCCAGCACCGGGTCGGCGGATCCGGACACGACCACGACACGCCATGACGCACTGTGAATGGGCTCACCGTCTGAAGTAACTGTGTGCCGGTCGAGCGAAATCGTGGCAAACTCGATGGCGCGGGTGACTGCGTATAGCCGACGACCCCACGTCACTTCGCTCGAGAGAAGGCGCACAGTGACGAAGTGGCTCGACCCCGTTGAACAGCGAGCATGGCGCGCGATCGTCGCGCTGATGACCCGTCTGCCGAGCGCCTTGGATACCCAGTTGCAGCGCGAATCGGGGGTTACCCATTTTGAGTACTGGGTGCTCACCCTGCTGTCCGAAGAACCCGGTCATCGGCTGCAGATGAGCGACCTGGCCAGCAAAGCTAATTCGTCGCTATCGCGACTGTCGCATGTCGTGTCGAAGCTGGAGCGGCTCGGCATGGCCCAGCGCTCGACCCAGGCCGGCAAGCGCGGCGTGCAGGCCGTGCTCACCGACGCCGGATATCAGAAGGTCGTCGCCGCGGCCCCCGGATACCTGGAGGCCGTCCGCCACCTCGTCTTCGACGGGCTCGCCCCCGAAGAGAAGGCACAGCTCGCCGAACTCAGCGAGATCCTGGCCAAACGGCTCGCCGAAGCGCTGGCCCAGACCGACCCGGAGAGCTAGTCGGCCTCGGCGAGCAGCACATCGCTGTCGAAGCAGGTGTGCGTGCCGGTGTGGCAGGCCGCGCCCTCCTGATCCACCACCAGCAGCACGGTGTCACCGTCGCAGTCGAGCCGGACCTCGTGCACGTACTGGGTGTGACCGGAGGTCTCCCCCTTCACCCAGTACTGCTGCCGCGAGCGGGAGTAATAGGTCGCCTTGCGCGTGGCCAGCGTGCGGGCCAGCGCTTCGTCGTCCATCCAGGCCATCATCAGCACGGCACCGGTGCTCTTCTCCTGCGCGACCGCGGCGACCAGCCCGGCCTCGTTGCGCTTGAGCCGGGCGGCGACGGCGGGATCCAGACTCATCGGACCACGATTCCTTCCGCGCGCATGGAGTCCTTGACCTGACCGATGGTGAGGTCGCCGAAGTGGAAGACGCTCGCGGCCAGCACGGCGTCCGCGCCCGCCTGCACCGCGGGCGCGAAATGCTCCAGGGCGCCCGCGCCGCCGCTGGCGATCACCGGCACGGTGACCGCGGCCCGCACCGACTGGATCATCTTCAGGTCGAACCCGGCCTTGGTGCCGTCGGCGTCCATCGAGTTCAGCAGGATCTCGCCGACGCCGAGCTCCGCGCCGCGCACGGCCCACTCGACCGCATCGATCCCGGTGCCGCGCTTGCCGCCGTGCGTGGTGACCTCCCACCCCGACGGCGTCGCCGGCTGACCTTCGGGGACGGTGCGCGCGTCCACCGACAGCACGATGCACTGCGAACCGAATCGCCCCGACATCTCGCGCAGCACCTCCGGCCGCGCGATCGCGGCGGTGTTCACCGACACCTTGTCCGCGCCGGCGCGCAGCAGCCGGTCCACGTCCTCGACCGTGCGCACGCCGCCGCCGACGGTGAGCGGAATGAAGATCTGCTCGGCGGTGCGGGTGACCACGTCGATCATGGTGCCGCGGTCACCGGTGGAGGCGGTGACATCGAGGAAGGTCAGTTCGTCCGCGCCCTGGGCGTCGTAGGCCGCGGCCAGCTCGACCGGGTCGCCGGCGTCGCGCAGGTTCTCGAAGTTGACGCCCTTGACCACCCGGCCCGCGTCCACGTCCAGGCATGGAATCACGCGTACTGCCAGTGTCGAATTCGCGGCGTTCACGAGCCCTCCATGGTTACGACGAGCTGCCGCCTCCGGGCCCTGAGCTCACGCCGCAGTGTCATTCCGTCATACCTTCGCTTTCTTCGGCGACGACCGTGCAGATCATCTCGAGCAGTTCTTCGTGCACTCCGGGCGCGGCGGCCAGCACCGAGCCGGAGGTGATCGTCCACGGTTCGCCGGCCAGGTCGGTCACCACCCCGCCCGCCGCGCGCACCAGCGCGACGCCGGCCGCGTTGTCCCACGGGTGATGTCCGAACACGATCGCGCCGCCGAGTATTCCGGCCGCGGTGAACGCCAGGTCGATGCCGGTGGAGCCGTGCATGCGCACCCGCGAGGACAGGCTGCTGAGCGGACCGAGCAGATCGAAGCGGAACCGGCCGGGGATGCGGCCGTGCGAGTCGACGTTGAAGGCGCCGAAGCCGATCATCGCCTCGGCCAGTTTGCCCTGCGGCAGGCGCGGCATCGGCTCGCCGTTGAGCAGCACCGGGCCCTCGGCGACGGCGGCATAGCTCTGGCCCAGCACCGGCAGCCAGGTCAGGCCCAGCACCGGCACGCCCTCGTGCACCAGCGCCAGCAGCATGCCCGCCAGCGGATGGCCCGAGGAGTAGTTGAACGTGCCGTCGATCGGGTCGAGCACCCAGGCGGTGCCCGAGGTCAGCTGCGGGCCGCCGAACTCCTCGCCGTGCACCTTGATGCCGGTGCGATGCTCGAGCTGTCCGGAGATGGTGCGTTCCAGCTCCAGATCCAGTTCGGTGGCGAAGTCGTTGCGGCCCTTGGTGACCGCGCTCGGCGCGCCGATGCCCTCGATGAAGCGGGGGATGGCGTCGTCGAGGATCTCACTCGCGGTCTCGAGCAGCCGGGGTAGGTCGGCGATCGGGTCGGCGGCCACGGCTCAACGCACCGCGGCGAGTGCCTCGGGCAGCGTGAACCGGCCCGCGTACAGCGCCTTGCCGACGATGGAGCCCTCGACGCCCTCCGGAACCAGCCCGGCGATGGCGATCAGATCCTCGACCGTGGAGACGCCGCCGGAGGCGATGACCGGCGCGTCGGTGGCCGCGCAGACTTCGCGCAGCAGGTCCAGATTGGGGCCGGTCAGGGTGCCGTCCTTGGTGACGTCGGTGACCACGTAGCGGGTGCAGCCGTCGCGTTCCAGGCGCTCGAGCACCTCCCACAGGTCGCCGCCGTCGCTGACCCAGCCGCGGCCGCGCAGCCGGTACTCGCCCTCGATGATGCGCACGTCCAGGCCGACGGCGATCTGATCGCCGTACTCGCCGAGGGCGCGGGCGCACCAGACCGGGTCTTCCAGGGCGGCGGTGCCGAGGTTCACGCGCGCGCAGCCGGTGGCCAGCGCGGCCTTCAGCGATTCGTCGTCGCGGATGCCGCCGGAGAGTTCGACCTTGACATCGAGCTGACCGATGACATCGGCGAGCAGTTCACGGTTGGATCCGCGGCCGAAAGCCGCGTCCAGATCGACCAGATGCACCCATTCCGCACCGCCGCGCTGCCACTCCAGCGCCGCCTCCAGCGGGGATCCGTAGCTGGTCTCGCTACCGGCCTCCCCCTGCACGAGGCGCACGGCCTCACCATTGGCGACATCGACGGCAGGTAGCAGCACAAGACTCACTCGTCTTAGTTTAGTTGCTGTCCCGGCTCCGGCCGTCTCCGGGCAGTCCTGGGCAAACGTGTCCCGGATCAACCCCGGGCGTGATCATCGAGGATCCGGGTGAGCAGCTCGATCAACTGGCGGCGTTCCGCCGGGTCGAGCGCGGCCAGCAGTTCGTCCTGGGCGTCGTCGAGCCGGCGGTCCAGCTCCGTCAGATGCCGCAGGCCGGCGCGGGTGAGGGTGACGATGTTGCGGCGGCGGTCGGCGGGATCGGGATCGCGCTGGACGAAATCGCGCTCGGCCAGCTGGTTGAGGGTGGCCACGATATCGCTGCGGTCGATGCGGGTGCGCCGGCCGAGCTCGGCTTGGCTGGCCGGGCCGAATTCCCGCAGCGTCGTGAGCAGGGCGTAGTGGTGGCGGCGGGAGCCGGTGTCGTCGAGGGCTCGCTCGGTGGTGCGGTCGGCGACCAGGGCGACCTGGTTCAGCAGCCGGCTCGGCAGGGCGCGCAGGCGGTTCGCGGCGCTGTGGTGCGCAATCTCCATGAGCCGAATCTAGCAACTACTTGTTGGTGTCCCCCACGATCTGTTACGTTGGTTCAACCAACGTTGGCGTCACCAATCATATTCTCGAAAGGCCAAGTCGATGCGCAAGATCCCTCGCATACTCGCGTTCGCCGTCCTACCCCTGACCTTGCTCGCCGCCTGCTCCACCGCGGCCGCCGGGCGCGACGATCGCGCACTGCTGGACCGCACCGAGATCACCGGCCTGATCGACCAGCTCGGTCAAGCCCTGGACGAGGGGCGATTCGACGCCCTGCGCGACATCTACACTTCCGACGCCACCGCGAAGACCCCCGGCGGCCTCGCTTCGGGGATCGATGCGCTGGTCGCCCAGGCCGGGCGGAATCACGACCCGGACAAGAAGATTCAGCACCTGCTCACCAATGTGCTGATCACCCTGCACGGCGACGCCGCGGCCGTCCGGACCAACGTGGTCGCCCACTTCACCCCGGCGGGCGACGGCGCCCGCCTGGCGCCCGAACCCGAATACTCCCTCGGCGGCGTCTACCGGTTCGACGCCACCCGCACCTCCGCCGGCTGGCGGCTGTCCCGCGTGGAGATGACCCCGGTGTGGTCCACCGGGATCAGGCCGTAACCGCGGTCGCCAGCACCCGGGCGCGGTAGCAGGTGAGCGCCGCGGCCACGGCGAAGACCGCCGTGGCCAGCGCCGCCGCGACCCGGAAACCCTGGCCGATCAGGAATTCCGTTGCCGCGCGTTCGATTTCGTCGAGCGAATGCTGGTCGCGATCGTCGAACAGGATGCTCGCGCGCGGCCACTGGAACCAGATCGACAACAGGAACTGCCCACTGACCAGCGACGCCAGCGAAGCCGCGACCCAGGCCCGCGCCCGCCGGAAGACCAGCGCCGTCGCGAGCGCGACCAGGGCGCACAGCGTCAGCACCGCACCCATCGGGCGCATCACGTCACCGACGGCGACCACGCTCATGAAATCCTCGGTCTGCGCGAGCGACTCCGGAACATCCCGGAAAATGTTCGGATACAACAGCATCGTCTCGGCCGCGGTGGTGGCGAAAGCGAACGCGGCAACGATCGAGTACACGCTCAGCACCGTCAGCGGAAAAGTGATCGACTTCATAACGACCTCCACGACCGACCCTAGGGACGCACACCCCCGAACGGATCCGGTGCGACACCCCATTTCGCCCTCCGGGATCCCCCCGATACCTCGTAGACGCACCCTCGAACAGAACCCTAAGATCATCTTCTCCGCGCACGCGGAGACGTTGACCGCTGCGCCAGCAGCCCGGGGGAAAGTTCGACCGTGCCAGACCATTCCGACCTGCCCGTGGCCCCTGCCACCCCGGCCCCCAATCCCGAAACCGACTGGGCCACCCCAGATCCCGCCGTCACCCACTACCCCCTGCCACCCGGCACCCACCTGAGCGACCAGCCCCCGCCGTGGATGTCGCCGGGTTCCGCGCCAGGCCAGGCACCGGGCTTCACGCCGGGCTCAGACGCACCACAAGGTTTCACGCCGGGCGCATCGCAAGGTTTCACACCGGGCGTCACGCCGCGCGCATCGCAGGGCTTCGTATCGGGTCCCCCGCAAAGCTCTATGGCGGGCACGCCGCAGGGACCTATTCCGGGCATGCCGCCGGGTCCCGGGCCTGGTACGCCGCACGGTCCCTGGCCGGAAGCGCCGCAAGGTTTCCTGCCAGCCACGCCACACGGTCTGGAAACGAGTCCGCCGCAGAGTCCCGCTGGAAACCCCCTCCAGGGCTCCACCCCCAGCGCGCCACCGGCTTTCGCACCGCAAGATCCGCGCGCTGGCGAAGGTTTCCCGCCGGATGCGGCGCACGGCTTCACACCGGGTAGCCCGCAGGACCCCGCTGCGGGAGCCCCACACGCATCCACTCCGGGCAGCCCACACGACCCCGCTGCGGGAGCACCACACGCATCCACTCCGGGCAGCCCACACGACCCCGCTGCGGGAGCGCCGCACGCATCCACTCCGGGCAGCCCACACGACCCCGCTGCGGGAGCGCCGCACGCATCCACTCCGGGCAACCCGCAGAGCTCCGCGTCGGGCGCTCCGCACGGTTTCGCGGCCGGCGATCCGCATAGTTTCGGGCAGGGTTCGATCCACAGTTCCGGGGTGGGTGCGCCGCAGGGGTTCGGGGCCGGTGAGGCGGCGTTCGCGGGTGCCGGGCAGGCGGGGTTTGCGCCCACGACGCGGAAGAAGCGGCGGTGGCTGGTGCCGCTGATCGTGTTCGTGGTGACTGTGCTGGCGGCCGGGAGTGCGGCCGTCGGGTATGTCATGACTCGGTCCGAGCCGGTGAAATGGGCGGTCGGGGATTGTGTTTCGCTGGCCGAGGTGAATGCGCCCGCCGAGCCGGATTGTGCGGATTTCACGAAGGCGATGTATCGCATCGCTTATCGGGAGGATGTCGTGTATCCGCTGGAGACGGCGTGCACGAAGTATCCCGATGTGACGAAGGCGATCGCCGAGCCGGTGGCGGCCGGGGCTCAGCCGGGGGCCGTGCTGTGCCTGGCGCCGACCCGGTTCAACAAGACCGATCCGGGTGCGATGGCCGTGGGTGACTGCGTCGACATCAAGGAGGCGGGCGCGTCGATCACGCGCGCCGAATGCATCGTCAACGGCACCGCGGTGCGGGTGATCGGGACGGAGATTCGCGCCAAGGTCCCGGTGACCGAACAGGCTTGCAGCACGCACCCGAAGGCGCGTCAAGCCTTCGCCCAAGCTTCGCTGGGCGGGCGTGCCATCGTGCTCTGCACGGTGCCGGTCGATCCGTCGGCCTTCGCCAACGCCGAGGTGGGCAGCTGCGTCACCGAGAACAGTCAGCGCCTGGTCGATTGCGCCACCCCGGGTGTGAAGCACCGTGTCCTGACGGTCCGCACCCTGCACCTGCGACCCGAGAAACCGCAGTGCCTGGACACCCCGAGCGCCAGCGCCTTCTCCATGAACTCCAACGACAAAACCGATTTCGTCCTCGCGGTCTGCCTGGGCCCCGCCGCCCAGGACCACCCGCTCTACGCCGAGATCGGCGACTGCCTGGCCGAACCGGTTGACCGCCGCGATCCCTCCCGCCGCGTCGACTGCGCCGACCCCGCCGCCAGCTCCGAGGTCATCGCCCGCCTGCTCCAGGAAAACGCCAACTGCCCCACCGAGTGGACCTCCAAGATCAGCTGGAACGCCGGCATCACCAGCGGCCTGACTGTCTGCATGCGCCGTCGCTGAAGCCCAGCCGCCTGCGGTGCTCACCCCTGGAGGCGACACCGCAGGCCCACGGTCGCCCCTGCCGTGAACACGGGCAGCGGGCTCGGCGAGACCTCCTTCGCTCCCCTGCGTCGACTCGCCTTCGGTGTGCGCATCGACGAGGAGGCGCTACTTGATTCCGGGCTCCTACTCGGCACTTGATGTCAGGCTCCTCCAAATCGCTCTAGATGTACTGCCCAGGCAGCACACCGAGGGCCGCCGTGCTCGGGAGAGAACGCGGCGCGCTGAGGCAATCGAGTCGTGGCCACCGGAGGCGAGTGCGCGCCACTCGAAAATAGGAGGTTCGCGAAGAGGTACCGGGCTAGGTTTGTGGCCATGACAGGTGTGGGTGGATCGCTGTTCTGCGACGTGGAACTCGGTGCGCGGATCGAGCGGGTCGAGACGGAGTTGATCGCCGCCGGGAACAGCGCGGCACAGGAGCGCGAAGGACGGGGCTTCGCGATTCCGGTCGAGAGCGGGATTGCTTCTTACGCCAGTGCGGGGTCACCGTTGAACAAGGTGGCGGGCTTGGGTTTTGGGAATGTCCCGAGCGAGGCGGAATTCGAAGAGATCGAGAAGCGGTATGCCGAGAACGACGCGACTGTTCAGGTCGAACTGTCGCATCTCGGCAATCCGGCCATCGGGGAGATGCTCACCGGCCGCGGCTATCGGCTCGTCTCGTTCGAGAACGTGCTGGGCCTGGCGCTGAACGAGCACTCGGAGCGGAGCGCGGCCGATGGCGTCACGGTCCGGGGCAGTGACGAGAACGAATTCGACGTGTGGATCGACACCGTCGTCGACGGTTTCGCGCGTCCGGACACCCAGGGCGTGGCATCGCACGAGGAGTTCCCCCGTGATGTACTCGCCGATGCCATGCGGGATCTCACCGCCGCAGCGGGAGTCGAGCGATTCGTCGCCGTTCGCGGGGACACGGTGGCTGGCGCCGCCAGCATGCGGATGTCCCAGGGCATCGCCCAACTCACCGGTGCCGCAACGCTTCCCGCCCATCGCCGCCGAGGCGTTCAATCAGCCCTGCTGTCCACCCGCCTCCAACTCGCCGCCGCAGCCTCATGCGACATCGCCGTCATCACCACCCAGCCCGGCTCCAAGTCACAGCAGAACGCACAGCGGCAAGGTTTCGACCTGCTTTACACTCGCGCCATCCTGATCAAGGAATAGACACGCCCGCCACCCCGAAGGCGGGACAAAGCAGTAGGTCGCGTTCTCCTGGGCGTTGAGGTAGTGCAGATGACTGACCGAGATGAACTTCATCCGCAAGCCCGCCTCGGTGTCGGCAGGCGGCTCGCACACTGCCTTGTCCAGAACACCCGGGACACTACGTTCGAGGCGTCCCGACCCTTCGGACGCACGGCACGTGGGGTCATGGGTGTAACCGGTGATCCCATCGTTATAACACTGTCCGACTTGGAGATTGGGCACCGCACACGAATGGGCGATGACATGCTCGCCGTAGTTCCTGCCCTGACTGATGATCAGCATCTCCGCGGTGCCGGAGCAATCGACCTCGGCATCGGTCCCGCTGACAATCGTCGACGCAACGATTCGCTTCGAGGCAGCCGGCAGGGAGCAGTCCAGAGGTAGTAGCGGCTCCTTCAGAACCACTGCGATTCCCGAGATGTCGGTACAGGTACCCACGACGGGGATCTGTAGCGGCACCGCGGCCTGCTCATCGAGTCGGGCGTCCTGCAGGTAGTACACAGCCGCACCTGCACCGACTATCACGGCGAAGACAATCACGACCAGGCCGACTATCAGGCCGGCGGAGCGACGCCTCGGTGGCGGCGGAGGAAAGCCGGGTGCCGGCGGGGGACCGTAGCCATATGGTGGGTGCGCCTGAGGAGTGCCGTATCCCTGTTGGCCGTAACCGCCATAACCGCTCATTCGATCCCCCATCCAAATCCGATATCGTGCAGCATGTTTCGGGCGAATTATAGCCCGGCGCCGACGAGGGTCCGGAAACGCAAGAAGGCCCCCAACCGAAGTTGGGGGCCTTCCGCAAAGGATGTTCCGGCGGTGTCCTACTCTCCCACACCCTGTCGAGTGCAGTACCATCGGCGCAGGTGGCCTTAGCTTCCGGGTTCGGAATGGGACCG
>NZ_JBFAJW010000016.1:0-165218 GCF_040655395.1 Nocardia sp. NPDC050435
TTGGGTGTGCGGCGGGGCGCTTGGGCTGCCCGGGCGGCGGTGTCGCGCGGCGCTTTGTGTTTCTTGTCTTTACCTGTTTTTCCTGGGGGTTACTGGTTGGCATGCCAACGTGACCACCGCTGCCCAGTAACCGAAACTTTTCAAGGAGGCTCGCCCGAGATGGCGAACTACACCGCTGCCGATGTGAAGCGGCTCCGGGACCTGACCGGCTCCGGAATGATGGACTGCAAGAAGGCGCTGGAGGAGAACGGCGGCGACTTCGACAAGGCTGTCGAGTTCCTGCGCATCAAGGGCGCCAAGGACGTGGGCAAGCGCGCCGAGCGCTCCACCGCCGAGGGCCTGGTCGCCGCGCAGGACGGCGTCCTGATCGAGATCAACTCCGAGACCGACTTCGTCGCGAAGAACGCGGAGTTCCAGGACCTGGCGAACAGCATCGTCGCGGCGGCCGCCAAGGCCCGCCCCGCCGATCTGGACGCGCTCAAGGCTGTCGACCTGGGCGGCAAGACCGCCGATCAGGCCGTGCAGGAGCTGGCCGCCCGTATCGGCGAGAAGCTGGAACTGCGCCGCGTCGCGTCCTTCGACGGCCCCGTCGCCGTCTACCTGCACAAGCGTGCCACCGACCTGCCGCCCGCCGTCGGCGTGCTGGTCGAGTACAAGGGTGAGGGCGAGGCCGCCGAGGCCGCCGCTCGCGCCGCCGGTATGCAGGTCGCGGCCCTCAAGGCCAAGTACCTGACCCGCGAGGACGTCCCGGCCGACCTCGTCGCCAAGGAGCGCGAGATCGCCGAGGCCACCGCCAAGGAAGAGGGCAAGCCCGAGGCCGCCCTGCCGAAGATCGTGGAAGGCCGCGTCAACGGCTTCTACAAGGATGTCGTGCTGCTGGAGCAGGCTTCGGTCACCGACTCCAAGAAGACCGTGAAGGCGCAGCTCGAGGAGGCCGGCGTCACCCTGACCCGCTTCGCGCGCTTCGAGGTCGGCCAGGCCTGATACGCCTGTGAAATGGCCCCTCACGCATTGTGATTCAATGTGTGAGGGGTCTTTTTCTGTGCATCCGGATGTGTGTCGGGCGGGGCCTTGTGCCGTGACCGATTCCGGATAGGGCAGGATGAGAACGCTTTGTTGCGCACTCGCGCCATGTTGATGACCAATCGCCTAAAAGGAGACGAGCACCGATGACGGACCCGGGGACCGACCGCCCAGGATATCGCCGGGTGCTGCTCAAACTGGGCGGCGAGATGTTCGGCGGCGGCAAGGTCGGGCTCGACCCGGACGTCGTGCAGACGGTGGCCGAGCAGATCGCCGAGGTCGTCTCCGACGGCATCCAGGTCGCGGTGGTCATCGGCGGCGGCAATTTCTTCCGCGGCGCCGAGCTCGAGGAGCGCGGCATGGACCGGGCCCGCTCGGATTACATGGGCATGCTCGGCACCGTGATGAACTCCCTTGCGCTGCAAGACTTCCTGCAGAAGCAGGGCATCGACACCCGCGTGCAGACGGCCATCACCATGGGCCAGGTCGCCGAGCCGTACCTGCCGCTGCGCGCCAAGCGCCACCTGGAGAAGGGCCGCGTCGTCATCTTCGGCGCCGGCATGGGCATGCCGTACTTCTCCACCGACACCACCGCCGCGCAGCGCGCGCTCGAGATCGACGCCGACGTGGTGCTGATGGCCAAGGCGGTGGACGGTGTGTTCGACGCCGACCCGCGGATGGTCGAGAACGCCAAGATGTTCACCGAGATCAGCCATCGGGAAGTGATCGAACAGGGCTTGAAGGTCGCCGACGCAACCGCCTTCAGCCTGTGTATGGACAACCAGATGCCCATGTTGGTGTTCAATCTGTTGACGAAGGGCAATATCGCCCGCGCGGTCGCCGGTGAGAAGATCGGCACATTGGTTCGGACCGACCCCGAAGCCCAGTAGCTCGAGCCCAGGGGTCAGGACGATGACGACGCTGCGGAGTCGGTGTCAAGGAAGGACATGGTCGTGATTGAAGAAGCGCTCTTCGACGCCGAGGAGAAAATGGAGAAAGCCGTCTCGGTGGCGAAGGACGATCTCGGGACCATCCGGACCGGCCGGGCCAATCCCGGCATGTTCTCCCGAATCGTCATCGATTACTACGGCTCTCCGACGCCCATCACCCAGGTCTCCAGCATCACGGTGCCCGAGCCGCGGATGGTGGTGATCAAGCCCTACGAGCAGTCCTCGTTAGGCGCGATCGAGACCGCGATCCGCAATTCCGATCTCGGCGTGAACCCCACCAACAACGGTGACATCATCCGGATCTCGGTGCCGCAGCTGACCGAGGAGCGGCGCCGCGAACTGGCGAAGCAGGCCAAGAGCAAGGGCGAGGACGCGAAGGTCTCGATTCGCAACGTCCGGCGCAAGGCCATGGACGAACTGGGCCGCATCCAGAAGGACGGCGAAGCGGGCGAGGACGAGGTCGGCCGGGCCGAGAAAGACCTGGACAAGACGACCGCGCGCTATGTCGGTCAGATCGACGAATTGGTCAAGCACAAGGAAGCCGAACTGCTCGAGGTCTGAGTTCGCCTCGGACGGCGGCTCTTTGGCGGGGGACGAACGGAACTGAACGAGTTGAGCGACGGGACAATCGTGGCCGAGAACGCCGCCGCGACCGGTGCGGCCGAGGAGCCGAGACCGGCCAACGGCACGCCTGAAACTGAATACGCCACACCCGCCGTCGCCGCGGCTCCGAAGTCGCGGGCGGGTCGCAACCTGCCCGCGGCGCTGGCCGTGGGGTTCGGCCTAGGTTTGTCGCTGATCGCGATCCTGCTGTTCGTCCCGAAACTCTTCATCGCGGTGGCGGGCGCCGGTGTCGGCGTCGCCACCTGGGAGGTGGCCAAGCGGCTGCGCGAGGCCGACGTGCTGGTTCCGCGCGTGCCGCTGATCGTCGGCGGCCAGGCGGTGTTCTGGTTCGGCTGGCCGTTCGGCGCCAGCGGCGTCGCGGGCGCGTTCGCGGCTACCACGCTGATCTGCATGGTGTGGCGGCTGTTCGATCACGGCCTGCAACAGCCACCGCGAAACTTCCTGCGCGACACCGCGATCGCCGTGTTCACCCTGGCCTGGATCCCGTTGCTGGCCTCGTTCGCGACGTTGCTGCTGCTCGAGCCCGACGGCAATCTGCGGGTGCTGACCTTCATGATCCTGGTGGTCTGCTCCGATGTCGGCGGCTATGTGGCCGGGGTGTTGTTCGGCAAGCATCCGATGGTGCCCTCGATCAGCCCGAAGAAGTCCTGGGAGGGCTTCTGCGGGTCGCTGGTCTTCGCCGTCATCGGTGGCCTGCTCACGGTCACCCTGCTGTTGCAGGCCAACTCGATGATCGGTGTCGTGCTGGGTGTCGGCCTGGTCGTGGTCGCCACGATCGGCGATCTGATCGAGTCCCAGGTCAAGCGCGAACTCGGCATCAAGGACATGGGCACGCTGCTGCCGGGCCACGGCGGCATCATGGACCGGCTGGATTCCATGCTGCCGTCGGCCTTCGTCTCGTGGCTGGTGCTGAGCACCCTGATCTAGTGTTTGGCGGCGCGCCTGAGTTGCAGGATGCGCAACCCGCCGACGCAGGCCATCAACAGCGCGCCGCCGATGGCGGACAGCAGCACCGCGATGCCCACGGGCAGGTTGAATTCCCAGAAGAACAGGCTGACGGTCACGCTGCCCAGGTTCTGCAGGATGAACACGAGCAGCACGATCAGGATGATCGCCCCGGCGGTCAACCCGGTCCACGCCCACCCGGTGCGCGTGCCCAGCGACTGTTTGGCGGGCGGTGTGGCCGGCCCGGGCTCGGTGACCGGTGGATCGGGTTGCGGGCCGCGTTTCTCGGTCTCCAGGTGGGACGGCTCCGGGCGGTGCGGCTCGGGCTCGATGGGCTGCGGTTGCGGTTCCGCCCGCCGCGGCTCGGGCGAGTATTCGGGATTCAGCGACATGTCCTGGGCATTCCCGCTCGCGTCCGGCTTACTCGCCCGCGTTCGGACGGTTCTCAGTGGACCTGGCGGCCGGCGTCTTCCCAGTACTTGCCGCGTAGCTCGCGCTTGAGGACCTTGCCGGCGCCGGAGACGGGCAGGGCGTCGGTGAGTTCGATGCTGCGTGGAGCCTTGTAGCCGGCGATGCGGGTTTTGGCGTGTTCGCGGATCTCGGCCGCGGTGACGGTGACGCCCGGGACACAGACGATGACGGCGTGGACGCGCTCGCCCCATTCCTCGTCCGGCACGCCGATGACCGCGCAGGCCGCGACGCCGGGGTGTGCGGCGACCGCGTTCTCCACCTCTACCGAGTACACGTTCTCGCCGCCGGTGACGATCATGTCCTTGATCCGGTCGACGACGAAGACGTAGCCCTGGTCGTCCATGTAGCCGCCGTCGCCGGTGTGCATCCAGCCGCCGCGCAGCGCCGCGGCCGTTTCCTCCGGTTTGTTCCAGTAGCCCAGCATCACGTGGTCGCCGCGCACCAGGATCTCGCCGACGGTGCCGCGCGGGACCTCGTTGTCGTCGGGGTCGGCGATGCGGACCTCGGCGTGCGGCGCGGGCCGCCCGGCCGAGCGCATCAGCGCGCCGGTGTGATCGTCGGGACCGAGCAGGGTGGCGACCGGGGACAACTCGGTCATGCCGTAGGCCTGGGTCAGCCGGGCGTTGGGGAAGGCTTTCATCACGCGCTCCAGTACGGCCTGCGAGATCGGCGACGCGCCGTAGAGGATGCGTTCGGCGCTGGATAGATCGTGGTCGTGGATGTCTGGATGGTCGACCAGTAGTTGCAGCATGACCGGCACCAGCAGCGCGTCGGTGACGCGGTGCTCGGCGATCGCGCGCATCGTGGCGGCGGCGTCGAACATCGGGATGATGACGTGGGTACCGCCCAGGAACACCACGACCGCCCAGCCGCTGAGGTCGGCGAGATGGAACATGGGTGCGGCGTGCAGATAGCGGCTGTTCGGCGCGAACAGGTATCCGGTCGCGACCGAGCCGAGCGCCGAGGCGAAGAGGTTGTCGTGGCTGAGCATGACGCCCTTGGGGAATCCCGTGGTACCGCCGGTGTAGAAGACGCCCGCCAGTTCGTCGCCGCCGCGCCGGGCATCCGGGATCGGCTCGGCGGCGGCGACCAACTCCTCGTAGGACAGCGCGCCCTCGGGGGTCGGCCCGTCGCCGCAGTGGATGACGGCGGCCAGGCCGTCGTAGTCCTGCCGGATCGCGGGGAGCATGGGCGCGAACGCGTCGTCGACGAACAGCACCGTGGTGCCGGAATCGCGGAAGCTGTAGACGATTTCGGCCGGGCTCCAGCGAATGTTGACCGGATTCAGCACCGCGTTCGCCCACGGCACGGCCAGCAGGTATTCGCTGTAGCGGTCGGAGTTCAGGCCGAGCATCGCCACCCGGTCCCCGTCGGCGACCCCGAGTTCGCGCAGCGCCGCGGCCAGCCGGGCGACGCGGTCGGCGGCCTCGGCGAAGGTGCGGGTCCGGTCGCCGTAGATCGTCATGATCCCGCCGGGATCCTGCTGGACGGCGCGGTGCAGACCTTGGGTGAGGTACATCGGTAATCCTCCGAGCGTGCGATGTGAATCGGCCGTAGCGTAACACCGATCACACCATGGGCAATGGGCTTTGCCGCTCGGGGCAGGCTTCCTTCTAGCGCTTACTTTTCTCCGAAAACTTGCCATCGAAGGTCGGTGCGGGTCTACTAAGTGAATCGTGAATAGCTTCAATCGTTAGGAGCGCTATGAGTAATCGAGTGGTGGTGGCGGGCGTCGGGATGATCCCGTTCACGACGCCGAGCCGCACCGAGACCTACGACGTCATGGGCACCGAAGCCGCCCGGAGAGCGCTGGCCGACGCCGGGATCGAGTACTCCGCGATCCAGCAGGCCTACGCCGGCTACGTCTACGGTGACTCGACCTGTGGGCAAGCGGTCATCTACGGCCTCGGGCAGACCGGCATCCCGGTCGTCAACGTCAACAACAACTGCTCGACCGGATCCTCGGCGCTGTATCTGGCGCGCCAGGCGGTGCAGTCGGGCGCGGTCGACGTCGCGCTGGCGGTCGGCTTCGAGCAGATGCAGCGCGGCGCGCTGGCCATGGCCTACACCGACCGGCCCTCGCCGTTCACCCGGTTCGACGCGGTGATGGACCAGATCCAGGAACGCACCGAGGCCCCCTTCGCGGCGCAGATGTTCGGCGGGGCGGGACGGCAGTACGCCGAGAAGTACGGCACCGCGCCGGAGACCTTCGCCGCGATTTCGGTGAAGTCGCGCCGGCACGCGGCCGGGAATCCGTACGCGGTGTTCAAGGATCCGGTGACGGTCGAGCAGGTGCTCGCGTCCCCGCACATCTACGGCCCGCTGACCCGCCTGCAGTGCTGCCCACCGACCTGTGGCGCGGCGGCCGCGGTGCTGGTGAGCGAGAAGTTCGCGCGCGCCAACGGCATCGACGCCGCCGTGGTGATCCGAGCGCAGGCCATGGCCACCGATCTGCCCTCGACCTTCACCGAGTCCGATATGACCAAGATCGTCGGCTACGACATGTCCAAGGCCGCGGCCGCGCAGGTCTACGAGGCGTCCGGCGTCGCCCCGACCGAGATACCGGTGGTCGAGTTGCACGACTGTTTCACCGCCAACGAACTGCTCACCTACGAGGCCATCGGCCTCACGCCGGAGGGCACCGCGGAGAAGTTCATCCAGGACGGTGACAACACCTACGGCGGACGCGTGGTCACCAATCCCTCCGGCGGTCTGCTGTCCAAAGGCCATCCGCTCGGCGCCACGGGGCTCGCGCAGTGCGCCGAGCTGGTGTGGCAGTTGCGCGGGCGAGCCGACGCGCGGCAGGTGCCGGGTGCGCCGAAGGTCGCGCTACAGCACAACATCGGGCTCGGCGGCGCGGCCGTGGTGACCCTGTACGAGAAGGTGAGCTGAGATGACTCTCGATCCCGGCCTCATCGGCACGGTGCTGCCCGCGATCACCTCGACCATCGAGGCGGGCCGCCTGCGGTTCTTCGCGGCAGCGATCGGGGAGACCGATCCGGTGTACACCGACCTGACCGCCGCACGGGCCGCGGGTTACGCCGACCTGCCGGTGCCGCCCACGTTCCTGTTCGCGCTCGAACTCGACCGGCCCGACGCCTTCGCTTTTCTCGCGCGGGCCGGCGTCGACCTGCGCTACATCCTGCACGGCGAACAGCGATTCACCTATCACGCGCCCGCGGTGGCCGGGGACGTGCTGATCGCGACGCCGCGGCTCACCGACGTCTACAGCAAGAAGGGCGGCGCGCTGGAGTTCCTGGTCAAGGAAACCGCGGTCACCCGGCCCGACGGCGCGCCCGTCGCGGATCTCCGGTCGACCATCGTCATTCGCAATCCAGGAGCCGGGAAATGACCGCCCTCGACACCGCCGCCGTCGGCACCGAGTTGCCGCCCCTGCGGATCCGCCCGATCTCGCGGACGACGCTCGCCCTGTTCGCGGGCGCCTCCGGTGACCACAACCCCATGCACATCGACCTCGATGTCGCGAAATCGGCCGGGCTCGACGACGTCTTCGCGCACGGCATGCTCTCCATGGCCTACCTGGGCCGCCTGCTCACCGACTGGGTTCCGCAGCGGCGGATCCGGTCCTACGGCGTGCGCTTCGCCGCGATCACGCCGGTGCACGGCGCGCCCACCGCCACCGGCACGGTGGTCGCGATCGACGAGGTCGACGGCGAGCGCCGCGCCACCCTCGCGCTGACGGTCACCCTCGCCGACGGCACCGTCACTCTGACCGGCGACGCCGTCGTCGCTCTGCCCTGAAACCCGAAAGGATCTGCAACACATGGGAACTCTGGATGGCAAGGTCGCCCTGGTCTCCGGCTCCGGCCGCGGTATCGGCCGGGAGATCGCACTGAAACTGGCCGCCGAAGGCGCGCGGGTGGTGGTCAACGACCTCGACGCCGAACCGGCCAAGGGGACCGTCGCCGCGATCGAAGCCGCTGGGGGACAGGCGCTGTCCTGCCTCGGCAGCGTCACCGAGGAGGGGTTCGCGGACCGCTTCGTGCAGACCGCCGTCGAGGAGTTCGGTGGTCTCGACATCATCGTCAACAACGCCGGTTACACCTGGGATTCGGTGATCCAGAAGATGACCGACGAGCAGTGGGACGCCATTCTCGACGTGCACCTGAAGGCCCCGTTCCGGATCCTGCGCGCCGCGCAGCCGGTGATCGCGGCATCGGTGAAGCAGGCGAAGGCGGCCGGCGAACCGGTGCCGTGCCGCAAGGTCGTCAACATTTCCTCGATCGCGGGCACGGGCGGCAATGCCGGTCAGGCGAACTACTCCGCGGCCAAGGCGGGGCTGCTCGGGCTGACCAAGACGCTGTCCAAGGAGTGGGGACGCTACAACGTCACCGTCAACGCGGTCGCGTTCGGCATGATCAAGACCCGCCTCACCGAGGCGCCCGCGGGCAGCGGCGGCACCATCGAGGTGCAGGGCAAGGAGATCAAGGTCGGCGTCAATCCGCAGCTGGCGGCGGCGATGGAGCAGATGATCCCGCTCGGGCGGGCGGGTACGCCGGCCGAGGCGGCGGGTGCGGTGTATCTGTTCTGCACGCAGGAGTCGAACTACATCTCGGGTCAGACAGTCGTGTGCGGCGGCGGCTTCAACGTCTGAGGACAGCGCGAGCGGCGGGCTCGCCTGTACCGTCCTATCGCGTGGAAGAGGAATGGCAATGGTGAACGGGCCGGGCGTGGTCCGTCCGGCCCGGGGCACCCGGCCGGCGAACCGGCGGGATCTCATCGTCGCGGCGGCGAGTGAGCTGTTCTCCCGCAAGGGCTACGCCAATGTCGGGATGGGCGAGGTCGCCGAGGCCGTCGCCATCGGCCCGTCCGCGCTGTACCGGCACTTCCGTGGCAAGCACGGCCTCTTGGCCGAAGTGGTGGCCGGTGCGTTGCAGACCCTCGACGACGCGCTGGCCACCGCGCCGCCGCGGCTGGATCAGGTGGCCGCGGCCCTGGCGAACTCGGTGCTGGCGCACCGGGGCGTCGGGGTGCTGTGGCGGCGGGAATCGCGGCATCTGGTCGACGACGAGCGTGCGGCGTTCCGGGCGCAGGCGCGCCGGATCAACGGGCGGATGGCCGAGTTCATCGGGCGCGCCCGGCCCGAGCTGGAGCCGGCGCAGCGGGACGTGCTGGCGTGGTCGGCGCTGTCGGTGGCCAACAGTGTGTCGTTCCACAGTCTTTCGCTGCCCGACCCCGAATTCCCGGACCTGCTCACCGATCTCGTGCTGCGGACGCTGGAGGCGTCGCTGCCCAGCCTTGGCACGCGGCGCGAGCCCGGACGGCAGGTGCCGCTGGCGGCGCTGTCGCGGCGCGAGGCGATTCTCACCGAGGCCACGAAACTCTTTGCCCAGCACGGTTTCACGGGCGTCAGCGTGGAGGACATCGGCGCGGCCGTCGGCATCGCCGGGCCGAGCGTGTACAACCATTTCGACGGGAAGGCCGACATTCTCGCCGCGGCCATCCTGCGCGGGGACGAATGGCTGCGCATGGGGATGCACCAGGCGCTGGCCCGCGCCGCCGACGAGCGGGACGCGCTGGACCGGATCCTGACCAGCTACAGCGGCTTCGTCTTCGAGACGCCGCAGCTCATGCAGACCCTGCTGTCGGAGACATCGCATCTGCCCGAGGCCGGGCGCGGCCGGGCGCGCGCGGCGCAGCGCGCCTATATCGCGGAGTGGGTGCATCTGCTGGGGCGGGTGCACCCGGAATGGGATCCGGTGGGCGCGCGGGTGCGGGTGCAGGCGGTCCAGTCGATGATCAACGACACCGCGCTGACGCCGCATCTGCGGGCGCTGCCGGACATCGAGGCGGTGTCGGCCGCGATCGGCGCGCAGGTACTCGGACTGCGGGCGGCCGCGCCGATGCGGGCACGCCAGCATCCGAAATGAGTTAGTTTCACTGAATGAGGGATGCGCGGGGACCAGTTCTGGTGATCGGCGCGGGTCCGGGCGGACTGGCGGCCGCGGCCTGTGTGACCCGGGCCGGGCGCGAGGTGATTCTCGTCGACAAGGCCGACAGCGTGGGCTCGGCCTGGCAGGGACACTACGAGCGGCTGCGACTGCACACCATCCGGCGGCACTCGCACCTGCCCGGCTTCGAATTCCCCCGGTCCTACGGGGATTGGGTGGCACGGGCCGACGTGGTCCGGTATCTCACGGATTACGCGGCGCACCACCGGCTTTCGCTGCGTCCGGGGGTGACCGTCGAGCGGCTCGATCGGTTCGGCGAAGGCTGGCTCGCCCGCAGCGCGCAGGGCGACATCACCGCGCGCGAGGTGATCGTCGCGACCGGCTACAACCACACGCCGCTGCTGCCGGACTGGCCGGGCCGCGCCGAATTCCGCGGGGAGCTGCTGCATTCCGCCCACTACCGCAACGCTGCGCCATACGCGGGACGCTCGGTGCTGGTGGTGGGCACCGGCAACACCGGCGCCGAGATCGCGGTGGATCTGGTCGAAGGCGGTGCGGCGCGGGTGTGGCTCGCGGTGCGTACCGTCCCCACCTTCGTCCGGCGCGGAGTGGCGCCGGGGATCGGGCAGAGCTCGGTGGGCATCCTGTTGCGCAAGCTGCCGGTGCCGTTCGTCGACCGGTTCATCGCGCTGGCCAGCCGGTTGACCACGCCGAATCTGAGCGCGTTCGGGTTGCCCCGGCCGGCCGCGGACGTCTACACGCGGCTGCTCGCCGACGGGGCGGTGCCGATCATCGACGTGGGACTGATCGATCTGATCAAGGCGCGCAAGGTCGAGATCGTCGGCGCGGTAACGGGTTTCGAGGCCGATAAGGTGCTGCTCACCGGATCCGCGGCGATCGCGCCGGACGCGGTGATCGCCGCGACCGGGTTCGAGCACGGATTGCGGGAACTGGTCGGGCATTTCGAGCTGCTCGACGAGCAGGGGCGGCCGACGGTGCACGGGGCGCGCACCCATCCGAACGCTCCAGGGCTGTATTTCACCGGGTTCACCAACCCGATCAGCGGGATGTTCCGGGAGCTGGCGATCGATGCGCGCAAGATCGCCGCGGTGCTCGGTCAGCCCGCGAAGCGCTCGGCCAAATAGTCGAAAGCGGCTGGGAAGCCGGCGATTCCGGAGCTGGCGTGCGAGGGGTCGTGAGTGCGGACATAGGTCAGCGGAGCGCCCGCGCCGCGCCATGCCGCGACCAGGCGGTCGGTGGTCGCGATCGGCAGGACGTCGTCCTCGGTGGAGTGCCAGAGGTAGGTGGGAGCCGGTGGTGGGGCGGTCGCGTCGAGGTCGAGGCCGCGGGCGATCGCCTGGATGCGGGGGTGCGAGCCGATGCCCGGCGCGCGGGTGAAGGTGTCGATGTCGGCGAACGGGTACCGGGTGAGGAAATCCGCGCCGCAGTAGTCCTGTGTTTTGGTGAGCATGCGGTTGCCCTGGTCGTTCAGCAGGGCGGGCAGGTCCGAGGCGGGGGAGAGGCGATGGAACGCGGCCAGGATCAGCAGGCCGAGGCCCGCGTTCGTCGTCCCGCTGACCGTGCCGATGACCTCGTCGAAGGCCGTCGGTAGGCCGCCGAGGGCGAGGCCGGTCAGCGGGAGGTCGGGGGCGTAGGCGGGCTGAGCCTGGGCGGCCCAGGCGCTCGCGATCGCGCCGCCGGAGAAACCGGCGAGTGCCACAGGGGCGGCGCGCAGGTCGGCGGGGGCGAACGCGCGGGCGGCGCGCAGGGCGTCCAGCACGCTGTGCGCGGTCTGCGCCTTGTCGAGGAAGCGTTCCCGGGGGCCCTGGTAGTCGGGGAAGGCGACGGCCCAGCCGCGGCGCAGCGCGAGGACGGCCAGCGGGGCCTCGGCGTTGCCGTTGTTGAGCCTGGCCGCCAAGCCGTGTTCCAGGAAAGCCGAAGGGGCGCAGCCAGTTCCGAGGCTGTCCTCGGCCAGTTGGTGGCTGACCAGTGGGCGCGGCCCGGGCCACGGTGTGTCCGGCACCACCAGGGTGGTGCGGCCGGTGGTCGGCTGGTTCTCGGCGTCGAGGGACTTGTAGGTGAGTTGCCAGGTCCGGACCGGGAGGGGGAGGCCGAAGAGCTGGATCTCCCGGGTCTCGAGGAGCGTGCCGTTCGAGAGGTGGGCCAGTGCTGTGGAAGGCGAGAATGGTTGCGCGGCAGCGGTGCTGAAGGGGAGAAGCGTCGTCAGCAAGATCAGCGCGGTCGTGAGGGTCGCGGCTCGCCTGTGGTTGGCGGCGTTCCGGATGGCGCGGGCGGCGACCGCGTGGCGGGGTGTCGCGTCGGCACGGACTGCGCCGGGTCCTGTCCGGCCCGCACCGGGCTGGGCTATGGGGCCGGATTCGGATGCTCCGGCCTGGCCAGGCACGACATACCTCGGCGGGCGTCGGCCGGGTGTGTTCTGGTCGCTGCGCAGTCGATTTTCCGGTGGGACGGCTGTCGTCAGTTCCCGCACGCCGCGAACGGCGGGGCGGGTTCCGCGATGTCCTCGGGCGCTGGGCCACGCGTCCGCCTCGGTAGAGCCCCGCTTTCGTCGATCGGGTTGGTCTTGCCCGGTGCTCATCGCGACCTCCGGCGGTGACTGTGGCGTAGCTAACGTCTGCGCCCCGGGAGCTGCGGTGGGACCGGCTGCGGCAACGCTGTCCACGCTAGCTCGAAATCGCCCCCTCGCCAACGTGATTCGAGCCCAGGTGGTGCCGATTGCCAGGCTGGGCACCTGACTCGGGCCGAGTCCGGACGCATCGGACCAGCCATGATCGCGGTATGGGACACTGGAGGCACTATGACCGCCGTCCCCGTACCCCTTGTTTTCGAAGCTCCGCGCCGTGGCATGCCCCCGACGCACCTCGCCGATCTCGACGCGGACGGGCGGAAGAAGGCGGTCGAGGAGCTGGGTCTGCCCAAATTCCGGGCCGATCAGATCGCGCGGCAGTACTACGGGCGGCTGCAGGCCGATCCGGAGCAGATGACCGATCTACCCGCCCCGGTCCGCGAGAAAATCGGTTCCGCGTTGTTCCCGCCCCTGCTCAACGTGGTGAAACACATCAGCTGCGATGCCGGCGAGACCCGCAAGACGCTCTGGAAAGCCGGTGACGGCACCCTGCTGGAGAGCGTCCTCATGCGCTACGCCGACCGCAACACCCTCTGCATCTCCAGCCAGGCCGGCTGCGGCATGGCCTGCCCGTTCTGCGCCACCGGCCAGGCCGGACTCACCCGCAACCTCTCCACCGCCGAAATCGTCGACCAGGTGCGCGCGGCCGCCGCCGCCCTGCGTGACGGCGAGGTCGCCGGCGGTCCCGGCCGTCTGTCCAATATCGTCTTCATGGGCATGGGTGAGCCGCTGGCCAACTACAAGCGCGTGGTCGCCGCCGTGCGCCGCATCACCTCCCCCGCTCCGGATGGCTTCGGCATCTCCCAGCGCAACGTGGTGGTGTCCACTGTCGGCCTGGCTCCAGCCATCCGCAAGCTCGCCGACGAAGACCTCTCGGTCACTCTCGCCGTGTCATTGCACACCCCCGACGACGAACTCCGCGACACCCTGGTCCCGGTGAATAACCGCTGGCCGGTCGCCGAGGTCCTCGACGCCGCTCGCTACTACGCCGACAAGTCCGGCCGTCGCGTCTCTGTTGAGTACGCGTTGATCCGCGACGTCAACGACCAGCCCTGGCGTGCGGACATGCTCGGCAAGAAGCTGCACAAGGCGCTGGGCTCGCGTGTGCACGTCAATGTCATCCCGCTCAACCCCACCCCGGGGTCGAAGTGGGACGCTGCCCCCAAGCCCGTGGAACGTGAGTTCGTCCGCCGGGTCAACGAACAGGGTGTGCCCTGCACCGTGCGTGATACCCGGGGGCAGGAGATCGCCGCGGCCTGCGGACAGCTCGCTGCCGAAGGGTAGTACGGGTCGATAACTGTTCGGCGCTCGCTGAGGTGCTGTGCCGTAGGTTCCAGATCCCGAGCTTGCGTCGGCCTGTTACAACTCCTGCTCGCAAGGGATCTCGGTCAGTTCCGGATCTGTTCCGATCCATTGCCACTGAGGTGTGGCGCCGAGTATCAGCAGGACGGCGGCGTGGTGGTGAAATGGGTGCGACTGCAGCGCACGCAATCTCTCGCGGTCGTCTTTCAATGCTTTGATGGACTTCTTGATCTCCACTGCTAGCAGGTTCGACTCATTGTTACCCCGGACATGGATCACCAGGTCGGGTCTCTTCCCGATCCGGCCTTCCCTGAGGATCACTTTCGGTTCTGTACCTTCGCGGTCGTACTCCGAATCTACGCGCAGCTTGCTGTCTGGGCGTTCGATTGCATTCGCAAGGAACAGGCCGATCCGGAATCCGAGAGCTTGTTCGTGAACGTTGTAATCGATCAGTTCGCGCTCATCACGGTCGAGCGCCAGAGTCGCACGGTGGAGTAGTGCACGGACTTCCTCGTGAGTTGGGTAACCGTCCTGGACGCGTTTCCTATCACGAGACTCGATAGTTGATCGCGGTACTCCGCCGCTGGATACACTCACGTGCTTCGAAGTTCCTGCCGCCAAGCGGCGAATCGGCGGCGCATGGCATCGGCGACCTTTGATGGTATGCCGTACTCCGCGAACGCGTCGTCGGTGATCTGGGTGAGTGCGCCCAGTGCATCGGCAAACAGTTCAACGTTGAAACCGCTGTCGGCGTTCTTGGCCAAGTCGAGCAGTTGGTCGTAGTCATATCGGCCGCTGGTGATCACGGCGTCGATGTCCAGGAAGTCACGGGGTAGTGCCCGCCCGAACAGTGCGCACATTTTGTTGGCGACGGCGGCATCAGGGTGAAGGACTGGCCCGATGTCGAGCATGACGGGCGGGTGGGCTCGCCAGTCGGCCGACATCTCGAGTTTGTCGGGTTCGTGGTTGGGTTCTGCCGAGTGGTGAATCAGCTGGCGTGCGAAGGTTTCGCTGGTCATGGCGGTGGTCACGGCAAATCCATGCTGTTCGAGAGCATCGACGACGGCTTTCACAGCGGCGGGGAAGTCGGCTCTGCGATGCCAATCTGTGAAGAGGTCGACGTCGCCGCTCGGTCGGTTGCGCCCATGCCGTGGGCTCGGATCGCATAGCCGCCGGCTAACGCAAATCCGTGATCGCCCGCGACAGACAGGGCGATCTTCGTGAGTTGACGGTGGCGTGGCTCCACGCGACTATGCTGACGCCAAGCGGCTGAGTTCAGCAAGTTCAGGAAAGTTGGATTCCCAGGCGCGCCTGGTTGCTGCGGGTAGCCAAATGTAAGACCAAAGTTGTTTGAGCACCGCTTGATTGAGATAAGTGTGCAGATCGCTCGGGCTCATGGCCTCGTTGATGACCGCGCGGTAGAGATCGACGATTCGACCTGGCCGGTCCAGGTCGTAGTCGGCCTTACCCGACCAGTCGAGGTGGCTGGGAAGGCGCACGATCCCACTGGTAGGGCCTTCGAGGAGCCGCAGATTCTCCGGGGTCACGACAGGCTTGCTGTACTTCCTGTCCGGCATCGCCTGCTCCTCGTCTGGTCTGTTGGCCTCGTAGCAAGCCTACCGCGCTCGACGGCTGTTGATCAGCGCTCCTGGCCGCTCAGAACATCTGTAAACGGGGCATGGGTGAGTCGCTGGGATTGCTATCGCAACGTTAAGGCGTCCCCATGCATCATTTGGAGACTTTCACCGGCTTAACACGGCCATTGCAACGATAAGCAACGGTAGAGCTTCGTGCGGTACGTGCTGTGTCGCGAGCATACGAATCGCCGGGAGTGGCGGTAGGGTCCAAATAGGTAGATCTCGGTCTGGATTGGCTATGCCACCCGCGCAGAGGAGCCTCACATGACGTCGCCCTATGATCCCGATCGACCCGGTGAGCAGCATGGGGAGGGGTATGAGCGGTATCCCTCGCAAGGGGAGCCGTATTACTCGCAGGGGGAGCCGTATTCCGGGCAGGGGCCGGGGTATGAGGAGCCGATGGGGTTTACCGCTAGTAACGCGGTGACGTTCGCTTGGCGGCGGTTCAAGGCGAATCCGGTGCCGTGGGTCGGGGTGACGGCGCTGTTCGGGATCCTGCTCGGGGTGATCACCGGGGCCACCGGGGGCTTCGACACCGAGGCCGACACGACCGGGATGCTGAGTTTGAGTGCCTTTCTGACCTGGCTGCTGACCACCCTGTTCTGGAATGTGTTCACGCAGGCGGGGCTGGCGGAGGTGGCGGGGGAGCGGCCGAACCTGAACCGGTTCACGACGTTGAAGAATTTCGGGCCGTTCCTGATCGCCGCGGTGGTGCTCGGTGTGCTCGGGGTGATCGCGCAGCCGCTGGTGGGGGCCGGGAATCTGCTGCTGTCGCTGATCGGGGTGATCTGCGCGATCGCGGCGCTGGTGGTGGCGTTCCTGTTGCAGTGGACCTACCTGTTCATCATCGATCGCGACATGAGCGCGCCCGACGCGATGCGCGCCAGCGTCGACGGGATCAGGGCCAATATCGGCCCGATGCTGCTGCTGACGGTCACGCTGGCCGCGATCAATGTGCTGGGCGCGCTGCTGTGCGGGCTCGGCCTGCTCGTCACCATTCCGCTGGCGGTCATCGCCTCGGCCTGGGCTTACCGGACGCTCACCGGCGCTACCGCGAAATAGGAAGCACAGCAACAGCTTTCGCGAAATCCGAGGCGGGACGGCGCGGGTTTTTCCGCACCGGGCGCCGTCAACGATGGGTCGTGCCCCGGGCCGACCGGGTAGCATCCGAGCAAACCGCCCGGAAGTTCGAAGAGTTGCACGGATCTCCGCCTGCGCTCGAGGGGAAGGAGAGATACGTGCTGGAACCTGGTGATGTATTCGCCGGTTACACCATCGAACGGCTGCTCGGCCGGGGCGGAATGGGCTCGGTCTACCTCGCGCGGCACCCGCGCCTGCCGCGCCAGACGGCGCTGAAACTCCTCAGCCGGGAACTCTACGAGGACGAGGAGATCCGCGCCCGCTTCGAGCGCGAGGCGGATCTCGTTGCCCAGCTGGATCATCCGAACATCGTCACGGTGTTCGATCGCGGTCTCGAAGACGAGCAGCTGTGGATCTCGATGCAGTACATCGATGGGATCGACGCCTCCTCGGTGGATCCGAAGAAGCTGCCGCCGCAGCGCGCCGCGCAGATCGTCGCCGAGACCGCGGCCGCCCTGGATTACGCGCACCGGATGAACGTGCTGCACCGGGACGTGAAGCCGGCCAACATCCTGCTGGCGCGGGGCAGCGGCCGGGAACGCGTGCTGCTCACCGATTTCGGCATCGCCCGCCCGCGCGAGGACACCAGGCAGCTCACCCAGACCGGAACCTTCACCGCCACCCTGGCCTACGCGGCGCCCGAGCAGCTGACCGGCGCGAAGCTGGACGACCGCACCGATCAGTACTCGCTGGCGTGCAGCCTGTACTGGCTGCTCAGCGGGTCGGTGCCGTTCGAGTCGCCGCACGCGGCTGCGGTCATCCAGGGGCATCTGCAGCAGCCGCCGCCTCCGGTGAGCTCCAAGCGGCCCGATCTGCCGCAGGGCCTGGACCAGGTGCTCGGCCGGGCGCTGGCCAAGCGGCCCACGGATCGTTACGGCTCGTGCGTGGAATTCGCGGCCGCGGTGCAGCGGGTGCTCTCCGGCGGTGCGGGGCACCGGCCCTCGACCGGTCCGACGCCGATGCCGATGCAGGTCGCCGCGCACACCCCGCATCCGATGCCGATCGCGCAGCCGAACAGCGGGCAGCACTCCCAGCCGCAGGTGCCCTACCAGCGGCCGCACACCGGAAACCAGCTGCCCGCAACGGGTTACGGCCAGCAGGGCGGCTATCAGCCGGGTTACCAGCAGGGCTACCGGCCGCAGCCGAACCAGGGCATGGCCTCGAACATGAAGATCCTGCTGGGCATCCTCGGCGTGGTGGTGGTGCTCACCGTCATCGCCCTGCTGTGGGCGCTGGCCGCCTAGCGGTTCTTGGCCGGACGGTTGCTCGCCGCGCGGCGCTCGGCCTCCTTGGCCTTGACTCGCTCGGCCTCCTCGCGCACCGCGACCAGGTTGGCGCGCTCGCGGGTCAGCCACTCCGGCGGGTCGGCGAGCAGGGACTCGATCTCGGCGGCGGTGAGCGCGTCGACCTCCGCGCGCTGCAGGCCGCTGTTGGAGATGCCGAGCTTGCGGGCGGTGACGTCGCGCGGGAACGGGCCGGTGCGGCGCAACTCGGTCAGCCACTCCGGCGGATCGTTGCGCAGCGCCTCGAGCTGGGCGGGCGTGAACGTGGAATCGCGGAACGATTCGGGCGTCGCCGGAAGGTAGATGCCGAGCTTGTTCGCCGCCGTCAGCGGCTTCATCGTCTGCGAATTCTTCTCCTGGCTCACCGGGCCAGCATAGTCACCGCTATCCGGGGTGCTGCACGGGCGACCCCGTGACCGTGCAATACGCTTGATCGAATGAGCCGGTTCTCCTCGATCGACGTCGTGCACCTGCGCTGGTTCGTCGCGGTGGCCGAGGAACTGCATTTCGCCCGGGCCGCCAAGGCGCTGCGCATTTCGCGGCAGCGCCTGAGTCAGACGGTCATCGATCTGGAAGCCGAGCTGGACACGAAACTGTTCGTGCCCGGCGCCTCGCCGACCCAGCTGACCGACGACGGCCGGGAACTGCTGGCCGCGGCGCGGGAGCTGATCGTGCAGGCCGACGCCGCGGGCCAGGAGCAGACCTCGGACCGGCCCGCCGCCCTGCGGGTCGGTTTCGTGCCCGGCGTGACGGTGTCGAAGTGGACCCGGATCTGGGCCGAGCGCTTCCCGGAGACGCCGCTGGAGGTGATCGCGCTACCGGCCGCCGAACAGTTGAGCGCACTGCGCGAGGGCCGGGTCGACATGTGCTTCGTGCGGCTGCCGATCGACCGTGACGGGCTGAGCGCGATCCCGCTCTATCGCGAGCTGCCGGTGGTCGTGGTGCCCAAGGAGCATCCGATCTCGCTGTTCACCGAGGTGGGCCTGGCCGATCTCGCCGACGAGAAGATGCAGGACGGCGGCGATATCGACGGGGCGGCGGTGCTCTTCGAAATGGTGGCGGCGGGGGTCGGGCAGGTCGTCGTCCCGCATTCGATCGCGCGCCTGCACGCTCGCCGGGATCTGGTGTACCGCACCGTCACCGACGCTCCGGACACCGAGATCGCGCTGGCCTGGCCGACCGCGCACACCTCCGATCTGAGCGAGGAGTTCGTCGGCGTCGTGCGCGGGCGCTCCGAGCGCAGCTCGCGGTCGCCGTCGGGGCACGCGGAGCCCGCCCGGAACTCCGGCGCGGCAGCGAAATCCGGCGCGGGAAAGAAATCCGGTGCGAGCAAGAAGCCGACTGCGGCGCGCAAGTCCGGCACGGCCGGCAAACCGGCGGCGACCAAGAAGAAGCCGCTCAAACGCCGCGGTCGCTGACCCGCGCGGCGAGGCGGTTGTCGGCCGGGCTGCGTATGCTGGACGCACTCGCGGAAAGGGCAGGCCGCGGGTGACATTCGCACACATCGTGGGCGGGTCCGGTCACGGTGCGGGTGGGAGGGAGCTCCGATGGAGTCGACCATCTTCGAGGCGGCGGCGCTGGATATCCGGGTGCTCGGGCCGGTGCGGCTGCTGATCGGCGGCAGCGAGGTTCCGGTACCCGGGGTGAAGCTGCGCGCCCTGCTGGCGATCCTGGTGGTCAACCGGCGGCGCGCGGTGCCGAAAACCGCTCTGGTGCAGGCCATCTGGGAGAACGATCAGCCGGCGCGCTCGGTCGACGGGCTCTATGCCTACGTCTCGAATCTGCGCACGGTGCTGCGCGGCGCGGGCGTGGACGATCGGGCGGTGCTGCGCACGGTGCCCGCCGGGTATCTGCTCGAGCTCCGCGACGAGCAGTGCGATGTCGGCCGTTTCGAGCAGGCCCGCACCCAGGGCGCGATGGCCGCGGCCGCGGGCGATTCGGCCGCCGCCGCCCGGCATTTCGCGGCGGCGCTGGCGCAGTGGAGCGGCGAACCCGTGGCGGGCCTGCACGAATTGCGGTTCGCGGGCAACTTCGCCACCGACATGGCCGAACGCCGGCTCAACGCGCTCGCCGATCGGCTCGAGGCCGATATCGGCTGCGGCCGGGCGGGCGCGGTGATCGGTGAACTCACCGCGCTCACCGCCGAGCATCCGGTCAACGAGCGGCTGTGGCGCTTGCTCATCACCGCGCTCTACCGGGCGGGCCGCCAGGCCGACGCGCTCGCCGCCTGCCTGCGCATCCGCCGCAATCTGGCCGACGAGCAGGGCATCGATCCCGATCCGCGCACCGTCGCGCTGGAGGAGGCCGTGCGCGGGCAGCGACCGCTGCACACCGAGGGCGCGCGCCCCGGCGCGACCACCCGGGAGGCTCCGCAGATCCGCCGCCGGGCCTGGCTGCGCGTCGGCGAGCACGACCCGGTGCCGATTCCGCCGGCGGGCCTGCGCATCGGCCGCGCGCCGGACAACGACGTGATCCTCGACGACAACCGGGTGAGTCGCAAACACGCCCGCATCCTGCATCGGGAAGGCGGCGTGTTCATCCGCGATCGGGATTCCGCCAACGGCGTCTACGTCAACGGCGCGCCGATCGGTGCGGACACCGCGCTGTCGGACGGTGATGTCATCCGCGTCGGTTCCACGACCTTGCGGTTCGAGTTGCACGCGGAGCGACCGGTCGCTCCGTAATCGAGAGCCGCGCCTCATCGCGTTTCGGGGGCTCGACGACGGGTATCAGCCCACCATCGGTCATCGAAGCGGAAGAGGTTGTCGGTCAGTGCGTCGCGAGTCGGCTGGTTACGGATCGAGCACATTCCTTGGCAACGTCAGCAACCGTCTGGCAATCTTCGTGCAAGCTGCTTACGCGCGCACACTTCGGGGCCCGCACCATCGCCTTTCCGACTTCCGAATCAAGGGAGACCGATCATGAAGCGATTCACCACCCTGCTAGCGACCGTGGGCCTCTTATCCGGCGGCACCCTGGCGGTCCAGGCGCTCGGCGCCGGCGCCGACGGCGGTCCGCTGCCCTTGATCATGGAAACCTCGAACAGTCGCATCGTGTCGCACACCGAGCAGTCCGACGACCCGGCGCCGCGGCCGCAGGCCGAGCAGCCGATGCCCGGCGTGCAGAATCCGCTTCCCGACGCCTGGGGCCTGCTCTACCGCTGACCCCGCCCGCCGTGCGTCAGTAGCCGGCCGGCAATGCCGTCATCATCTCCCGGGTCACCGCCACCGCGTTGTCGGAACTCCCGCCCTGCACCAGCAGCGTCGCGAACGCGATATCCCCGCGGTATCCGACGAACCACGAGTGCGATCCACCATTCGCCTCGGCCTCCCCGGTCTTGCCGTAGACCTCGCCCTGATCGGCGATCCGTTCCGCGGTGCCGCCGGTGACCACCTTGCGCATCATGGTTCGCAGCCCCCGCACCACCGCCGGGTCGATCGGGGGCGGCGCGTGCTCGATCGTGGTCTCGCGACCGGCGATCAGATAGGGCACCGGCACCGAGCCGCGCGCCACGGTCGCCGCCATCAGCGCCATCCCGAACGGGCTGACCAGCACCCGGCCCTGGCCGATGCCGTCCTCGGTGCGCTGCACCAAACCCTCTGCGGGCGGGACGGTTCCCGTGATGGTGGGAATGCCCACCACCGTGTAATCCGGTCCCACGCCGAGCCCGGCGGCGGCGTCGTGCAGCGCGTCGGGCGGCAACGTGCTGGCCAGCTTCGCGAACGCGGTGTTGCAGGACCGTTCGTAGGCGGCGCTCATCGGGGCGTCACCGATGGTGAACAGGTTGTAGTTCGGGATCATGCGCTCGCCGATGGTGATCCGGCTCGGGCACGGCAGCACGGTGTCGGGGTCGGCCGAGCCGTTGGCCATGGCCGCCGCCGCGGTGACGGTCTTGAACACCGAGCCGGGCGGGTAGGCCCCGATGGTGGCGACCGGGCCGTCCTTGTCCGCCGCCGGGTTCTGCGCCACCGCGAGGATCGCGCCGGTGGACGGGCGCAGCACCACCATCATGGTCTGTTCCTGGCGCGCGTCCACCGCGCGCTGCGCGGCGGTCTGCACATTGCGATCGATGCTCAGCGCGAACGAGGGCGCGGGCTGGGCCGGCACCTCGGTGAGCACGTCGGTCTCCATGCCGTTGGCGTTGCGCGTGACGACGCTCCAGCCCGACTTGCCGTCCACCTCCGCGATCACGGTGGTGCGGATCTGCGACATCAGGTCGGGGGCGAACCAGCGGTCGGTCGGGAGCAGATCCCACTGCTCGGTGACGCGCACGCCGGGCAGGCCGGTGAGATCCTCCCGCACGGCGTCGAACTCGGTCTCGCTCAGGTCGGCCACGCGGTAGGCGCCCTCGGTGTCCTGCGCCCTGTCGCGGATCGCCTCGGCGGTCAGCTTCCAGTCGAAGCGCCGCAGCGCCGAGGACAGCACGATCGACACCCAGCCCGGGTCGGGCGCCTCGGCGGCGGTGAAGGTCACCCGGGAGACCTTGCCGGGGACCAGCACATCGCTGCCGGACTGCTCGTTCACCCGGGCGCGCGGGGCGGGCGTGACGTGGAACTGCATGGTCTGGGTATCGCCCAGCTTCGGGTGGATGTCGGCGGCGGTCCAGCGCACCCGCCAGCGGCCCTCGCTGCGGCCCAGTTGCAGCTGGCCGGTGTAGGTCCAGACCCGGTCCTTGGGCAGCCGCCAGCGGTAGGTGTAGTCCACGGTGCCGGCGTCGCCGTTGATCCGGACCGCGCCGGTGTGCGCGGTGAGCTCCTCGGCCTCGAGCTGGGACCAGGCCGAATCCATTGCGGCGGCGGCCTGCTCGGGCTCGCTGGTGAGTTTGGCCGCGCGGGTCAGATCGCGTTCGGCGAAGGCCGTGACGAACGCCTCGGCCGCCTGGACCGGTCCCTTCGGGCCCGTCGAGCATCCAGCCGCCGCGACGGCGATCGCGATGATCGCGGGCAGAATGAGCAGACGTGTCGATGACATCGGCACGAATGTTAGCGCTCACGATCAGCAAACTTAAGTGGCGCACCGTAAGACGTTAGTTGGTCAATCGAGCAACACTGTGGCGAAGGTGGCGATCTGCCGGAATCCGATGCGGCCGTAGGCCCGCCGGGCGACGGTGTTGTAGTCGTTGACGTAGAGGCTGGCGGTGCGGCCCGAGGCCACCACGGCGTTGGCGATGGTCGCGGTGCCCGCGGTGCCGACTCCGTGGCCGCGCCGATCCGGGCGCACCCACACGCCCTGGATCTGGCCGGTGCGCTTGGACAGCGAACCCACCTCCGCCTTGAACACCACCTCACCGTCCTCGAAACGCGCCCAGGCTCTGCCGGATTCGATCAGGCTCTGGATCCGTCGCCGGTAGCCGCGCCCGCCGTCGCCGGATCGCGGGTCGACGCCCACCTCCTCGATGAACATGGCGATCGCCGCGTCGAGGTAGCGTTCCAGCTCGTCCGGGCGAGCCCGGCGCACCAGCGGATCCGGCGTGACCAGCGGGGGCTGGCCCAGCGCGAGCAGCGGCTGGTCGCCGCGGAGCTCGCGTTCCGGGCCCCAGCGGACGGTGAGCAGCTCCCACAGCGGCAGCGCGAGCTCCTGGCGGCCGACCACCGAGGAGGCGACGCGCGGCCAGCGGGCGGCGCGGTCGGCGAAAGCGCGCAGCGCGTCCGAGCCGCCGCGCAGCGGCACCAGGTTGGCGCCGGAGAAGCACAGCGATTCCGAGGGCGCGCCGCGGCTCCACAGTTCGCCGTGCCCGGACCGGCTGTCGAGGCCGAATTCCTGCAACCGCGCGGCGACCATGCACGAGGCCACCGGATCGGCATCGAGCACGCGCAGGACCTGAGCCAGGTCACGGTTCGCGAGCTGACGGGCCGGAACGTATTTCGCCCGGCGCGCCGGCTCCAGCAGACTCCGCACATCGACAGCCTGCCACGTAGCGGGCCCGTCTGGTACGGCTATGTGAAAACGTGACTCAGCTGACGGTTACCGTCGGCTCACCGGAGGGCACGTCGTCCATCTCCTCGGCCAGGCGCATGGCCTCTTCGATGAGGGTTTCGACGATCAGATGCTCGGGCACGGTCTTGATGACCTCGCCCTTGACGAAGATCTGACCCCGGCCGTTGCCGGAGGCCACGCCCAGATCCGCCTCGCGGGCCTCACCGGGACCGTTGACCACGCAGCCCATGACGGCCACGCGCAGCGGCACCTCCATGCCCTCCAGCCCGGCCGTGACCTCGTTGGCCAGGGTGTAGACGTCGACCTGGGCGCGCCCGCAGGACGGGCAGGACACGATCTCCAGCTTGCGCGGGCGCAGGTTCAGCGACTGCAGGATCTGCCCGCCGACCTTGACCTCCTCGGCGGGCGGGGCGGACAGCGAGACCCGGATGGTGTCGCCGATGCCCTCGCCGAGCAGCGCGCCGAAGGCGACCGCCGACTTGATGGTGCCCTGGAAGGCCGGACCGGCCTCCGTCACGCCCAGGTGCAGCGGGTAATCGCACTGGGCGGCCAGCTGGCGGTACGCCTCGACCATGACGACCGGGTCGTTGTGCTTGACCGAGATCTTGATGTCGCCGAAGCCGTGCTCCTCGAACAGCGAGGCTTCCCACAGCGCGGATTCGACCAGCGCCTCGGGGGTGGCCTTGCCGTACTTGTCCATCATTCGCTTGTCCAGCGAACCGGCGTTGACGCCGATGCGGATCGGAATGCCTGCCGCCCCGGCCGCTTTCGCGACCTCCTTGACGCGACCGTCGAATTCCTTGATGTTGCCGGGATTGACGCGCACGGCGGCGCAGCCGGCGTCGATGGCGGCGAAAATGTACTTGGGCTGGAAGTGGATGTCGGCGATCACCGGCAGCTGCGACTTGCGCGCGATGGTCGCCAGGGCGTCGGCGTCTTCCTGCCGGGGGCACGCCACGCGCACGATGTCACAGCCGGAGGCGGTGAGTTCGGCGATCTGCTGCAGGGTGGCGTTGACGTCGTGGGTTTTGGTGGTTGTCATCGACTGGACCGAGATCGGGGAATCGCTACCGACGCCGACATTGCCGACCATGAGCTGACGGGTCTTACGTCGGGGCGCGAGAACGGCGGCCGGTGCGGCCGGCATGCCCAATCCGATTGTGGTGGTCACTTTCGGCTGCCTACTTTCCTGCGTTGACGTGCTGGCCGTTCGCCTCCCGAGCTTAGTCGGGCAGGCGTGGAGGAGCTGTGTGAGGACGGTGACATGGTGGTGAAGCAACCCCTGGCGAGGGTACCGGGATCAGGGGAACAGCTTCACCGGATTCACGATGTCGGCGGCCAGGGTGAGCAGCATGTACGCGCCGCCGATGACCACCGCGACGTAGGTCAGGGGTAGCAGTTTCAGGTAGTCCACCGGGGCGCCGGGAGCCAGGCCCTTCCAGCCGCGCAGGGTGTTGCGGATCTTCTCGTAGAGCACCACCGCGATGTGGCCGCCGTCCAGCGGCAGCAGCGGCAGGATGTTGAACGCGCCCAGGAAGAAATTCAGGCTGGCGAGCATCAGGATGAACACGCTCCACAGCCCGCGCTCGGCGGTCTCGCCGCCGATGCGGCTGGCGCCGTACACGCTGACCGGGGCCTCCGGATCGCGCTCGCCGCCGGTGACCGCCTCCCAGAGGGCGGTGACCTTCTGCGGCATCTGCATCAGGGACTGGAAGGTGCGCACGAACATGTCGCCGGTGAAGCTCGCCGAGGCCGGGATCGCGGCCAGCACGCCGTACTGCACCGGCTCGTAGAAGTCGCGGCCGACACCGACGGCGGAGACCTCCTTGCCGGGCTCGCCCTCCTTCGCGTACCGGACGGTGCGCTGTGGAGTGACCGGGATGGTGAGCGTCTGCCCGTCGCGCTCGACGGTGTAGGTGAACGGGCCGGTCTGCTTCTGGGTCTCCTCCTGGAACTGCTTCCAGGTGGTGACCGGCACGCCGTTGACGGCCTCGACCACGTCGCCGCGCTGCAGGCCGGCCTGCTGGGCCGGGCCCGCGCCGGTGCACTCCTGCAAGGACAGGTCCGGATTCATGGTGGCGACGCAGCCCATGCTGCCCAGCGCCGTCTCCGGCGGCTGATCGAAGCGCGGGAGGCCCCAGCCGATCGCCAGCACGACGATCAGCAGGAAGCCGAGCAGGAAGTTCATCGCGATACCGCCGGACATCACCAGCAGGCGCTTCCAGGTGGCCTGCCGGTACATGGCGCGATCGAGATCCTCGGGGGCCAGGTCGTCCAGGGCGGTCATGCCCGCGATATCGCAGAAACCGCCGAGCGGCAGGGCTTTCAGGCCGTATTCGGTCTCACCGCGCCGGAAGGAGAACACCTTGGGGCCGAAGCCGACGAAGTAGCGCCGGACCTTCATGCCGGTGGCCTGGGCGGCCCACATGTGCCCGCACTCGTGCAGCGCCACCGAAATCGTGATGCCGAGGGCGAACAGCGCGAATCCCAACGCGAACACCATGTGTTTGACAGCCCTCCTGCGGTACGGATCTCGTCCACGCGTCGCGCAGACGTCCCCGGCGGGCCGCGCGCACCCCGACCACAGTAACCGCAGCCGGATATTCCCTCACGCGTCAGTCTGCCAGGCTCCGCTCCGGCCGCGCGCCGGAGTGCGGTTTCGGCGTGCTCGGGCTCACCGCGCGCTGACAAGCCCCCTGGCGTACTCGCGGGCCCAGCTGTCCGCCGCGAGCACCTCGGCGAGGGTGCCGGGTTCGGCGCGCCAGCGGTCCGCGGCCTCGACCGCGCGGGCCACGGTCCGGACGATGTCGGGGAACCGGATGTGGCCGTCCAGGAACGCCTGCACCGCGATCTCGTTGGCGGCGTTGTAGACGGCGGTGACGCTGCCGCCCGCCTCGCCGGCCTGCCGGGCCAGGTCGACGGCGGGGAACACGGTGTGGTCGACCGGTTCGAAGGTCCAGGTCGAGGCGGTGCCGAAATCGCAGGCCGCGGCCGCGCCGGGCACCCGGTCCGGCCAGCCCAGGGCCAGCGCGATGGGCAGCTTCATATCCGGCGGGCTGGCCTGGGCCAGTGTGGAACCGTCGGTGAAGGTGACCATCGAGTGCACGATGGACTGCGGGTGCACGGTGACGTCGATGCGGTCGTAGGGGACGCCGAAGAGGAGGTGCGTCTCGATCAGTTCCAGGCCCTTGTTCACCAGCGACGCCGAGTTCAGCGTGTTCATCAGGCCCATGGACCAGGTCGGATGTGCTTTCGCCTCGGCCGGATTCACCGATTCCAGCATCTCGGTGCTCCAGCCGCGGAACGGGCCGCCGGAGGCGGTGAGGACCAGGCGGTCCACCTCTTCGGCGCGGCCGCCGCGCAGGCACTGCGCGAGCGCGGAATGCTCGGAGTCGACCGGCACGATCTGGCCGGGGGCGGCGGCGCGAGTCACCAGGGAACCGCCCGCGACGAGGGACTCCTTGTTCGCCAGCGCCAGGCGGGTGCCCGATTCCAAGGTGGCCAGCGTCGGTTCCAGCCCGAGCGAGCCGACCAGCGCGTTGAGCACCACGTCGGCCTCGGTGCGGCGCACCAGTTCGGTGACCGCGTCCGCGCCGCCTAGTTCCAGGTCCAGCGCCTGCGCGGCGGCCGGATCGGCGACCGCCACATTGCGGGTACCCGTCGCCGCCATCTGCTCCGCCAGCAGCGCGGTGTTGCCGCCGCGCGCGGCCAATCCGACGATCTCGAACTTGTCGGGGTTGGCGGCGATCACCTCGAGGGCTTGGGTACCAATGGATCCGGTGCTGCCGAGCAGCAGGACTCTCACGATGTCGGACACGAACCTCATTGTGGCCTACTCGAGACCACGGCCACTGGCCCGGCCGACTTCCAACGACAGTCCGTCGTATGTCACGATATCCAGCATTAGCCCCCGTACCCGCGCGGTACCTGAAGCAGCTGAGGAGCGATCGTGGCCGCCACGGAACTGGAAACCACTCACGCCGAGCGTCCGGTCGTCACCCACGTCGACACCGCCGAGGTGCCGTCGGCCGCGTGGGGCTGGAGTGGCGAGTCGCCCCGCACCTTCCGCATCGCGGGCGTGGTCGTGGCGCTGGCGCTGCTGGGCATGCTGTTCGAGGGGCCGCAGGGCAGCTCGTCCGGTTCGGGCAATGTCGGCTACATCTTCCTGATCGGCTTCGCCGGGCTGCTGGCCGTCATCCTGATCCGTGACGCGTTCACCCGGAACAAGCCGCGGTAGCACCGCTTTCGTTCGTCCGCTTCGCCGCTCCGGATCGTATCCGGGGCGGCGAAGCGCGTTTCAGGCCGCGCGGTGCAGCGTGGCCGCCAGGTGGTGCCGCAGCGGTTCGCCGACCGCCGCCATCCGCAGCGTGTAATCGATGGTGTCGCCGGCGACGCGCAGCGAACGGCCCAGCGCCGTCACCGATTTCGCGGTGCTGGACAGGCCGATGCTGGTGGAGTCGAACTCCATCCGCAGTTCGCCGTCTTCGACGGTGAGGCCGCCCTCGCAGATCTCGGTGATGCCGGTGGGGTGGGCCAGGATCAGTTCCAGCTGGTTCGGGCGCGGGCAGCGCAGGTAGCCCGTTTCGGCGTGCATCGGCCGGCTGCCGTCGGCGGCGCGGGTGCGTTGCCGGTAGGTCAGGAACGGGCGGCCGAGGTGCCCGAAACTGATCTCCTCGACGTAATCGAACGGGGAGATCGTCGGGTATTCGCCGTGCCCCGCGCCGCGCCAGGTACCCAGCAGCGGCGCCAGCGGGGCGATATCGGGGTGCAGTGCGACGGCAGGCTGAGGTTCGACCACGGCCGACAGCTTAGGCCCGCCCGCGCGAGGCCGGTCGGATACTCCCCGATTCGCGTCTCAGTCTTGGTCGGTTCCGAGCCCGCCCGAGCGGCTCGCCCACCGCTGTGACCAGCCCCAAACCGCCTCCAGCGCCGACCCCAGCTCCCGCCCGGCCACCGTCAGTTCATAGGTCTTGTCAGGGTTCTTCTCGATCAGCCCGGCGACCATGTGATCGTCAATTACCGGGAGAAGCGCAAGCGGGCCGAGGCGATCGCCGCGGATATCGTGGCGCGGGGCGGTAGTGCGTCGGTCGTGGGTGCGGATCTCGCCGATCCGGAGTCGGTGCGGGGGTTGGCCGACGGGATCGCGGCGGAGTTCGGGCGGCTCGACGTGGTGGTGCTCAACGCGTCGGGTGGGTTGGAGCGCGGGGCCGCGCCGGGGTACGCGATGGCGCTGAATCGCGATGCGCAGGTGCGGCTCGTGCGGGTGGTGCTGCCGCTGCTGCCTGTCAACGGGCGCATCGTCTTCGTGACGAGTCATCAGGCGCATTTCTTCGGGCGCAAGCCGGTTCCGGAGGAGTATGTGCCGATTGCCGCCAGTAAGCGGGCCGGGGAGGATGCGCTGCGGGCGATGATTCCGGAGCTGGGGGCGCGTGGGGTGGGGCTGCGGGTGGTGTCGGGCGACATGATCGAGGGGACGATCATCGTGCGGTTGCTGGGGCGGCGGGATCCGGGAGCGGTGGCGGCGCGTAAGGGTTTCGGAGAACTGCCGAGCGTTGCCGAGTTCGCAAGGGCGGTGGCCGATGCCGCGACGGAGGCGGGGGAGTCCGGGCGGACGGTCTACGTCGGTGGCGCGGACTATCTCGATGCTGCGCGGTTGCTGCCGGGTGATGCCGGGGTGTAAACCGGCCTGTGCGCGGGTATTTCGCCGATCTTGGGGTGCGGGGCGGACATTCGGGGGACCATGAGGTTGTCCGCTTCCGTGAGCGGCGCTGGTCAGGGAGGGTCTAGTCAGTAGTTCGGTGGTCGGTGGGAGGCCGATGGGATGACGGCTTGTGGTGACAGTTGGATGGTGCCCGGCAAGGAGCTGCTGCTGGCGGCTTGCCGGGGTTTGCCCCACGATGATCATCCGATGTTGGACGCGGCTGGAGAACTCACGCAGCTGCACCTCATCCGGGAACGCACGCCGGTGTGCGAGATGGCGAAAATCGACCGGCGGCGAACACAATTGGTGCGCTCGATCGACCGCTGGGTGACGCTCGCCACCCCGGTGCCGCTGGACAGCGAGTACGTGCATTTCGAGTCCGTCGGGCAGGTGGTGGATCGGCTGGCCGAGTTGACATCCCAGGCCATCCCGCTGGCCCACGCCCCGGATCCGGTGTTCTACGACACCTGGCTGCGGGTCGGTGAAACGGCCGACGCCTACCAGGATTTGGTGGACGGGCTGTGCGCCGGCACGCGGCGCCCGCCGAACCGCGGCTACTGGCTACCGGCCGACTCGCTCGAGCGCCCGGCGAGCAATCGCTAGCGGCGGCCGAACAGCCGCAGGCCGCGCCCGCGGCGGCGCGGCAGTGTGGCGTACACCATGGTCATGTCGGCGAACACCTCCGCTTCCTGTTCCCGGTCGGCCCCGAATTCGGTGCGGCCCAGCACATGCTGCACCGACAGCGAGGGTAGGAGCGCGGCCAGGGTGGGCGGCAGCGGCGTGGCCGGCTCGGCTTCGCCCTTGCCGTGCCCGAGCAGCATGTGCCCGATCTCGTGCAGGATGATGTGCTCGGCGTTGCGGTCGGTGGCGGCCGCGTCGTAGACGATGATGTCGTCGTGCTTGCGGGCTACCCACAAACCTTTTCCGCGACAGCCTTTTTCGGCCAGCATCTCCGCCGGGACGGGACGCAGCGAGATGGAGCGCCCGCGGTACGCGGCGACATCGGCGAGGTACGCGTTGAGATTCCACGGATTCGGTAGTGGCACTGTCCGGGTCGCGTCACCGAAGCGGGCTTCCATGCTGGTCATCGGGGCACACATTACCCACCCGTAGGCGAGTCGTCACGTCCGCGACTGTTCGCTGCGCGCACCGGAAAAGCGCAGCACCAGATAATTGATCAGCCACAGCCCGACGCCGATCGCGAGCAGCACGCCGGCGATCGCGTACTGCTCCGGATTGCGATCGGTGTAGGGCGTGACGAGGAAGCCGCAGGTGAGCGCGCCGATCACCGGCAGCACGGTGGGCGTGCGGAAATGGTCGTGCTCCACCGGATCTCGGCGCAGCACCAGCACCGCGACGTTCACCACGGTGAAGACCGCGAGCAGCAACAGCGCGGTGGTGCCGCCCAATTCGGCGACCTGGCCGACGAAGAAGATCAGCCCGAGCGCGAGGGCGGTGGTGAACAGGATCGCCATGTGCGGGGTGCGGCGCGCGTGGTTGACGGCGCCGATCGGGGCCGGGATCACCCGCTGCCGGGCCAGCCCGTAGAGCAGGCGGCTGGCCATCATCATGTTGATCAGCGCGGTGTTGGCGACGGCGAACATGGAGATGATGGCGAAGATGTGCGTCGGGAAGGCGGGCGCGCCGATCTCCACGACGCGCAGCAGGGGAGTGTCACCCTCGGCGAGCTGGTCGACCGGGACCAGCGCGACCGCGGTGATCGCGACGAGCACGTAGACGAGCACGGTGATCAGCAGCCCGGCCAGCAGCACCTTCGGGAAGATCCGGGACGGCTGCTTGCACTCCTCGGCCATGTTCACCGAGTCCTCGAAGCCGACCATGGCGTAGAAGGCGAGCGTGGTCGCCACGATGACGCCGCCCACGGCGCTGCGATCGCCGGTGTCGAACTCGGTGATGCGGCCGAAATCGCCGTTGCCGAAGCCCAAGGCCCACAGGCCGATTCCGATGACGATCAGCAGGCCGGTCAGCTCGACGCAGGTGAGCAGCACGTTGAGTTTCACGCCCTCGGAGACGCCGCGCAGATTGATCGCGGCGACGAGCAGCATGAACGCCAGCGCTACCAGGGTGAGCCCGATCCCGGTGCCCAGGTCGAAATCGAAGGCTTCGCCGAAGTTGGCGGCGAAGGCGCGGGCCGCCGTGGACGCGGAGGTGATACCGGAACTCATGACCGCGAAGGCGACCATGAAGGTGAAGAAGTGGATGCCGAAGGCCTTGTGCGTGTACAGCGCCGCGCCCGCGGCCTGCGGGTACTTGGTGACCAGCTCCAGATAGCTGAAGCCGGTGAGCAGCGCGACCAGGAACGCCACCACGAACGGCACCCAGACCGCGCCGCCGACCTCCTGGGCCACCTTGCCGGTCAGCGAGTAGACGCCGCTGCCGAGGATGTCGCCGACGACGAACAACAGCAGCAGGCCCGGGCCGATCACCCGTTTGAGAGACGGTTGCTCGGGGCTGGACTCAGCGGTCACATCGGCCATGAGGGGCGCTCCTCCGTACGACATCCGGATTCAGGAGGCTACCCGGTTCGCTCCGAAACTATGCGCAGGTCACCGACTTTCGTGTCGGAGCCGCTACATTTCCTCGATCGCCTGCTCGATCAGTTCCGCGGAGTCGCGCGGGCTCAGCGCCATGGCGCGCAGTTGATCGAAGATGACGCCGAAGCGGCGGATCTCGGCGTGGCCCTCGATGAGTTCGTCACCGGCGATGCCCTCGACGTACACCAGCTCCGGATCCTCCGGCTTGGGGAAGTCGACCAGCGTGAACGAGCCGGCCATGCCCGGATGCGCACCCGCCCGGAACGGCAGGATCTGCAGGATCACGTTCTTGCGCTTGGCTTCGGTGAGCAGCTTCTGCAGTTGGCCGCGCATGGTCTCCGGGCCGCCGACCTTGCGCCGGATGGCGGCCTCGTCGAGCACCACCCACAGCTCCAGCGGATCTTCCTTGCTGAGCACGCGGGCGCGTTCCATCCGCGCCTGGGCGCGGCTCTCCATGATGGCGGCCTCGGCCTTGGGCATGGCGGTGTCGATGACGGCCACCGCGTACTGCTCGGTCTGCAACAGGCCGGGGATGAACGAGGTCTGATAGTGCCGCGCGGAAAGCGCCTCGGCCTCGAAGTTGATGTAGGCGGCGTAGACCTCGGTGAGGTTGCTCTCCCAGGGGCGCGACATGCCGGGCTTCTGCGCGTCGGTCAGCAGATCGAGCGCGTATTTGCGCCGGTCCTGTTCCACGCCGTACAGATCCAGCAGGGTCATCAGGGTGCGGCGCTGCGGGCGCGCCTGCGCCGCCTCGATGCGGTACAGCGTGGTGACGTTGATGCCCGTCTTGCCGCTGACCTCTTCCTTGCTGAGCCCGACCTGCTCGCGCATCTCGAACAGCAACGCGGCCAGGCGGCGCAGGCCCGCGGTGAGAACGGTGCGCTTGCCAGCCATCTTCAGATCCTTTCCCCGTGCGCCCCCGCGGAACGCACCACCGATACGCCCATGCAACCGTAAGAGCCCCTCCAGTGCAGCAGATTCGCGCGAGAATGGGGGGCTTATCGGCTGAGCGTACCCGGGGTCAGGGCACCGTGACCGGGTGGTCGCAGCTGGCGGGCGGATCGACGAGCCCGCACTCGGAGGGGGCGCGCACCGGCGTGTAGCCGGCGCGGACGCCGCCGGCCCGGATGATCCGGCGGTAGGCGTCGACGGCCTCGGTGGGCCGGCGGGTCAGCTGCGGGTCGGTGCGCACGTCGACGGTGTAGAGCCCGAAACGGGGCGCATAGGAACCCCATTCGTAGTTGTCGGTGATGGACCAGTAGTTGTAGCCCATCAGCCGGATGCCGTCGGCCTTGGCGCGTTGCAGCCAGTAGACGGTGTCGCGCAGGTGGTCGGCGCGGGTGTAGCCGGCGTGGACACCGTCGTTGCTGGGGACTCCGTTCTCCACGATCCACAGTGGCTTGTCGGGGAACATCTGCGCGTAGTGGCGCAGCGCGTAGTAGATGCCCTCGGGGCGGACCGGCAGGTCCCACATGCCTTTCGGCTCGGCGACCGGCACGGCCGCGCCGTCGTCGGGTTCGTGGCCGAAGTAGTAGTCGACGCCGACGAAGTCGAGCCGGTCGCGGATGCGCTCGATGAGCGGCCCGTTGACCTCCTCCTCGGCCCCGGCGACGTAGCCGACGTTGGCGGTCACCATCGCCTCGGGCTGCACGCGGTGGATGTAGTCGTAGATGTCGTTGTGCACCCGCGCGACCGCGTCGAGCATCTGGTTCGGGTCGGTCTGGTTCTGCCGGTGCTCGTGCATGACGTAGGCGACGGGCTCGTTGACGGTGACCCACACCGGTTTCCGCGACGCGAAGCGGTCCACCACCATGCGCGCGCTGGCCAGCCACTGCTCGGCCATGCCCGGGCTGTTCCAGCCGCCCTGGTCGGCGACCCAGCCGGGGTACACCCAGTGGTCCAGGGTCAGCATGGGGTGCATGCCGGCGGCGAGGATCTCGTCGACGACCGACTCGTAGAAGGCGAAGCCGTTCTCGTCCCAGCTCTCGGGCGTGGGCTGGACGCGGGCCCATTCGATGCCGACGCGGAACACCTTCGCGCCGAGGCCGGCGGCGAGGGCGATGTCGTCGCGGTAGCGGCTGTAGAAGTCGACGGAGTCGCCGTAGCGATCCCATTCGGGGTTCTTGTCGATGTAGCGCAGCCAGTTGGAGTCGGGTGCGTGGCCCTCGGATTGGAATCCGGAGGCCGCCACGCCCCAGAGGAAGCCGGCGCCCAGCGGGCCCTCGGCGCCGGTGGCGGGCGTGGCCGAGGCCGTGGCGACGGGCAGCAGCATGCTGGCGGCGGTGAGTCCCGCGAGGGTCAGGCGGTGCAGCCGGGTGCGCATCGAGCCTCCTCCGGGACGGGTGCGGGGTGATCCCCGTACCGGAGAATAGCTGGAAGTTAGCTGAAAATTCGGGAGCGCGGTGAGTGTCGCGGATCGGCGGCGTCACGGCCTGGGCTCGGGGCGCTGCGGGACGGTGGGCAGCGGGGCCGACCAGTGCAGCACGGTGCCGTGCGCCCCCGCGCGTTCGACACGGAACGTGCCGCCCGCGCGTTCGGCCCGGGCGGCCAGGTTGCCCAGCCCGCTGCGGTGCGGGAGTCGCTCGGGCAGGCCGACGCCGTCGTCGCTCACCTCGATCGTGACCTCGTCGCGCACACCGAGATTCACCGTCAGCGTGGTCGCGGCGGCGTGCCGGACGGCGTTGCTCACCGCCTCGCGCAGCACGGCCTCCACGTCCTCGGACAGGGGCGGTGCGAGCACCGAGACCGGGCCGGTGAGCCGGACGATGGTGCGCAGCGTGGTTTCGGCGGTCATCTCGGCGATCACGCCGTGCAGGCGTTTGCGCAGCGTGGCCGCGTCGGCGAAGGCGCCGCCGTCCTGCAGATCGAAGATCGAGTGCCGGATGTCCTGCACGATCGCCTGGATGTCCTGGATGGTCTCGACCAGGCGGGCGCGCACCTCGGGCGCGCGCGAACGCTGCAGGCTGCCCTGGAGCGAGAGGCCCACCGCGAACAGCCGCTGGATGACGTGATCGTGCAGGTCCCGGGCGATCCGATCCCGATCGGAGAGCACGTCGAGTTCGCGCATCCGGCGCTGGGTGGTCGCCAGCTGCAGGGCCAGCGCGGCCTGGTCGGCGAACGCGGTCAGCATGGCGTGGGTCGAATCGTCCAGCGGCTGCGCGCCGGCGGGCAGCACGGTGGTGAGCGCGCCGATCACCGCCTGGCCCGCCCGCAGCGGCAGCGTGAGGGTGGGGCCGGACTTCACTGGATCCTCGAACAGCGGCAGCACCGCGGGCAGTTCGATGTCGAGCAGCTCACCGGCGAGGAAGGCCCGGCCCGACAGCGGTGCTCCGACCGCCACCCGGCGTCCGAGCAGCGCCGCGGCGCCCGTGCCCGCCGCCGCGGCGACCACCAGTTCCGCGATCTCGGACAGGTCGGGGATCTCCGGATTCTCCGGCAGCAGTACGAAAGTCGACGCCGAGCCGGTCAGGGTCAGGGTCCGCTCGGCGATCAGCTCGAGCACGTGCTGGGACTCGCCGCCGCCGAGCAGTTCGGTGGCGATCGCGCCGGTGGCCGCCAGCCACTGCTGGCGGGTACGCGACTCCTCGTAGAGGCGGGCGTTGGCGATGGCGATCCCGGCCGCGGCGGCCAGGGCCTGCACCAGCACCTCGTCGTCCTCGGTGAATTCCTGGCCGCCGGCTTTCTCGGTGAGATACAGGTTGCCGTACACCTCGTCGCCGACCTTGACCGGGACGCCGAGGAAGGTGTGCATGGGCGGGTGGTGCTCGGGAAAGCCGACCGAGGCCGGATGTGTCGAAAGATCCAGTAGCCGTATGGGTTTCGGGTCTTTCATGAGCACGCCGAGCACGCCGTGCCCGCGCGGCAGGTCGCCGATCCGCACCCGGGTGCGATCATCGATGCCCTCGTAGATGAACTCCACGAGCTGGTGGCTGTCCGGATCGGTTTCCCGCACGCCGACCGCACCGTAGGAGACGCCGACCAGCTCGATGGCGGTGTGCACGATCGAGCGCAGGGTGTTGTCCAGGTCCAGGCCCGCGGTGACCACCAGCATCGCCTCGATCAGGCGATCCATCTGGTCCCGCACGTTGACGATCTGGGCGATCCGGTCCTGTACCTCGGCCAGTAGCTCGCGCAATCGCAACTGGGTCAGTGCTTCGAAGACCGGAGCCTGCCCGCCCTGGACGGATTCGGGCACGCCATCCGTGCCCGGCATTTTCCCACGTGCGCTGGAGATGTCGGCCCCCTGTGCCGGTCAGTCGTGGATCGGATTGTTCAGCTTGGACGCCAGAACCGCCGCCTGCGTGCGGCGTTCGACGCCGAGCTTGGTGAGCAGGCGCGAGACGTAGTTCTTGACAGTCTTCTCCGCCAGGAACATGCGGGCCGAGATCTGCCGGTTGGTCAGCCCCTCGCCGAGCAGGTCGAGCAGCACGCGCTCCTGCTCGGACAGCGTGGCCAGCGGACCGCTCTCGCCCTCGGACTGCTGGCGCAGCTTCGACATCAGCGCGGCGGCGGCCCGATTGTCCAGCAGGGACTCGCCCGCGCCGACGGCGCGGATCGCGTCCACCAGTTCCAGCGTGCCGATGTCCTTGACCACGTAGCCGCGGGCTCCGGCCAGGATGGCGTCGAGCATGGCCTGCTCGTCGGTGAACGAGGTCAGGATCAGGCAGCGCAGCCCGGGGACGTGGTCGAGCAGCTCGCGGCACAGCTCGATGCCGTTGCCGTCGGGTAGTCGCACGTCGAGCACGACCACGTCGGGCCGGCTCGCCGGGATCCGGGCCAGCGCCTGGGCCACGGTGCCGGCTTCGCCGATCACCTCGAGATCGGGCTCGGCGCCGAGCAACTCCGCCACACCGCGGCGCACGATGTGGTGGTCGTCGACCAGAAAGACAGTGATCACCGGAAACTCCTCTGGGAGATGCCTTTAGGCTACGACGAGAATCGGCTGGTAGGAGTGGAATTCGCGGGCCGATCGAGGTCGGGTTTTCCCGCTGGGCGGCGCGATAATCGGTCCCCCGGGCACCTGGTCCGCTGACCGAAGTCCCGGCCGCGGGGGCCCGAGGACCCTTACCGCCGCCGTCCCGGCCTGGCACCGTAGAGCCATGGACTGCGCGCTTCCGGAAGGCGCCACGCTCGCGACCGCGCTGGGGCTGGTCGTGCGAGCCCCCACCATGCGCGCGGGCCGGCCGTGGCGGTGGCGCGTGCACGCGCGTTCCCTGGATCTGAGCTTGGACGCGGACCAGGCCGAGGCCGCCACCGAAGTCGAGCAGCGCGGGCTGATCCTGAGTTGCGGTGCCGCCCTGCATCATCTGCGGATCGCCGCGGCCGCGCTCGGCTGGGTGGCGCGGGTGCGCCGCGCGCCACGGGTCGCCGATCCGAACCACCTGGCGACGGTCGAGCTGTTGCGGCACCGGCCCACCGCGCTCGACTCCGACCTCTCCGCCGCGATCACCAGCCGGCAGAGCGACCATCGGCACTACGGCCAATGCCCGGTGCCGCACGGGTTCCGGACTCTGGTCTCCGAGCGTGTGGTGCGTCTCGGCGGCGCGGTGCACGAGGCCACCGGCGGCCCGCGTGACCAGTTGCTCGCGGCGACCGATGTCGTGGCCGGGAGCGAGACCGGCTCGCCGGACGGGGCCGAGTTCCTGGTCGTGAGCACCGCGGCGGACGATCGCGCGGCCTGGCTGGACGCGGGGGAGGCGCTCAGCGCGATGGTGCTGACCTCCACCACTGTCGGCCTGGCTTCCTGCCTGCTCGGTGACGCGCTCGAGGACGCGGTGCGGCGGGCCGATATTCGCGCCGCGGTCCTGCACGATCTGACGTTTCCGCAGGCTGTCGTCCGGGTCGGGTGGCCGCCGATTCCCCTCGCGCAATTGCCGCGGCCCGCGTAGCCGGAGCGGTTGGGGTACCGCATAATTCATGACACGACATAATGCCAAGAGCTATCTCTGAGCATCTCGGGGGTGTCGTCGCACTGTGCGCGATACTGTGTGTACAGATGTAAGAACACTTGACATGCAGGATTGAAGACGCACTCTTGCGTTCTTGCAACGGTAAGAGCATGATTCGGCTAGCGTAGTAGTCAGCTACCTATCCGATGTGCGGGAATAAACCGAATCGAGAGCCAATCATGTTGGTAGACAGAGTCTTGGTGTCGGGTGTTTTTCAGGTGACGTCATGAGCGCCCCCACGGTGGGGGCACTTCCCACGGCGCCACAATTGCTGTGTGCATTCCAGGGCAAACGTTTCCTGGATCGCGAGCTGCTGCGTTCCGCGCACGCGCTCGCGGAACTGCACGCGCGTCGCGGCCAAGTGCAGGACGCGTTTCTGGTCGCCGAAATAGACTGCCGCCGAGGCGAACTCATCGACGACATCAACGACTGGGTGACGGCGGAGATCCCGCAGCATCGCAACGGCGCGTCGCTGCACACCGAGAGCCTGGGCGCGGTGGTCGATCGCATGGCGCGCAGCTGGGTGGATGCCAACCAGGCCATCGACGCCTCCGGCCCGCGCAGCGACAATACCCATAAACACTGGTATCACCTGGCCGAACTCGTCGACGGCTACACTGATCTGGTAACCGATGTGGCCGGTGGGCGGCGTCGGTTGCCGGAACAGTGACAAGGCGACGGCAGAGATTTCGCCCCGGCGGTGACACTGCTCCAACAGCGTCACTGCCGAAAAAGGTGGCGGCTCCGGCGGATTCATCCGGCCAGTGTTTCCGTCAAGATGCGAACGCCACCGGCAATGACGGCGGGCGCAACGGGGCGCCCCGCCCGGCGTGCCGCGTGGTCGACTGGCGCGGCACGCCCGCCGCTGTTCCCGGTATTTATTCGGCAATCATGAATTTCGCCGAAGCGGCGGCCTGAATATCGATCTTGTTATGGGTGCGCAATTGTTGTAGCAATTCCGCCCAGGCCGATGTCCAACCGAAATGATCACCGCATCGGGCCACCATCGTCACCGCCGCCGACGCGGTCGCCAGGTCGGTACCGGCGGTCAGGGTCCGGGCAATGGTGAGCAGCGTGGCCGGGTCCGTGCTCCGGAGGGTCCCCGGGTGCAGGGCCTCCGCCAGCCGGGTGGCCGGATGGCCGACCAGCACGCCCTCGGCGAGCTCGGCGGCCGCCAGCAGTGGATCGAGGACGGATTCCGCTGTGTCCCAGCAAATCCCGGACAAATACAGATCGATGGCCTGCTCCCGCCACAGCGCGGCCCCGCCCAGCTCGGCGGCCAGTGCGATCGCCGCGGCGCGACTCGCCTCCGACCAGCGCGCCGCCGTACCCAGTTGCGTGGCCAACGCGGACAAGCGTTGCCGCGCGGGCAGATCGCGTTCGGGCAGCTCGACCTGTGCCGCGGCCAGCAGTCGCCGGGCCACGGTCCGCAGCGGCGCGGGATCCTCGGCAGCGGCGGCGAAGCCGATCAGCGCCTGCGCGGCCGCGCGCCAGACGCCCACTTCTCCGAGATCGCAGACCCGGTGCACCAGCGTGTCCGCCAGATCCGGCGGACTCCACCGGCTCCAGCGAGGCAGCGCCGCGAGTGCCTCGGCCGCGAGCTGCGCCTCGCTGCTCGAAGCCATTTCCATGATCAGTCCCGCGAGCCGGCGCCGGTGCTCGACCGGCAGCTGCCGGGGTTCGAACTGCAAGGCCTGACCCGCCACCGCCGGATCGGCGGCGGCTTCGGCCAGAATCGACCAGGCCGCGGGCCGGTCCAGCAGGAACTGGCACGCGAACACCGCCGCGCGGCGTACATCCCGGTGCCCGCCCGGCCGCTGCCAGACCTCCTGGATCACGGCCATCGCCTCGGGGGCGTGCAGTTCGGCGAGCAGCCGCGTGCCCTCCTTGTTCGCGGTGATCTTGGGTGAGTTCAGCAGCGGCGTCGCCGCCGCCGTGAGCCGCTCGGGCGCAATGCCTTTCGCGCAGGTGGCGATGCTGCTCACCGCCACCCGGGCGCGATCGGAGTCGACATACCCGGCGAGCACGGTCAAGGCGCGCTCGGGTTCGGCGCTGCGCCCGAGTGCGGTCAGGGCGGCCTCGGCCACCGACAGTTCGGCATGTCCGAGATAGCCCACCAGGCGGTCGAAGGAATTGGGCAGCCGGCCCAATTGCCTTACCGCCCAGTTCTTTTCCCAGGTCGCGGACTTGCGCTGGTCGACCTGCGCCGCCAGCAAGCGCGCGTACTGGTCGAGCTGACGGGCTGTCCACCCGCTGAAATCCGCCGAGAAGCTCGGGACGAAACGCACCTTCCCGGGCAGGAATCGGCCCGGCGTGGAGGCGCCGAGCACCGACTCGAGCAGATCCGTCCGGCGTGCGCCGATGAGGCGCTGCACCGGATACAGCGTGACCACCGAGCGATCCCGCTTCAGCACCGCGAGCAGGTGCTCGTCGCGGGTGCGGGGATTGTCCAGCGCGAGCCCGACGGCCTGGCGCACCACGGCGTCGCTGCTGGCGCCGCACGCGCGCAGCACCAGTCGCTGCAACTCCGGCACGTTCCAGGCCCGCTTGCCCAGGCCCGAGGCCAGATCGAGGGTGAGCGTCCAGTCGTCGCGTGCGGCGTCGTCGGACAGGCGGCGGCGCAGCGCCTCGAACAGGCGCTGCTCGGCCGCGCGCGGCAGGTTCACGTGCAGCCGATCGAGCGGCACCCGGGTGCTGTGCGCGGCAAGCATTTCCAGCAGGCGCAGCGCGGTGCCGGTGCAGGCTTCGGTGTCGTGCGCGGCCGCGCGCACGATCAGCAGCCGCGCCATCCTGGCCACGGCGTAGGTGGTGGCGTGCGAACAGTCCCGGGCTTGCAGCGCCTCCGCGCACAGCTGTTCCAGCAGCGGCAGGTGCGCCGGCCGCAGCAGGGTGGGCGGCAGCGCGGTGAGCGCCTCGAAAGCCCGGGCGCGCACCGGGTCCTGTTCGTTGCGCAACCGGCGCAGCAATTCCAGCAGGGTGCCGAGCACCTCGTGCTCGCGGCTGCCGAAAGCGGCCGTGATCAGCAGCGGGTAGGCGGTGGCGCGCTCGTCGGCGGTGGGCCGGCGGATCGCCTCGGTCAGCACGGGATGGGCGGTGTCCCAGGGCAAGCGGGCGGTGAGGCGTTCGCGCACCGCGCGCACCTCGGAGCCGCCGGGCCGGGCGAGCAGGTCGCGGGCCAGGTCGGCGCGGTCGTGCCGGGGCAGCAGGTCCAGCAGGGTCGCGTCGAACGCGCCGGGTTGCACGCCGGGACCGGCGAACACGGCACGCACGACCACCGCGCGCCGGGACGGTGCGAGGGCGCGCAGGAAGGCCGCCTGGTGGTAATGGGGGTAGACAGCGCAGAGCGCGATCAGCCGGTCGTCCGGCAGCTCGCGCAGCGCCGTCCACAGCGCCTTTCCCGTGAGGTGCGTGCCGTTGCCGGACGGGTGCAGGATCAGGGCGACGACGGCGTCCAGATCGCCGCGCGCCAGCCACCCCGCCACCGGCTGCAGCTGCCCGACCTGGGTGTACCGGATGGCGCGCGCCGCGAGCGCGAGCAGGCGGCCGGGGTGGTGCTGCGCCGCGGTCCGCGCGCATGCGCCGGCCCGCGCCCACAGTTCGCCCCACTCGGGCGCGCGGGCGGTGGCCGCACGAGCCTCGGTGTAGTCCAGAACGACCTCGAGGTGCCTGCGGCCCAGCGCGGGCCAGTCCGGGACGGCGTAGTCCAGCTCGGGCAAATACTCGGCGACCACCGCCGCGGAGCAGTAGGGCAGGACGCGCGCCGCCTCGGCGTCGCCGAAGAGCCGCCGGATGTCGTGCAGCAGCGGGTCGGCGGCGTAATCGCGGCCGGTGCGGGCCAGCGCGCGATACATCGCGCGGCGGGTGCGATGCGACATGCGCGGCAGCCGCTCGCGCAGGCTGTCGAGGTCGATCCGGGAGCGCACCAGCGCGTTGATCGCGCGGGCGGACAGTTCCGGCGCCGGCGCGTCCAACTGGTGCAGCAGGAAGTCTCGTTCGCCCGCGACCACGGCCAGGTGGATCGCGAGCGCCTGTTCGTAATGGCCGCGCTCGCGCAGCTCGGTGAGCAGTCCCGTGAGCTCGCCGGTGCCGCGCAGCCGCAGCGCGCAGGCCGCGACCGCCGCGCGGCGGCCGGGCGCGGACAGCCCTTCGATCTCCCTGAGCAGCTTGGTCGCAGTGGACGCCATCGCGCCGCAACCCCCTTCGTCGTCGCCGGGCGCGCATCCGAGGGCTCGGCCGCGGGATCCCGCACCCCCACCGGATCCGGCGGCCTCGAACGCCCTTGGGATGCTAGGCGATCCGCTCGGCGGGCGCACCGGCTTTTCGCGCGCCGCCTAGCTGCTGAGCTGGGCCTCGAAGGCGATCCGATCGCCCCGGTAGAGGGCGCGCACGCGCTCGATGGGCGCGCCGTCCTGATCGAGGCTGCGCCGGTGCAGCAGCAGCAGGGGCAGGGCGGTGCTGCATTCGAGCAGCGCCGCTTCGCGCGGCGAGGCCAGCACGGTCTCGATGCGCTCGGTGGCGTTGGTGTAGACCACGCCGGTGGCGCGCACGGCCGCGTAGAGCGAGGTGGTGGGGTCGTAGTCGGCGCGCAGTCCGGCGAAGCGCTCGCGCGGGAGGTAGGTGCTTTCCAAGCCGATGCGTTCGCCGTCGGCGAGCAGGACGCGCTCCAGATGCATGACCGGGGTGCCGGGTTCGAGGCCGAGGGCCGCGGCGGTGTCGCCGTCGGCGGGAATGTCGTCGAAGCCGACCACGATGCGGCCCGGGACCCGGCCCAGGCTGATCGCGCCCTCGGTGTAGGAGCGCAGCGACAGCGGCTGCACCATCTTCGGCTGGGACACCACCGTGCCGCGGCCCTGGCGCTGGATCCGGCCCTCGACCAGCAGGTCGCGCAGGGCTTGGCGGACGGTTTCCCGCGCCACCTCGAAGCGCACGGCCAGATCCCGCTCAGAGGGGACCGGGTCGCCCGCTTCGAGTTCGGTGAGCATCCGCTCCAGCTCGGTGCGCACCACGTAGGACTTCAACTGCCGCCCGCGCGGCGCCGAACCCGTACTCCCGCCGGGCATTTCGGCCGACGCGGGACCGGTGACCTCCGTTGCTTCCATGCCGCCAGCCTACCCGGTATTGGTCTATACCAATTGTTAACCTGGCGTTCTCGTGGGAAACACCCGTTGGTCTAGACCATTGATCACCATGGTGTTCATGCGATTGGTCATCATCGGAGGTGGAATCCTCGGCACCGCCCACGCCCTGGCCGCGATCGGCCGCGGCCACGAGGTCGTCCAGCTGGAGCGCGAACCCGAGGCGCGCGGCGCCACCGTGCGCAACTTCGGCCTGGTCTGGGTGTCCGGGCGCTCGGCCACCGAACTCGAGCTGACCCTGCGCTCGCGGGAGCTGTGGGAGGAGATCGGCGGCAAGGTGCCCGGCGTCGGCTTCCGGGCGGCCGGATCCCTGACGCTGGTGCGCACCCCGGAGGAGCTGGCTGTCGCCGAAGCGGCCGCGGCGGGACCGAGTGCGGCGGATCGCGGTTTCGAACTGCTCGATCCCGAGCGCGTGCGCGCGCTGAACCCGGCGCTGCGCGGCAAATTCCTGGCCGGACTGCACTGTTCGACCGACGCGGCAGTGGAGTCGCGGCAGGCGCTACCCGCGCTGCGCGCGTATATGACCGCCACCGGCCGCTACACCTTCCACGCCGGCACCGAAGCCCGCGCGGTCACCGACAACGGCTCCGGCGCAACGGTTCTCGACGACCAGGGCCGCCGCTTCGAGGCCGACCTGGTGCTGGACTGCCCCGGCGCCGCGCACGCCGGCCTGACCCGCGAACTCGTCGGCACGATCCCGGTGCGCCGGGTGCGCCTGCAGATGATGCAGACCGCGCCGCTGGGCGAACCGCTGACCACCGCCGTCGCCGACGGCGACAGCTTCCGCTACTACCCGGGCTTCGCCGGCCCGGAGGTGGACGCGCTCAACGCCGAGCAGTCCCAGTCCGCCACCGCCGCCGAGCACAAGATGCAGCTGCTGTGCGTGCAGCGGCTGCACGGCGGGCTCACCATCGGCGACACCCACGAATACACCGAACCGTTCGCCTTCGACGTCGACGAGGCGCCCTACGAACACCTCACCCAGGTCGCCGAGGAACTGCTGGGACGCAAACTCCCGCCGGTCGTCCGGCGCTGGGCCGGGGTGTACAGCCAGTCGGTGGATCCCGCCGCGATCGTCACCCGGGCGCGGGCGAGCGAGCGGGTCTGGGTGATCACCGGCCCCGGCGGGCGCGGCATGACCCTCGGACCCGTCCTCGGCGAACAGACCGCCGACCTACTGAACCTGTGAGGAAAGCCGTGCCGGACAACGATATTCAGCTCGCCGTCTTCGATATGGCCGGAACCACCGTCGCCGACGGCGGCCTGGTGGTGCGGGCCTTCGACGCCGCCGCGACCGCGGCCGGCCTGGACGCCGCGGGCCCGCGGCGCGAGCACGCCCGCCAGTACGTGCTCGACACCATGGGGCAGTCGAAGATCGTGGTGTTCCGTGCGCTCTTCGGAGACGAGGACACCGCCCAGCGCGCCAACGCGGCCTTCGAGCACGCCTACGACGCGCTGATCGACGAGGTCGGGGTCACCGCGATCCCCGGCGCCGTCGAAACCTTCGAGAAGCTGCGCGCGGCCGGGGTCAAGATCGCGCTGACCACCGGGTTCAGCCGGGGCACCCAGGATCGGCTGCTGAACGCGCTGGGCTGGAACGACATCGCCGATCTCACCCTGGCGCCCGCCGAGGCCGGGCGCGGCCGGCCCTACCCCGACCTGGTGCTCACCGCGCTGCTGCGACTCGAGGCCGACGCCGTCGACCGCGTCGCAGTGCTGGGCGACACCACCAGCGACATCGCGACCGGCCTGGCGGCCGGCGCGCGGATCGTCGCGGGCACGCTGACCGGCGCGCACGACGCCGAGCAGCTGCGCGCGGCCGGCGCCACCCACGTGGTGGCCTCGGTCGCCGAATTCGCCGGCCTGGTGCTGGGCGAAACCACCTGAACCTGGATCCCGGCGGTCGCCGGGACGACGGAATATCTCCACCTCCCCGAAGCGAAAGTTGTTCAACCGTGCGTACTTCCACAACGCGCCTGCTCGGCAAGGCCGCCCTGGCCCTGGCCGCCGTCTCCGCCGTCTCGCTGACCGCCGCCTGCGGCGGCACCGGCTCCAGCTCCGGCGGCGAGCAGACCGTGACCGTCTACTCCGCCGACGGACTCGACGGCTGGTACAAGACCCAATTCGAGAAGTTCGAGGCCCAGACCGGAATCGCGGTGAACGTCGTGGCGGCGGGCTCCGGCGAGGTGGTCAACCGGGTGGAGAAGGAACAGTCCAACCCGCAGGCCGATGTCGTGGTGACGCTGCCGCCGTTCATCCAGAAGGCCGACGCCGCCGGACTGCTGCAGCCGATCGGGGTCGACACCTCCGCCATCGCCGACTCGGAGAAGGACCCGAAGGGCAAGTACGTCAGCCTGGCGGGCAACTATCTCAACTTCATCGCCAACTCCGCGGTCGACAGCTCCGCGCTGACCTGGGACGACCTGCTGAAGCCGGAATACAAGGGCAAGCTGCAGTATTCGACCCCCGGCCAGGCCGGTGACGGCACCGCCGTGCTGATCCTGCTGCAGGCGCTGCGCGGCAAGGACGGCGCGCTGGAGTACCTGAAGGCGTTGCAGGCCAACAATGTCGGTCCGTCCTCCTCGACCGGCAAGCTGCAGCCCAAGGTCGACAAGGGCGAGCTGCTCATCGCCAACGGCGACGTGCAGATGAACATGGAGTCGATCAAGTCCAAGGGCTCCAAGTTCGGCATCTTCTTCCCGGCCTCCGCCGACGGCAAGAAGCACACCGTGTCGCTGCCCTACTTCATGGGTCTGGCCAAGGGCGCCCCGCACGCCGAGTCCGCCAAGAAGCTGATGGAGTACCTGCTCAGCAAGGACGTGCAGGCCACGCTCGGCCCCGACGCCTTCGCGGTCTCGGCGCGCAAGGACCTCGCGGAGGTCGTTCCCACCGGCACCGGCCCGACGCCGGCGTCGCTGATCAAGGGCGTCGAGGTGGTGCATCCGGACTGGTCCAAGGTGCTCACCGAGCTCGACGCGGACCTCGCGGCCTACCAGAAGGCCACGGGCAGCTGAGTTTTCCGAGCAGAAGGAGACCGATCTCATGAACGCCGGTGACGCGTTGACGCACTCCACAGCGACCGGGACGCGCGCGTCCGCGGTGGTCGAGCCCGCGATCGTGTTCGACCGGGTCGGGGTGCGCTACGGCTCGGGCCGCAAGTCCACCCTCGCCCTGGCCGATTTCACCCTGCGCGTCGCCGCCGGTGAGACGGTCGCCCTGCTCGGTCCGAGCGGTTCCGGCAAGTCGACCGCGCTCAAAGCCCTGGCCGGGTTCGTCCGGCCGAGCTCGGGCGCGGTCCGGCTGGCCGGCCGCGACGTCACCGATCTCTCGCCCGCCAAGCGCGGGATCGGCGTCGTCGTGCAGTCCTACGCGCTGTTCCCGCACATGACCGTGCGCGGCAATGTCGCCTTCGGGCTGAAGTCGCACCGGGTGCCGCGCCGGGAGATCGACGCGCGGGTGCGGGAGGCGCTGGCTATGGTCGGCATGGACTCCTACGCCGGCCGGCTGCCCCGCGAGCTCTCCGGCGGTCAGCAGCAGCGCGTCGCGATCGCCCGGGCCCTGGCCATCCGCCCCCGGGTGCTGCTGCTGGACGAGCCGCTCGCGGCGCTGGACGCCCAGCTGCGCCAGAGCATGCTGGGCGAGTTGCAGCAGCTGCGAAAGGCGTTGCCGGACACGGCGATGCTGTATGTGACCCACGATCAGTCCGAGGCGCTGGCGCTGGCCGACCGCATCGCGGTGATGCGGGACGCGCGGCTGGTCGACGTGGACACCGCCGAGAATCTGTGGCAGCGCCCGCCCAGCGATTTCACCGCCGCCTTCCTCGGCGGCGCGAACCTGGTGTCCTGCACCGTCAATCACCTCTCCGGCGAGGCCGCGCTGGTCACCGCCGGGCGGCACACCCTGCGCGCCAGGGCGCCGAAACCGGGTGTGGGCAAGGCCGATTGGGCTCCGGACGCGCCCGCTCTGCTCTGCGTCCGGCCGCACACGCTGTCCGTCGGGGCGACCACGGACCGGGACGCGCTGCGTGCCACGGTGCGCGCCAGCGTGTGGCGCGGGGCGTCGACGCGCCTGACGCTCGCGGTCGACGGCCTGCCGGACGAGCTGACCGCCGACGTGCCGGGCCACCTCGCCGCCGAACTGGATTCGGTGGTGGGCGTGCGCTTCCCGGATCCGGCGGGCGTGCTGATACCCACCGAGATCGGCCCGGCGGCGGAGTCGCGCGCATGAGCACCGCTGTCCTGCCGGCCCCCGTGCCCGCGGCCGACGGCGCGCCCCCGCCGGTGCGCCGCCGCTGGCGGCCGGTGCTGTGGACGCTGCCGCCGGTGCTGATCGTCCTCGCCATCGCGGTCTACCCGATCACGCGGGTCCTCGCCGAGTCGACCGTGACGCCGACCGGGCGCGGCACCTCGGTCTGGACCGGCGTGCTGTCCTCCGACGCGTTCCGGAACGCGTTGTGGCGCACCATCTCCATCGCGGTCGCCTCGACGGCCGGCTGCCTGGTGCTCGGCACCTTCCTGGCCGTGGTGCTGGCGTTCGTGCCGTTCCGCGGCTCCGCGGTGGTGGGGCGGCTGATCGATACCGTCCTGACCCTGCCCTCGTTCCTGGTGACGCTGGCCTTCACCTTTCTCTACGGCACGGCCGGCGCGGTGAACGCGCTGATCACCGAGCTGACCGGACGCCAGACCCCGCTGCTGGATTTCCTCACCACCCCGTGGGGCGTCATCGCGGCGGAGGTCACCTTCTTCACCCCGTTCGTGGTGCGGCCGCTGCTGGCCGCGTTCGCCCAGTTGCCGCGCGAACAGCTCGATGTCGCGGCCAGTCTCGGCGCGTCGCCGTGGCGGGTGCTGCGGCAGGTGGTGCTGCCCGAGGCCTGGCCCGCCCTGGCGGCCGGCGGGAGCCTGGTGCTGCTGCTGACGCTCAACGAGTTCGGCATCGTGCTGTTCACCGGCGCCAAGGGCGTGCTGACGCTGCCCGCGATGATCTACACCCGCGGCATCGTCACCTTCGACCTGCCGGGCGCGGCGGTGCTGGCCACCGTGCAGGTCGCGCTCTCGCTCACGCTGTACGCGGCCTATCGGATCGTCTTCGCGCGCTTCACCGCCCGGAAAGGACACTGACCATGCTGGTGTGGACCCGCACCGGGAAAGCCGTGGTGCTCACCGTCTTCGGGCTGGTGCTGACGATCGTGTTCCTGGCGCCGATCGCCACCGTCGTCGCGGCGGCGCTGGCCGGCAGCTGGACCGGCCCGCTGCCCTCCGATCTCGGCTTCGCCAACTTCGGCCAGGCGCTGTCCGGCGACGACGCGGCCAGCCTGTCGGTCAGCCTGCAGACCGCGCTGCTGTCCGGTGCGCTGGCGCTGGTCCTGGGCACCTGGGCGGCGCTGGCCGCGCGCGAGGCGCCCGGCTGGTGCCGGCGGCTCACCGACGCGGTGTTCCACCTGCCGGTCGCGGTGCCCTCGGTCGCCATCGGCCTCGGCGTGCTGATCGCGTTCAACGAGCGGCCGCTGCTGCTCGGCGGCACCAAATGGATTGTGGTCCTGGCGCATACGGTGCTGGTCCTGGCGTACGCGTTCAGCGCTGTCGGCGCCGCGCTGGACCGCCTCGACCCCGGCTACCGGCAGGCCGCGGAATCCCTGGGCGCGGGGCCGATCCGGGTGCTCTGCCAGGTGACGCTGCCGCTACTGCTGCCCGCCCTCGGTGCGGCGGCCGGCCTGTCGATCGCGCTGTCCATGGGTGAGCTGGGCGCGACCATCATGGTCTATCCGGCGACCTGGCGCACCCTGCCGGTCACCATCTTCGGCCAGACCGACCGCGGCGAGATCTTCACCGCCGCGGCGAGCACCAGTCTGCTGGTGCTGGTCACCCTGGTATCGCTGGTGCTGCTCGGGCGGCTGCGGGGCCGGGCCGCGCTGCGGTGAGCGCCGCCGCTCTCGCCACCGTGCTGGCGCTGGTCTCCGCGCTCATGCACGCCTGCTGGAACGCGGCCGTCAAATCCGGGACGGACCGGCTCGTCTCGATGGGCATGGTGGACGCCACGGCGCTGGTGGTCTGCGCGGCGGCGGCGCCGTTCGTGGCGCCGCCCAACTCCGAAGCCTGGATCTTCCTGGGGATTTCGACGGTGCTGAACACCGCGTTCCGGCTTTTCCTGATCAAGGCCTACCAGCTCGGCGACTTCGGGCAGATGTACCCGATCATGCGCGGGGTGCCGCCGCTGGTGGTCGCGGTGCTCTCCGTCGTGGCGCTGGGACAGTCGCTGACGCTGCTCGCGTGGACCGGGGTCGGCCTGATCTCGGTGGGGGTGATCAGCCTGGTGCTGTCGAACAAGGTGGGCGCGATCCGGGCGCTGCCGGTGAGTTACGCCGTCCTGGCCGGGCTCGCGATCGCCGGATACACCGCCTCCGACGCGGGCGGGGTGCACGCGGCGACCAGCTTGGCCGGGTACCTGGTGTACCTGTTCCTGATCGAGAGCATCCCGATCCCGGCGCTGGCCCTGGTGGTGCGCAAGCGGGAGGCGCTCACCTACGCGCGGCGCAACTGGCGGCTCGGGCTGTTCGGCGGCGTGAACGCGCTGCTGTCGTATTCGCTGATCCTGGTGGCGCTTTCGCTGGCGCCCGCCGCCAAGGTCGAGGCGCTGCGCGAGACCAGCGTGGTGCTCGCCGCCGGCATCGGGGCGCTGGTGTTCAAGGAGTCCTTCGGCCGCAGCCGGGTGCTCTGCTCGATCGTCGTGGCCGCGGGCATCGTTCTGATCAGTGTCTGAGCACGGCTACTAGGATCGACAGGTGTCCGTGCTCCCGTTGATCTTCACCGCCGGCTGGGCGAGCGGCATCAATGCCTACGCCGTCGTGCTGCTGTTCGGCCTGTTCGGCGTCACCGGCCTGGCCGACGACGTCCCGGAAGGGTTGCAGCGCACCGATGTTCTGATCGCCGCCGCCGTGCTCTTCCTGATCGAGGCGGTGGCCGACAAGATCCCGTACTTCGATTCGTTCTGGGACAGCATCCACACCGTCATCCGCCCGGCGGCGGGCGCGGTGGTCGCGGCGCTGATCGCCGGATCCGACGGCTCGCTGCCGCAATTGGCCGCGGCCGCCGTCGGCGGCACCACCGCGCTGGTCAGTCACCTGGTCAAGGCCGGGCTCCGGATGGGTGTCAACACCTCGCCGGAGCCGGCCAGCAACATCATCGTCAGCACCGCCGAGGATCTCGGGGTGGCGGGGGTGATCACGCTCGCGGTCTTCCATCCGCTGCCCGCCGCGATCATCGCCGCGATCCTGCTGGTGCTCGGCGTGCTGCTGGTGGTGTTCCTCGGAAAGCGAATCCGGCGCTCCTGGCTGCGATTCCGGCAGTGGTGGCGATCGCGCACCGCGGTCCGACCCGGATAGTCAGCGCACCTGGGGTGCGACCTTCTCGCCGAGCAGTTCGATATTACGAATCACCTTCTCGTGCGGGAGCGTTCCCACGCTGGTGTGCAGCATGAAACGATCCAGACCGAGGGTGTCACGGATATCGGCGACCTTCGCCGCGACGTAGTCCGGCGTGCCGACGAACAGCGAACCGCTCTGCGAGCGCAGCGCGTCGAACTGGTGCCGGGTCATCGGGCCCCAGCCGCGCTCGCGGCCGATCTGGCTCATGGCCGCCGCGTACGGCTCGTAGAAATCGGCCACCGCCTGCTCGTCGCTCTCGGCGATGTAGCCGTGCGCGTGCACCGCGACGGGCTGGCGCTCGTGACCACCCTCGGCCAGCGCCCGGTGGTACAGGTCCACCAGCGGCTTGAACCGGGCGGGCTCGCCGCCGATGATCGCGATGGCCAGCGGCAGGCCGAGCAGGCCGGCCCGGACCACGGATTCCGGGCTGCCGCCCACGGCGATCCAGACCGGCAGCGGGCGATCCTCGGTACGCGGGTAGACGATCGCCTCGCGCAGCGCCGGCCGGAACTTGCCGGACCAGGTGACCGGGCCCTCCTCGCGCAGGTGCAGCAGCAGCGCCAGCTTCTCCTCGAAGAGCTCGTCGTAATCGGACAGGTCGTACCCGAACAGCGGGAACGACTCGGTGAAGGAGCCGCGTCCGGCCATCAATTCGGCGCGGCCGTTGGACAGGCCGTCCAGCGTCGCGAAGTCCTGGTAGGCCCGGACCGGGTCGGCCGAGCTCAGCACGGTGACGGCGCTGGTCAGCTGGATGCGCTCGGTGCGCGCGGCGATGGCGGCCAGCACCACGGCGGGCGCGGAGGCCGCGAAGTCCTGGCGGTGATGCTCGCCGACGCCGTAGACGTCCAGGCCGACCCGTTCGGTGGCCACGGCCTCCTCGACCACCTCGCGCAGGCGCTGCCCGGCGCTCGGTGCGGGCCGGTCGCCGACCGGCATGACCTCGGCGAATGTCGTCATTCCCAATTCCACGGCGGGGTCCTTGTCTGTTGCGGAGGGAGCTTCTCTGACGGCTGAAACGGACCTCGGTCCGGATGTATTCCCCGAGGGGAGCGGCGGGCCCCGCGCCGGATAGGCTGGTGGCATGGCAGTTCGCACCCGCAAACCCCTCGTCCCCGGAACGCAGTCGCCCATTCGTGAGGTGCCCCGCGCCATCGAGCGGCCCGAATACGCGTGGAAGAAGACGGTGAACGAGGGCCACGAACCCTGGGTGCAGACCCCGGAGACGATCGAGAAGATGCGGGTCGCGGGCAAGATCGCGGCGCAGGCGCTGGCCGAGGCCGGTAAGGCCGTGGCACCGGGCGTCACCACCGACGAACTGGACCGGATCGCGCACGAGTACATGTGCGACCACGGGGCCTACCCCTCCACGCTGGGCTACAAGGGCTTCCCGAAATCCTGCTGCACCTCGCTGAACGAGGTTATCTGCCACGGCATTCCGGACTCCACGGTGATCGAGGACGGTGACATCGTCAATATCGACGTCACCGCCTACATCGACGGCGTGCACGGCGACACCAACCGCACCTACCTCGCCGGCGATGTCGACGAAGAGGTGCGGCTGCTGGTCGAGCGCACCGAGGAGGCCACCACGCGGGCCATCAAGGCGGTGCGACCCGGGCGTGCGCTGAACGTGATCGGCCGCGTCATCGAGTCCTACGCCAACCGCTTCGGCTACGGCGTGGTGCGCGATTTCACCGGCCACGGCGTCGGCCCCACCTTCCACAGCGGCCTGGTCATCCTGCACTACGACCAGCCCGCCGTCGATTCGATCATCGAAGAGGGCATGACCTTCACCATCGAGCCGATGATCAACCTCGGCGGCATCGAGTACGACATCTGGGACGACGGCTGGACCGTGGTCACCAAGGACCGCAAGTGGACCGCCCAGTTCGAGCACACCCTGGTGGTCACCGCGACCGGCGCGGAAATCCTCACCCTGCCGTGAGCGCCGCGTGCTGAGGGGCGCGCTGCTGGTCGCCGGAACCACCTCGGACGCGGGCAAAAGCGTTGTGGTGGCCGGGTTCTGCCGGATGCTGGCACGGCGCGGGGTGCGCGTCGCGCCGTTCAAGGCGCAGAACATGTCCAACAACTCGGTGGTCACGCTGGACGGCGGGGAGATCGGCCGGGCCCAGGCGTTGCAGGCCCGGGCCTGCGGGCTGGAGCCGAGCGTGCGCTTCAATCCGGTGCTGCTGAAACCCGGCAGCGATCGGCGCTCGCAGCTCGTGGTGCGCGGCCAGGCGATCGGGACCGTCGGCGCGCGCGATTACTTCCAGCATCGGCGGGATCTGCGCGAGGTCGTCGCGGCGGAACTGGCGTCGCTGCGCGCGGAGTTCGACGTGGTGATCTGTGAGGGGGCCGGGTCGCCCGCCGAGATCAACCTGCGGGCCACCGATCTGGCGAACATGGGCCTGGCCCGGGCGGCACGGCTGCCCGTCGTGGTGGTCGGCGACATCGACCGCGGCGGCGTGCTGGCGCACCTGTTCGGCACCCTGGCGGTGCTGGAACCCGAAGACCAGCAACTGATCTCGGGCTTCGTCGTCAACAAGTTCCGCGGCGACGTCGAGCTGCTGAAGCCGGGGCTGGACCGGCTCACCGAGCTCACCGGGCGGCCCACCCTCGGCGTGCTGCCGTATGCCGAGGAGCTGTGGATCGACGCAGAGGATTCGCTGAGCACCCTGGCCGACGCGCCGGTCGGGCGGCCGCGCCCCCCGCTGGGCTCGGAGTGGCTCACCGTGGCCGCGGTCCGGCTGCCGCGCATCTCCAATTCCACCGATATCGAGGCGCTGGCCTGCGAACCCGGCGTCGCGGTGCGCTGGGTGAGCGAGGCTTCCCGGCTCGCCGACGCCGACCTGGTCGTCGTCCCCGGCAGCAAGGCGACCGTGTCGGATCTGGAGTGGCTGCGCCGCAACGGTATCGGCGACGCGCTGCGGGCCCGCGCCGCCGCGGGACGCCCGGTGCTCGGCATCTGCGGCGGGTATCAGATGCTCGGCAGGCGGATCGTGGACACGGTCGAATCGGGCGCGGGTCCGGTCGAGGGGCTGGGCCTGCTCGACCTGGACGTCGAATTCGCCGAGGCCAAGGTGTTGCGCCAGGTCGACGGGCACGCCATCGCGAGCTCGGAGGGTGGGGCCGCCTCGATTCCGGTGCGCGGCTACGAGATTCACCACGGTCGCGTCACCCGCAACGACGACCCCGCCTGGCTCCGGCTCGCCGGCGAACCCGAGGGCAGCGTCCGCGGCGCGGTCTGGGGCACGCACCTGCACGGCCTGCTCGAATCCGACGACTTCCGCCGCGCCTGGCTCACCGAGATCGCCGCCGCGGCCGGGCGCACGGGCTTCCGCGCCGCCGCGGACACCTCGGTCGACCGGATCCGCACGGCCCAGCTCGACCTCCTCGCCGACCTGATCGAAGACCACCTCGACTTGGCCGCCGTGGAGAAACTGCTCGCCGAGGGTGCGCCGACCGGCCTGCCCACCGTGCGCAGTGCGCTGACCTAGTGTCGTCGCTGCTGTCGGCCCGGTGAGCGGGGCCGGCGGAGTGTGGTGACCGGCACGGGTGAGATACGACGCGCGGACACGTTCATATCGGCGGTGTAGCGTTCCACGGCATGAAATCTCGGCAAATCGCGGTGGGGGACCGGGAATGGACCGTGCGGGTCGACGGCCCGGAGTCTCGGCACAGCGTGCTGCTGCTGCCGGACGCCGGTGACCCGGCGGACGTTTTCGATCAGGTGTGTGCCCGGCTGCACAATTCCGATCTGCGGACCATCGCGGTGGAATCCGTCGACGGCCTGGACTCGGCGGCGATCCACGCGATCCTCGACGAGCTCGGCGTGCCCTACACCCACGTCGCCGGGCGCGGCGCGGGCGCGCTGCTGGCCTGGCGGCTGTGCGCGGGGACGTTCGGGCGGTTCATCAGCCTGGTGGTCGCCGACCACGGGCATCCGGCCGTGCCCGGCCCGGACGGCGAGATCGCCGATCCGGACTGCCGCCCGATGGAACTGCCCGTGACGGTGGTCGCCACCAAGCGGCTGCCGCGCGGTGTCGCCGACACCTCCGGCCGCTACATCTACGGCGAATTCCGGGTGGTCCAGGTCGACGTCGACAACGTGGCCACCGAGGCCGACCACGAGCTGGCCACCGAGATCGTGCTGCGCACCAGCCTCTGGTGACCTACATCGCACGCTCGTCGTGCTCGTTCGCGTAAAACACCGCGCCGCTTTATTGTTCGATGGCGCGAGCACCGCGCGGACGTGAGATGAGGTACCGATGCGGGGGTGGTGGGGCGCGTCGGCGCTCGTGGCGGCCATGGCGCTGGGGACGGGTTGCACCGATGTCGTGGCGGGCAGCCCGGCCGCGGAACCGGCGGCGCTGGCACCGATCGTCGTCACCGATTACGGTCTGAAACTGACCGTCCGCGAGGCCGCCGACGTGCGCGCCGCCGCGGTACTGCGCACCCTCGAACCCTGCGGCTTCGTCAGCCGCGCCGAGCTGGCCGCCTACGGCCGCGTGGTGCAGGTCGCGCCCGAGCGGGGCCCGGAGCGGTGCAAGGTGCTGCTCTACACCGACAGTCGCCGCGCGCCGGGCGTGACGCTCGAACTGGGCGCGAGCAAACCGGTCGACGCCGCGGATTTCCCGGTGGCAGGCGGCACCGTGTTGCGCCAGCCGACCGCACTGGAATCGGGCTGCGCGCTGGTCGTGCCGGTCGCGCTGCCCGCCGCCGGGGCGGGCGACCCCACCGCCGAGACCTTCACCGACTACGTCCGCGTGGTCACCGCCGGTTTCGAGGGTGACGGCTGTGCCCCGGCCGCCACCGTCGCCGCGCGGGTGCTCGCCGCGGTGCGCGAGCACAAGCTACCGCTGCGCCGCTACGCCGCCGTGGCGCTGCCGGGCGGCGACTACGACCCGTGCGGCGTGATCACGCACCCGCCCGCGGGCTGGAGGGTCCTGCGCCTGGGATCGGTGACCGGACCCTACGAGTGCACGTTCTACGCGCGCGGCGCGGACAACGCCGAGGAGTACGTGTCCGTCCGCTTCGAGGTGGAGCGGACCGACAGGGTCGCCACCCACCCGCCGGTCGAGCTGAACGGGCGCGCGGCGACCAGGTTCTGCTCGGGGATCGCGATACCGGACGCACCCGAGCGCTGCTCCATCGATATCACCCTGGACGGGCACTACGACGGCAATGTGCCCGATACCCCGCTGGGCGAGCCGCTGCGCGGCGCGGGCACGGTGCGCGGCACCCTCAGCGTGTACGGCAACCGGGCCATCGTCGAGCAGTGGGCGGCCGCCGCCGCGGCGCTCTACCCCTGAGCGCCGCCGGACTTGCGCTGGTACTCCGTCAGCCAGTCCAGCCAGTTGTCGAGCTCGGTGAACGCCTGCGCCAGCGGTTCGGCCGAGGACAGGAAGACGTCGTGGCGGGCGCCGTCGATCGGCACGATATTGGTGCGGTCGCCGAGGCAGCCCGCCCAGCGCTGGATCTGGCGCACGTCGAGCACCGCGTCGGCGACGTCGACGTCCGGCCCGTACTTGCGCGCGAACTTCGTCAGCCGGGACCGCAGGATCAGCGAGGGCACGCCGACGTCGAGCCCGCGCTGCAACTGCGCGTGCCCGGTGCGGATCGCGCGCAGCCAGCCGAGGCGGACCGGGAAACCGGCCAGCGGCTTCCAGTCCAGGTTGTAATCCCACTCGCCCGCGACGGAATTGTGCAGGCTGTCGCCGTAGCTGCTGATCTTGGCGGCGGGCAGCTCGACCATCGAGCGGAAGCGCCCGATCGCCTTGATGATCGGCGTGCCGACGGTGCGGTAGTAGGACGGGCCCTGTAAGTCGAACCACGGGCTGTTGAGCACCAGCCCGGTGATGCCGGCCGCCGTGACGCCGGTGGACTTGTTGAGCCGGTGCAGCCACAGCGGCGTGATCAGCCCGCCGGTGGAGTGCGCGACCACCAGCACCGGCGCGCCCGTCTCCTCCTTCACGATGCGCAGCGCCTCGTTCAGCTCCGCGTCGTAGAGGGCCAGATCGGTGACGAAATGCGGTGTCTGCCCGTCGCGCAGCGAGCGGCCGCACTTGCGCAGATCCAGCGCGTAGAAGCGGTGCCCGCGCTGGGCGAAGTGCTCGGCCAGGTGCTGCTGGAAGAAATAGTCGGTGAAGCCGTGCACGTAGAGCACGGTGGCTTCGGTGGCGGGTGCGCCGGTGCCGGGGGTGTAGCGGATGAGCGTCGCCACCGCCTCGCCCTCGCCGTCCGGGTCCGGACCGAGCGGCAGGGTGCGCTGCTCGTAGCCCGCGCCGAGCACGTCGGGCTGCCAGGCCTGGGAAGTGATGTCGGACACGCTGACCGAGGATTTATCCGTCACGAGACCCAATCTATGCCAGGTGGGGCGTGGATCGAAGGTCGGTGGGTACGACTTTATCTATGTCACATTCGTCAGGTTCGTTGCAGGTATTCGGGGCGGTGAGGTGCACAATCGGGGGAGGTGACTCAGGGGTAACCTTCTGTTCACCTAGCGCCCGTGCCCACGCGCCCGCCCTCACCGGTGGGTTGCGAGACGTGACAAGGAAGTCGATCAACCGTGCCGAACGCTGCCATGACTGAAAAGACCGATGTTGTCCTCATCGGTGCCGGCATCATGAGTGCCACCCTCGGCGCGCTGCTGCGCCAGCTGCAGCCGGACTGGTCGATCTCGATGTTCGAGCGCCTGGACGCCGCCGCGGCCGAGAGCAGCGACCCGTGGAACAACGCCGGCACCGGGCACTCCGCGCTGTGCGAGCTGAACTACAGCCCGCAGACCGCGGACGGCTCGGTCGACGTCACCAAGGCCATCGACATCAACGAGCGCTTCCAGGTGTCGCGGCAGTTCTGGGCCTACGGCGTCGAGAACGGCATCCTCGGCGACCCGTCGCGTTTCATCAACCCGATCCCGCACGTCAGCTTCGTGCACGGCCAGGACGACGTGCAGTACCTGCGCAAGCGCTACGAGGCGCTGGCCGGTCACCCGCTGTTCGCGGGCATGGAGTACATCGACAGCCCGGAGGAGTTCACGCGGCGACTACCGCTGATGGCGCGCGGCCGCGACTTCTCCGATCCGGTCGCGCTGAACTGGACCGAGGCGGGCACCGACATCGACTTCGGTTCGCTCACCAAGGAATTGCTGGCCTACCTGGGCAGCACCGGCGCGGACATCGCGTTCGGCCACGAGGTGCGCAACCTGTCCAAGCAGGCCGACGGCAGCTGGCTGGTGAAGGTCGAGAACTTGCGGACCGGCAAGGCGCGCACCGTCAACGCCAAGTTCGTGTTCGTCGGCGCGGGCGGCGGCGCGCTGCCGCTGCTGCAGAAGTCCGGCATCAAGGAGATCGGCGGCTTCGCCGGTTTCCCGGTCAGCGGCCAGTTCCTGCGCTGCACCAACCCGGGGCTGATCGCCAAGCACGAGGCCAAGGTGTACGGCAAGGCCGCGGTCGGCGCGCCGCCGATGTCGGTGCCGCACTTGGACACTCGGGTCATCAACGGCGAGGCGGGCCTGCTGTTCGGTCCCTACGCGGGCTGGACGCCGAAGTTCCTCAAGGACGGCTCCAACGCCGACCTGTTCAAGTCGATCCGCCCGGGCAACCTCGCGCCGATGCTCGGCGTCGGCCTGACCGAGCTGTCGCTGGTCAAGTACCTGGTCAGTGAGCTGCTGAAGTCGCAGTCCGGCAAGGTCTACACGATGGAGGAGTTCATCCCGCGCGCCGAGGGCCGGGATTGGGAGCTGATCACCGCGGGCCAGCGGGTGCAGATCATCCGCCGCAAGGGCGCGGGCGGCGTGCTGGAACTCGGCACCGCCGTCATCGCGGCCGAGGACGGTTCCATCGCGGGCCTGCTCGGCGCTTCGCCGGGCGCCTCGACCTGTGTCACCGCGATGCTCGACGTGCTGCAGCGCTGCTTCCCGCGCGAGTACGCGGAGTGGACGCCGAAGCTGCAGAACATGGTGCCCTCGCTGGGCGTGAAGCTCTCGGAGAACACCTCGCTGTTCGACGAGGTCTGGGACTGGACCTCCAAGACGCTGAACCTGAGCTCCGCCAAGCACGCCGCGGTGTGAGTTTCCGGCCCGCCGGGCGAGCGAATTCGGTGTAGTCGCTCGCGCCGGCGGTCCGCGCGTGGTAGCAAGATGCGATGATGTCAACGGTTGTTCTCAAGCGGTCATGGGCCCAGGATCTCGACACCGCCACCCTCTACCAGCTGTTGAAACTTCGCGTCGAAGTCTTTGTCGTGGAGCAGAAGTGCGCCTACCCGGAGCTGGACGGTCTCGACCTGCTGCCCGAGACGCGGCACTTCTGGCTCGACGACGAAGGTGATGTCGTCGCCACCGCGCGGCTGTCCGAGGAGCACAACGACGGGGTGAAGTCGTTCCGCATCGGGCGGGTCTGCACCGAGAAGGCGGCGCGCGGGCACGGTTACGCGGCCCGGCTGGTCAAAGCCGCCGTCGCCGAGGCGGGTTCGGATCCGATCCGCCTCAACGCCCAGAGCTACCTGGTGGAGATGTACACCAGGCTCGGCTTCCAGGTCGACGGCGAGGAGTTCCTCGACGACGGCATTCCGCACGTCCCGATGCGCAAGGGCTGAGCGCGCCCGGCTCAGCGCAGGAAATCGCGCAGCAGCGGGATCGTCGCCGCCGGGCAGTCCTCGTGCACGGTGTGGCCGCAGCCCGGCAGGACGGTCGCCGTCGCGCCGGGGATGCGGGCGGCCAGGCGGCCGGCCTGGGTGGGCGGCAGCCAGGAGTCCGCGCCGCCCCACAGCACCAGGGTCGGCGCGGTCACCCGGGCGAGCCCGGCATCGGTCCGGCGATAGTCCAGGTTGCGCCACAGGGCGAGGAAGCCGTCGCGGTTGGCGGGGCGGGAGAACGGCGCGTAGCCCTCGTCGATCATCTCCTCGGTGACCAGCTCCCGGTGCGCGAAGGTGCCGCGGACGCTGTCGGCGAAGAAGGCCCGGTCGGTCAGCTTGGTGGCCAGTTCGCCGAGCAGCGGCGTGCGGAAAACCGGTGTGATGGGCGCTTTTTCGGCGTCCAGGCCGGGCGCGTCCAGCAGCGCCAGGCGCGTCACCCGCTCCGGGTGCTGTTCGGCGAAGTACAGGCTCCACGCGCCGCCCCAGGAATGCCCGGCCAGCGCCGTGCGCTCCAGGCCGACCGCGTCGAGGAAGGCGGCCAGGGCGTCCGCCATGGCGGGCAGGTCGTAGGCGAAGTCCTCGCGGTGCAGTTCGGTGTAGCCCTGGCTCGGCAGGTCCACCGCGTACACCGTGTGCTCGCGGGCCAGCTCGGGCACGACGTCGCGCCAGGAGTAACCCCACAGCGCGCCGCCCGCCATCAACACCACCGGTGAACCGCTGCCCTGCACGGTGTAGTGGAAGCGGGCCAGATCGGTCTCGGCGAACCGGGATTCGACCCGCGTCAGATACTGCGAGCGATACTCCGAGGCCGGCGCCTCCCAGGCGTAGGCGACCGGCACCGCCAGCGCGAGCAGCAGACCGAGGGTGGCGAGCAGCGCGAGGCCGATGCGCCGGAACCAGGTCCTGGATTTCATGACACTCTCCGTTCGAAGCCGGGATGGATTACCTATCCAGGACGAGCGAGCGGCCACCTATGTGACGACGCGTGACCTGATTCACCTGGGCCCCCGGGGTGGTGCGGGTGCGGCGGTGGCGCGCGCATACAGTTGGGGCGTGTCGGTGTCCCATGCAGAAGTCGCACTGTCGTCCCACCCGCAGACCGGTGAGGCGGGTTTCCCGTTCTCGGCCGTGGTCGGGCAGGAACGGTTGCAGCTGGCGCTGATTCTCTGCGCGGTGCATCCCGGGATCGGCGGCGTGCTGGTGCGCGGGGAAAAGGGCACCGCGAAATCGACCGTGGTGCGGGCGCTGGCCCAGTTGCTGCCGCCGGTCGTCGACGAGACCGGGGCGCGGCCCGCGCGGCTGGTCGAGCTGCCGGTCGGCGCGACCGAGGACCGGGTCGTCGGTTCGCTGGACCTGGAGCGGGTGTTGCGCGACGGCGAGCAGGCGTTCCGGCCGGGTCTGCTGGCGGCCGCCCACCACGGCGTGCTCTACGTCGATGAGGTGAACCTGCTGCACGACCACCTGGTCGACGTGCTGCTCGACGCCGCCGCCATGGGGCGGGTGCACATCGAGCGCGACGGCGTCTCGCATTCGCATCCGGCGCGGTTCGTTCTGGTCGGCACGATGAACCCGGAGGAGGGCGAGCTGCGTCCGCAGCTGCTGGACCGGTTCGGACTCACCGTCGACGTCGCCGCCTCGCGGGATGTGGACGTGCGGATGGCGGTGGTGCGCAGGCGCCTCGATTACGAAGCCGATCCGAACGGGTTCGCGGCCGGCTACGCCGCCGCCGATCGGGCCACGGCCGAACAGATTCTCTCGGCCCGCGACCTGGTCGGTCGCGTGCTGCTCGACAATGTGGAATTGCGCCGGATCGCCGCGCTGTGCGCCTCCTTCGACGTCGACGGCATGCGCGCGGATCTCGTGGTCGCGCGGACGGCGACCGCGCACGCCGCCTGGCGCGGGGCGGACCGGGTGAGCGAGCAGGATGTGCGGGTGGCGGCGGAACTGGCGCTGCCGCATCGTCGTCGGCGGGATCCGTTCGACGAGCCGGGGATCAGCGAGGAGCAGCTGGACGAGGCGATGCGCGAGGCCGGGGCGGAGGCGGAGCGCGAGAGCGGTTCGGGGGGAACCGAACTCGACGACGAGGCGGGAAACGGGCCGGAGGGGGACGGAGGGCCGGACGACGGCCCGGAGGGACCGGATGGCGGGCCCGGCGGTTCCGGTGGCCCGGATACCGGCCCGACCGACGTCGGCCCCGCCGGTAGCCCGAGCGGCCCGGACGGTGGACCCGACGGTCCCGATCAGGGACCTGATGGCCCCGATCACGGACCTGATGGCCCGGATGACGGACCCGATGGGGGCCCCGAGGGCACGCCGCCGCCGCGCGGTACCACCCAGCCCGCCGGTAGCGACCCGGGCGGTTCGGAGAATTTCGGCGCCCGCGAGAACCGCACCGGCACACCGGCTTCCAATAAAATCGCGACTCCGCGCTGGGAGGTACCCGGCATCGGCGAGGGCGCTCCGGGCCGCCGCTCGCGCGCGCAGACCCGCAGCGGACGGGTGGTCCGCTCCAGCACCGAGACCACCGGCGGACTGCACCTGCTCGGCACGATCTTCGCCGCCGCGCCGCACCAGCACCGCCGCGGCCGTAGCGCGGGGTCGCTGGAACTGCTGGCCGAGGATCTGCGCGGCGCGTATCGCGAAGGGCGCGAAGGCAACCTGATCGTCTTCGTGGTCGACGCCTCCGGCTCCATGGCCGCCCGGGACCGGCTCTCCGCCGTCACCGGCGCGGTCGTCGCCCTGCTGCGTGACGCCTACCAGCGCCGCGACAAGGTCGCCGTCATCACGGTGCGCGGGCAGGACGCCGAACTCGTGCTCCCGCCCACCTCCTCGGTCGACATCGCCGTGCGCCGCCTCGCCGGTATGCGCACCGGCGGCAAGACTCCGCTCGCCTCGGGCCTGCTGAAGGCGCGCGAGGTGATCGCCCGGGAACGCCTGCGCGACCCCCGCCGCCGCCCCATGCTGGTCCTGCTCACCGACGGCCGCGCCACCGGCGGCGTAGACCCGGTGCCGCGCGCCCGCGCCGCCGCCGGTCTGCTGGCCCGCGACGCCGTCACGGCCATGGTCGTGGACTGCGAACGCGGCATGATCCGCCTCGGTCTCGCGGCCGACCTGGCCCACACTTTGCGCGGCGGATACCTGCGCCTCGCCGAACTCACCGGCGACGCCGTGGCCGATGTCGTCCGCGCCGGTTCCGGCCGATCGTCCGCCAGGGCCGCGTGAGCGCGCCTGGCCGGCGTGGCCGGAGTGGTGTGACAGCAAGGAGTTTCGATGCCTAAGGGTGTGCCGGAGACGGTTCCGGACGATGGGTTGACGACGCGGCAGCGGCGTAATCAGCCGGTGCTGGCGGTGCATACCGGGCCCGGCAAGGGGAAGTCGACGGCCGCGTTCGGGATGGCGCTGCGGGCCTGGAATCAGGGCTTCGACGTCGCGGTGTTCCAGTTCGTGAAGAGCGCGAAGTGGAAGGTGGGGGAGGAGGCCGCGTTCCGGACGCTCGGGACGCTGCACGCCGAGACCGGCGCGGGCGGGCCCGTGGAGTGGCACAAGATGGGCGAGGGCTGGTCCTGGACCCGGAAGCAGGGCACCGAGGAAGATCATCAAGCCGCGGCGCTGGCAGGCTGGCAGGAGATCGCGCGGCGGCTGGCGGCGGAGCAGCATCGGTTCTACGTGCTCGACGAGTTCACCTACCCGTTGAAGTGGGGCTGGGTGGATGTCGACGAGGTCGTCGAGACCCTGGTGCGCCGGCCGGGCAATCAGCATGTCGTCATCACCGGCCGCGACGCCCCGCCCGCGCTGCTCGAGGCCGCCGATCTCGTCACCGAGATGACCAAGCTCAAGCACCCGATGGACGCGGGCCGCAAGGGCCAGCGCGGCATCGAATGGTGAATGTGCCCGCGGTGGTGATCGCCGCGCCCGCCTCGGGCAGCGGAAAGACCACCCTCGCCACCGGTTTGATCGGTGCGCTGCGGCGCGCGGGGCACCGGGTGGCTCCGTTCAAGGTCGGCCCGGACTACATCGATCCCGGCTATCACGGTCTGGCCGCCGGACGTCCGGGACGCAATCTGGATCCCGTGCTGGTCGGCGCGGACCGGGTGGTGCCGCTGTATCAGCACGGCAGCCGGGACTGCGATCTGGCGGTCGTCGAGGGCGTGATGGGCCTGTTCGACGGTCGCATCGACGAAAATCATTCCGGCCCGGTCGCGGAGGGCTCGACCGCGCAGGTCGCGAGCCTGCTCGGCGCACCGGTGATCCTGGTGGTGGACGCCCGCGGCCACAGCCAGAGCCTGGCCGCCCTGCTGCACGGTTTCGCGACCTTCGACAGCGGCATCCGGCTCGGCGGCGTGATTCTCAACCGCGTCGGCAGCGAACGCCACGACCAGGTGCTGCGCGCGGCTTGCGCCCGCGTCGGCCTTCCGGTGCTCGGCTCGCTGCCGCGGATGGCCGAGTTGGAAGTCCCGTCCCGGCATCTGGGCCTGATCCCGGCGGTCGAGCACGGCGTCGCCGCCACCAACGCCGTCGCCGCGATGACCGATCTCATCGCGGCGCACGTCGACCTGGCGGCCATCGCGGCACTGTCCCGCACCACGGTCAGCGGCCCGGCCTGGGATCCGATCGACGAGTTGCGCGCCGCTGGAACGGGTTCCGCGACCGCACCCGTCCGGGCCGGAGCGGAAGACGTGGCAGCCGGGGGCGCGCCGGTGCTCGCGATGGCGGGCGGGCCCGCGTTCACCTTCGGCTACGCCGAGCATCGCGAACTCCTGCTCGCGGCCGGCGCGGAGGTCGCGGTCTTCGATCCGCTGCACGACGAATTGCCCACGGGCGCGGCGGGTCTGGTGCTGCCGGGCGGCTTTCCGGAGGAGCACGCCGCTGCCCTCGCCGCCAACATCCCACTGCTGCGCGCGGTCGCTCAGCAGGCGGAGGCGGGGCTGCCGATCCACGCCGAATGCGCCGGGCTGCTGTATCTCACCCGCGCACTGGACGGGCACTCGATGGCGGGCGTCGTCGACGCCGAGGCCGAATTCGGGCCGCGCCTGACCCTCGGCTACCGCGACGCCGTCGCCCTGGCCGACTCACCGCTGTGGCGGGCGGGCGAACGGGTGCGCGGCCACGAATTCCATCGCACCCGCCTGATCTCGGGTGCCACCGCCGACCCGGCGTGGGGTTGGCACGGATCCCAGGGGGAGCGGGTGCGCGAGGGGGCGCTGATCCACCGCGTGCACGCCTCGTACCTGCACACCCACCCGGCCGGAAACCCCGCGGCCACCGCCCGATTCGTAGCCGCCGCCGCTGCCTTCGCAGGCGCCCGTGTCCCGCACTGAGCGGCGGGCCGCATGGCCGAGCTGATCGTCGGCCTCGGGGCGCGGCCGGGCGTCAGCGCGGCCGCTATCCGGCGTGCGATTCGAGAAGCGCTGGGTAACAACATTATTCGTGGGCTGGCGACCATCGATCGGCGCGCGGGCGAGCCCGGATTGCTGATCGTCGCCGCCGAATTGGGGGTGGCGGTGCATGCGTATTCCGCCGCCGAACTCGATCGGGTGCGCGTCCCCAGCCCGGCGGCGCGGACCCGGGAAGCCCTCGGGACGGCCAGCGTCGCGGAGGCCGCCGCCGTCCTCGCGGGCGGCGGACCGCTCGTGCTCCGCAAACGCGTGGTCGGCGGCGTCGTCGTCGCGGCGGCCCGCTACCGCCCGGGCTCGATCTGACCGGGCGACCGGCGGGTGCCCGGTCGACTGCGGGCACCCGCCGATCAGCGGATCACGGTGCGACCGAACCCCAGTCGGCGAAACCGGTGGGGTCGTGCCGGCCCATGCTCGCGTGCTCGAACAGGCCCCAGCCCTCGGCGCCACCGCAGCGCGCGTGGCCGACGTGGTCGATGACGCCGAACGGGATGCGCCCGGCGACGGCCGGATCGGTGAGGTCGTAGCTCCGGGAGTCGACCCAGCCGCGGCCCTTCCACTGGCCGTGCAGCCAGTCCGGGTCGCCGCCGTAGCCGCAGCCGATGTGCAACGGCACCCCGGTGCCCGCGGTGACCTCGATGTCGAGGGGTTTGCCGTCGGGGGTGGTGCACTCCAGGCGCACCGAGAGCGGAATCCGGGTGCCGGAGCGGTATTCGAACGAGATCCGCGGCCAGCCGAGCTGTTCCACCCGGCCGTCCGGCCACACCCGGGTGGCGTCGTTGAGGGTGCGGGTGCCGTCCGGCTCCTCCTGCACGATCACGATGACGGCGAAGTCGTCGAAGCGCAGCGGCACGTAGAGCCACCAGAACCCCTCGGCGGGTTCGGCGCCCGCGCGGCCCGCCGGTTCGGGATCGCCGACGGGGCGAATGCCCCAGGAGCGGTCCCGGGTGCCCGTCCAGACGGCCGGATCGATGGCGATGTCCTCGCCGTCCACCGCCAGCGTGCCGGACCAGGAGCCGACCTGGGCGAAGCGGGTGGCGTCGATGATGGGTTTGCCGCCGCGCATGATCAGGTGCGGCTGCTCCTGCACGACGGGGAACGCGCCCTCCCAGGTCATGTCCATGGCGATGTCGTCGTGCTCGCAGATCACCCGGAGCTTGTTCAGCGGCTCGACCACCTCGATCCGGTAGCCGCCGACGGCCATGTCCAGGCTGCGGTCGCCGAGCGCGTCGGAGAAGCGCACCGAGCGCTGGCGGTCCCCGCGCCCCACGCAGACATAGCCGTCGGTCACGCCGAGGTTCGGATAGACGCCGAATCCGGTGATCAGGAACGTGCCGCCGTCGCGGTCGTGGGCGTTGAAGTAGCTGCGGTCGTAGAAGTTCCGGTCCGAGGTGGCCACCCGCGCCATGCTCAGGGTGGTCTGGTGGACCGGGAATTCGTCCAGAGGTGCGGGCGCGGCGCCCGGAATGCGTTCGGCCATGGTTGTTCTCAATCCCACTGGTAGGTTCCGTCGAGCAGAGCCTCGAGGCTCGGCCGGTGCATCACGTAGTCGTCGCGGTCGGGAGTATCGGTGTCCTCGCCGAAGTGGATCATCCGGCGCTTGACCCGGGCCATCACGATGGCGTGCTTGAGCGCGGAGAAGACGATGTAGAAATCCAGGTCGCGTAGCGTATAGCCGGTCAGCTCTTCGTATTTCGCGACGACTTCGGCGCGCGGCAGGAAGCCCGGCAGGCCCGGCTGATCGAAGCGCACCGCGAGATCCTGGAAGAAGCGGTGCAGGAAGATCAGCCACGCCACGTCCAGTTCGCGCGGGCCGATCGTGGCCATCTCCCAGTCCAGCACGGCGGCCGGATCGAACCCGCGATAGAGGATGTTGCCGGGCCGGGAATCGCCCCAGGACAACACATCCGGGCCCGGATCGGCCGGCCAGTGCGCCTCCAGCCAGTCGAAGCCGCGCTCGATGATCGGGATGGCGTAGCCGTCGTCGGCCAGGCCCCACTGATACCAGCCGCGATACCAGTCCACAGTGCGGCGCAATGCCGGGCCCGGGCCGTCCAGCATCGGGAATTTCGCGGCCGGGTCCGGGATGTCGTGGATCTTGGCGATCGCTTCGACGGTGCCCGCCAGCAACCGCGCGTGCTCCTCGGGGGTGGCCTCGAAGACCCAGCCGAGGAAGACATACGGCGGGTTGTCCGAAACCACCCGGCCCTCGGCCTTCTCCATCACGAAAAACGCCGCGCCCAGCACGCTTTCGTCGGTCTCCAGCCAGCGCAGCACCGGCACCGGCACGTCGGAGGCCGCCGCGACCCCGGCGATCACCTGGTACTGCCGTTCCAGGTCGTAGGTCTCGAAGATCGGGAAATCGCTGTCCTGCGGCGCCAATCGCGCCACGAACGAGCCGCCCGCGGGTGTACCGCCGCTCGACCACTCCGCGTCGAAGAACACCGAGGTACTCGACATGCCCGCGCCTTCCGGTCGCGACAGTCCCGAGATCTTCGGCGGCTCGTCGGCCGAGACCCGGCCGGCCAGCCAGCGCGAGAGATCCTCCGCGAGCGTGTCGAGATCACGGCCACTGACGGTGAGTTGCATCCGTTCGGTGGGGTCGGGCTCGTCGGCCATATTCGTCCTCCTGCAGCAGTTCGTCCGGTCGCGAATGTAACCGGCTTAGTGCAGCGGCGCAGGGCAATTGGGGTGCGCCGCCGAACCCGCCCACTGCGCGGGCGCACCCGCTCACTGGACGGAATCGGCGGTTGACATTTCCGGCCGGGCCACGTTCGCTTGCAGCCCTGTCCGGTGCGCGCCGCGGCGATGGTGGTGCTGGCACCCGTCGCCGGGGTGGTGTTCTCACCCCGGAGTGCTAGGGGTGGCACGTAAGCCGGAAGAAGTAGGGGAAGACCAGGGGTTTCCTGGAGGCGCGGAGCACGGGCCCGCCGATAGCTTTCGAGCGTCGATTGTTGTCGGTGAGAGTGAGGTCTTCGGGTGAGTGTCCTCGGCGCGCAGGTCGTGGAGCGGGATGACAGTGTGATCCGGCAGCCGCCGGAACCACGGCCCCCGTGGCATCCGCTGGCCCGCCTCGGCTTTCGCTTCTGTTTCGCCTATTTCACGTTGTTCTGCCTGATCTTCGCGCAGATCCTGTACGTCTTCACGGGGCTGGCCGGGGCCGCGCTGCTGCCCGACGACGCCGTTCAGTGGCAGATGCAGCAGCTCGCGCCCCTGGCGAGCTGGGTCGGCGAGCACGTCTTCGGCGTGGACGCGGTGCTGCACGACAGCGGCAGCGGCGACCAGCTGGTGATCTGGGTGCTGATCGCCATGATGCTGGCGCTGGCGGCGGCGATCACGGCGATCTGGACCCTGCTGGATCGGCGGCGCGGCGACTATCGCGTGCTCAGCGTCTGGTTCGTGACCGGGATCCGGCTGTGCGTGGGCGGGCAGCTGCTCTGGTACGGCTGGGCGAAGCTGGTGCCCAATCAGATGCCGTATCCGTCGCTGACCATGCTGTTGCAGCCCTACGGCAATCTCACCAAGATCGATGTGCTGTGGAATCAGGTCGGGGTGTCCCCGGCGTACCAGATCCTGCTGGGCGCGGCGGAGGTGGTGGCCGGGCTGCTGCTGTTCCTGCCCCGCACCGCGACGCTGGGCGGGATGATCGGCCTGATCAGCATGCTGCAGGTGTTCCTGCTGAACATGACCTACGACGTGCCGGTGAAGATCCTGTCGTTCCACCTGGTGCTGATGTCGCTGATCGTGCTCGCGCCGCAGCTCCGGCGGATCATGGATTTCCTTGTGCTGCAACGCACCACCGATCCGGCGACGCAGCGCCCGCTGTTCCGCGGGCGGCGCGCCGAACGGGTGGCCGTCGTGGTGCAGGTGCTGCTCGGACTGTGGGTGACCAGCGCCTGCGTGCACGACGCCTACCGGTCCTGGAACGAATGGGGTTACGGCGCACCGGAACCCGCGCTCTACGGGATCTGGGCGGTGACCGAGTTCAGCCGCGACGGTCAACCGCTGCCGCCGCTGACCACCGACGAGCACCGCTGGCAGCGCCTGGTCGTCGACAAGGGCTTCCTCACCTATCAGCGGATGGACGGCACGCTGGTGCCGGGCCTGGGCGAGGTGGACGCCGCCGCGCGCACCGTCACCCTGACCGGGCCGCCGGAGTCCGCCGCACCCGTCGCCCGGCTCGCCTTCGAGGAGCCCGCCGCCGGCCAGCTGATCCTGCGCGGTGAGATCCAGGGACATCCGGTGACGGTGACGCTGCGCAAGCAGGATCCCGGCGAGTTCCGGCTGCGCGGACCCGGGTTCCACTGGGTGCAGGACGTCCCCGCGCTGAACTGAGCGGCCCGCCCGGATAGGTTTGCCGCGCGGAGTTCGGCGGAAGTGGTGAGGTGGTCGCGTGGGTGCTGTGGGAGAGCCCGGAGCGACCGCCTGGCCGTGGGCGGCCCGGGTCGGCTTCCGGTTCTGCTTCTGCTACTTCCTGCTGTTCGGTGTGGTATTCACCCAGATCCTGTTCCTGTACACCGGATTCGTCACCGGGTTCCTCTCCGAGGAGTCGGTGCTGTGGCAGCGGCCCTGGCTGACGGCGGGACCGGCCTGGGTGGGCCGGCACGTCTTCGGGGTGCCGGTGCGCCTGCGGCTGAGCGAAAGCGGGGATCAGGCCTACATCTGGGTGCTGGTCGGCTGCCTGCTGGTGGTGGCCGGGGCGGCGACCCTGGTCTGGACCGCGCTGGCCCGGCGCACCGAATACGCCCGGCTGGGCGCATGGTTCGTGCTCGCGGCGCGGATCGCCCTGGGCACCCAGCTGCTCTGGTACGGGATCGCGAAACTGGTGCCGAACCAGATGCCCTCGCCACCGCTGACCACCCTGCTGGAGCCGTTCGGCGACTTCACCCGGATGGAGGTGCTGTGGAACCAGATCGGCATCGCGCCCGGCTATCAGATGCTGCTCGGCGCGGCCGAGGTGCTGGCCGCGGTGCTGCTGCTGACGACGCGCACCGCGACGCTGGGCGCGCTGCTGGCGCTGGTCTGCCTGACCCAGGTGTTCGTGCTGAACCTGGCCTACGACGTGCCGGTGAAACTGTTCTCGTTCCATCTGCTGCTGCTGAGCTGGGTGGTGCTCGCCCCGCAGGCGCGCGGGCTGATCGCGGTGCTGGTGCTGCACCGCCCTGCCGCGCCGCTGCTGCCGCCGCCGGTGCCCGCCCGGCGGCTCGCCACGGTCCTGCCGGTGCTGTTCGGTCTGCTGGCCGGGGTCACCTGTGTCCGCGACGCCTGGCAGAGCTGGCACGAATGGGGTTACGGCGCACCGAAACCCGCGCTGTACGGCATCTGGGACGTCACCGAATTCAGCCTCGACGGCCGTGCGCTGCCGCCGCTGACCACCGACGAGATCCGCTGGCAGCGCCTCGTGGTCGACCTCCCCGGCCCGGCGTACCAGCGCATGAACGGCGACTTCGTCCCGGGCGCGCTGGACGAGACCCGTGGCGTGCTCACCCTCGCGGACACCGCCCTCACCTACCGGCGCCCCGACCCCGATCATCTGATCCTGCACGGCGACCGGCACCGTCACCAGCTCTCGATCACCCTGGTTCGCCGCGACCTGGCCGACTTCCGGGTCCGCCGCCCGGGTTTCCACTGGGTTCAGGAAACCCTGCCCCGTGACCCGTGACCGCGGAACAGACCGCGCGGCCCGTGCGGGGGCCGAGCAGCGGTCCCGTAGGCTCGAACCTTGTGTCGAACACGTCAGCAAACACCGATGAGCACGTCGAAAGCGCCCCGGCCGGGGACCCGAACTACCTGGTGGGCCTGGATCTGAACGGGCGCCGCGTGGTGGTCGTCGGGGGCGGCACGGTGGCGCAGCGCCGGCTCGGGCTGCTGATCGCCTCGGGGGCGGACGTGCACGTCATCAGTCGCGCGGCCACCCCAGCCGTCGAGGGCATGGCCACCTCCGGCCAGCTCACCCTGACCCTGCGCGACTACGCCGACGGCGATCTGGACGGCGCCTGGTACGCCATCGCGTGCACCGACGAGCCGGACACCAACGCCGCGATCGTCGCCGAGGCCACGCGCCGGCGCGTCTTCTGCGTGCGCGCCGACACCGCCCGCCTCGGCACCGCCGTCACCCCCGCGACCGCCCGCTACGACGGCCTCTCCCTCGGCGTGCTGGCCGGCGGCGAGCACCGGCGTTCGGCCGCGGTGCGCAACGCGCTGCTGGAGGCGCTGCAATCCGGTGTGGTGACCGATGATTCGGCTCCGGTGGTGCCCGGCGTCGCCCTCGTCGGCGGCGGTCCCGGCGACCCGGATCTGATCACCGTGCGCGGCCGCCGCCTGCTCGCCCGCGCCGAACTCGTCGTCGCCGATCGGCTCGCGCCCCCGGAACTGCTGGCCGAGCTCGGTCCCGACGTCGAGGTGATCGACGCGGCCAAGATCCCCTACGGCCGGGCGATGGCCCAGGAGGCGATCAACCTGGCCCTGGTCGAGGGCGCGAAGGCGGGCAAGTTCGTGGTTCGCCTCAAGGGCGGCGACCCCTACGTCTTCGGTCGCGGTTTCGAAGAGGTGGAAGCCTGCGTCGAAGCCGGTATCCCGGTCACCGTGGTTCCCGGCATCACCAGCCCGATCTCGGTGCCCGCCGCCGCCGGTATCCCGGTCACGCACCGCGGCGTCACGCACGAGTTCGTGGTCGTCAGCGGCCATGTCGCGCCCGATCACCCGGATTCCCTGGTCGACTGGCCCGCGCTGGCCCGGCTGCGCGGCACCCTGGTTCTGATGATGGCCGTCGAGCGGATCGAACAGTTCGCCCAGGCCCTGCTCGACGGCGGCCGCCCCGCCGACACCCCGGCCACCGTCATCCAGGAGGGCACCCTGCGCACCCAGCGCGTGCTGCGCGCCGATCTGGCCACCGTCGCCGCCCGCGTCCGCGACGAAGGCATCCGCCCGCCGGCGATCGTGGTCATCGGGCCCACCGCGGGATTCTCCGCCGACCGGGCCTGAGGCCCGTCCGGCCCCGCGCTGGTCGGGGCCGATATGGGGCCGGGACGGCGTTCCGCCCGGGCCCGGTGGGGCTCGGCTGGGGGCTGGTGGTTGCGCGCCGGTCCATTACAGTGGCTTCCTGTGCTCCAGAATCCCGCTGCGCCGATGCAGTATCCAGTGACGCAGCGGGCTTTCGGGCTCGCCATTCTCGTTCTCAGTGGGATGCAGCTGATGAGCGTGCTCGACGGCACGGTCATGATCCTGGTGGTCCCGCGGCTGCAAGCGGATTTCGGGATGTCGGCTTCCAGCGCCAACTGGGTGATCACCTCCTACGCGCTCACCTACGCCGGGCTGATGCTGCTGGGCGGCCGGGTCGGCGACGCGTTCGGCCGCAAGAAGATGTTCCTGCTCGGCGTCGGCCTGTTCACCTTTTCCTCGCTGCTGTGCGGCCTGGCGATCAACGGCGGCATGCTGATCGGCATGCGGGCGCTGCAGGGCGTCGGCGCGGCCTTCGCCTCGCCCACCGCGCTGGCCCTGGTCGCCACCACCTTCGCGCCCGGTAAGGCGCGCAATCAGGCCATCGCCATCTTCGGCGCGATGGTCGGCGTCGGCTCGGTCGGCGGCCTGGTGGTCGGCGGCGCGCTGGCCGATGTCTGGTGGCGCGGCATCTTCCTGATCAATGTGCCGATCGGCCTGCTCGTCTTCGTGGGCGCGCTGCGCTGCCTGCGCGACACCGAGCACCACCGGCTCTCGCTCGACGTGCGCGGCGCGGTGCTGGCGACGTTCGGCGTCTCGGCCCTGGTGTTCGGCGGCATGGAGGGGCCCGCGCTGGGCTGGGGGCATCCGGTGATCATCGGCTCGCTGGCGGCCGGCGGCGTCCTGCTGATCACGTTCGTCCTGGCGGAGCGCAATGTGGACAATCCGCTGCTGCCGTGGTCGCTGTTCAGCAGCCAGGACCGGGTCGCGACCTTCCTGGCGGTGCTGCTGGCCAGCGGCGTGATGGGCGGCATCTCGGTCTTCGGCGCGCAGTACGTGCAGAACGTGCTGGGCTACAGCGCTTTACAGTCCGGCCTGATCTTCATCCCGTTCACCATCGGCATGGGCGTCGGCGGCGCGCTGACCTCCAAGCTGGCCATGCGCGTGGCGCCCAGATATCTGATCGGCGCCGGCGCGGGCCTGGCGGCCGTGGCGCTGCTGTTCGGCTCCACCCTGGACCGCACCGCCAACCTGCCCACGCTGCTCACCCTGTTCCTGGTGATCGGCACCGGCGTGGGCATCGTGCTGGTCATCGTGCCGCTGTGCCTGATCGTGGGCGTGGAGGTCACCGAGATCGGCCCGCTGAGTGCCGTCGGCCAGATGCTGCTGGCGTTCGGGCCCGCGCTGGCGCTGGGTTTCCTCGGCCCGGTCGTGGTCTCGCGCACGCTGGCCCTGGGCGGCAGCGACACCATCAAGCCCAGCGCCATGAACACCTCCCAGCTCGACGCCCTCAGCAGTGGCTACACCCTGGCGCTGTTCCTCTGCGGCGTCGGCGTGCTGCTCACCCTGCTGATCGCGCTGGCCATCCGCTACACCGCGGCCCAGGTCGCGCAGGCCCAGCACGCCCAGGAAGAAGCCCAGCAGGCCTGACAACCCGGCCGCCACATGGGAAGATCGCGAGAGTGACCAACAAGCCCACCCCGCAGGAGCGTCTCGACGACCTCGCGCGGCTGCGCCGGGTCCGCGACCGGATCGACCGCGAGTACGCCCGGCCCCTGGATGTGGAAGCCCTCGCCCGGGACGCGCACATCTCGGCCGGGCATCTGAGCCGCCAATTCAAGGCCGCCTACGGCGAATCGCCCTACTCCTATCTGATGACCCGCCGCATCGAGCGCGCGATGACGCTGCTGCGCCGCGGCGATCTGAGCGTCACCGAGGTCTGCTTCGAGGTGGGCTGCTCCTCGCTGGGTACCTTCAGCACCCGGTTCACCGAACTCGTCGGCATGCCGCCCAGCGCCTACCGCGAGCAGCAGGCCCACGCCACCGAGGGCATGCCCCCGTGCGTGGCCAAGAAGGTGACCCGACCGATCAGGAATAAAGAAGCGCAGGCTACCTAGCCGCAATTAGCCTGATCATCATGGAAATCGCCATTTATCAGAGCTACCTGCCGCAGACCGACCCCGACGCCGCCGTGGCCTTCTACCGCGATGTCCTGGGCTTCGAACTGCGCAACGATGTCGGTTACAACGGCCTGCGCTGGCTGACCGTCGGCCCGCCCGGGCAGCCCGAGATCGGGCTGGTCCTCTACCCGCCGACGGGCGACCCGGGCATCACGCCCGAGGAGCACCGCGTGATCGGGGAGATGATGGCCAAGGGCACCTTCGCCAGCATCAACCTGGGCACCAAGGATCTCGACGCGGTCTACGAGAAGCTGCGCGCGGCGGGTGCGGAGGTGGTGCAGGAGCCGACCGATCAGGATTACGGGGTGCGCGACTGCGCGTTCCGCGACCCCTCGGGCAACATGATCCGGATCAAGCAGGCCGACTAGCTGACCGAGCGCAGCCGGCGCAGCGTGGGCTGATCGAGATCGAGCTCCAGCTCGATCGGCCCGAGTTCGGCCGCGATCCGGGCGAACTCCCCGGCCCAGCGCGTCAGCGCACCGGCGCGGTGCACGAGACCCCAGCTGAGCGTGGGCGTTTCGTCGATGGGCAGGTACACCGCCTCGCCGCGGTCGTAGTACTTGATGCCCTGCCCGCAGGCGAAGGCGACCGCGTCTCCGGTGGACACGGCGAAGAGGATCTCCTCGCGCGTTGGGGGCGGCGCGTCGGTTTGCCGCGCCGGGAGCGGGGAGAACGACTGCTCCCAGTACTCGGGCAACGGCAGTCCGGACGGCAGCACCTCGTACTCGGCGATCTCGGCCAGCGACACCGAGGCCCGGCCCGCCAGGGCGTGCCCCTGCCGGACGACCAGCACGATCGGCTCGGTGAACGCCGCCGGCCCGGCCACCAGATCGGGTTCCAGCACCGGGAGCGCGACCAGCGCCACGTCGACCTCGCCGCCGCGGATCAGCGCGAACGGATCATCGATGCGCACTTCGCGCATGCGCAGCCCGACCTCGGGCCAGCGGGTCCGGAACAACGCGGTGATCGGGGCCAGGTCCTGCCACATCGGGCCGAGCACGCCCAGGGTGAGGGTTTCCGGGCCGCCCCGCGCGGCGCTGGCGGCGGACTCGACACCGTCGAGAATGCGCCGGTAACCGGCTTGCAGGTCGTCGCGCAGCTGCTCGCCGAGCGGGGTCAGGGTGACCTTGCGGCTGGTGCGTTCGAACAGCGGCGCCCCGATCCGCCGCTCCTGCTTGGCGATCGTCTGGCTCACCCGGGGCGTGGAGATGTGCAATCGCTCCGCCGTCCGGCCGAAGTGCAGCTCTTCGGCCAGCGTCAGGAAGATTTCGATATCGCGCAGTTCCACCCCGTCATCGTCGGCGATCGTTAACCCCCGGCGCAACCGCCGTTTCCTGATCGCTCATTGTTCGCCCCTGGTCAGAACGGAAAACTGAGAGTCGTAAGGAACAGCGCAGCGAGAGGTCGGGGTTCATGGCAGTGGTACGGACGCACCGGTACACCGTGGTGACCGGGAAGCTGGCGCAGGTGCTCGAGCAGCGCACGCGCCTGATCGGCGGCCTGCGGTCGGCGCATCCGGCCTTCACCACCGCCACCCTGATCCGCCAGGAAGACGGGTCCTACCTCGATATCTGGCGCTGGGAATCGGCCGAGGCGCGCGGCATCGCGGCCGAAACCCTCGACTTCGCGCCGAACTCGGCGCTGACCACCGGACACACCGTCCTCGACGGCGATGTGCTCATCGAAACATCGGAGAATGCCATGACGACCACCCAGCAGCGCAAGCCCGGCACCCCCGGCGCCTTCTCGCGGTGGATGCAGCAGAAGATGAACGGCCGGATGAACCGCAAGATCCGCGGCGGGCACGGCACCTTCATGGGCATGGACGTGCTCATCCTCAACACCGTCGGCCGGCGCAGCGGTCAGCCGCGCCAGACGCCGCTGGCCTGGTTCCCCGACGGGGAGAACAGCTGGGTGCTGGTCGGCTCGGGCGGCGGTAGCCAGAACCCGGATTGGCACGCCAACCTGATGGCCGATCCCGGCCGGGTGACGATCGAGCTGCCCGGCGGCGCGCCGTTCGCCGTCACGCCCCAGCAGCTCGAGGGCGCCGAGCGGGAGCGGGTCTGGGAGCGCATCGCCGCCGCCCAGCCCCGGATCGCCAAGTACCAGAGCAAGTCCGACCGCGTGTATCCCCTCGTCCGCCTGACCGCACGCTGAGCGAACCGGGCGTCCCGCCCGGGTCCGCCGGTCCTGATCAGGCAAGATCGATAAGCCACCCCGCAGCACAGATGGAGACCACGATGACCACCGCCGCCGACAGCCACGATCTGATCCGCGTACACGGTGCGCGCGTCAACAACCTCAAAGACGTCAGCATCGAATTGCCGAAGCGGCGGCTCACCGTCTTCACCGGTGTCTCCGGATCCGGCAAGAGCTCGCTGGTGTTCGACACCATCGCCGCCGAATCGCAGCGGCTGATCAACGAGACCTACAGCACCTTCGTGCAGGGCTTCATGCCGACACTGGCCCGCCCCGACGTCGACGTGCTCGACGGGCTGACCACCGCGATCAGCGTCGACCAGCAGCGCATGGGCTCGGATCCGCGCTCCACGGTGGGCACCGCCACCGACGCCAACGCCATGCTGCGCATCCTGTTCAGCCGGATCGGCAAGCCGCACATCGGCTCGCCGCAGGCGTTCTCGTTCAACGTCGCCTCGATCAGCGGCGCGGGCGCGGTCACCGTGGAAAAGGGCGGTCAGCAGGTCAAGGAGCGGCGCAGCTTCAGCATCACCGGCGGTATGTGCCTGCGTTGCGAGGGGCGCGGCGTCATCAACGACATCGACCTGACCCAGATCTACGACGAGAACAAGTCGCTGAACGAGGGCGCGCTCACCGTCCCGGGCTACAGCATGGACGGCTGGTACGGCCGGATCTTCGGCGGCTCCGGCTTCTTCGACATGGACAAGCCGATCAAGAAGTTCACCAAGAAGCAGCTCAACGACCTGCTGCACAAGGAGCCGACCAAGATCAAGGTCGACGGCATCAACCTCACCTACGAGGGCGTCATCCCGAAGATGCGCAAGTCGATGCTGTCCAAGGACGTCGATTCGCTGCAGCCGCACATCCGCGCCTTCGTCGAGCGCGCGGTCACCTTCGGCACCTGCCCGGAGTGTGGCGGCACCCGGCTCACCGAGGCGGCGCGCTCCTCGAAGATCAAGAAGCTCAGCATCGCCGACGCCTGCGCCATGCAGATCAGCGATCTGGCGGCGTGGGTGCGCGGGCTGAACGAGCCGTCGGTGGCCCCGCTGCTGGACAAGCTGGGCGACACCCTGGACTCGTTCGTCGAGATCGGCCTGGGCTACCTGTCGCTGGACCGCTCGGCGGGCACGCTGTCCGGCGGTGAAGCCCAGCGCGTCAAGATGATCCGGCATCTCGGGTCGGCGCTGACCGATGTCACCTACGTGTTCGACGAGCCGACCGTCGGCCTGCACCCGCACGACATCGAGCGGATGAACAACCTGCTGCTGCAGCTGCGCGACAAGGGCAACACGGTGCTGGTGGTGGAGCACAAGCCGGAGACCATTTCGATCGCCGATCACGTCGTGGACATCGGCCCGGGGGCCGGAACGGCGGGCGGCGCGGTCTGTTACGAGGGCACCGTGGCCGGGCTGCGCGGTAGCGGCACGGTGACGGGCAAGCACCTGGATGATCGTGCGGCCCTGAAGGATTCGGTCCGCGAGCCCACCGGCAAGCTGTCCATTCGGGGCGCGAACAGCCACAATCTGCGCGATGTCGATGTCGATATCCCGCTGGGCGTGCTGTGCGTCGTCACCGGTGTGGCCGGGTCCGGCAAGAGCTCGCTGATCCACGGCTCGATGCCCGCCTCCGAAGGCGTGGTCGCGGTCGATCAGACGCCGATCCGCGGGTCGCGCCGCAGCAACCCCGCGACCTACACCGGCCTGCTGGAGCCGATCCGCAAGGCCTTCGCCAAGGCCAACGGCGTGAAACCCGCTCTTTTCAGCGCGAATTCGGAGGGCGCCTGCCCGAACTGCAACGGCGCCGGCGTGATCTACACCGATCTCGGGATCATGGCGGGCATGGAGACCGTGTGCGAGGTCTGCGACGGCAAGCGGTTCATGGCCGAGGTGCTGGACTACAAGCTGGGCGGGCGCGACATCAGCGAGGTTCTGGCGATGCCGGTCGCCGAGGCGGAGGCGTTCTTCGCCACCGGTGACGCGAAACTGCCTGCCGCGCACGCCATCCTGGAGCGCCTGGTGGATGTCGGGCTCGGCTACCTCACCATCGGCCAGCCGCTGACCACGCTGTCCGGCGGTGAGCGGCAGCGGCTGAAGCTGGCTACGCACATGGGCGACAAGGGCGGGGTCTACGTGCTCGACGAGCCGACCACCGGCCTGCACCTGGCCGACGTGGAGAACCTGCTGCGGCTGCTGGACCGGCTGGTCGAATCCGGCAAGTCGGTGATCGTCATCGAGCACCATCAGGCGGTCATGGCGCACGCCGACTGGATCATCGATCTGGGTCCGGGCGCCGGCCACGACGGCGGCAAGATCGTCTTCGAGGGCACGCCCGCCGAGTTGGTGGCCGACCGGAGCACGCTGACCGGGCAGCACCTGGCCGAATACGTGGGCGCGCCCGCCAAGCGCAAGAAGGCCGCGGCGCGGAAGTAGGGAGTGCGGCGACGGGCCGCCCGGGGTGGGCGGCCCGGTCGTCGCGTGTCAGAGGCGGCCGACGACCTTGCGCGGCGTCACGCGGACCACGACGCGTGCGGCGTCGTCGACGGAGGCGGGGTTGAACTCGGCGTAGGGGAGGCCGGTGTACTTGCGCGAGAGCTCGTCCGGCAGCAGGCGTTCGGGATCGTCGGTCACTGTGGCCGAGCCGCGGATTTCGGCATAGACGAAGGGATTCTCCGGCGGGTTGACCAGGATCGTCACCCGCGGGTCCCGGGCGATGTTCTTGGCGTGCTGGCGGGCCACGGTGGTGGACAGCAGGATGTCGTCGCCGTCGCGCTTGACCCAGAACACGCCGAGATGGGGTTGCCCGTTCGCGCCGGTGGTCGCCACGGTAGCGTAGACCTTGGTCTCGTCGAGATGCTTTTTCAGGTCGGGTGAGAGCTCAGCTGTCATGCCCTGGTGAAACACGCTGCCCGGGAGGGCTATTCCCGCGTCAGCGCTCGGCCTTCTCCACGGCCGCGCGCACGGTGGCCGGGTCGCCCGGGGCGGCCTCGTGCTCCCAGAAGGGTGTGCCCGAGGCGTAGGGCACGCCGTAGGCCGGGGAGCCGGGGCGCAGCCGCCAGGATTCGGCCAGCGGGCCGATGTCGACCGTGTCGTAGCCGAGGGTGTCCAGGAGTTCGGCGGCGACGGTCTTGGCGGTGTCGTGGTCGCCGGCGATCGGGATGGCGGACCGGTCGGCCGCGCCCGCGGGACGGGGCAGCGCGGCCAGATGCGTGACGAAGATCGTGTTGAACGCCTTGACCACCTGCGAGGTGGGCAGTTCCGCTTGGAGCAGTTCACTGCTGGTGACCGAATTCGCGTCCAGCTCCGGGATCGCGCCGTCGCGCTGGGCGTTGTAGTTGGTGGTGTCGAGCACGACCTTGCCCGCCAGCGCGGCCACCGGGAGCGTGCGGTACACCCGGAACGGCGTGCAGACCACCACGATGTCGCCCGCCTCGGCCGCCTCCTGCGCGCCGGTCGCCCGCGCCCGCGAGCCGAGATCGGCGATCAGCTCGCGCAGCGACTCCGGGCCGCGCGAATTGCTCAGCACCACTTCCAGTCCCGCGTCGACGGCGAGCCGCGCCACCGTGCCGCCGATGCGGCCGCCGCCGATCAATCCCAGCGTTGTCATCTGCACTCCTCGCGACGGTTCACCCGGACACTAACCCAGCCCGCCGGTAGCCGCAGCGAATCCAGAGCCGCTGTCGCGCAGCCGATTCGAGGTCAGCTGGTCAGCGCGGTGAGCTCGGCCGTCAGGTTGGCCCGCGCGGCGGCCTCGTAACGCGCACGGGCCGTGGCGGTCCGGAACAGCCGCGGCTGCTCGGCCAGCCCCGCCAGCACCGCGGCGCGGCCCGCGCGGAACAGCTCGTCGGGCACGTGCCGGTACTCCGCGCGCACGGCCGCGGTGTAGGCGGCGTAACCTGGTTCGTCGGCAGCCAGGACGACGAGATCGGCATCGCAGAGCACCGCCCCGTTGCGATCGCCGGGTTCCGGGTCGTGCCGCGCGGTCAGCCGCACCAGCCGGCCCACCTCCGCGACGAGTTCCGTTGCCAGCCCCAGCCTTCCCAGCTGCTCCTCGGCCAGTTCGGCACTGCGCTCCTCGTTGTCGGACCGGTCCACCGCGTAGATCGCGTCGTGAAAGAACGCCGCATAGCGCACGGCATCGACATCCCGCGCGTCCCCGCCCAGCTCATCGATCGCCGCGAGCATCACCGCCAGATGATCGACGGTGTGATACCGCCGATGCGGTTCCCGATACCGCCGCACCAACCCCACCCCGACCTGCTCCGCGCCGGACCCCGCCAACTCGACCCAGCGCCGCACCAGTTCCTGATCCACCCGTCCTCCCATCCGCCCAGTGTGCTGGCAGCGCCCGGTCGCGGCAACAAGAATTTCGCCGGTGTAGGGCGTCGAATCGATGGCTAGACTCTCTGGGAGCCCGGAATTAGCCGGATCGAACGACGCTGACAAAGGTTGTCGTGTTGTCTCCCAGAGCCGTATTGGTACTGATACATGGGATCAATTCGGATCCCACTGCGTGGAAACCGATGCTCGAGCTACTCAGCGGTGATGAAAAAGTGTACCGACAGGTATCGATCCTCAATTTCGGCTATGCGACCGGGATCACGGGGAAACTTCCGAACCTCACCCGGATCGCGGGCAAGCTGGCGACCGAGATCAAGGAGACCGTGCCACCCGCCCTGCCCATCGTGGTCGCCGCGCACAGCCAGGGTGGTTTGATCGCGCAGCGGTACCTGGTTCAGCAGCTCACTGGGGGGAACGCTCGTGAGCTGCAACGCATCCGGCGTGTTCTGACCTTCGCGACACCCAATTCGGGATCCCAGTACGTAATCTACTTGCGCAAGATGCTCGGCTGGATTGTGCAGAATAATCAGGAGAAGGAGCTGCGAGCGATCAATGCGGAGGTAATCGAGACGCAGCGAATTCTTTTCGAGCGGATTATCAACGCGACTGCGGCGACCGAGACGACGGTGCCCATCCCATTCGAAGCGTACGCGGGGCAGCAAGACAAAATCGTCGAACCGCAATCGGCGCATTTCTTGTTCCCGATACACGGTGACCTCGACGGTGACCATTCGACCATCATCAGGCCGAAATCGCGGGATACGGCGATCTATCGAATTATGAGATCACGGCTGCTGGAGGTGGCTTCGGAACGGCCGGCCGCCATGGACGCGAGACCGCCCGGGCTCGTGATCGCCGAAGCCCTGGCGAAGATCGAAGAGCTGAAATCTTTTCCGGGCCGCCATGCATTTCTGGGCAGAATGCCGGACCACATCAGCAGCAAGATCACGCTGAGCCCGAGCAACAACACCCTCCTGGATCTGGGCCAACTCGTCGACGCGTGCATGTCCTACGAAGACGCCGGTCGCCTCGAACTGGTGCAGTGCATGACCCGGTGGCTGGAGCCGAATGCGCCGTCGGTCCAAAGAGCCATCGCGGTGATCGAGCGGTCCTGGCCGCGCACCCACCACTGATTCAGTGATGTCACAGCCAGTTGAGCATCGAGGATGGTCATGACAGGTCCCGAGCCCGCGTCCGCGGCGGTAGTCATCGCGCGTGCGCTGGCTCAGATCCCGGCGTTGAAGAACGTGAACGGACGGCATGCCTTCGTCGGCACCATGCCCGATTTCATCGCCAATCACGTTGTACTGCACGCCGACAACAACCCCCTACTGGACCTGGGGCGCCTTGTCGACGTCTGCGCCCGCTACGGGGAGCGTGGCCGCGCGGTGCTCCTGACGCACCTGACGGAGTGGCTCGAGCCCAATGATCCCAATGTCGGTCGCGCTATCGAGATCATCGAGCGCCATTGGACCGCCGGGCAGCAGTTGGTCCCTTCGAGCGTGCCCTCGCCGAATGACTCCGGCGACCGCCAGGGCCGCCGCGGGGTCCGCCCGTTGCTGACCGGTCTGGCGCTCGTTCTGGCGATCGGAGTCCTGTTCGCGTTCACCGTGACTCGGCTCTGGTCCGACCGGGACGACACCGCGACCGGGTCGGGCGAGGTCTATCGCTACGGAGGCGACGATGCCGGCGATGATCCGTTCGATATGGACCCGCCGCAGAAATCCGGACTTCCCGCAGTGCCGGCCGAGAGCTACGCCCCGGGAGAGATCGCCGCGAACCGCAGCTTCCAGGGCAAAGAGCCTTCGTTCTACGCCGGCGTACCGCACGAGACGGTCGACGGACGAGAACAGACCATCGCGCACTTTCAGTCGAACCCGGTTGCGGCCGCTGCCGCCGCCGACGCCCTGAACTCGGACAATCAGCTGCAATGGCGGGGGAAGACGGCGTTGAGCGCAGACCGGCTCGCCGAATATCTACGTGAACTCACGCCTGTGTCCCTGCGGGTGGATCTCCGGGTGACCTACTACCTGCTGCAGCAAGGCAAACCGGTGCGGCGCCAAGCCGTCCTGCAGGCGGGCACCGCAGTGCTGGTCGACGCCCGTGGTGTGCCCCGAATCCGATCCATCAGCGGCACTCCCCTGACACTGCCCGAATTCCGGCCGGAGGACACGCCGAAGTTCCTCGGCGACACCTGGACGAGTTTCGACCCGGCGAAGGTATTCGCCGTGCGACCGGCAGACGTGGAACTGACCTTTTTCACGCTCTTTCCCATCGGCTCCGATCGGAGATTCGAAAGACCCTGTGGCACAACCGGTGAGGCCGATCGTGACCTGCCTCCGCCCACAAATTCCGCCGTGCCGACGACTACGGAGGCGTTTCCCGCGCCCGAACCGACAACGGCCGGCCCGTCCGGCCTCGATTTCAGCGGTTCGTGGGCGATCGAGTCGGATATCGGTGGTGCCGCGATCGGCACGCTGACCCCGGAAGGGCAGGGGTTCCGGTTCCGGACGACCGACTACATAGGCTGGGATTGCTATCTGGACGGCGGGCCGAATCAGGATGCGTCGTTCGCGTGTTTGTCCGGCGATGGTGTCGCGACCTGGCAAGGGCAAGGGCGCGTTTCAGTGGTCCAGATGAACGGGAGGTCGAAACTTCGGTTCGACGGCGTAGCCACGAACATCCGGCCTGGCACGCCGATGATTCTGCGTCCGGCCTAGCGCGGGAGCACGGGCGAATCGCGCGGCCCGATGCCGGAAATCCGGATGCGCCGCGCGCGCCGGATCCGTATGGTTGCCGCAGCAGTGTGGGGGCGAGAACTGATGCTGCGGTATGGGATTGGACGCGGCGCGTGGGCGTTGTGGGGAGGTAGACATGACGAAGCTGAATCAGATCATCGCGGTGGAGAAGGGCGTCAAGAGCGCGTCGCTGCGGGAGCTGGCCGACAAGCAGAACCTGCTGAACAAGCCGGGCTTGCTGGCCGGTATCACCCGCGCTTACCAGCCCAAGGACGAAGAGGGCGAGCAGCTGCCGCCGGAATCCACGCGGGTGCAGGTGAAGTCGGAGGAGGTGCTGCGCGAGACCGCGAGCACGCTGACCCGGCTCTTCGACGTGACCGCCACCAAGGACTGGGCCAACTGCGCGGCCAAGGCCGACGTGCGGGTCGACGGCGAGGTCCTGCTGGCCGACGTGCCGGTCTCCTACCTGCTGTTCCTGGAGAAGCAGCTGGCCGATCTGCAGACCTTCGTCACGCGCCTGCCGGTGCTGGACGCCGCCGAGGCCTGGTCCTTCGACGACTCCACCGACACCTGGCGCACCGACGCGGTCCGCACCATCCGCACCAAGAAGGTGCCGCGCAACCACGTGAAGGCCGAGGCCACCGAGAAGCATCCGGCCCAGGTCGAGGTGTACTACGAGGACATCGCCGTCGGCTACTGGACCACGGTGAAGTTCAGCGGTGCGCTGCCGGCCCGGCGCGTCAACGAAATCACCACGCGGATCGACAAACTGCAGCAGGCCGTGAAATTCGCGCGCGAAGAGGCCAACGGCAGCGAGGTGACCGACCAGAAGACCGGCAAGGTCCTGTTCGACTACCTTTTCCGCTGACCCCGAGAACTCCCCGCTGGAGCGCGGGGATGCGCCCCCTGAGGGGGCGCGAAAGCTCACTCTGAAGTTCAGACTGAATCACACGGTGACAAGACGGGACCCGGTTCTCGCCCGGGCGGCCCGAGGCGTCGGCAAACCGTGCATGAAGTTCAAGTTCTCGCTCCAGACTGAGTATTCGCCGCCGAACACCGATCACGAGGAAAGGACGCGGAGCGACGAGGTGCCGGTTCAACCCCGGCTCTCCCAGCCTCTTCATTCGATGGGAGATGGTCCAAACGTAGGACGCGTCGCGGTGAGTGTGATCCGATCCCACCGATCCGGTTGTGCGAATTGGGCGGCATGCAGGACCCCGAGGGAAGGCAAGACCCTCGGGGTCTCCCATTTTTACGGAGTGATTACGGCCCGCGCGGGTATCGCTGCTGCGTATCCCGTCCGGCCTGCGGCCGGGGGATGTCTGGAATTCGTAGTGATTCGGCGGGCGATCTCGACTGGCGCGCTGCGGGATTCGAGACTCGAAGGATCACCCGAGGAGAACCAGATGACCATCGTCAACCATTCCGTAGCCATCGCCTACCGCCGTGCCGCGCGGTTTCTGCGCCGCCCGCGCCTGACCCCGCAGGAGCGCGCCAACCTGCTGGCGAGCTGGACGCCGCCCGCCGTGCTGACCGCTTCGCTCGGCGCTTCGACGCGCCACTGACCCCGATTCGACTGCGGGCACCCGAGGCGGGCGGGCACGATTAGGACGGGAAGCCCAGGGCCACCGACCGAATCGAGGACGACATGCAGACGATCGCGCACTGGCTCGACGGCAAGGCGTTCGGCGGGACCAGTGCGCGCACCGCGCCGGTGACCAATCCCGCGACCGGGGAGGTCACCGGGCAGGTCGCGCTGGCGAACCGGGCGGACGCGCAGACCGTGGTCGCCGCCGCCACCGCTGCGTTTCCGCAGTGGCGCGACACCTCGCTGGCGCGGCGCACGCAGGTGCTGTTCCGGTTCCGGGAACTGCTCAACGATCGCAAGCAAGAGCTGGCCGAGCTGATCACCGCCGAGCACGGGAAGGTGCACGCCGACGCGCTCGGCGAGGTGAGTCGCGGGCTGGAGGTGGTCGAATTCGCCTGCGGGGTACCGCATCTGCTCAAAGGCGGCTACACCGAGAACGCCTCGACCAAGGTCGACATCTTCTCGCTGCGACAGGCGCTGGGCCCGGTCGCGGTGATCTCGCCGTTCAACTTCCCGGCCATGGTGCCGATGTGGTTCTTCCCGGTCGCGATCGCGGCGGGCAACACGGTCGTGCTCAAGCCGAGTGAGAAGGATCCCTCCTCGTCGCTGTGGCTGGCCGAGCTCTGGGCCGAAGCCGGTTTGCCCCCGGGCGTTTTCAATGTGCTGCAGGGCGACAAGGACGCCGTCGACGAACTGCTGGACAACCCGGCGATCAAGGCGGTCTCCTTCGTCGGATCCACCCCGATCGCGCGCTACGTCTACCAGCGCGGCACCGCGAGCGGCAAGCGCGTGCAGGCGCTGGGCGGGGCGAAGAACCACATGGTGGTGCTGCCGGACGCCGACCTGGATCTGGCGGCCGACGCCGCGGTGAACGCCGGCTTCGGTTCGGCCGGTGAACGCTGCATGGCGATCAGCGTGGTGCTGGCCGTCGACCCGATCGGCGACGAGCTGGTCGGCAAGATCACCGAGCGGGCCGCCACCATCAGCACCGGCGACGGTACCCGCGGCGCCGACATGGGCCCGCTGGTCACCCGCGAGCACCGCGACCGGGTGGCCGCCTACATCGACGCCGGCGCGGCGGCGGGCGCGACCGTCGCGCTCGACGGCCGCGCTGTCCGGGCCGACGGCGCGGACGGCGGATTCTGGCTGGGCCCAACGGTTCTCGACCACGTCGGCACCGAGATGAGCGTCTACACCGACGAGATCTTCGGCCCCGTGCTCACCGTCGTGCGGGTCGGCGGCTACGACGACGCGCTCGCCCTGATCAATGCCAACCCCTACGGCAACGGCACCGCGATCTTCACCAACGACGGCGGCGCGGCCCGGCGGTTCCACCACGAGGTGGAGGTCGGCATGGTCGGGATCAACGTGCCGATCCCGGTCCCCATGGCCTACTACAGTTTCGGCGGCTGGAAGAACTCGCTGTTCGGCGACTCGCACGCGCACGGCACCGACAGCGTGCACTTCTTCACCCGCGGCAAGGCCGTCACCACGCGCTGGCTCGATCCCAGCCACGGCGGGCTGGAACTCGGCTTCCCGCGCAACACCTAGCTCAGGTGAGGATGAGAAGTTCGGTGGGCGAGGCGATCTCGGTGCGCAGCCCGGACTTCTCGGCGACCCGCGCGACGCCCTTGATGTCGGTGGGCGTGGCCCGGGTCAGCACCAGCGCCCGCGCCAGCAGGCCCTTGTGGTGCTTGTTGAAGTGACTGACCACGGTGCGCGAGCCGTCGGGATGCTCGGTGAGCACATTGGCGGTGATCGCCTCCGGTACGCGGCCCAGCTGCTGGTAGGTCCCCGAACGCAGATCGATCACGAGCTCGCCCGCGGCCTCGGCGGCCAGCGCCCCGGGCAGCACGTCGCGCCACAGCGCCGACAGCGTCGGCAGCCCGGGCAGTTTGGAGCCGCCGGAGAGCCGGTAGGCCGGAATCGGGTCGCCCGCGCGCACCGCGCCGAACAGGGCCGAACCGATCCCGAGCCGGGCGTAGGCCTTCTCCCGCTGCGCCTTGGTGAAGGACTTGGCGTCCAGCGCGTCGTAGAGCACACCGGTGTAGCGCTGCAGCGCGGGCCGGGTGGGGGAGGTGCGCAGTGCCGCGTTGCGGGCGATTTCGGCGTCAGCCCCCTTGCCGAGGCCCAGGGCCGCGCGGGACGCGGCGGGATCCCCGGCGAGCTCGATCAGCTCGGTGAGCAGCTTGTCGCGAACCGCGGTGAGCTGCGGCATCGCGAGGTCGGCGAGGTCCAGGGGCGCGCCCGCGCCGCCGTCGGACTTGGTTTCGGAGGGAGGCAGCAGCACCAGCACGAGCGGATACGGTACCGGGGCGCGGCGCCCCGGCCCGAAACCGGTAATGCGTTGTGAGCACCAGGTGGCCAGGGACTACGCTGAGCACCCGTGATCACCCGCCTCTCCCACCTGTTCCTGCGTACCCTGCGCGACGATCCCGCCGACGCCGAGGTGCCCAGCCACAAACTGCTCGTCCGCGCCGGATACGTGCGCCGCGTCGCCCCGGGTGTGTACTCGTGGCTGCCGCTGGGCCTGCGTGTGCTGCGGGAAGTGGAGCGCGTGGTCCGCGAGGAAATGAACGCGATCGGCGCCCAGGAGATCTCGCTGCCCGCGCTGCTGCCGCGCGACGCCTACGAGACCACCAACCGGTGGACCGAATACGGCGATACCCTCTTCCGCCTCAAGGACCGCAAAGGCGCGGACTACCTGCTCGGGCCCACGCACGAGGAGATGTTCGCGCTCACGGTGAAGGGCGAGTACAACTCCTACAAGGATCTGCCGGTCACGCTGTACCAGATCCAGACCAAGTACCGCGACGAGGAACGGCCCCGCGCCGGCATCCTGCGCGGCCGCGAGTTCATCATGAAGGACTCCTACTCCTTCGATCTCGACGACGCGGGCCTGAAGGCGTCCTACAACGCGCACCGCGAGGCCTACCAGCGGATCTTCGAACGGCTCGGCGTCAAGTACGTCATCGTCGCCGCGACCGCCGGCGCGATGGGCGGCAGCGCGTCCGAGGAATTCCTGGCCGACAGCCCCGTCGGTGAGGACACCTACGTGGTGTGCCGCGAATCCGGCTACGCCGCGAACGTCGAGGCCGTGATCACCGCCGCGCCCGAGGCCCGGCCCGTCGAGGGCCTGCCCGCCGCGGCCGTGCACGACACCCCCGATACCCCCACCATCGCGACCCTGATCGACTGGGCCAACGGCGCCAGCGTCTACGACCGGCCCGTCACCGCCGCCGACACCCTGAAGAACGTCATGGTGAAGCTGCGCCACCCGGACGGCAAGACCGAGATCGTCGGCATCGGCGTCCCCGGCGACCGCGAGGTCGACGACAAGCGCCTCGGCGCGTCGGTCGAACCGGCCGAGGTCGAGTTGCTCACCGACGCCGACTTCAAGGAGAATCCGTTCCTGGTCAAGGGCTACATCGGCCCGAAGGCGCTGCAGGACAACGGGGTTCGCTACCTGGTCGACCCGCGCGTGGTCACCGGCACCAGCTGGATCACCGGCGCGGACAGCCCCGGTCAGCACGTCGTCGGTCTGGTCGCCGGCCGTGACTTCACCCCCGACGGCACCATCGAGGCCGCCGAGGTCCGCGACGGCGATCCCTCGCCCGACGGCCGCGGCACCCTGGTCGCGGCGCGCGGCATCGAGATCGGTCACATCTTCCAGCTCGGCCGGAAGTACACCGACGCCTTCGAGGTCGACGTGCTCGGCGAGAACGGCAAGCCGGTCCGCCTCACCATGGGCTCCTACGGCGTCGGCGTCTCCCGCATGGTCGCGGTCATCGCCGAACAGCAGCACGACGACAAGGGCCTGCGCTGGCCCGTGGAGATCGCCCCCTTCGACATCCACGTCGTCATCGCCAACAAGGACGAGGCCGCCCGCGCCGGCGCCGAACAGGTCGTCGCCGGCCTGAGCGCCCACGGCCTCGACGTCCTCTTCGACGACCGCACCGCCTCCCCGGGCGTCAAATTCAAGGACGCCGAACTCCTCGGCATGCCCTGGGTCCTCGTCATCGGCCGCGGCTGGGCCGAAGGCAAGGTTGAACTCCGCAACCGCTTCACCGGTGCGGCCGAGGAGATCTCGGCCGAGGGTGCCGTCGACACGGTCCTGGCGACGCTGCGCGACTAACCGCTCGCCGCCGGTTCCGGCCGCAGCAGAGCGAAGGGGCCGACGGTCGCGCCCGGCGCGATCGTCCAACGCTCCGCGTGGCTACGCATCACTGTGGCGGCCGCGCCGACCGTCACCTCTGTCAGCGTGGTGTCGGGGCCGATGACGGCGTCCTCGCCGATGATCGTGCGCTGGTTGAGATGGACCCGGGGGAGCAGCACCGCATCCCGGCCGATGCGGACATCAGCGTCCACCCAGGTCGAGTCCGGATCCAGGACGGTGACGCCGGCCCGCATGTGCCGCTCCAGCGTGGAGCGGTTGAGTAGTCGCGCCGCCCGGCCGAGCTGGATCCGGTCGTTCACGCCCGCGGCCTCGGTCTCCCCGGCGAGCCCGACCGTTCGCACCCGATGCCCGGCCTGGCGCGACACCGGCACGACACCCGGCAGATACAACTCGTGCTGAGCGTTGTCGGCGGACAGTTCGCCGAGTGCGGTGCGCAGCACCCGGCCGTCGAAAACATAGACACCGGAGTTCACTTCGGCGATCGCGCGCTGCTCCGGCGTCGCGTCGGCGTGCTCGACCACGTCGACGAGAGCACCGTCCGGACCGCGCACGATCCGGCCGTACCCGGTGGGATCGGCGGGGACGAACGTCAGCACGGTTACCGCCGGTGGCTCCGGACCGCTGCGGTGCGTGGCGAGCAGCGTCGCCAGCGTCCCGCCGTCGAGCAGCGGAGTATCGGCGGCCAGGACGACGACATCTCCGTCGAAGTCCGCGGGCAGCACCGCCATGGCGCAGCGCACCGCGTGCCCGGTCCCGAGCTGTGGTTCCTGGACCGCCACCGTGATCGGCCGCCGCAGCGCCGCGGCGACGGCGGCGACGGCCGCGGATACCCGCTCCCGGTCGTGGCCGACCACGGCGAGCAAATGCTCCGGCGCGACCGCAGTGGCCGCCCGCATCGCGTGCGCGAGCAGGGTGCGGCCGCCGATCCGGTGCAGCACCTTCGGAGTTTTCGAGCGCATGCGGGTGCCCGCGCCCGCCGCCAGCACGATCGCGGCGGTGCCGCGCGCGTTCAGCATCGGACCGCCGCCGGCCCGGCGCCGATGGTGACGGCGAGTTCGGACAGATCCGCGACCAGGTGATCGCTGGCGGCGGCCAGGCCGGGGTCGTGCGTGCCGACGCCGACGACGGTGAGCCCGGCCAGCTTCGCCGCGCGTGCGCCGTTGTGGCTGTCTTCCAGGGCGATACAGCTGCCGGCCGGTTGCCCGAGCCGGGACACGGCGTCGAGATACGGTTGCGGATGGGGTTTGCCGTGCGTCACGTCCTCGGCGGTGACCAGGGTCGTCGGCGCCGGAATGCCCGCGGCGGCGAGCCGGGCGAGCACCACTGGCCGCGCGCCGGAGGTGACAATGGCCCGCGCCGCGGCGGGTACGCCGTGGTAGGCCCGCAGCGCGCCAGGCAACGGCCGGGTGCCGGCCGCGGACTCGACCTCGAGGCGCTGGATGGCGGCCGCCTCCTTCGTCGAATCCAGGTGCGGCGCCACCTCGGCGACAAATTCTCGATCGGTCATCGACCGCGCGGCCGCGTGCAGGCCGCTCAGATCGATGCCCTGCGCGGCGGCCCACCGGGTGATCACGTGATCGATCTGGGCGGTGGAGTCGACGAGCACCCCGTCCAGATCGAAACAGACGGCGGCGCAGTGGATTTCCATGATAGCGGTGAAGGATGGCTCGAAGGCGAGGGCGGAACGAAGCACGGGTGGTCCTTTCGTCGTTACTCGACGGTCACGCTCTTGGCGAGGTTGCGCGGGCGGTCGACATCGCGGCCGAGGGTGCGCGCCGCGTGGTAGGCGAACAATTGCAGCGCGATGTTCACGAGCAGGTGGTCGAGATAGGGGTGCAGAGTGGGCACGCGGAGTGTCGTGGCGCCCGCGAAATCGGTCGAATCTCCTTGGGTGACAACGTGAACCCGGCCGCCGCGTGCCTGGATCTGCTCGACCGTGGTGCGGTTGCGCTGCTCGTTTCCGTCCCGCGGAACCAGAACCACGCTGGCCAGTTCCGGACCGACCAGTGCCAGCGGTCCGTGCTTGAGTTCGGAGGCCTGGTAGGCCTCGGCGTGAATGTAGGAGATCTCCTTGAGTTTCTGCGCGCCCTCCCGGGCGATCGGCCACATGCCCGCGCGGCCGATGAAGTACATGTGCGCGAATCGGCTCAATTCTTCGGCGGCACGGCGGATCTCGGCACTGTTGTCGATCAGGTCGCCGATCACGCCGGGCAGGATGGACCATGCGGCCTGTAGCTGCGGCAGCTCCGCCGAGCGCGCGTTCTCCCCGCGTGCCAGCCGTGCGGCCAGGGTGAGAAAGGCCAAGCCCATATTGGTGAACACCTTGGTCGAGGCGACCGAGATCTCCGGGCCGGCGCGCAACAGCAACCGGGCATCGCTCTCCCGGGCCAGCGCGCTGTCGGCGACGTTGACCACGCCCAGCACGGGCATGCCGTGCTCGCGCAGGAACCGCCCGGCGACGAGAGTGTCCAGCGTCTCGCCGGATTGACTGATCAGGACGTAGAGGCAGGAGCGATCGAGAAGCGGGTCCCGATACCGGAATTCGGTCGCGGGCTCGGCGTCGGCCGGAATCCGGGCCAGCGATTCCACGAAGGACGCGCCGAGCTGCCCCGCGTAGTAGGAGGAGCCGCACCCGAGGAATTTGACCCGCCGCACCCCGGCCCGGTCCAGATACCGCTGCCAGTCCTCGGGTTCGTCCAGGGCGTCCAGGAAACGCTGTGCGGCCGTGCGCTGTTCGTGGATCTCCTTCGTCATGAAGTCGGTGTAGCCGCCGAGGGTGAACTCGGCCGCGCGCTCGGCCCCGAGGCGTTGCCAGGCTTGCGTGGCCGTGCCGTGGTCGGCCACGCCGTCGGCGGTGAGGCTGACGACCTCGCCCCGGCGCAGGCTGCGATAGCGATCGCAGCGGCCCGACAGCGCGGCCAGGTCGGAGGCGACCCGCACACCGTCGGAGCCCGTGCCCACCAGCAGCGACCCCCCATTTGTGGTCGCGACGATGGTCCCGGCTCGTCTGCGGTCCATGGCCAGCACCGCGTAACTCCCGTCCACCTGGGCGATCGCGTGCCGGACGGCGTCGGCGAACGGCAACCCGGTGTCCAGCGCCGCCCGGATCAGGTGGGCGATGACCTCGCTGTCGGTGTCGGAAGCGAGCGCTACGCCCCGCTCGGTCAGCGCGGCCCGCAGCTCGCCCGCGTTGTTCAGGGTGCCGTTGTGCACCACGGCGATTCGATGGTCGGTACTCAGATGCGGATGGGCGTTGCGTTCGCTCGGCGGACCGTGGGTGGCCCACCGGGTGTGGCCGATGCCCGTGCGCGCGGTGGATCCGGGCAGCGTGCGTTCCAGGTCGATGACCCGGCCCCGAGCCCGGTGCCGGACGATCCGGCCGGCGTCGAGCAGGCCGATGCCGGCCGAGTCGTAGCCACGGTATTCGAGGCTGTGCAGCATTCCGACCAGGTCGGTCTGGGCTCGTGGACTGATGGTTCCTGCGATTCCACACATGGGCTGAACCTTTCAATTCGGTAGTAAGGCAGTCGCGTTGGCGGTGAGGGGAAAGACGCGGGCGTCGCGGAACCCCTCGGCGTACGCCACGCCGCACTGCAGGCCGCGCAGGGCCGCCTGCCGGTCGACGTAGTCGATGTAGTCCAGGTCGTGCATGCGCCGCATCCAGGTGTTCTGAGATTTGTGGCAGCGCAGCATCTCTCGTTTGGTGTCGATGGTGCCGCCGATGTCCACCCAGATTTCGGCCGCGGCGCCGGTGAGCGCGAGCGGATCCATGTAGAGCACCGGCGGGGCCCCGGGCAGCACCGGCGCCTGGGTGTCGATCAGTTCGGCCGCGGCGAGTTGGCGGACATTGAGGGTGAGCAGGCTCGCGGTGCGGTGATCCGGGTGGTAATCCGACGGGTCGTGGGTGATCAGGACTTCGGGCGCGAAGTCGCGAACGGCGGTCAGCAGGCTCATCCGGGTCTCCCTGGTGTCGAACAGGAAGCCGTCGGGCTCGCCGATCCAGTAGAGCCGCGCGCCGATGACCTCGGCCGAGCGCTCCGCCTCTCGCCTGCGCAATTCGGCGACGGCGGCGCGGTCGCCGGAATCGGCGCCGAGTTCACCGTTGGTCAGGACGCACATCGCGACCGCGTGCCCGCCGAGGCGATAGCGTGCCAGCGTGCCCGCCGCCAGGATCTCGATGTCGTCGGGATGTGCGCCGACCGCCATCACTCGCATACCGCCGCCTCCAGTCCGAGGCCGGCGATCAGATCGAGTTCGGCCAGGAGCGCGGTGTCGGGCAGGAAGTCGCGGCGAACCCGCTCGCGGGCGGCGTGTCCCAGGGCCGCGCGGTGATCCGCGTCATTCAGCAACGCGACCAGCGCGGCACCGAACAACGACGGGGACGCGGCGGGCGGAACCAGCACGCCGACCTCGGGGCTGTCGATCTGCAGCCGCAGCCCGCCGACCGCGGTGCCGAGCACCGGTGTGCCCTTCCACATCGCTTCGGTCACAGTGAGGCCGAACCCCTCCGATCGGCTCTTCTGCGTCACCACCGTGGCATGCCGCTGCAGCGCGTTGATCACCGTGGCGTGCGCCTCGGGGTCGGCCATGGGCAGGCACACCAGGTGCGTCCGGTCGCGGATGCCGGGCGGCAGTGCGCGCCACTGCCGCACGCATCGGTCGTAGTACGCACCGGCCTCCGGGTCGTCGGCGACGCCGGTGACCTCGGGGCCGACCAGCAGCAGGTCCGCGTCGGTGGCGGGCGCGACGACCTCGGCGAAGGCCCGTAGCACCCCGGCCATGTCCTTGACGTCGTCCCAACGCGAGACCTGCACCACCGTGTCGCGCTGCTCGGGCGTCGCGCCGCCCGCGCGCAGCACCGCCGGTGCCAGCCCGGGATCCGGTGCCGCCGTGGCTGTTTCGAGCAGACCCCACCGGCCCAGCTGGGCCGCGACCGCTGCCGGCGGCATCTCCCTGTTCTTGGCCGCGAGCGGATCGAGGAACGGTGTGATCGTGGCGGTGGGCTTGTCGCGCAGCCAGTCCGGCCCGAAATGCGGCATGGACACGACGAAGGCCGCGGCGGCCGCGAGGTACGGCCGCAGGAAGTCCCATCCGGCGGCGGTGTGCGTGTTCGGGTCGTCGGCGCCGTTGTGCAGGCGCCAGATCGGCAGGGCGCCGAGCGCCGCGACGTGCTCGACCAGGCCCGCGGTCTGTGGGTCGTGCAGGACGACGATGTCGCCCGGACGCACGAATCGGTCGAGTCCGGTGGCGGCGGTCGCGCAGGTCCGCCGGTAGAGGCGATGCTCCGCGGCCCCGAGCGGCCCACCGTCGCCGGCGACGCCCGAGAGGCCGTTGTCGACGCGCTTGGTGATGGTGAAGAAATCGAGATCGGCCTCTAGCACCAACCAGCCCATCGTGATTCCGAGATCACGCCCGTAGCCGATCAGCGGCCGCAGCATCTCGGCCACACCGCCGCCGGCCGCGGTCGAATTGACGTGCCACATCGTGCGGCGATGGCCGGCTTGGCGGCGACAAGCCGCGAGCAACTGTTCCCAGCGTTCCGACAGCAGGTGCGGACGCAGCCGGGTGGCGTCCAGCGTGGTGACAGGTACTTCGATCAGGTGGGCCATGAGAGTGTTCCCCTTTCGGAAGGTGCCGTGCGGTGTTGCGCGGCGGGAAGACGCCGGCCGCTCAGTGCGACGGTGAGGCCGCAGGCCAGCATGACGATGGCGAAAGTTATTGGCAGGGAGAGTATTTCGGCACTGACGCCGACGAGCGGCGGTCCGCCCAGGTAGGCGAGATAGCCGACGGCGCTGACCTTGGCGGCCATCGTCGCCGGGTCGCCGGCGAGTCCGGCGGCCGACACCGCGAGCGGGAACAGTGGTCCGAGCGCGCAGCTGGCGGCGATGATGGCGACGAGCAAGCCGACGGGGGAGGGCTGGGCCAGGCCCGCTGTCAGGGCGAGTACGACAATCGCCGCGGCGCCGGTGCACAGGCGCCGGGCGCCGAAGTGCTCGACCAGGGTGTCGCCGAGCGTGCGTGAGACGAACATGGCGAAGCTGAACCCGGTGATGGCGAACGCGCCGAGGCTGGTGGCGCCGCCGTAGTCGCGCCCGACGAGCAGGGCCGACCAATCCGTGAGCATGCCCTCCAGCAGCAGGGCGGCCACGGCGAGCGCGGCGATCCGCAGCGGCAATCCCGGGGTGCGCCGCCGTTGCCCGGCCGGTGCCGGAGTGGCGCGCGGCGGGTCATAGACCGGTAAGCGCCGGGAAACGCTCAGTGCCACAACGACCAGCGCCGCCGCGACGACACTGAAATGCGTACCGACCGGCACACCGAAATGCGCCGCGAGCCCACCGGCGCCCGCTCCCGCCAGCACGCCCAGGCTGTACCCGCCGTGCAGCCGGGACAGCACGCGCGCGCCCCGGCGCTCCTCGTAGCGGAGGCCGAGGGCGTTCATGACCACATCCAGGCAGCCGCTCGCGATGCCGAGTGCGCCGAGAACGAGCGCGAGTTCGAAACCGTTGCCCGCCAAGGCGATCGCGGGCAGCGCGGCGGCGAACGCGACGGCGGAGATCAGGCAGACCGGCCGGGCGGGCACCCGCCGCAGCAGCGCGCCGGTGGCCAGCAGCGCGGGCACCGAACCGGCGGCGACACCGAACAGCGCCAAGCCGAGCACGCCGTCGGAGAGACCGAGTTCGTGTTTGACGTCGGGAATCCGCGGCGCCCAACTGGACAGCACCGCGCCGTTGAGAAAGAAGATCAGCCAAAGGCTGGACAGGGCTGCATCGATACGACGGACCATGGTTGCCTCATGGGCCGCCCTGCCGACTGCAGTAGTGGCTACCCCCGGACGGTCAGGAGCACCGTGTTCGATTTCAGAGTACCGATCCGGCTCGAACGCAAAACCTGGCGCCGGACGACACGCGGGCGAGCCGCGGCCGAACTCCCAGGCCACACCGAGGTGTGTCCTTCGCCACATCGGTCCGGGCGTACGGCCGATCGGAATGGTGAAAGTCGCTGTGTCGGAGTCCGATTCCCGCGCAGGCCGGAACTCGATGCGCTTGGATCGGGGCATGGCACCTGCGGACTACCTGGCCTTGCTGCGGGCCGAGCTGGACAAGTTCGGCGACCAGATCGCCGAGGACCTCGACGCGCCCGTCGAGCACTGCGGTGACTGGACGCTCTACGACCTGGTCGACCACATGGGCGTCGGCAATCTGTGGGTGGTCGCCGCGGTACGGGAGGGGCGCGGCGACTACGAGGCGCCGAGCGGGCCGAAAGAATCCGGCGCACTGCGGGATTGGTACCGGGCGACAGCGGAGGAGCTGGTGTCGGCGCTGGCCGCCGCGCCCGAGACCCCGGCCTGGACGTTCTTCCCGCCGCACACCGTGGGGTTCTGGCGTCGACGGCGCTGGCTGGAGACGCTGGTGCACCGCGTCGACGCCGAGGCCGCCCTCGGTCTCGCCAGCTCGATCGAGCCCGCACACGCGCACGACGGCATCGCCGAGGTGCTCGAGGTGTTCGTGCCGCGCATGATCCAGCGCGGGCTCGCGACCGAACCGGCGCACGCGGTCCGATTGTCCGCCGACGATACCGGCGGTTCCTGGGTACTCGGCCCCGGCGAACCGGTGGCCACCCTCAGCGGTCCGGCATCGACCCTGTTTCTGGCCCTGTGGAACCGGCGGCCGCTCGCGTCGCTGCGCTGGACCGGTGATTTGGAGACCGCCCGGGAAGTTCTGCGCGGCCCGCTCGTGCCCTGAGCTCCCGGCGCGGGTATCGGTACCGTCCCACTCTGAGCGACAAACCTGCACGAATGTCGAGGGTTGTCGCTAGGAGTGGGACGCCTGAACCTCCTCAGGCACCGAGGTCGGCGAACATCCTGTGCTTGATCATCGCTACGGCGTTAGCGGTGCGGAAGAGCAGCCGCCCAGGGCCAGGCGGTTGTCGGACACCGACTGATTTGGCCGCCGTCAGCGACCGACGTGCGCACGGCCGCCAACTCGTAGTCGATCAGGGTCGTCGATCCGGGAAGTGCCCGGCCGTGGCGTCGGCGAGCCGGGTGCCGCCGCGACCTACGGTTCCGTAGGTCGAATTTGCAGGTCAGCGGTTGGTCACACCCGGCCCACGCTGCTGTTACCCGCTGGTAAGTTAACCGGCATGACGAGCACCGACCCGCTGCTGTTCAATCCGGCGACCTACGACCCGCAGCACTTCGACCCCGAAACCCGTCGACTGCTGAAGGCGACCATCGAGTGGTTCGAGGCCCGCGGCAAGGCGCAGCTGCTCGCCGACGACGCGCAGGCCGCGTGGGTCTCCGACTTCCTCGAGTTCGTGAAGCGGGAGAAGCTCTTCGCCACCTTCCTCACCCCGGCCGCCTATGCCGACGGCGACGAGAACCGGCGCTGGGACGCCGCCCGCAACGCCGCGCTCTCGGAGATCTTCGGGTTCTACGGCCTGGCCTACTGGTACGCCGAGCAGGTCACCATCCTCGGCCTGGGCCCGATCTGGCAGAGCGACAACGAGATCGCCAAGCGCAAGGCCGCGGCCGACCTCGCCGCCGGTGAGGTGATGGCCTTCGGCCTGTCCGAGCAGTCGCACGGCGCCGACATCTACAACACCGACCTGGTGCTCACCCCCACCGAGCCGGGCAGCGCCGACCACGAAGCCGGAATCCTGTTCCGCGCCAATGGCGAGAAGTACTACATCGGCAACGGCAATGTCGCGAGCATGGTCTCGGTGTTCTCCCGCCGCGCCGATCTCGACGGCGCCGAGGGCTACGTCTGGTTCGCCGCGGACTCCCAGCACGAGAACTACCACCTGCTCGGCAATGTCGTGCACCAGCAGATGTATGTCTCCACCTTCCGCCTGGAGAACTACCCGGTGCGCGCCGAGGACATCCTGCACACCGGCCCCGAGGCCTTCTCCGCCGCGCTGAACACCGTCAACGTCGGCAAGTTCAACCTCTGCCACGGCGGCGTCGGCATGGTCGAGCACTCGTTCTACGAGGCCATCACGCACGCCAACAACCGGATCCTCTACGGCAACCCGGTCACGCAGTTCCCGCACGTGCGCGGCAATTTCGTCGACGCCTACAGCCGCATCGTCGCGATGAAGCTCTTCAGCGACCGCGCCGTGGATTACTTCCGCACGGCCAGCCTCGAGGACCGGCGCTACCTGCTGTTCAACCCGATGACCAAGTCCAAGGTCACCTCCGAGGGCGAGGTCGTGATGACCCTGCTGCTGGATGTGCTGGCCGCCAAGGGCTTCGAGAAGAACACCTACTTCGCCGAGGTCTCCCGCCTGATCAACACGCTGCCCCGGCTGGAGGGCACCGTGCACGTCAACGTCGGGCAGATCCTGAAGTTCATGCCGAACTACCTGTTCAACCCGAAGGAGTACCCGGAGGTCGGCACCCGGCTCGACGCCGCCGACGACACCTTCTTCTGGGCCCAGGGCCCGGCCCGCGGCGCGGGCAAGGTGCAGTTCGCCGACTGGACCCCGGTGTACGAGAAGCACTCCGACGTGCCGAACGTGGCCCGCTTCTACGAGCAGGCCCAGGCGCTGCGCCACCTGCTGCTGCACGCCGCGCCGGACGCGACCCAGCAGCAGGACCTGGACTTCATGCTGACCATCGGCCACCTGTTCTCGCTGGTGGTCTACGGGCAGCTGATCCTGGAGCAGGCCGCGATCACCGGACTGGACCGCGACGTGCTGGACCAGATCTTCGACTTCCAGGTCCGCGACTTCAACGGCCACGTCACCACGCTGTACGGCAAGCCGTCCACCACCCAGGCCCAGCGGGAATGGGCGCTCGGCGCGCTGCGCACCCCGGTTGCCGACCGCGAGCGTTTCGACCGGGTCTGGGATCAGGTCGTCGCTTACGACGGCGCATACGAAATGCGCCCGTAGCCGGCCACACTGTCGGTGCCCCCTTCTACACTGGCCCGCGTCGATTCGATTCCGAGAAGGGGGCTTCATGACGGTGACATTGGAGAACTTGGGCAAGCGGGTCGGAACTTTGGAAACCAAGTGGGAGAGCTGGGAAGACGACCGAGCGGCGCTGGTCGACACAATCGTCGACACGCGCGTGCTGGCTAAGAAGACCGCGAAGCGCTTGAAGAAGCTGGAGAAGCGCTTCGAGAAGTTCGAGCGCCGGGTGGATGCGCGTTTCGAGCAGGTGGATGCGCGCTTCGAGCTGGTGGACGCGCGCTTCGAGCAAGTGGACGCGCGCTTCGACAAGGTGGAGACAGTGCTGTACGCGATCGCGGCACATCTCGACGTCCCGGGTGTCACAGCACCCGCGCCCGCCGATTCACCGGACGGTTCCCAGCCATAGCGCTGCGATCGGGCGCCCACCACAGGGCGGCCGAAATGCGTCCGTAGGCAGCAAGATCCGGCCGGTCTCGCAGGAGACCGGCCGGAGCCTACTGAGCGGGCTTGCCCGGAAACGCCACCGTCGCCGGACTCGCCCCCAGGATCTTCTGCCAGCTCGCCTGTCGCGCAGCGGATTCGGTGAGCCCATCGATCCCGGTGCGCCGCACCTCCGCGGTATCGGCGCGCTCGACCACCGCGCGCCACGCGATCGCGCAATCGTTCTCGACGGCCACCGCCAGCCTCGCCGCCGGAATCGGATCGTCCACCGGGAACGGCGTGGTGTAGGCGGGGTCCGGCGCCGGCACCGCCACCCCGGCCAGTTTCAGCGCGTCGATGGTGGAATCGCGTCGGGCCCGGTGCGCGGCAACGTATTCCGCGACCAGCCGGGCCCGATCGGTGTTGGCGTAGGCCGCGACGACACCGTAGGCGTACACGGCGGCGTATTCGGCTTCGAGCGCGTCGAGCAGCGCCTGCTGCTGGCCGGTCGTCATGTGAGCAGGACTCCCACCTCGGTCGCGCAGGACGCGCTGATGGACGCGAGCAAGCCCGCGCGGTAGCCGGAGAGCTGGCGGCTGAGATCGGCCGCCGACTGCCGGGAGCGGCCGAGCTGCTCGCGCAACTGGTCCGGCTCGAGCGGCGTGGCCGGGGCCGGTGTGCTGCTCGGCCCGCCCGGGCCCGCCGAACCGGACGGCGCCACGGCGGCGCGCGTGCGCGGCACCGGTGTGGTGCCGTCACCGTAAACGCCGATGACACGGTCGATTTCGGCTTGCAGCGCCTCGGCGTGCGCGGTGCGCTCGGCGGCGATGGTGCTCAGTTCGTTCTGCAACTGCGGCGCCAGCGCGATGGCGGCCGTCGCCGCCGCGGCGTCGGCCTTGGCCAGGGCGACCTGCGCGGCAAGCGGATCCGGCGCCTGTAGTGGTTCCTCGCCGCAGGCCGCGCTCGCACCGAGCGCGAGCGCCCCGAGGGCGCCGCTGCCCGCCAACCGGAGTGCGGTACGACGGGACAAGCCAGTAGTGTGGCCGGGCGAGCACCCGGCATGCGGGGCGAGGAGGCGGATGGGCACGGCACCATCGTGCCAGATTCCCCGGATCGGTCCGGTGGCGGCGCGGGCGTGAGCGAGCCCGCCGCGGGCGTGTGACGTACCCAGCAAACTTGCCTGCACCGGGTGGTCCTTTACACTCTCCGAGCGCGTTACGCTAGACCTTCGGTACAGAAATAAATTTCCCCCGCGTCACAACTGAACCAGGAGCCGCCCCAGATGCCGATGCCGACCGAGGAAAGGGTGAGCCAGCTAGTAGCTGAGCTCGTCGAACGCCGGGGATTCGACCTCGAGGGCGTCGAGATCTCCACTGCCGGACCGCAAACGGAGCTCGGCGACGCGGGTCAGCATCGGGTCAAGGTGATCATCGACAGCGACGCCGCGGTCGATCTGGACGCGGTCGCGGCGCTGAGCAACGAGATCTCCGAGGCGCTGGACGCGGCCGGCGACTTCGGTGAAACGCCCTACCTGCTCGAAGTCACCACCCCCGGCATCAACCGCCCGCTCACGGCGGACCGGCACTGGCGGCGCGCACAGGGCCGCAAGGTCCGGATCAAGCTACGCAGCGGCGCGTCCTCGCCGGACCCGGCGGGGGCCGCCAAGTTCGAGGCCCGCGCCGGCGCGCTCGACGGCGAGCAGATCGGCCTGGTGCTCGGCGGAAAAGCCAAGCCGCACCTGGTCACGATCCCGCTGGCCGATATCGCCGAAGCCGTGGTCCAGGTCGAGTTCAACCCGCCCGGCGCCAAGGAACTGGAACTGGCCGGTGGCATCGCCCCCGGCAAGCCGGTCCCCGGCGCCGAACCCGCAGACCTCTCATCCGAATCAGCATCCGAAGGGATCGTGGAATGAACATCGAAATCGAAGCCCTGCGCGCGATCGTCGCCGACAAGGGGATCTCGATCGAGACGGTGATCTCCGCGATCGAATCCGCGCTGCTCACCGCCTACCGGCACACCGAGGGCCACCAGCCCAACGCCCGCATCGACATCAACCAGAAGACCGGCGTGGTCCGGGTGATGGCGCGCGAGCTCGACGCCGACGGCAACGTCATCTCCGAATGGGACGACACCCCAGAGGGTTTCGGCCGGATCGCGGCCACCACCGCGCGCCAGGTGGTGCTGCAGCGGCTGCGTGACGCGGAGAACGAGAAGTCCTTCGGCGAGTTCTCCACGCACGAGGGCGACATCGTCGGCGGCGTGGTGCAGCGCGACGCGCGCGCCAACGCCCGCGGCACCGTGGTGGTGCGCATCGGCAGCGAACTGCACGGCACCGAGGCGCTGATCCCGTCGGCCGAGCAGGTGCCGGGGGAGACCTACGAGCACGGCGATCGCATCAAGGCCTACGTCTACGGTGTCTCGCGCGGTCCGCGCGGCCCGCAGATCACGCTCTCGCGGACGCACCCGAACCTCGTTCGCCGCCTGTTTGCCCTCGAGGTGCCCGAAATCGCCGACGGTTCGGTCGAGATCGTCGCCGTGGCGCGCGAGGCCGGGCACCGCTCCAAGATCGCGGTGCGCTCCACCGTGGCCGGCGTCAACGCCAAGGGCGCGTGCATCGGCCCGATGGGGCAGCGCGTGCGCAACGTGATGAGCGAACTGGCCGGCGAGAAGATCGACATCATCGACTGGGCCGAGGATCCGGCCGCCTTCGTCGGCAATGCGCTCTCGCCCTCGAAAGTGGTGTCGGTCACCATCGTCGACCCCGAGGCGCGAGCGGCCCGCGTGGTGGTGCCGGACTTCCAGCTGTCGCTGGCGATCGGCAAGGAGGGGCAAAACGCCCGTCTGGCGGCCCGTTTGACCGGGTGGCGCATCGATATCCGCAGTGACGCCGCCCCTGACATGGGCGAAGGCATGCGTTCGGAGGCGCAGCGCGGTTGACCGGAGGCGGTGCCGGCGGCCGGGAATCCGGGCGCCGGGATGACATGTTGGTAACTTCCCAGGGGGCGGGGTTCGTCGTTCCGACCGGGTCGGCGGTAGAGTGGTCACAGGTTCAGCGCGAGCCTTCGGTTCCTTTGCAAGAACGCACCAATGAGCAATCCCCACGGAGTGCTCCGGTGCGCACATGTATCGGATGCCGGAAGCGCGAGTTGGCCGTCGATCTGTTGCGGATCGTGGCACAAGATCGGGAATCGTCCGACGGATCCCGTATCGTCGCGATCGTTCCCGATTCACGGCGCAGACTTCCCGGAAGGGGTGCCTGGTTGCACCCCCTTTCGTCTTGTCTGACCGCGGCAGAGCGACGCCGAGCATTCGGCAGAGCACTACGAGTGTCCGGACATCTGGATATCTCAGCCCTGGAGCATTACCTCGAGAACAGGCACGAGCACTCATGAGCACACCGTGAAGTACCAACGATGAACGTCCATCGGAGATAACCCGAGGTCGTGCGGGCCGCCGTCCCCTGAAACGGCGGAGCTGCTCGACCTCTCAGTGAGGAGAGCAGTGGCAGGCAAGGCCCGCGTGCACGAGTTGGCCAAAGAACTCGGTGTCACGAGCAAAGAACTACTCGCCAAGCTCAAGGAGCAGGGCGAGTTCGTGAAGTCGGCGTCCTCGACGGTGGAAGCACCCGTCGCCCGCCGGCTGCGCGAGTCGCTGTCGGCGAAGAGCGCCGGCGGCGAATCCAAGTCCGGGTCCAAGCCCGGTCCCGCGTCGTCGGCCAAGCCGGCCGCGAAGCCCACCCCCGGCGGCGGTCCGCGCCCCGGTCCCAAGCCCGCGGCGCCGGCTCCGGCCGCCGCGACCCCGGCAGCTCCGGCCGCCAGCGCTCCGGCGGCGCCCGCCGCGCCGCGGCCGTCCGAGGGCGCCCGCCCCGGCCCGGCCGTGCGGCCGGGTCCCGCCCCGACGCCGGCCGCGCCCGCGGCCGAGGCGCCCAAGTCCGCTCCGGCTCCGGCCGGTCCGCGTCCCACCCCGGGCGCTCCGCAGCCGGGCCAGCAGCAGCGTCCCGCCGCCGCGGCCCCCGCCGGTCCGCGTCCGGGTGGCCCGAAGCCGGGCCCGAAGACGCCGCGCGTCGGCAACAACCCCTTCTCCTCGGCGCCCGAGCGTGAGCGCGCGCCGCGCCCGACCCCCGGTCAGGGCGGCCCCCGCCCCGGTCAGGGCCAGGGTGGCCCGCGTCCCGGTCAGGGGCAGGGCCAGGGCGGTCCCCGTCCCGGTCAGGGTGGCCCGCGTCCCGGTGGTCCGGGCCAGGGCGGTCCCCGCCCGGCCGCGGCCCAGGGTGGCGGTCCCCGTCCCGGCGGCCCGCGGCCGAGCCCCGGCTCGATGCCGCCGCGCCCGAATCCCGGTGCCATGCCCGCACGTTCGGCCCGTCCGGGTCCGGGCGGCGCGGGTGCCGGTCGCCCGGGTGGCGGTGCCGGTCGTCCCGGTGGCGGCGCCGGTCGTCCCGGCGGCGGTGGCGGTGGCTACCGCGGCGGTGGCGCGGGTGGCGGCACGGGTGCGCCCGGTGCCGGTGCTCCCGCGGCCGGTGGTTTCCGTGGACGTCCCGGTGGCGGCGGTGGCCGCCCGGGTGGTCCCGGTGGCCGTGGTGGCGCGGCCGGTGCGTTCGGTCGTCCCGGTGGCGCTCCGCGTCGTGGCCGTAAGTCGAAGCGGGCGAAGCGCGCCGAGTACGAGTCGATGCAGGCGCCCGCCGTCGGCGGCGTGCGGCTGCCCCGCGGCAACGGCGAGATCATTCGCCTGGCCCGCGGCGCCTCGCTGTCGGACTTCGCGGAGAAGATCGACGCGAACCCGGCCGCCTTGGTGCAGGCCCTGTTCAACCTCGGCGAGATGGTCACCGCGACCCAGTCGGTCAACGACGAGACCCTCGAGCTGCTCGGCAGCGAGATGAACTACGTCGTGCAGGTCGTCAGCCCGGAGGACGAGGACCGCGAGCTGCTCAGCTCGTTCGACCTCACCTACGGCGAGGACGAGGGCGGCGAGGAAGATCTCGAGAGCCGTCCGCCGGTGGTGACCGTCATGGGTCACGTCGACCACGGTAAGACCCGACTGCTCGACACGATCCGTAAGGCGAACGTCCGTGAGGGCGAAGCCGGCGGCATCACCCAGCACATCGGCGCCTACCAGGTGCTGACCTCGCTGGAAGGCAACGAGCGCCTGGTCACCTTCATCGACACCCCGGGTCACGAGGCCTTCACGGCCATGCGTGCCCGTGGCGCCAAGGCCACCGACCTCGCGATCCTGGTGGTCGCCGCCGACGACGGCGTCATGCCGCAGACGGTGGAGGCCATCAACCACGCCCAGGCGGCCGACGTGCCGATCGTGGTCGCGGTCAACAAGATCGACAAGGAAGGCGCGAATCCGCAGAAGATTCGCCAGCAGCTGACCGAATACGGCCTGGTGGCCGAGGAATACGGTGGCGACACCATGTTCGTCGACATCTCGGCCAAGCAGGGCACCAACATCGACGCACTGCTCGAGGCGGTCCTGCTCACCGCGGACGCGGCGCTGGACCTGCGGGCCAACCCGGACATGGACGCCCAGGGTGTCGCCATCGAGGCGCACCTGGACCGTGGCCGCGGCCCGGTGGCCACCGTGCTCATCCAGCGCGGCACGCTGCGCGTCGGCGACTCGATCGTGGCGGGCGACGCCTACGGTCGCGTGCGCCGCATGGTCGACGAGCACGGCGAGGATGTCGAGGCGGCGCTGCCGTCGCGGCCGGTGCAGGTCATCGGCTTCACCTCGGTGCCCGGCGCGGGTGACAACCTGCTCGTGGTGGACGAGGATCGCATCGCCCGCCAGATCGCCGACCGGCGCAGCGCGCGCAAGCGCAACGCCCTGGCCGCGCGTGGCCGCAAGCGCATCTCCCTGGAAGATCTGGATGCCGCGCTGAAGGAGACTTCGGAGCTGAACCTGATCCTCAAGGGCGACAACTCCGGTACCGTCGAGGCCCTCGAAGAGGCGCTGTTCGGTATCGAGGTCGACGACGAGGTGCGCCTGCGGGTGATCGGCCGCGGTGTCGGTGGCGTCACCGAAACCGACGTCAACCTGGCGACCGCGTCCAACGCGATCATCATCGGGTTCAATGTCCGCGCCGAGGGCAAGGCGGCCAAGCTCGCCCAGACCGAAGGCGTCGACATCCGGTACTACTCGGTCATCTACGAGGCGATCGACGAGGTCGAGAAGGCCCTCAAGGGCATGCTCAAGCCGATCTACGAAGAGGTCGAGCTGGGCCGCGCCGAGATCCGGGCGATCTTCCGGTCCTCCAAGATCGGCAACATCGCGGGTTGCATGGTGCTCTCGGGTTCGGTCAAGCGCAACGCCAAGGCGCGCTTGCTCCGCGACAACGTCGTGGTCGCCGAGACCGTGACGATCTCCTCCTTGAAGCGGGAAAAGGACGACGCCACCGAGGTCCGCGAGGGCTACGAGTGCGGTCTGACCTTGACCTACAACGACATCAAGGAAGGCGACATCATCGAGGCCTACGAGATGCGCGAAAAGCCGCGCGACTAGTAGTTTCTCGTCGGCGGCGGCTCCGACCTCCCCCCGTGGTACAGGGGCCGCCGCTGCTGGACACCGCCCGCGTCCGCGAACCTGATCGCCGCGTCTTCCGGCGCAATTCGTCTCCGGGAGCGCGGCTTTCGTCCATCCTTCATCGACAGCACGGGGGTTCATATGTTTCTTGGTGCACTCGAATTCGACATCCTGCTCGGGGATGTGCACTCGTTGAAAGAGAAGCGGTCGGTGATCCGGCCGGTGCTGGCCGAATTGCAGCGTTTCGGAGTCAGCACGACCGAAGGCGGGGAACATGACCGCTATCGCCGTACGTTGCTGGGTATAGCCATGGTCAGCAACGGTATGGACCATTTGACCGAGGTACTCGATCGCTGCGAACGCACCGTGGCGGCCCGTCCGGAGTTAGAGTTGCTGGCAGTACGCCGGCGGATCTTCGGACCCGAAGATTAGACATTCCAAGAGGAGGGAAAGGCCATGGCAGATCCAGCCAGGGCACGCCGACTCGCCAAGCGGATCTCCGAGATCGTGGCGACCGCCATCGATCACGAGGTGAAGGACCCGCGGCTGCGTTTCGTGACGATCACCGACGCGAAGGTCACCGGTGACCTGCGCGATGCCACGGTGTACTACACGGTCATGGGCGAAACGGTGAACGCCGAACCCGACTACGCGGCCGCCGCGGCCGGCCTGGAGAAGGCCAAGGGCGTGCTGCGCTCCAAGGTCGGGGCCGGTACCGGCGTGAAGTTCACCCCGACGCTGGCCTTCGTGCTCGACAAGGTCCCCGATGTCGCCCGCGACATGGAGGAACTGCTCGCGCGCGCCCGGGCCGCCGACGAGGAAGTCGCGGCGGCGCGGGCCAACGCCACGCCCGCGGGCGACGCCGACCCCTACAAGGTCGATCGCGACGACGAGTAACGGCCGGGCATGACACTCAGGGAGAGCCCGGCGGGGGCGGGTGCGGCACGCGCGGCGACACGGTTCGACGCCGCCATCGCGGTGCTGACCGCGGCCCGGTCGGCGACCATCGTGTGCCATGTGCAGCCCGACGCCGACACCATCGGCAGCGGGCTGGCCCTGGCCCTGGTGCTGGAACGGCGGGGGATTCCCGTGCGGGTGTCCTTCGCCGAACCCGCCGAGTTGCCGTTGTCCATGCGGTCGCTGCCGGGTGTGCGGCTGCTGGTGCCCCCGGCGGCCGTGCCCGCCGAGGTCGATCTGCTGGTCGCGGTGGATTGCGGCAGCATCGACCGGCTCGGTGTCCTCGCGGACCGGCTACCCGGCGCCGCGACCAGTCTGGTGCTGGATCACCATCGCTCGAATACCGCGTTCGGCACCGTCAACATGGTGGATCCGGAGGCCGAGTCGACGACCGCGATGCTCGCCGATCTGCTCGACGCCTGGGGTGAGCCGATCGATGCCGACATCGCGCACTGCCTGTACGCGGGGCTGGTCACCGATACCGGTTCGTTCCGCTGGGTCCGTCCCGGTACGCACGCGCTGGCTGAACGGCTGCTCGCGACCGGGATCGACGGGCCCGAGATCGCCCGCACCCTGCTCGACACCCACCCTTTCGCCTGGCTGCGGATGCTGTCCAGTGTGCTCGGCACCGCACAGCTGGCGCCCGGCGTGCGCGGCGGCGTCGGCCTGGCCTACGTGTTCGTGCGCCGCGAGGACGAGATCGGCGTAGGTTCCGAGGAATCGCAGAGCGTGATCGACATCGTGCGCACCACCACCGAGGCGGGGATCGCCGCCGTCTTCAAACAGTCGCCCACCGTGGATGATCGCTGGATGGTGTCGCTGCGCTCGCGGGATTCCGGCCCCGGCGCGTGTGACGGCGTCGATGTCGCCGAGGTGGCGACGGCGCTGGGCGGGGGCGGGCATCGCTACGCGGCGGGCTACACCACGCACGGGCAGCCCGCGGACATCGTGGCCGCGTTGCTCGCCGTGCTCGGCTGAACCGCCTGTCCGGCAAGGCAATTCAGCGCCGCAGATGCAGGGACGGCTGACCGCCGAATTCCTCGGTCGCGTGCAGCAGGAATCCGAGTTTGCGCACCACCCGCAGCGACGGCGTGTTCGACTCGCTGACGTCGGCGGCGATCGGCACGCCGGGCAACCTCTGCTCCGCCCAGGCGACGGCCGCCGCGGCCAGCTCCGTCGCGTAGCCCCGGCCCCAGGCATGCGGCCAGAACCGATAGGCCAGATTCAGCACCCGTTCGCCGTGCCACTCCAGATAACGGACGCCGCCGAAGCCGAGCACCTCGGCCGGGCGGTCGAGTCCGGCGGCCGCCAGGTACCCGAAGCCGTCTTCGTCCCACTGCCGCAACCACGCGTCGAACAGCGCGTTCGCGCTCGCCACGGTATGCGGCTCCGGATTCAGCCGCTCGGCCTCGGGATCGGTTTGCAGCCCGACCACCGTCTCGCGGTCCGGCTCGCGCAACCGTCGCAGCAGCAACCGCTCGGTCCTCAACTCGGCCAGCACCGTTCGACTGTAGCTCCGGTCACGAACGCGGGATGGCGTTCACGTGGTCGCCCGAGCTGTTCGGCACGTATCTGGTGATGCGATGGTGCGTGGCGGGCAGCCGGTGTCCGGTAAGAGCTGCGGGTGTGTGGTTGTCGGTGCGGAGTGGTTGGGTGGGGGAGTTCGAGATCGGTGGCGAGTGGTGTCGGGAGGTTGGGCGTGGGGCGGTTCGGTAAGCCGGTGGTGGCCGAGGGCGGGGTGGACGCCGGACCCGGGCGGATACTGGGGTTGGCGCTGCCCGCGCTCGGCGTGCTGGTGGCCGAGCCGATCTATCTGCTGTTCGACATGGCCGTGGTGGGGCGGCTGGGGGCGCTGGCCCTGGCCGGGCTGGCGGTCGGCGGGCTGATCCTGGCGCAGGTGAGCGCGCAGCTGACCTTCCTGTCGTACGGGACGACGGCGCGCGCGGCCCGACGGCACGGCGCGGGCGACGATCCGGGCGCGATGGCCGAAGGGGTGCAGGCGACCTGGATCGCGGTCGCGGTCGGGCTCGTCATCGTGGCCGTGGTGCAGCTCTTCGCGGTCCCGTTGACCAGCGCCATCGCCGGTGGCGGTGACATCGCCGCGGCGGCGCTGGAGTGGCTGCGGATCGCGGTGTGCGGGGTGCCGCTGATCCTGATCTCGATGGCGGGCAACGGGTGGATGCGCGGCGTGCAGGATATTCGGCGGCCGCTGGTGTATGTGGTGGTGGGCCTGCTGCTTTCGGCGGTGCTGTGCCCGATCCTGGTGCACGGCTGGTTCGGCGCACCGGAACTCGGCCTGCCCGGATCGGCCGTGGCCAACCTGGCGGGGCAGGGGGTGAGCGGGGTGCTGTTCCTGTACGCGCTGGTGCGCGAGCGAATTTCGCTGGCGCCGCACTGGTCGGTCATCAAGGCCCAGTTGGTGATGGGGCGCGATCTGATCGCCCGCAGTCTCGCGTTCCAAGCCTGCTTCGTCTCGGCGGCGGCGGTCGCGGCCCGGTTCGGGGCGGCCTCGGTCGCGGCCCATCAGCTGGTGCTGCAACTGTGGACCTTCCTGTCGCTCACCCTGGATTCGCTGGCCATCGCCGCGCAGACCCTGGTCGGCGCCGCGCTGGGCGCGGGTGACGCCGGCGGCGCGAAGTGGCTGGCGCGGCGCATCACCGAGTGGTCCACGGCCTTCGCGCTAATCCTGGCCGGATGCTTCGCGGCCGGCTACAGCCTGGTTCCGCGGCTGTTCACCACCGACCCGGAGGTCCTGGACCGTGCGGGCGTCGCCTGGTGGTTCTTCGTCGCGATCATCCCGGTAGCAGGTGTGGTGTTCGCGCTGGACGGAGTGCTGCTCGGCGCGGGCGACGCCGCCTTCCTGCGCACCGCCACCCTCGGCGCCGCGCTGCTCGGCTTCTTGCCCGCGATCTGGCTGTCGCTGATCTTCGACTGGGGGCTCGCCGGAATCTGGACGGGCCTGGTCGCCTTCATGATCCTGCGGCTCGCGGCCGTGGTGTGGCGGGCTCTGTCCGGGCGCTGGATCCGGGTGGGCGCGGAGGTGCCGGCGGGCAGCGCCTGAACCGGCCTCGGGCGGGGTGGTGGCCCGAGATCGGTGTGACGCGCGGATCAGGGGCGTGGTGCGAGCCCGCAGGTGAATTCCGCGGTGGCGAAGAGCTCCGGGGTGAGCCGGACGCCGGTGACGCGGTGGGCGAGCGCGAAGGCGGCCTCGGTGTGCCATTCGAAATCGCGGTCCTCGTCGGCGCTGAGGTCGAAGCCGGATTCTCGCATCTCCGCGGCGAATTCCTCGGCGTGGCTGCCCTCGCGGCTGTGGGCGAAGAGCGGCTCGAAATGCAGGCGCAGCGCGCCGTCCTCGTACCAGTAGAAGTGGTCCACCGCGTTGACATTGCGGAAGTGCGACACCACCGTGCGCCCGCGCGACAGCGGCTGTATCACCGTGCTGATCGTCCCGAGGTAGCCGTTGGACTCGACCATCAGGGCCCACTCGCCGACGCGGGTGACCCCGAGGAATAGCTTGTCGCCGCCGTGATCGTCCCAGGCGTCGAAGCTGGGCTCGTGCAGGGCGTCGACGCCGACGACGCTGGGGCGCGGCTCCGCGCCCAGCGCGCCGAGCAACGCCGCGGGCTCCAGCCCGCGCACCAGGGTCAGGCAGTACGCCTCCATCAGATGCGCGTACTGCTCGTCCGCCCAGGCGTAGTCCGTGGCGGTGGTGAAACCGGTCATGCGCCAACTTTCGCATGCCGCACCGACATCCTGAAGGACACGGCGGAACCGGAAGGCATACCTGGAAACGATATTCATAACTGGCAAGATGGGTCCATGCTCGAGACGCGGCCGCTGCGGAACCAGGTGTCCTCGACCCATGTGCTGGTCGGCGTGCTGGTGGTGGCGGCGCTCCTGCAGGGCTGGCTCTCGGCGATGATCGGGTCGACGGCCCGGTTGCAGACGGCGCTCACGGTGTTCGTCGGAGTGTTCGTGCAGGCCGTGCCGTTTCTGGTGCTGGGTGTGCTGGTGAGCGGCTGCATCGCGGCGTTCGTCTCGCCCGCCGTGCTGCGAAAAGTGCTGCCGCGCAATGAGCCCGCCGCCATCGGTGTGGCCGGGCTGGCCGGGATGGCGCTGCCCGGTTGCGAGTGTGGCGTGGTCCCCGTGGCCCGCCGGCTGATCGATCAGGGTGCGCCCAGTTCGGTCGCGCTGGCCTTCCTGCTGTCGGCGCCGGCGATCAATCCGGTCGTGCTGGTGTCGACGGCGGTGGCGTTTCCCGACGAGCCGGGGATGGTGGGCGCGCGGTTCCTCGGGTCGCTGGCGACGGCGATCGTGATGGGGCTGATCTGGTCGCGCGTCGGGCGACCGGGCTGGATGGTGCCGCGGGGCGGGCACGATCACTGCGTCCACGGCCGCACCCGCTGGGAAGTGTTCTCCGAGGCGGCGCGGCACGACTTCCTGCAGGCCGCGGCCTTTCTCGTGCTCGGAGCGGCGGCCGCGGCCGCGCTGCACGTGCTGGTCCCGCCGTCCTGGTACGAGCGGCTGGCCGGGCAGATGCTGCTCGCGATCCTGGTGCTGGCCGTGCTCGCGGTGCTGCTGGCGCTGTGCTCGGAGGCGGACGCGTTCGTCGCCGCGAGCATGTCGGGGCTGCCGCTGCTGCCGCGACTGGTGTTCCTGGTGGTGGGGCCCGCCATCGACGTGAAGCTGTTCGCCATGCAGGCCGGTAGTTTCGGCCGCCACTTCGCGATCCGGTTCGCGCCGTTGACCTTCGTCGTCGCGGTGACCTGCGCGACGCTCGCCGGCTATCTCTGCCTGGGCGGGGCGCGATGAGGCGCGAGGCGCAGAACCTGCTGCTCCTGCTCACCGGCGGTGCCGTCCTGCTGGTCACCGTGAACGGCGATTACCTCAACTACGTCAAGCCGGGCCTGTTCCCGTACTTGCTGATCAGCGGGCTCGTCATCGTGCTTCTGGCGCTGGTGGCCATCGTCCGCGACATCCGCGACCGAGCAGGGCACCACGGTGACGACGGGCACGGTGGCGAGCGCGCCCAGTGGCTGTTGCTGATTCCGGTGGCCGCCCTGGTGCTGATCACCCCGCCCGCACTGGGCGCGGGGGCGGCCGAGACCACCGCGCCGGTGCGAGTCGCCGCCGAACAGCCGCAATCCTGGCCGTTCCCACCGCTTCCTGCCGAACCCGCTCCGGTGCTGTCGATTTCGGAGCTGGTGGCGCGTGCGACGCTCGATTCGCTGCGTTCCCTGGACGACCGGGAGATCATGGTGCGCGGCTTCGCCATGGGGCCCGACCTGGCACGGGTCGCCATCACCTGCTGTGTCGCCGACGCCCGCTACGTGCGTGTGCATCTGGCCGGACTGCCGGAGCAGTTCCCCGAGGACACCTGGCTCGAGATCCGGGGCCGAGTGGAAACCGGCAGCGCCGGGCGTGATCCGGAGCTCGTGCCGACCCTCGCCGTGGCGGAGTTCCGGCCGATCGAACGGCCGGAACATCCGTACGAGCGCGTGCGGTGACGGTCAGTCCGCGGCCGCGGGGCGATGCTTGCGGACGATGACGCTCGCCGGGCGAATCGAGCGCTCGCCCACCGTCAGCCCCGGCAGCACCAGGGCCTCGACGGTGCGGTCCGCGGCCGGATCGGCGGTCACGGCGACATCGGCCGCTTCCATGGTCAGCGAGTCGAAGGCGTCGCCGGGGCGCGGCGTCACCAGCGCCGCGCCGCGACCGGCCAGCAGGCGGTCCATCCTGGTGGCGAGCGCGGTGAAAGCGTCGCGCTCACGGTCGGATTCCGCCGTCGCGGCGCACGCCGCCGCGTCGTTGTGCAGCGCGAACAGCTCGACGACCAGGGGTAGGTCGGCGCCCGCGCGTTCCTGCTTCGTACGCGCCCGGGCCTCGTCGGTGAGGCGCTCGATGGTGGCGGCCTGGCGGGCGATCACCCGGGAGAGGTCCTCGACCTGCTCGACCAGGCGCAGCAGCGTCCGGTGCGCGGAATCGGGTTCGGCGGCAGGCGGTTCCGCCGCGGCCGGGTCACGTCGGATCGGGCTGGTGGGGCCGTCGAATTCCTCGGCGCGCCGCACGACTGATTCAGACATATCCGGACCATAACGCGCACCGGATCCGGCTGCTACCATCGCGTCCCATGGGGGTCTACGGGATCGACCTGGGCACAACGAACTCGGCTATCGCGCGGATCGACGCCGACGGACGTCCAGAAGTCATGGTTGGGATGAACGGCGAGGCGACGGTGCCGTCGGTAGTGCTGTTCGCGTCCGCGTTCGATCATCTGGTCGGTGAGGGCGCCCGGCGGCAAGCCCGCCTCGACCCGGAGCATGTCTGTGCGCTGGTGAAACGCCGCATGGGCGATGCCGACTGGCGGTTCACCGCGCACGGGGAAAGCTGGTCCGCGCCCGCGGTATCGGCGCTGGTGCTCAAGAGCCTGGCCGCCGACGCCGAGTTCGGCGGCGGCGAGCGGGTGCAGCGGGCGGTGATCACGGTACCCGCGTACTTCGGTGACGAAGAGCGGCGCGCCACCATCCAGGCGGGAGCCTACGCGGGTTTCGAGGTGGCGGGCGTGCTGTCCGAGCCGATCGCCGCGGCACTGTCCTACGGCTTCGGCCGGCTGGACGGCAGCGTCGACGTCGGCAAATCCGAAGCCAGGGAAACGGTTCTGGTCTACGACCTGGGCGGCGGCACCTTCGACGCCACCGTCATCGAGCTCGCCGACCGGCGCATCACGGTGCTGGCCGTGGAGGGCGATCACCAGCTCGGCGGCGCCGACTGGGACGAGCGGATCGCGCTGTATCTGTCGCAGCAGTTCTGCGCGGCCAACCCCGATGCCGAAGACCCGCTGGACGATTCGGCGGGCTCGCAGATGCTGGTGCTGGCCGCGGAGCGGGCGAAGTGCGAGCTGAGCGAGGTCGAGCGCACCGATGTGGTGGTCGCGCACGACGGCGCCCGCGCGGTGATCTCGCTGACCCGCGACGAAGTCGAACAGATGACGTCCTCGCTGATGCGGCGCACCCTCGATCTCACCCGGGATTGCCTGGCCGCAGCCGGTAAGCGCGGAGTGGCGGCGGTCGATCGGCTGCTGCTGGTCGGCGGGTCCTCGCGCATGCCGATGGTGGCGCGGGAACTGGGGAAAGAGCTGGGGCTGACCGGTGAGCTGCGCGATCCGGACCTGTCGGTGGCGCGCGGCGCGGCGCTCTACGGCGAGAAACTCGAGCTGGAAAGGCTGATCGTCGCCGACCTGATCACGCGCGGCCGGTTGCGCGACGGTTCGCCGTTGCAGGAAGCCGCCCCGGCCGATCTCGAGCAGGCCGTCGCGCGGGTGGCCGCCTCCTTCGGGCAACCCGTGAGCCTGGTGCGCCGGATGCTGGACATCCAGGTCGACACCGTGGTGTCGCGCGGGTTCGGCGTGCTCGCGCTGGACACGCACTACGGGCTGTCCGCGGCGTGGCTGGTGCACCGGAATCAGACGCTGCCGGTGCGGGTGCGCAGATCCTTCGGCACCATCCGCGAGGATCAGGATCAGATCGAGCTCACCATCGTCGAGCAGCAGGGGCAGGCCGCCTCGGTGCGGCCCGAGGACACCAAAGTGCTGGTGGAGGGCCGGATCCGGGGGATTCCGCCCGGGTATCCGGCGGGCAGCGAGGTGCGGGTCACCTTCGAGATGGGGTTCGACGGCATCCTGCACGTCACCGCGCACCATGTCGACGCCGACATGCCGTTGACGCTGTCCGCGCAGACCGGGGCCACGCTGTCGCAGGCCGATGTGGCGCGGGAGCTGGACCAGGTGCAGCGTTCCCGCCGGCGCGCCGGCTGAGTCGCCATGCACGCTTTCGTCCCCAACGACTACCGCAAACGCGTCCTGGCCGAGGTCGAACGCCGGGGCGGGATCGAGTTCTCGGATCCGTTCGAGCTCTACGACATTCCGCTCGACGAAGCCGAAACCCTCAGCGACGCCGAGGTTTCCGCGCGGGTCGCGGAGGTCTGGGGCTTCTGGCAGAAGCAGCGCGATCATCCGAAGTACCGGGTGCTGGTCGGCCTGCTGGTGGACGGTCATGAGCATCGGTCGGAGTTGCTGCTGCACAGCGGTTCCCGGCGCGCCGAGGCGATGCGGGTGCGCAACGAGCGCGAGCAGCGCGACGCGGAGCGCTTCGAGATGCTCGACACCGCGATCACCCGGCTGGTGCAGCGCTACGGCGGCGTGCCCGCGGCGAAGGTCGCGGGGCTGGAGGAGATCGGCGCGATGGGCGGCCTCACCGCCGCCGAGGTCGCGGCCCGGCTGCGGCGGCACCGGATTCTCGCCGAGGAGGCTCCCGCCGCGCCGAGCGCGCTGACCGAGCAGCGCCGCAAGCAGATTCGCCAGCTGCTCAGCGAATGGGCGCGGCTGCTCGAAGGACCGCCCACGCCGACCCTGTTCGCGCTCCTGCAGATCGATCCGGCCCAGGCGACGCACACCAACGAGATCCGGCTGCGGGCCGAAGCCCTGCGCGCCCGCTCGCGGGAACTGCCGCCCGGGCGGGTACGCGTGGTGCTGGACGAACTGCTCGTGCACGTCCAGGATGTGCTCGAAGCGGGCGGGGCGATCGCCGACGAATACGTCCGGTCGATCACCGAGGACGTCGCCGCCGAGCTGCGGCCGAAGGTGCGGGCCGCGGTGCTGGTGGAGGATCAGCTCGTCGGCGAGGATTACCAGTTCCTGCTCGAGGAGGCGATCGAGCTCGGGCTCGATCGTGCGGAGGCCGTGCGGCTGCTGGCCGAGCTGGCCGGGGCGCTGGGCGCTCGGATCGAGAGTGGTTCGGCGGCAGCGCAGTACGGGTCCGGTGGATCGCCGGACCGCGCTGCCGGGTCCGCGGACAGGTACGGTTCCGATGCTTCGCCGAACCGCTATGGGCCGGGTGGATCCGCGGATCGCCACGGTTCCGTCGACAGCGCCGGAGGCCGCCCCGCGCGTCCACCCGTGGGCCGATCCGCGGGTGCACGATCGGGTGCCCAGAACCGCGACTGGGAAGAGCCCCTCAAGGCCGCCCGCGCCGCCCTGCGCGGCGGCCGCCCGCAGGAAGCCGCGCGCCACATCGCCGAAGCCAGACAGCTCGACGCGGGCGCCAACGGCGGCGCGACACCCATCCGCCCCGTCGCCGAGGACATCGAGAAAACCCTCGCCGAAGCGACCACCCGCTGGCGCGACGCCCTCGCCGCCACCACCGCCAAACGCTTCGTCGAAGCCCGCACCCACCTCGAGCACCTGCGCCGCCACGCCTCGGACGTCCCGCCCCCCACCGGCCAGACAGCCACCCTGGACGACCTCCTCGCCCAGGCCGAACAGGCGATCGCCACCGCGGACCGCCTTGTCGCCGAAGCCGATTCCGCCGCATCCGAACACCGCACCCACACCCTCCTGGCCGCCCAGTCCGCCTGCGCCGACCACCCCGGCGCCGAAGCCGCCCTCGCCGCCACCCCCATCGAGCCCCCCACCGCCGTCCGCACCTCCCGCCTCCCCAACGGCTCGATCGTCATCACCTGGACCCCCACCCGCACCGGCACCGCCGACTACAAGGTCACCCGCCGCCAACCCGACGGCACCTGGCGCGCCATCGGCCGCACCCGCGCCACCGAACTCGAAGACGGCGGCGCCCCACCCACCGGCACCCCCGTCTACGCCGTAGTAGCCGCCATCGCCGGCCGCTACTCCGCCGAAACCCGCTCCGACGCCCCACCCACCCGGACCGACACCGCTACGCCGGACACACCTGCCGCCGCGCCGACCACCGAACCGGTTGCCCCGAAACGAATCTCCTACGCCCGTCCTCCAAGACCCAGCGCAGCCCCGCCATCGACGACGCCCGACGCCGCACCAGCGACGCCGACCGACCCGACCGAAGCCACCCCGGCCGACCAGCCCCCACCACCTGCGTTCTCAGCCAGCGATTCTCGCGAAGCGTCCGCGGACGCCAGAAATGACGCCGACGGCGACCATAGCCACAGAGGTGTCGACGCCGATCAACGCCAGGGCGCGCACTCAGCTGCCCCGCCCGCCCCGGTCGCCTCTGCTGCCTCGGTCGACTCTCCCGATCCGGTCGCGTCTGTTGATCCGGTCGCCTCCGCCGACCCGATCGCCTCCGCCGAAACGCTCTCGCCGACGGAGCTTGTAACGCCCGCGTCGGAATCATCCGCCGGGCACGTCGCGCCCAGTTCGGGGACACCTGCTGAGCCTGTTGCGCCGCAGCCGATCTCCACCGATGCGCCGACCGGTGCCACCGAACAGCCGGCCGATCCGGCAGCCCCACAGTCCACCGGCCAGATGCCGCCACCAGTTCCGCCGGTGGACCCCGGCACACGGCCGATCGACTTCACCCGATCCTCCGCGTCCGCAGAGCAGCGCCCAGCGTCCACCTCGGAATCCGATGCTTCGCAACCGATCTCTTTCGCCCGCCCTCCGCGACCCTCCGCACACTCGAGCGCGCAGGCCGCCGATCCTTCGGTGACGCCCGACGCCGCACCGGCGACCCCGATCGGGTCGCACGAAGCAGATTCCGCCGACCAGCCCACGCCACCCGCGTTCCCCGCCGGTGGCACCCGCGACGAGGCGAGTTCGGTCGACCCGGTCGTGTCCGCCGAAACAGCCTCGCCGACAAAGCCTGTCGTGCCCGCTTCGGAGGCATCCAGCGGACCTGGCACCCGCGGGTCGGGTTCATCTGATGAGTCGGTAACGCCCGGTTCGGGGTCGTCCGCGCCGCAACCGATCTCGCCCGCACGGCCGCAGGAGAACCCGTCCGCGGACGAGGCGGCGCTTCCCGACGAACCGATGCCGAGCGGAATTCCGACGGTCGGAAACCTCGCGATCGAGGACGGGCGGCTGACGTTCGACTGGCCGTCCGGAGTTACCGAGGTCATGGTGGTGGTTCGAAAGGACGGTCCGCCGGTGACCCCGATGGATCCGGCGGCGACCTCGTGGAAGGTGACGAACTCGCGGTATCAGATCGAGGGTGGGGTGGCGATCCCGGCGAGCCTGGTTCCGAGTCATCTGGCCGTGGCTTCGTGCCGGCGGGCGGCGAACGGGACGTTGACCGTGGCCTCGGGGTTCGCGGCGACGGCGCGGGTGCGGCATCCCGGGTGATCCGGGCGCGGGGGAGGTGGGCGCGCCGGGTGGGAGCGGATGTGCCAAGGTGGGTGTGGTGATACCCAAGTTGATGGCGGTGAGCGATGTTCATGTCGGGCACCAGGGGAATCGGCCGGTGGTCGAGCAGATCACGGCGGATTCGCCGGAGGACTGGCTGATCGTCGCCGGCGATGTGGGGGAGAAGACCGACGATATCCGCTGGGCGCTGGAGTTGCTGCGCGGCCGGTTCGCGAAGGTGATCTGGGTGCCGGGCAACCACGAATTGTGGACCACGCCAAAGGATCCCGTGCAGATGCACGGCGCTCCCCGCTACGACTACCTGGTGTCGATCTGCCGCGACCTGGACGTGCTGACCCCGGAGGATCCGTTCCCGGTGTGGACGGGCGCGGGTGCGGAGGAGTTCGGCGGCCCGGTCACCCTGGCTCCGCTGTTCCTGCTCTACGACTACTCGTTCCTGCCCAAGGGCGCCACCACCAAGGCTGAGGGCCTGGCCATCGCCCGGGAGCGCAATGTCGTCGCCACCGACGAGTTCATGCTCTCTCCGGACCCGTACCTGACCCGCGACGCCTGGTGTCACGCCCGCGTCCAGGCCACCCAGCGCAAGCTGGACGCGCTGGCCCCCGGCACCCCGCTGGTCATGATCAACCATTTCCCGATGGTCCGCCAGCCCACCGACGTGCTGTTCTATCCGGAGTTCGCGCTCTGGTGCGGCACCGAACTCACCGCCGACTGGCACACCCGCTACAACGTGGTCTGCTCGGTCTACGGCCACCTGCACATCCCGCGCACCAGCTACTACGACGGCGTCCGCTTCGAGGAGGTCTCGCTGGGCTACCCGCGCGAGTGGCAGCGCCGCGGCCTCCCGGATCCGCTGCTGCGCCAGATCCTGCCGACTCCGGAGTACCCGCCGGGCAGCCTCAACAAGTTCGGCGGCCATTTCGAGCTGACCCCGGAAATGGAGAAGGCCGCCGCCGAGATGCGCGAGCGCGCCGAACGCCGCCGCGGCGTCTGACGAGCGCCCGTGGTGGGCGGGCAATCGAGCGGCTCGGATAGGCTCGAAGGCGATGATCGAGAACATTCTGCCCAGTGGCGTCGCCGCCGCCGAACTGCTGGAGTACCCGGACGATCTGAAGGCGCATCCGGCCGAGGAGCACCTGATCGAGAAGTCGGTGGAGAAGCGCCGCCGCGACTTCATCGGCGCGCGGCACTGCGCCCGGTTGGCGCTGGAGCAGCTCGGTGAGCCGCAGGTCGCGATCGGCAAGGGCGAACGCGGGATGCCGCTGTGGCCGCGCGGCGTGGTCGGCAGCCTGACCCACACCGAGGGGTATCGGGCGGCGGCGCTGGCGCATCGGCTGCGGTTCCGTTCGGTGGGCATCGATGCCGAACCGCACGCGGCGCTGCCCGAGGGTGTTCTCGATTCGGTGAGCCTGCCGCAGGAGCGCACCTGGCTGGCCACGACTTCCGGTGCGCTGCACCTGGATCGGCTGCTGTTCTGCGCGAAGGAGGCCACCTACAAGGCCTGGTTCCCGCTGACGATGCGCTGGCTCGGTTTCGAGGACGCGCACATCACCTTCACTCTCGACGAGGTCACCGCCGACACGGGGTCGGGCACGTTCCACAGCGAGATCCTGGTGCCGGGGCAGACGACCGACGGCGGCGCCCCGCTGGTCTCGTTCGACGGCCGCTGGCTGATCGCCGACGGGCGCATCCTGACCGCGATCGTGCACGGCTGATGGCGGCGCCCGCGCTCGGCGGCCTGCTGATCGTCGACAAGGACGGCGGCTGGACCAGTCACGATGTCGTCGCCAAGAGCCGAAGGCTGTTGCGCACCAAGAAGGTCGGGCACGCGGGCACGCTGGACCCGATGGCGACCGGCGTGCTGGTGCTCGGTGTGGAGCGGGCCACGAAGCTGCTCGGCCTGCTCACCCTGACCACCAAGGCGTATACCGCGACGATCCGGCTCGGGCAGTCGACGAACACCGACGACGCCGAGGGGGAGGTGCTCGCGACCACGCCGGCGCTGCACGTTGCCGACGACGACATCGCCGTCCAGGTCAAGGCCCTGACCGGCGACATCGAACAGGTGCCCGCCACGGTCAGCGCGATCAAGGTGAACGGTGAACGCGCGTACGCGCGCGCCCGCGCGGGTGAGGACGTGCAGCTCGCCGCCCGGCCGGTGACGGTCTCCCGCTTCGATGTGCTGGCGCGCCACGACATTCCGGACGGCGAGTTCGTCGATCTCGAGGTCGAGGTCGAGTGCTCCTCGGGCACCTACATCCGCGCGCTGGCCCGCGACCTCGGAGCCGCACTCGGCGTCGGCGGCCATCTCACCGCGCTGCGCCGCACCCGGGTCGGCCCGTTCACCCTCGAGCACGCCCGCACACTCGGTGAGCTGGCCGCCCTCGCCGAATCCGACCCGGAGGCCGCGCTGCTCAGCCTCGAGATGGATGAGGCGGTGCGCACCGCGTTCCCGCACCGCGAGATCGACGAATCCCAGGCCGAGTCGCTCCGCAACGGCCGCTGGCTCGATCCCGTCGGCATCCCGGGCGTCTACGCCGCCGTCGACGCCGGGGGCCGGGCCATCGCCCTGCTCCAGGAGAGCGGCAAGCGGGCGTCCTCGGTCATGGTCGTCCGGCCCGCCAATCTGTGACGCCCTACCCGGGCAGGATCGTGCCCAGCGCGCCGAGCAGCGCGTTCATGCTGATGTCGCGCAGCTGATCACGGGTCATGGTGCGGTGCTCGAGCCACTCGACGGTGAGCACCCGCACGAACGTCAGCCAGCTCATCAGGATCGAGGAGGCGGTGGCGCGCAAGGCGCCGTTGACGCCGAGGACGTCGAGCAGGCGCTGCCGGAGCTCGTCCAATTCGCCGGTGATGATCGACTGGATGGTCGGGTCGGTGGCGAGCACCTTGTTGGCCGCCAGGACGGCTTGGGCGTTGGCCGCGAAGTAGTCCAGGTGCGCCTCGAGCCCGGCGGCGAGCTGACCGACGAGCGGGAGTGCGGGGTCGAGTTCGGTGACGACCAGCAGTTGCTCGGTGGCCTGTTCGTAGACGGCGACGAAGAGTTCGCGTTTGCTCGGGAAATGCCGGTAGAGCAGGGCCCGGGAGACCCCGGCCGCCGCCGCCACGTCCTCCATCAGGACCGCGTCGTAGGCGCGGTCGGCGAAGAGCCGCGCACCGGTTTCCACGAGTAGACGGCGGCGTTCGTCGGGGGCGAGGCGGCGGCGGGTGGTCACCCCGACGATGTTAGTTGACGCGTGTCTACCAAGGCCGTAGTCTGCAACTAGTAGACACGCGTCTACTAAAGACCGACTGCGAGATCGGCTGTGCCGCAATGGAGTACGCCGCCGACGGGAGGAACGCATGTCCAGATTGCTCAAAACCCTGGCGCTGACCATGGGTGTCGCCTGCGTGGCGATCGGATTCCTGCACATCGCCCTGGGTAACGACGCGGTTCCCGACATGGCGGAAGCGGGCGTCACCGCCGACAGTCTGAGCCGCTTCTTCGGCGCGATCTTCGCGGGTTACGGCGCGGCCTGGATCTGGGCCGCCCGGCAGGATCCGATTCCCGCGCTCGCGGTGCGCTGGCTGGCGGGTGTGTTCCTGCTCGGCGTCGTCGGCCGCCTGGTCTCGCTGGCGGTGCACGGCTGGCCGCACTGGTTCCAGATCGTGCTCACCGGTATCGAAATGGCCATGCCGCCGCTGTTGTTCTGGCTGGCCGACGCCGACGAGAAACGCGCCGGCGCGGTCTGACGGCCGGGAACCAGGGGGTCCCGGCCGTCACCGCTCAGGCGTGCAGGAATTCGGCGACCGTCTGCGGGAAGCGGGCGTCCTCGATCGCGCTGTTGTGGTTGCGATCCGCGTACAGCACGACGGTCGCGTCGGGGATGCCGGCCGCGGTGTCGCGGAACATCTGCGCGGGGTAGGCGAGATCCTTGTCGCCGCCGAGAACCAGGGTGGGAGCCTGGATTTCGGCGAGGCGATCCTGGATGTCCCAGGAATCCTCGGCCTCGATGGCCCGAATGGCGTCGGTGTAATCGCCGTCGGCGGGCCGCATCATCGGATCGAGCAGCCACAGCAGCCCGGACATCAGCCGCCGGCCCACCGGGGACGCGCTCGCGATCGCGGCCCACGCCGTGGCGGGCCGCTTGCCCGCGGCGGCGAGTTCGGCGAAGCGCCGCATGGCGGCCCGCGCCGCCGGGCTCAGCGTGTAGGCCGAGCTGACGACCACCAGGCGCCGAACGGCTTTCGGATGCGCCAGCGCCAGTTGCTGGGCCACCGAGCCGCCGGTGGAGTAGCCGAGCACGTCGACGGGTGCGCCGAATTCGCTCTGCAACTCCTCGGCCAGGTCGGTGGCGATGTCGGCCAGGGTGGCACCGGCGGCCAGGCCGGGCCGCCGGTTCACGACGTAGACCGTGTGCCGCTCGGCCAGGCCGAGGAACGGCTTGATCATGAACTTGCGGGCGCTGCCGGCGAGGTTCCCGTGCTCGGCGGTGGAGCCGGGCAGGGCGACGAGCGGCGTGCCGCTGCCGAAGCGCAGGTAGGGGAGCCCGTTGGGAAACGTGCCTTCGTGGATCTCGAGCTTGCCGGTCATGATGTCGCCTCCATGCTGTGTGTTGCTTCGAAGTCTAGCGGAATAAATCATTCCGTTCCAGTTCAATTCAGAACTTTTCTCGAGCGGCCCACGCGGCCCTCCCGCCCGTAGAGTGACGGGCGTCCGCCGCATCGGCCGGCGGCCGCGCGACGAGGGGTACATCGATGACCGCACATCCGGATTCGTTCGATCTGTGGGACCGGGACCAGGATGGGCAGGTCTCGGTCGAGGACATTCTGATCGGCATCCGCGCCCTCGGCATCGAGGTCGACCAGGCCTCGGTCGAGCGCATGGTCGCCGCCGCCGACACCGACGGCGATTTCCTGATCTCCCGGGCCGAATTCGACGCCGCCCTGGTCGCGGGCCGCATCGAGGTCACCGACGCGGACGCCGCCTTCCAGGTTTTCGACATGAACAAGGACGGCAGGATCTCGGTGGATGAGCTGGAGCAGCTGATCCGCCAGGTCGGCCAGGGGATGATCGACGGTCCCGCCGACGCCCTGCTCGAGGCCGCCGACGCCGACGGCGACGGTTACCTCTCACCGCCGGAGTTCCGCGCCCTGCTGGAGTTCCTGTCCCGCTGAGGCTCCGCAGAAATCCTGCGGAAAACCCTTAGATCCCTGGCCGATCGTGAGTTCATGGGCCGCGCGCCGGCCGGTCGTCCCCGACCGGCCGTCGGGGTGTGCGCGGATTCGAGCGAAAGGCCCGGGCAATGATGCGTGGAATCGCCCAGAAGACAATAGTTCTCGCCGCGCTGGCGGTCGCGGTGGTGGGATGTGCGAGCGGCGGTGAGCCCGCGGCCACCACCAGCCGCGCGCCGGTGACCGCCGGTTCGACCGCGGCGCAACCGAGTTCGGCCCTCGAGGTCGGAAGTACCCCGGCGGGTTCGGTGACCACTGCGCCGCCCGCGGCGCCCGCCCCGTCCCGGCCGACGGCGACGGCGGTCGTGCGAACCGTGACCCTCGCCCAGCACGCGGTCCCGAAGGTGCCGGTCAGCCTGCACCTGGTCACTCCCTGCGACCCGGTGAAACGCGATATGCCCGACGAAGGCGGCCAGGAGGTCCTGCGTTTCGACGGCACCACGGGCGCCGACGGCAGGGTGAGCTTCACTGTGCCGCTGGGCTGCTATCGGATGAATATGGGCACGCCACCGACGGGCACCCGGCCGGTTCCGGAGGGCATGCACACCTTGTTCGTCCCCCGGGCGGGCGAGACGTTCACCGGCGACTTCCGCTTCCAGGATCCGGGCTGGCCCCCGGTCTGCGACGCGGCGACGATCGTCGGCGACCTCGCGGCGGCCGACGCGCTGTATCCGGAACAGAAGAACCCTGCCCTCGCCGAGGTGCACGACTGCGAGGGAAGCTGGGGCGTCATCCGCTGGAACCTGCCCGGCGATTCCCAGCGCATCGTGCGCCACAACTACGAGCGCTGGGTCACCTACGAGATCTTCCCGCACGACACCTGCTGGACCCAGGCCGTGAAAGACGGTGTCCCCGAACGTCTGCGGCCTTACTTCCCCAACTGCTGAACGGAACGCTCAGGCGGTGAGCCAGATCGCCTCGGCCGCCGGACGCCCCAGATCGATGGGCGTCTCGGCGGACTCGATCCGCAGGCAGATCGTCCCCGCGAAATCGCGGCGCTCCAGCACCGTGATCGCGGTGTCGAGCGCGATGCCCACCGAATCGAAGTAGCGCAGCATGTCCGGGTCGGAATCGGAGATCCGGGCCACCCGCCCGGATTCGCCGGCCGCGAAATCGCTGAGCTGGCGGGCGGGCGGGGTCGGCACCGCGCCGTCCACCGAGGGGATCGGGTCGCCGTGCGGATCCCGGTCGGGGTAGCCGAGTTTCGCGTCGATGCGCGCCATCAGCAGTTCCGAGACCGCGTGCTCGAGCACCTCGGCCTCGTCGTGCACCTCGTCCCACCCGTAGCCGAGCTCGTTGACGAGGAAGGTCTCGATCAGCCGGTGCCGGCGCACCATGGCGACGGCGGCGCGCCGCCCGTGCTCGGTGAGGGTGATCGATCCGTAGCGGGCGTGCTCGACCAGGCCCTGATCGGCGAGTTTGCGCACGGCCTCGGAGACGGTGGAGGCGGACACGCCGATGCGCTCGGCGAGCAGTTTGGTCGACACCTTCTCCTGCGACCACTCCTGCGCGGTCCAGATCACCTTCAGGTAGTCCTGGGCGACCGAGGTCAGCTCCGGGGCGATCGTCGCGGTGTCGCCGGAAGCGGCCGCGTCGGCCGCGGGGGCCTGCTCCGCCAGCTCGCGTCGGGTGGCGATGTCTCGTTTACCGGGCACGTCCCCGAGCTTATGCACTCCTTCGCCGAAGTACACATCACCGGGCCGCGTACCGAACGCCTGTTCACGAACTGGATAACGGGATGTGACTTGTGGGACGCCGGAATACTGTTCGCCACGCCATTTGCGTACGCTGCAACCGTGCAGAGATGGCGAAGCCTCGACGATGTGCCCGCCGACTGGGGCCGCTGCGTACTCACGATCGGAGTGTTCGACGGCGTGCATCGCGGCCATGCCCAGTTGATCAGCCGGGCGGTGAAATCCGCGGCGGCACGTGGTGTCCCGGCGGTCCTGATGACCTTCGACCCGCACCCGATGGAGGTGGTGCGGCCCGGTTCACATCCGGCGCAGCTCACCACGCTGCCCCGGCGCGCCGAACTGGCCGAGGAGCTCGGCGTCGACGTCTTCTGCGTCATGCCGTTCACGCCCGAGTTCATGAAGCTGACGCCCGAGAGCTACGTGCACGATCTGCTGGTCGAGCGGCTGCATGTCGCCGAGGTCGTGGTCGGCGACAACTTCACCTTCGGCAAGAAGGCCGCCGGCACCGTCGAGACCATGCGCGAGCTGGGGGAGCGCTTCGGTTTCGAGGTCGACGGCGTCAAGCTGGTCGGCGAGCACGCGGTCACTTTCTCCTCCACCTATATCCGCGCCTGCGTCGACGCCGGCGACATGGCGTCCGCGGCCGAGGCGCTGGGCCGCCCGCACCGCGTCGAGGGCGTGGTCGTGCACGGCGACGGCCGCGGCAAGGAGCTCGGTTTTCCCACCGCGAACGTCGCGCCCGCGCCGCTGGCCGCGATCCCGGCCGACGGGGTGTACGCGGGGTGGTTCACGGTGCTCGATCCCAGCGGGCCCACGATCGGCGCGGCCGCGCCGGGGCAGCGGGCGATGGCCGCGATCTCGGTCGGCACCAACCCGCAGTTCGACGGGGTGAACCGCACCGTGGAGGCCTACGTCCTGGAGGGTGAGGCCGATCTCTACGGTCAGCGGGTCGCGATCGATTTCGTGGAGCACCTGCGCGGTATGCGCAAATTCGACTCGCTGGACGAACTGCTCGCGGCCATGGGGCGGGACGTGGAGAACGCCCGCAAGGTGCTCACGGCCGCCGAATAACCCCGATTCGGTGGCCGGGATTCGCTCCGCTAAAGTAGATCCTCGGGTTTGCTGCGGTCCGCGGTGGCGCCCATCCCCGGGTAACCGGATATTCGAGCGCGGAACTGAAAAATAGGAGTGGACGCCGCATGGCTCTGACCACCGAGCAGAAGACCGCCATCCTCAAGGAATACGGTCTGCACGAAAAGGACACCGGTTCCCCGGAGGCGCAGATCGCGCTGCTGTCCAAGCGCATCTCGGACCTGACCGAGCACCTGAAGCAGCACAAGCACGACCACCACACCCGCCACGGCCTGCTGGCCCTGATCGGTCGTCGTCGTCGCCTGTCGAAGTACCTGCAGGCCAAGGACATCGAGCGTTACCGCTCGCTGATCGAGCGCCTCGGCCTGCGCCGCTGAGTCCGTCTGACACGCTGGCGTTTCCAGACCAGCGATAGGCGAGCCAACGGGGAGACGTACAATCTCCCCGTTGGCTATTTGCGTATCAGGGGTGAACACCTCCCCGTGCGCACAACACTGCACAGCCGTAAGCACCCGCCGCGTGGCGTCGGTCTTCGGTAGTGGCCTCCCGGTAGCACCGGCGGGCTTCGATCGATGATCGCCTCCGCGTCGCCCCTCTTCTGGATAGTTCCAGGCCCAGGGGACAGGCCGGGTCTGCGCGTCGCAGCCAGGAGGGTTGCCGCGCGTCCGTGCCAGGTACGGCTGACGAAGAGCCGGATCGCGCCTACGAAGCGCTCGATCCGGCGAAGACGAGAGGTTGAGAGCAGAGAATGACCGAAACAACTGAACGCAAGTCCTCGGCCGTAGAGGTCGAGCCCGGTGTGTTCGAATCCGTCGCGCTGATCGACAACGGCAGCTACGGCACCCGCACCGTCCGCTTCGAGACCGGCCGTCTGGCCCGTCAGGCCGCCGGCGCCGTCGTCGCCTACCTGGACGACGAGACCATGCTGCTGTCGGCCACCTCGGCGGGCAAGCACCCCAAGGACCAGTTCGACTTCTTCCCGCTGACGGTCGACGTCGAAGAGCGCATGTACGCCGCGGGCCGCATCCCCGGCTCGTTCTTCCGCCGCGAGGGCCGCCCCTCCACCGACGCGATCCTGACCTGCCGCCTGATCGACCGGCCGCTGCGCCCGTCCTTCGTCGACGGCCTGCGCAACGAGATCCAGGTCGTGGTGACGGTGATGTCGCTGGATCCGAAGGATCTCTACGACGTCGTGGCGATCAACGCCGCGTCCGCGTCCACCCAGATCGCGGGCCTGCCGTTCTCCGGCCCGGTCGGCGGCGTGCGCGTCGCGCTGATCGAGGGCCAGTGGGTCGCGTTCCCGACCGTCGAGCAGCTCGAGGGCGCCGTGTTCGACATGGTTGTCGCGGGCCGCGTGGTCGAGTCCGGTGACGTCGCGATCATGATGGTCGAGGCCGAGGCCACCGACAAGGTGATCGAGCTGATCGACGGCGGCGCGCAGGCGCCGACCGAGGCCGTCGTGGCCGAGGGCCTCGAGGCCGCCAAGCCGTTCATCGCCCGCCTGTGCCGCGCGCAGTCCGACCTCGCCGAGCTGGCCGCCAAGCCGACCGGTGAGTTCCCGCTGTTCCCGCCGTACGAGGCCGATGTCTTCGAGGCCGTGGAGGGCACCGCCAAGCGCGAGCTGAACGAGGCGCTGGCGATCTCCGACAAGCAGGAGCGCGAAGCCAAGATCGACGAGATCAAGCTGGACGTGCTCAGCCGTCTCGGCGACGATTTCGCCGGACGCGAGAAGGAGCTGGGCGCGGCCTTCCGCTCGGTCACCAAGAAGCTGGTGCGCCAGCGCATCCTGACCGACAGCTTCCGCATCGACGGCCGCGGGCTCGCCGATATCCGCGCGCTGTCCGCCGAGGTCGCCGTGGTGCCCCGCGCGCACGGTTCGGCCCTGTTCGAGCGTGGCGAGACCCAGATCATGGGCGTCACCACCCTGGACATGGTGAAGATGGCGCAGCAGGTCGACTCGCTCGGCCCGGAAACCTCCAAGCGCTACATGCACCACTACAACTTCCCGCCGTACTCCACCGGTGAGACCGGCCGCGTCGGTTCGCCGAAGCGTCGCGAGATCGGCCACGGCGCCCTCGCCGAGCGCGCCCTGATGCCGGTGCTGCCATCGCAGGAAGAGTTCCCGTACGCCATCCGTCAGGTGTCGGAGGCGTTGTCCTCCAACGGTTCCACCTCGATGGGCTCGGTCTGCGCCTCGACCCTGTCGCTGCTGAACGCCGGTGTGCCGCTCAAGGCCCCCGTCGCCGGTATCGCCATGGGCCTGGTGTCGGACACGATCAAGAACGAGCAGGGTGAGGACGAGGTCCGCTACGTCGCCCTGACCGACATCCTCGGCGCCGAAGACGCCTTCGGCGACATGGACTTCAAGGTCGCCGGCACCCGCGAGTTCGTCACCGCGCTGCAGCTGGACACCAAGCTGGACGGCATCCCGTCCAAGGTGCTGGCCGGCGCGCTGAGCCAGGCGCACGACGCCCGCACCACCATCCTGGACGTGATGGCCGAGGCCATCACCAGCCCGGACGAGATGAGCCCCTACGCGCCGCGCGTCACCGCGATCAAGATCCCGGTCGACAAGATCGGCGAGGTGATCGGGCCCAAGGGCAAGGTCATCAACCAGATCACCGAGGAAACCGGCGCCAACATCTCGATCGAAGATGACGGCACCGTCTACGTCGGTGCGACCAACGGCCCCGCGGCGCAGGCGGCGATCGACCAGATCAACGCCATCGCGAACCCGCAGCTGCCGAAGGTCGGCGAGCGCTTCCTGGGCACGGTCGTCAAGACCACCGCCTTCGGCGCGTTCGTCTCGCTGCTGCCGGGCCGCGACGGCCTGGTGCACATCTCCAAGCTGGGCAACGGCAAGCGCGTGGCCAAGGTCGAGGACGTGGTGAACGTCGGCGACAAGCTGCGCGTGGAGATCGCCGATATCGACAACCGCGGCAAGATCTCGCTGGTTCCCGTCGAGGAAGCCACCGAAGAGCCCGCCGCGGACGACGCCGTTGAAGCGGCGGCGGCAGCAGAGTAGTACTTGTCTCTGTGACGAAGAAGAAGACGGCCCCCCTGCTCGCCACCGAGCAGGGGGGCTCGTCACTCCTGAGAACCGACGAATCCCTCTCGCACTCCGTCGATTCCGGCGTGCGCCGAACCGTGCTGCCCGGCGGGCTACGCGTGGTCACCGAGCATGTGCCCGGTGTGCGCTCGGCCTCGATCGGCGTGTGGGTCGGCGTCGGATCGCGCGACGAGGGCCCCACCGTGGCCGGGGCCGCGCATTTCCTGGAGCACCTGCTGTTCAAGGCCACGCCGACGCGCTCGGCCCTGGACATCGCCCAGGCGATGGACGCGGTCGGCGGTGAGCTGAACGCGTTCACCGCCAAGGAGCAGACCTGCTATTACGCCCACGTCATCGACGAGGATCTGCCGCTCGCGGTGGACATGGTCACCGACGTGGTGCTGAACGGGCTGTGCCGGTCCGCCGACGTGGACGTCGAACGCCAGGTGGTGCTCGAGGAGATCGCCATGCGGGACGACGATCCCGAGGACATGGTCGGCGACGCGTTCCTCACCGCGCTGTTCGGCGATCACCCGATCGGGCGGCCGGTGATCGGTTCGGTGGAGTCGATCGAGGCGATGCAGGCCGCGCAACTGCGTTCCTTCCATCAGCGCCGGTACCGGCCGGACCGGATGGTGGTCGCGGTGGCGGGCAACATCGATCACGATCACACCGTGGAGCTGGTGCATCGCGCGTTCGCGCACCGGCTCGACATGTCGGCGGCTCCGGCCGGGCGGCGCGAAGGACGGTTCCGTCCCGCGGGCGTGCCCGAGTTGCACTGGAGTCATCGCGACAGCGAGCAGGCGCACCTCACCTTCGGTGTGCGCGCCTTCGGGCGGCACGAGGGTGCGCGGCGCTGGCCGCTGTCGGTGCTCAACACCGTCGTCGGCGGCGGGCTGAGTTCGCGGCTGTTCCAGCGCATCCGGGAGGAGCGCGGCCTGGCGTACTCGGTGTATTCCAGCGTCGACACCTTCGCCGACACCGGCGCGTTCTCGGTCTACATCGGCTGCCAGCCGGAGAATCTGGGCCAGGTCGCGGCGCTCGCGCGCGGTGTGCTGGAGGAGGTCGCCGAGCACGGCATCACCGACGCCGAATGCGCCCGCGCCAAGGGCTCGCTGCGCGGCGGCCTGGTGCTGGGCCTGGAGGATTCCGCCTCCCGCATGAACCGCATCGGCCGCAGCGAACTCAGCTACGGCAACCACCGCAGCGTCTCCGAGACGCTCACCCGGATCGACACGGTCACCACCGAGGAGGTCTCGGCGGTGGCGCACACCCTGCTCTCGCGGCCGTTCGCGGCGTCGGTGGCGGGTCCGTACCGGCGTACGCGGGAGCTGCCGGTCGCGGTGCGCCGCTTGGTCGACGCCTGACAACCGGTCGCGGCCGGAGGGCCGCTGACCGCGCCCGCGGTTCCGGGCGGGCCGACCCCGCCCGGACGACAGCTCAGCGGGTGAGGACAGCCGCGACGAGGGCGGGCCAATCCAGCGCCTCGTCCGTACTCGTGCTCGCGCCGAGCCGCTCGCGTGCCGCCTGCTCGATCCGGGCGGTGTCCGGCTGGGCGTGATCGGCGAGTCCGCGCACCTCGGTGCTCGCGGCGAGCAACGCCAGGGCCTGCCTGGGTTGTTCCGCCCGCAGTGCCAGATCCGCGATGCCGACCAGGATCTGGGCGATCAACGGTGCGTAACCGGTGGCCGTCGCGCGTTCGTAGGCCTCGGCGTGCTGCTTGCGGGCCTCGTCCAGATCCTCGGCGAGCAAGCCGCGCAGGTTGTGCACCACGGCGTCCAGATACGGCGCGTGCTCGGTGGCGCTGCCCAGCTCGGCCGTGGCGGCGTCGATCCGGCGGTAGGTCTCGGCCACGTCGCCCTGCCAGCGAGCCAATTCCGCCTCGGTCAGGGCCAATTCGGCCAGGGCGGCGGGCCAGGCGGACTGGTCGGCGTACCGTCGCGCGTCGGCCGCGGCGGCCGCGCTCGCCGCGGCGTCGCCCATCAGCCAGTGCAGTTGGGCCTGCCGGGCTCGCATCAGGTAGATGTCCTCGACCGCGCCGATCTCGGAGACCACCGCGATCGATCGCTCCAGGTGCGCGCAGGCGGCGGCGAAATCGCCGCGGGTGGCGATGCGAATCGCCAGCTCCGTCAACGCGAACGAGATGCCCCAGCGTTCACCGACGGCCGTGAACTCCGCGAGCGCCTGCGCGAGGTAGTCGTCGGGTTCGTGGCCCGCGTGGCCGAGGACGATCCGGGCCTTGCCGACCTGCAACCGGGCCAGCGCGCGCACCCACGGGTCCTCGTCGGTGAGCAGCGGCTCGAAGGCGGGCAGCAGGGCGTCCGTGCCCTGGGTCATGCGCTCCAGCGCGTCGATGAAAACCAGCAGCGGGTAACGGGATTCGCTGCGGCGGCTGAATTCGTGGGCCCGGTGGATCCATTCGGCCACCCCGGCGTCGTCGCTGGGCCCGGAACTCATGAAATGCACGACCAGCGCGTACACCATGGCCCGGGTGGCGTCGTCCACCTCGCCGGGCAGCGCGGCCGCCGCGGTGATCAGCTCCATGCCCTCGGCCTTGTGCCCGCTGAGCCACCAGAACCAGCCCGCGCTGGCGGCCAGGCCCATGGCGCCGGGTGCGTCCGGCTCGGCGAGCGCCGCACGCATCGCCGCGGCCAGGTTGTCCTGGTCGGCTTCCAGGATCGCGAGCCACTCCAGCTGCTCGGCCCGGCGCAGGTGCGGGTCCGCGGCTTCCGCGAGGCCGGTGTAGTACGCCAGGTGGGCCCGGCGGGCCGTGTCCGCTTCGCCCGCCTCGGTCAGCCGCTCCGACGCGTACTGCTTGATGGTGTCCAGCATCCGGTAGCGCGGCTCGGCGTCCCCGGTGCTGACCAGCAGCGATTTCTCGGTCAGCGCGGTCAGCAGATCCAGTACCTCCCACTGCTCCACCGCCGCGTCCGCGCACACGTGCTCGGCCGCGGCCAGGCTCGCGCCGCCCGCGAACACCGAAAGCCGCCGCAGCACCGCACGTTCGGCGTCGCTGAGCAGTTCCCAGCTCCAATCGACGACCGCGCGCAGGGTCCGGTGCTGCGGCTGCGCGGTGCGGCTGCCGCCGGTGAGCAGCCGGAAGCGATCGTCGAGGCGGTGCGCCAGCTGGTCCAGCGTCATGGTCCGCAACCGGGCCGCGGCGAGTTCGATGGCCAGCGGGATGCCGTCCAGGGCGCGGCAGACGCGCGCCATCGTGGCCAGGCTGGCCGCGTCGGCGCCGAGGTCCTGGCGCACCGCGCCCGCTCGGTCCCGCAGCAGCTGGACGGCGGGGGAGGACTCGATCTGCGCGGGGTCCGCGCCGGGGCCGGGCAGGGCCAGCGGTTCGACCTGCCACAGCGCCTCGCCGGTGATGCCGAGCGGTTCCCGGCTGGTCGCGAGGATTCGCAAGCCCGCGCATTCGCCGAGCACCCGATGCGCGAAGGTCGCGGCGGCCTCGATCAGGTGCTCGCAGTTGTCCAGGATCAGCAGCGTCTCGCGGTCCCGGATGGCCGCGACGAACCGATCGAGCGGTTCCGCGTTCGAGGCGCCGAGCAGGGCGTCGCGGCGGCCCAGTGCGGCCAGTGCGGCCTGGGCGACATCGCCGGCGGGGCCGAGCGGGGCGAGCTCGACCAGCCACGCGCCGTCGGGCAGGTCCGCCAGCATGGTGCGCGCGGTTTCCACCGCCAGCCGGGTCTTCCCGGTACCGCCGGGCCCGGTCAGGGTGGTGAGCCGATGACCGGCGATGAGATCGCGCACGGCCGCGACATCGGCGTAGGTGCCGACGAATCGCGTCAGCTCGGCGCGCAGATTGGTGCGACGGTCGGTCTCGTCGGCGCGGACGTCGCCGCGCAACAGGGCGACGTGCAGTTCGGACAACTCCGGCGACGGATCCACGCCGAGCGAGTCGGCCAGCGCTTCGCGCGCCTGTTGATACACGGTGAGCGCCTCGGCCGCCCGCCCCGCGGCGGCCAGCGCCTGCATCAGCGCGGCGACCAGGCGCTCCCGCACCGGATTTCGCGTCACCGCCTCGGTCAGTTCGGCGACCAGGTCCGCGCCGCGACCGAGACGCAGCTCGGCCTCGTAGCGGTCCTCGAGCGCGGCCAGCCGCAGCCCCTCCAGCCGGGTGATCACCGCGTCGACGACCGCGCTGTCGGGCAGGTCCACCCCCTGCATCGGAGCTCCGCGCCACAGCTCCAGGGCTTCGGCCAGGAGCTCGGCCTGCTGTGCGTCCCCACCGCCGCGCGCCTGGTCGAGCAGGCGCTCGAACCGCACGGCGTCGACCGCGTCGGGTTCGACGGTCAGCCGGTAGCCGCCGGGCTGCACGTCCAGTGAGCCGTCGGGGAGTAGCCGGCGTAGTCGGGAAACCAGCGCCTGCAAGGCGTTCGCGACATCGGCGGGTGGCTGCTCACCCCAGATCCAGTCGACCAGCGTCGTTTTCGGCACCGCCCGGCCCGGTTGCAGCGCGAGCGCGATGAGCAGGGTTCGCAACCGGGCACCGGGTACCTCGATCGATCCGTCCGCTACCCGGATGTCGAGTGGCCCAAGTATCCCGATCTGCACCGGACCATTCTGCCGCCGACGCGCCGATCGCACCTACCTGGCCCGTATTCCATGCTTTGAACAGGTGTTTTCGCGGTGTCAGGCCGGTGTCAGGTCCGTATCAGGCGGGCTGGCGAAAGTAGTCGCAACACCGACCGAAGGACAGCACCATGACCGCCACGTTCCAGACCCCCGCCCCGATCGCCATCACCCTCGACGTGATCTCGGGCGGTGTCACCGTCATCGCCGCGGACCGCTCCGACACCGTCGTCGAGATCCGCCCGGCCGACCCGGCCAAGAAGGCCGATGTCCGGGCCGCCGAACTGACCACCGTCGAGTTCGCCGCCGGCGTGCTGACGGTGCGCATGCCCAAGCAGTGGCGCACCTACACCCCCTTCGGCGGCAATCCGTCGATCGAGGTGTCCATCCTGGCCCCCACGGGGTCGCAGCTCGCGGGCACCGCGGGGGTCGGCCGGGTGCTGGGCGCCGGCGAGCTCGGCCGCTGCGATCTGGAGATCTCCGCGGGCGACATCACTTTGGAGCGCCCGCAGGGTTCGGTGACCGCGAAGACCGCCAAGGGCAATATCCGGATCGGCGAGGCCGCGCGCGGCGAGTTCCGGCTGGAGACCTCCTACGGCGAGCTCGAGGTCGGCATCCGTCCCGGCAGCGCCGCCGAACTCCAGGTCAACGCCCTGTTCGGCAGTGTGCAGAACCTGATGCAGCCGGTCGCGCAGCCGCACTCGGACGCCGATGTGGTCCGGGTCTACGCCCGCAACGCCTACGGCAACGTCGTCATCCGGCACGCGCTGGCCGCCTGAGTTCCGAGAGGACCGAGCCGATGGAACTCAGGGTGGACCGGGACCGCTGCATCAGCGCCGGCATGTGCGCGCTGACCGCCCCCGGAATTTTCGACCAGGACCTCGCGGACGGCCGGGTGCTGCTGGAGCGCACGCCCGGAGCCGAGGACGAGGCGCAGGTCCGCGAGGCCGTTCTGGTGTGCCCGTCCGGCGCGCTCACCATCGCCGGCTGAAGCCGGCGATCCAACCAAAGGAAGAATCTCATGAACACAGTTCCGGTCCCGCACGGTCTTCCGATGCAGCGCGACGTGAATCCCTTCGATCCGCCCAGCGAGATCTCCCGGCTGCGGGACGCGCGGCCGGTGAGCCCGATGATCTTCCCCGACGGCCACGAGGGCTGGCTCGTCACCGGGTACCACGCGGTCCGTCAGCTCATGGCCGACACCCGGTTCAGCTCGCGCCAGGACATAGGCATCGTCCGGGTGCCGTTCGAGACGCCGGGCATGCCCGCACCGACCGAGCCCTCGCCGCCGATGCCCGGCGTTTTCATCGCCATGGATCCGCCGGATCACACCCGGCTGCGCCGCAAGCTCACCGGCGCCTTCACGGTGCGCCGGATGAAGCAGCTCGAGGAGCGCATCGTCGAACTCACCGAGCAGCAACTGGACGCGATGGCCGAACTGACGCCGCCGGTCGATCTGGTCACCGAGTTCGCACTGCCGGTGCCGTCGCTGGTGATCTGCGAAATGCTCGGCGTCCCGTACGAGGACCGGGCGACCTTCCAGGTCAATTCCGCCCAGTTCCTGGTCAAGGATCAGACGCTGGAGGAGAAGATGGGCGCGCTCATCGCGATCAACACCTATCTGGCCGGATTGGTGGTCGGCAAGCGCGCCGAGCCCGGCGACGACATCCTCTCGGATCTGGCCCGCGACGAGGATCTCAGCATCGAGGAACTGGTGGGCATCGCGTTCCTGCTGCTGCTGGCCGGGCACGAGACCACCGCGAACATGCTGGCGCTGGGCACCTTCGCGCTGCTGGAGCACCCCGGCCAGCTGGCCGAGTTGCACGCCGATCCGGCGCTGGTGCCGGACGCGGTCGAGGAGCTGCTGCGTTATCTGTCGGTCGCCGACATCTTCTATCGCTATGCCACCGAGGACATCGAACTCGGCGGCGAGCTGATCCGGGAGGGGTCGACGGTCGTGGTGTCGCTGCTGGCCGCCAACCACGATCCGGAGCGGTTCGACGACCCCGACACGCTGGACGTGCATCGCCGGGCCCGCGGTCTGGTGGCGTTCGGCCACGGCATCCACCAGTGCCTGGGCCAGCAGCTGGCCCGGATCGAGATGCGCGCCGGGTTCGCGGGACTGCTGCGGCGCTTCCCGTCGCTCGCGCTGGCGGTGCCGGCGGCCGAGGTGCCGCTGCGGACCGACATGAATATCTATGGCGTGCACGCGCTTCCGGTCACCTGGACGACGGACTGAGCGCGGTCAGCTCTGATTCGCGGCGGTGACGATCGCGGGCAGCAGCCCGGGCAGCGCCTGATCGACGTCGTCGGCGCGCAGGCGCTGATGGATCTGGCCGTCGATGACGAGGCGTTCGATGAGCCCGGCGTCGCGCAGGATCTTGAAGTGGTGGGTCGCGGTGGACTTGTTGATCACCTCGTAGAGGGCGCTGCAGCGCACGGCGTCGCCGGTATTGCTGAGCCGGCGGATCATCTCCAGGCGAATCGGGTCCTGCAGGGCGGCGAGCACAGCGGGAAGCGAGGCGACCGGCGGCAGCGGTTCGTGGGGTTCGGTCATGATCTGCCTCACAGGTGGGTTCGATGATCGTCGTACCGGGCGTAGGGTCGACTGAAGTTCGATCGACATCAAACTTACCTGATCGGAGTGATGATGGCAGTGACAGCGGCGGTGTCCGCCGACCACCGGACCGGGCAACGCTGGGCCTATCCGCTGGTGCTGGTGGCCAGCGGTGTCGCCCTCGGTGTGTCGGGCGTACCGGCCCCGCTGTACGGCATCTACGAGCAGCAGTGGCATCTCTCGCCGCTGACCACGACCCTGGTGTTCGCCGTCTATGCCTTCGCCGCGCTGGCCGCGGTGCTGGTCTCCGGGCGGATCTCGGATGTCCTCGGCCGGAAACCGGTGCTGCTGGGCGCGTTCGCCACCATGATCGCCGGCCTCGTGGTCTTCATGCTGGCCGACTCCGTGGGAATGCTGTTGCTGGCCCGGGCTCTGCACGGGCTCGCGGTCGGCTCGACGGTGGTGGCGGGCGCGGCGGCGCTGCTGGATCTGCGCCCGCACCGGGGCGCGCGTTCCGGCCAGCTCACCGGCGTCGCCTTCAACGTCGGGATGGCGGTGGCGATTCTGGGGTCGGCCCTGCTGGCGCAGTACGCGCCGAATCCGCTGCGCACGCCCTACGTGGTGATCACCGTGCTGTGCCTGATCATCGGCGTCGGCGTGCTCGCCCTGCGCGAACCGCACGCCGCCCGCGTCGCGGGCCGCATCCGGATCGCGAAACCCGCTGTACCGCAGGAGATCAGCGCCGACTTCTGGTTCTCGGCAATCGGCGTGATGGCGGCCTGGTCGGTGCTCGGCGTGCTGCTGTCGCTGTATCCGTCGCTGGCCGCGCAGCAGACCGGCATCCACAACCTGGTCTTCGGCGGTGCGGTGGTGGCCTCGACCGCGTCCTCGGGCGCGCTGGCGCAGCTGTTCGCGACCGGCATCCCGGCCCGGCGCGCCGCCATCCTCGGCGACACCGGCATGGCGCTCGCGCTGATTCTGACCGTGCCCGCGCTGGCCACCCACAACTGGGTCGCGGTGCTCGTCGCGGGCGTGGCGCTGGGGCTGACCTTCGGGCTGGGCTTCGGCGGTTCGCTGCGGCACCTGTCCAACGTGGTGCCGCAGCACAAGCGGGGCGAGACGATGTCGGCGTACTACCTGCTGGCCTACTCGGCGATGGCGCTGCCGACCATCCTCGCGGGCTGGGCCGCCACCACGTGGGGGCTGGACAACGTCTTCCCGTGGTTCGTCGGCGTGGTCGCCGTCGCGTGCCTGATCGCCGCCGGGCTCGGGCTGCGCGGCCATCGAGATCCCGACCAGTCGGCCTGAACAGACCCGTTCCACTTTCGGATAGGTGACATCTGAAAAGAGCTGGGGCACAGGCGTAGCCGATCTTGTCCTGTAGGCGCGGCGCACCATCGCCGTTTAACATCCCCCTCATGCGATGGGGGCGGTTGAGCGACCGGGTGCGCCGCGCGGCGCTGTTTCTCGCGGTGTCGACGGTGGTGCTGCTCGGACTCGCGCTCGGCGCCCTGACCTGGTGGCTGTTGCGCCTCGGGCTCGGTGTGCAGGCCGAACGCCCGAACCAGGTGCAGCTCACCGCCATCGCGCTCGCGGTGCTCGCGGGCATCGGCGGCGCGGTCGCCGTCACCGTCGCCTATCGCCGCCAGCGCGACCTGGAACGCGGCCGCTTCGCCGAACTCATCGGCGGCGCGGTCCGCCAGCTCGGGGACGAGGACCCGGCGGTGCGGATCGCCGGCGCCTACGCCGTCGCGGTGATCGCCGACGAATGCTCCACCCTGCGCCGCCGTCAGCAGTGCATCGATGTGCTGTGCGGCTACCTGCGATTACCCTACGAACCCGGCGACGGCGCGAATCATCTGGTCTCGCGCGCGGAATCGTTGCAGGAGCCGGGCAGCCGGGTGGAACGCGTCTACCACATCCGTCGCGACGAGCGAGAGGTGCGGCGCACCATCGTCCGGGTGATCGCCGAGCACCTGCGCCGGGCCTCCCCGGACGGGCCGTCCCGGCGCTATGCCGACGTCTCCTGGTCCCAGTGCGACTTCGACTTCACCGGGGCGGTCTTCGACGACGCCGACTTCCAGGGCGTCGAATTCGGCGGGCGCTGGACACTTTTCGCCGGTGCGCGGTTCGTCGGGGATCTGCGCACCGATTTCGAACGCGCGCGGTTCACCGGCCGGCACGTCAGCTTCCACGGCGCGGTCTTCGCCGAGGCGCCGGTCGTGTTCGATCGGGCCGAATTCCGCGGCGAGCACACCGGTTTCGACGAGGCGGTGTTCAAATCCCCGTCCCTGTCCTTCGATGACGCGGTCTTCGCCGGCGACCGGACGGGCTTCACCGGGGCCCGCTTCGTCGGCGCGGAAGCCTCGTTCCGGGCGGCCGCCTTCGGGGCCGAGCTGACCTCCTTCGAGGGCGCGACCGTGGACGGGGAGCGGGTGTCGTTCGCGCACACCGTTTTCGGCGGTGTGCGCGTCGCGTTCAGCGGCGCGCACTTCTGTGCGGCCACCCTCGAATTCGACGAGGCCCGCTTCGGCGCGCAGGCCTGGCGGCGCACTAGGCTCACCCGGCAGATCGACTTCGCCAAGGCCCAGTTCCACGGCGGCGCCACCTTCGCCCGCGCCGTCATCGGCGGCCGCAGCGCCGATTTCACCGCCTGCGACTTCTTCGGCGACGTGTCCTTCGCCGACGCGCGCTTCACCGCCGGTCAGGTCCTGTTCGACCACCCCACCGCCTGGGTGGGCGTGCGCTTCGACTGGGACGAGAACCCGGCCGGCCGACCGGCCGCGGTACGGCCCAGCCCGTGGCCTCCGGCACTGGACCTGGTGCCGGAGGCCTGAGCCCTAGTAGTCGACGGTCGCGAACGGCCGCTTCTCCGGCCAGGATTCGGCGTCCAGCCAGCCCAGTGTGTACTTCTGGACCAGCTGGTCGGCGATCTTGCGAGCGATCAGCTGGTAGACCGCCTGGGTCGGGTGCGCCAGATCGCTGGTCGTGAGCGCGCGCCGGATGGCCGGTTCGGAGGCATCGGTGGCGCTGCCGTAGATCACTTGCACGCCCGGCGGTTGCGCCAGCGGCGTGAGGTCGAAGGCCTTGGCGTTGGCCGACACCGCGTTCATGAACTCGCACATCCGCACCAGCTGGATGTTCTCCCGTTTCGCGCCCGGATAACCGCTGGGATCCGCGGGCCAGTGCGTGGTGGTGTATTCGAGCATGTCGTTGAAGGTCTTGGTGTTCTGCTCGAACTTGTCGACGAGTTTCATGCGCCCGTCCGCGATCTTGTCCTGGAACCGGACGGAGATCTTCGGGCTGGGCAGATCGATCAGCATGTAGTGGTCGGTGTCGCGAGCTTCGGGGAAGGCGTTGCCGATGCTGTCGACCACCTGCTTGATCTCGGCGACGATCGGCTGAATGCCCTTACCGGACTTGGTGTGCGAGAAGGTGCCCACCTCGAAGATCGTCTCGTCCTCGGAGTACATGCTCTTGCCCTCGGAGCGCTGCGCGGTGATCAGATCGTTGAGCCCGATCCAGATGATGTGCATCGTGTGACCGGTGAAGTGGTCGCCGAGCTTGGCCCGTGCCTTCAGGTAGCCGGCGACTTCGGTTTTCAGGTAGCCGAGCGCGCCCAGCTTGGGGCTCCAATCCGAGGCCGCGATCGCCCCGCCCTCGGCGTAGTTGGCGTAGAGCACCGGATCACGACCGCCGCGATCGGTGCGCAGCACCATGGAATTCCGGGTCAGCGATCGATGCGGGACCGACATGTCCTCGGTCGTCTTCTTGTCGCCGCGGACCAGCGTGTCCCCGCCCATCCATTCGACCAAATAGTCGGTCCAATTCTTGCCGTCACTGAAACGGCCGACTTCGTTGGTGCGCATTTTCTTCGCGGCACGCGCGAACATGCCGGTCGGAGCTTCGCGTTTGATGCCGATATCCGAAAGGCTGTCGCCGAGCACAATCAGATTCTGAATCGGGATGGGCATGGGGAATCCTTGCCGAGGTGCCCGCGTCGAATACGCGGGGAAATGTACTGCTGGGTCGCAAATGCGAAGTGGCGCTGAGCCTTCCGAGAGTACATCACATCGTACGCGATGTTCTGGGTGCCGAAAAGGGTGGCAGCGCAATGGCTGCCACCCTTGTTCGATTACGCCGGCCACCCTCCGTACGGGACGGTGATCAACTCCATGTAGTGGCCGCTGGGGTCTTCGAAGTAGACGCCGCGACCGCCGTCGTTGTGATTGATCACGTTCACGCCCTGCTTTCGCGGATCTGCCCAATGGTCCAGCTTATAGCGCTGGATCTTGGCATAGGCCGCGTCGAATTCGGCCTCCGAGATCAGAAAGGCGTAGTGCTGCGGCTGGATTTCGGTGATGAACGGAGGCACATCGGCCATATCGAAGGTGACGCCGTTCGCGGTGGTCAGCGGGATGAAAAGACCCGCTTCCGCTCCGATTTCCAATCCCAGGATGTCCGACCAGAATTCCGCGGACACCCGCTTGTCGTGACAGCCGACAATGGTGTGATTGAACTGAACTGACAGGGAATTACTCCTCTAGGATGTGACGGTCCCGACCCTGGGCTCGGTACAAGGCGGCCGACAGGAGCACCGTCACGGTGATCGAGAATAGTGCGGCGCACGCGGGATTTTCAACCCCCGAGTGACGGAGGCCATCCCGGACGGTAGCGTCGGGTGAATGAAGATTCGTGGTGCGGTTCTGGAGCGGATCGCGGCCGGGGCGCCCTTCGCCGAGTCGGCGCCGATCACCATCAGCGAGCTCGAACTCGCCGAGCCCGGTCCCGGTGAGCTGCTGGTGCGCATCGAAGCCGCGGGCCTGTGCCATTCGGATCTCTCGGTGGTGGACGGCAACCGGGTGCGCCCGGTGCCGATGCTGCTCGGCCACGAGGCAGCGGGCCGGGTCGAGGCGGTCGGTCCCGGTGACGGCGATATCGCGGTCGGGCAGCGGGTCGTGATGACCTTCCTGCCGCGCTGCGGCGAATGTGCCGGGTGCGCCAGTGAAGGGCGCACGCCCTGCGGGCCGGGCAGTCTCGCCAACAACGCCGGCGAGCTCCTCAACGGCGGCCGCCGGCTGCGCCGCGACGGGGCCGAGGTGCACCACCATCTAGGGGTGTCCGCCTTCGCCACGCACGCCGTGGTGGATCGCCGCTCGGTCGTGCCCGTCGACGACGATGTGCCGCCGGAGGTGGCCGCGGTGCTGGGCTGCGCGGTGCTCACCGGCGGTGGGGCACTGCTGAATTCGGCGCGCCCCGGGCCGGGGGACCGGATCATGGTCGTCGGTCTCGGCGGCGTGGGCATGGCCGCGGTTCTGGTCGGCGTTTCGCTCGGCCGGGAGGTCATCGCCGTCGATACGGTGGCCGAAAAGCTCACGCTCGCGGTGAAACTCGGCGCGACCGCGGCCTACACCCCCGGGGAGATCGCGGAGCAGGGCATCCAGGCCGAGGTCGTGGTGGAGGCCGCGGGCAATGTCCGGGCCTTCGAGACGGCCGTCGCCGCTACCGCGCCCGGCGGCACCACCGTCACCGTGGGCTTGCCCGCGCCGGACGCCCGCGCGAGCATCTCGCCGCTCACGCTGGTCGCGCAGGGGCGCAGCATCGTCGGCAGCTACCTCGGCTCCGCCGTGCCCGCCCGCGACATTCCCGAGTACGTCCGCATGTGGCGTGCCGGGAACCTGCCTGTCGAACGGCTCGTCTCCGCGCACATCGGCCTGGACCAGATCAACCACGCCATGGACGAACTCGCCGCCGGGCACGCCCTGCGGCAGGTCATCGTTTTCGACTGACCGCGCCGCGCTGACCTGGATACTTACCGGCACCGGGGGTAGTAGACCGAAAAGTAGGTACTTGTCGGTCCGCGCGGCCGCGCCCAAGGATGGCGTTCGGGCTCGAGCCCGCGACGAATCGACTTGGGAGGCAGCATGAGCGGCGAGAACCGCACCCCGGTGACGGTACTGGGAATCGGCTCGATGGGGCGGGCGGTGGCCACCGCGTTACTGGCCGCCGGACATCCGGTCACGGTGTGGAACCGCAGCCCCGAGCGCGCTGCGGAACTGGCAGAACACGGTGCCGTGCACGCGGTTTCGCTCGCGGACGCGGTCGCGGCCAGCCCGGTGATCATCTCCGTGCTCGCCGGGCTCGACACCACCCCCGACATCCTCGGCCCGGCCGCGGGCGCACTGCCGGGCCGCACAGTGGTGACGTTGAGCAGCGGAAGCCCCGGCAGCGCCCGGGCCGTGGCCGCCTGGGTCGCGGCGCACGACGCCCGGTACCTGGGCGGCGCGATCAAGAATGTGCCCGCGGCGGTAGGTGCTCCCGACACGCTGCTGTACTTCGGCGGCGATCGCGCCCTGTTCGACGAGCACGCCGAGGTACTGCGTGTGCTCGGCGGCGAGCTGGTGCACCTGGGCCCGGAACCCGACCTCGCCGCCCTCTACGAATCCGCCGTCGGCGCGACCCTGCTCCCCGCCCTGCTCGGCTTCTTCGAGGGCGCGGCGGTGCTCGCCGCCCGCGGCCTCCCCGCCGCCTCGATGGTCCCGTACTCGCGCAAATGGCTGCTGATGATCGAATCCCTCCTGCCGGTGCTGGCCGAGGAGATCGACACCGGGGATTACAGCAAGCTCGGCTCCTCGATTGGCCTCTTCCACGGCGGCCGCGCGGAAGACCTCGCCCTCGCCGCCGAATCCGGCGTAGACATGGACTGGCACGCCCCCATGTACGAGCTGCTCGACAAGGCGATGGCGAAAGGCTATGGCGAGCAGAGCATTTCGGCCCTGTTCGAGGTGATGCGCGGCCGCGCGGCCTGAATCGGCTGTTGCCGCTGCTCCGGGGTTCGGAGGTCGAGCTGCGCGGCGAAGTGACGAAGATCGCCTGCACCTCGGCGCGGTCGATGCGGGGGAGATCCGCAGGGGACCGAGCTCATGGCCGAGCCGGTGATCTGCCCCTGGAGCGGCCGATGCCGACTCGCGAGCGGCGCGAGCCGGTTGCGAGCGCGGGGGCCGCCGCGGGGCCTATTAGGCTGGGCTGCGAACGCGGGGCGTGGCAACGCTCCAGGACACAGGAGGTGTGGTGACCATTCGGGTCGGTGTGCTCGGAGCACGCGGGAAAGTCGGACAGGCCATCGTCGCGGCGGTGGAGGCGGCGGCCGATCTGGAGCTGTCCGCGGCCGTCGACAAGGACGACGCGCTGGAGACGTTCACCGAGACCGGCACCCAGGTGGTCGTCGATTTCACCCACCCCGACGTGGTGATGGGCAACCTGAAGTTCCTGGTGGAGAACGGCATCCACGCCGTCGTCGGCACCACCGGCTTCGACGCCGCCCGCCTGGACGAGGTGCGCGGCTGGCTGTCCGGCAAGCCGGAGACCGGCGTCCTGATCGCCCCGAACTTCGCGATCGGCGCGGTGCTGTCCATGCGCTTCGCCGAGCAGGCGGCGCGGTTCTTCGAATCGGTCGAGGTCATCGAGCTGCACCATCCGAACAAGGCGGACGCGCCCTCGGGCACCGCCTACCGCACCGCGGGCCTGATCGCCGAGGCGCGTGAGCGTGCGGGCGTCGGCCGGAGCCCCGACGCCACCTCCACCGAACTGGACGGCGCCCGGGGTGCCGACGTCGACGGAGTGCGCGTGCACTCGGTGCGCCTGGCCGGCCTGGTCGCGCATCAGGAGGTGCTGTTCGGCACCCAGGGCGAGACGCTCACCATCCGCCACGACTCCATCGATCGCTCGTCGTTCGCTCCCGGCGTGCTGCTGGGCGTGCGCGAGATCGCCGACCACCCCGGCCTGACGGTCGGGCTCGACCCGTTCCTGGATCTGTGACCGTCCAGGGTTCCTCCGGCAGCGACGTCCGCAAGGTCGTCGCCTTCGTCGCCGTCATGGTCGTGATCTGCGGCTTCTATTTCCTGCTGCTGGGCCGGATCGCGTTCCAGCTGATCGGTTCCGGAGACATCGCCGCCGTCGTCATCGGCATCGGCGTGCTGATCCTGCCGCTGCTCGGCGTCTGGATCATCGGGGCCAGCGTGCGCGCCGCCCTCGATCACCAGCACCTGGCCCGCCGCATGCGCGAGGAAGGCTTGGAGCTGGACACCTCCGACCTGCCCCGCCGCCCCTCCGGCCGCATCGAGCGCGCCGCCGCCGACACCCTGTTCGGCCGGATCCAGCAGGAATGGGAGGCCGACCCCGACAACTGGCGCGTCTCCTACCGCCTGGCCCGCGCCTACGACTACGCCGGCGACCGCACCCGCGCCCGCGAAACCATGCGCCGCGCGGTCGCCCTGGAGAAGCTCGAACGCGAAAGCTGACCCATGCCGCGCCTGCTCCTCATCCACCACACCCCGTCGCCGCACACGCAGGCGATGTTCGAGGCCGTGGTTTCCGGGGCGACCGACCCGGAGATCGAGGGCGTGGAGCTGGTGCGCCGGGCGGCGCTGGCCGTCACCGCCACCGACGTCCTGGAAGCCGACGGCTTCCTCCTCGGCACCCCCGCCAACCTCGGCTATATCTCAGGCGCCCTCAAGCACGCGTTCGACACCTTCTATTACCCCTGCCTCGACTCCACCCGCGGCCGTCCCTACGGGCTCTACCTGCACGGCAACGAGGGCACCGAGGGGGCGGAGCGCGCCGTCGAGTCGATCACGACCGGCCTCGGCTGGGCGAAGGCGGCCGCGCCGGTCGTGCTCTCCGGCCCGCCCGGCAAGGACGATCTGCGACGCTGCTGGGAGCTCGGCGCCACCCTGGCCGCGCATCTCATGGGCTGAAAAGCAAATGGGGCGGTCCCGTGCAGGACCACCCCATTCGGTGCCGGTGTGCGCGTGCCTCAGGCGAGGCCCCAGGCGTGCAGCAGGTAGGTGATGTTGGCCGCGATGTTGGTCACGACGTTCGCCAGGTCGAGGGCGGCGGAACCCAGGTTGATCAGTGGCACAGCTATTCCTCGGGTCGATCGAACTGATTTCGAGTCGACGGTAGGAGAGCTGGCAATCTGTCGGCAAACCCGAGTCGCGTCGCCGGGATCGGCTCGGCGCGCGGCCGATCCGCGGGATAGCCTCTGTCACAACGATTCCGGGGGCGGGTCGGAAACAGGTTCCGGGTGGAAGGGTATGAGGCAACTCACCGATCGTTAGCCGCGGTGCAGCGGAACGGCCTGGCCCGCGGCACCGAAGAGGGCGACGATCCGGGCGATCCAGGCGCGGGCGCGGACCTGCTCCGCATGGACCGGATTCAAGGGGAAGGTGCTGGTGGTCACGACTGTGCCTCCTTGTCGTCGAGCTGTGCCAGGCCGGCCGCCATCGCGGTTCCGGTCAGCGTGGCCAGAATGGTCAGAACGGTGACCGCTCCGACGATTGCGGTAACTGCTTGCATGGCAGTAAGTTTCGCTAAGTCAAGAAGCCGCCACCAGTGGCAGGATTGACACCTTTCGAAAACATTCTGCCAAGCCCCCGATTTCTGGTGTCTGACCTTTCCGGCCGTCGGCGCGTCATACTCGTCATGACGTTGTTGCGGTGGGGAAGTTTGTGGACCGGGTTCGCTCGGGATGGGAGTGTCGTTTTGATGAGCGCCGAAGGGGGCGACGTCGCAGCACGACGGATCGGTTTGGTCGAAGACCACGAATCCGTCGCCATCGGGCTGGCCGCGATGCTGGCACCGGAGCCGGATCTGGATCTGGTGCTGACGGCCGGCACCGTGCCGGAACTGCTGACCGCTCCCACCGCGACCGACCTGGATCTGGTGGTCCTGGACCTGCGCCTCGCCGACGGTTCCGCCCCGGACGACAATGTCCGCGCGCTGCGCGATCGCGGCATCGAGGTGCTGGTGTTCACCGGCGCCGACAATGCCTTCATGGTCCGGGCCGCCGCGCGCGCCGGCGTGCTCGGCGTCGTGCGCAAGTCCGAGGACGCCTCGACCGTGGTGGCCGCGGTGCGCCGCGCCGCCTCCGGCAACCAGGTCGTCACCACCGACTGGGCCGCCGCCATCGACGGCGATCCGCAGCTGTCCGATGTCGGACTGAGCCCGCGCCAGGAGGAGGTGCTCACCCTGTACGCCTCGGGGGAGAAGGCCTCCCGCGTCGCCCGCCTGACCGGCCTGTCCGAACAGACCGTCAACGATTACCTCGGCCGGATCCGCCAGAAATACGCCGATGCGGGCCGCCCCGCACCGACCAAGACCGACCTGTACAAGCGGGCGGTGGAGGACGGATGGCTGCCGGTTCCCGAGCGGCACCACCGGGCATGACGGCGTCCAGCACGCTGGACACCACCCCACCACCCGCCGCGAGTGCCGGCTCGTTCGACCCGCTGCGGGTCGCGGGCTGGCGCCGGGGGTTCGCCGCGGTGTCCCACGCGACAACGTCCGAGCCGGCCTCGGACCGCATCCTGCGGCGGCTCGGCCTCACCTTCGGCATCGCCGGGGTGCTGGCCGTGCTCGCCGAGATCCCCGAGATCGCCGACCAGAGCCGGGCCGCGCCGCTGGTCTGGACCGTGATCACGGTGGTGCTGGCCTTCGGCGGCTTCCCGCTGCTCGCGATCGTCTCGCTCGGGCTGAGCACCCGCGTCATCCAGTGGGTCGCGGGCGCGGCGGCGATCTGCTACCTGCTGGCGTTCGCGGTGGTGCCGTTCACCTATCGGGAGCCGCACATCGACGCCACGGCGGTGTGGCTGTATCGAGTGTTCGCGCTGGGCGTGCTCGCGGCGGCGCTGGCTTGGCGGCCGCTGGTGGCCGTGGTCTACCTCGTGGTCGGCGCCGCTGCCTCGGCGGTCGCGAACATGTATGTGGTGCCGCACGGTTCGGCGTGGACGCTGGCCGGCGATTTCGCCCGGGCGGCCGGACTGTGCGTGCTCTTCCTGTGGTGCGCGATCTATGCCCGCGCCGCCGCGGCCCGGGTCGACCGGGAGTCCGCGATCGCGAGCAGCCGGGCCGCGGTCGCGGCGGGCGCCGCCGCCCGGGACCGGGAGCGCGCGCGCTTCGCCGCGCTCATCCACGACGCGGTGCTCTCGACATTGCTCGACGCCTCGCGCGCGGGCACCGAGTCCCCGGTGCTGCGCCGCCAGGCCGAGCGCACCCTGGCCCAGCTCGACGAGGCCCGCGGCGGCGCGGCCGAGCCGGACCGGCTCAACGCCAAGCAGGCGATCGGCTTCCTGCGGGCGGCGGTGCACGAGGTGAATCCGGGCATCGTCGTCACCGCGCGGCGCTGGTCGGGTTTCGACGATCTGCGACTGCCGGTGCAGGCCGCGGGCACCATCGCCGCGGCCCTGGCCGAGGCGGTGCGCAACAGCCTGCGGCACGCGACCGTGCCCGGCCGCGCGGTGCAGCGCACCGTGAGCGTCACGGTCAGCGCGGGCGGCATCCGGGTGGTGTTCCGCGACGACGGCGCGGGCTTCGACCTCGGCAAGGTGCCCGCGGACCGGCTCGGCGTCTCGGTCAGCATTCTGGGCCGGATGCGGCAGCTGGCCGGCGGCGCGGGTTTCGTGGAATCGCAACCGGGGGAGGGCACGACGGTGACGCTGGTGTGGGGCAGTGATGGCTGAGGGCGGCAACGAATTCGGGCTGCGCGATCTGCTCGGCCTGCGCGACGGTTCGGCCTGGCTGTTCCTGATCATCCTCGAAGTGACGATCGTGCTGTACATGGTGCGCAACCTGTCGCACGTGCCGCTGCTGGCGGCGGCCACGGCGGCGCTGCTGCTGGTGGTCGCGGGTGTCCTGGTGCTGGTCATCCCGGTGGATCCGCTGCCGTGGCCCGCGACGCTGTTCGTGACGGCCTCGGGCCCGGTGGCCACGGCGCTGACCACCATGGACGTGCAGAGCGGCTGGTCGCGCCCGGTGTGGACGGCGTTCGCGTCCTCCTACGTCCTGGCGGTGCTGGTGCTGCGGGGGCGGTTGGGCGCGGCCTGGTTCGGCGTCGGCTGCATCGCCGCGGTGGTGGTCGGCGCGGGTGTGCTCGGCGATCTGCGCGCCGGAGTCCTGGTCGGCTCGGTGGTGCCGGTCGCCACCGTGGCCGGTGTCTCGGTGTGCGCGGCGCTGATGCGCCCGACCCAGCGCTCGCTGCGCCTGCTGCGCGAGGAGGCGACGATGCGCGCCGCGGCCGAGGCCGGCATGGCGGCCGAGAACGGGGAGCGGGACCGGCAATTGGCGCGGCTGGACAAGGTGGCGCGCCCGATCCTGGAGCGCATCGCCGACGGGGCCGACCTGACCGCCGAGGAACGCGAGCAGTGCCGGTTGCTGGAGGCCGAGCTGCGCGACGGCCTGCGGGCGCCGCAGCTGGTCACCGACGAGCTGAGCAGTGCCGCGCGCGGCGCCCGCTCCCGCGGGGTCGAGGTGGTGCTGCTGGACGACGGCGGGTTCGCGGGCGTGCCGCGCTGGGTCCGTGAGCGCGTCATCGACGCGGCGACAAAGGAATTGGACGCGGTGAACGCCGGTTCGGTGACGGTCCGGGTGCTGCCCATGGGCCGCCGCATCCTGGCCACCGTCCTGGCCAATGCCCCCGACCTGGACCGGCGCACCGAAATCGACACCGCGGGCGCGGTCAGCGTCATGACCGAGAGCTCGGATCGGTAGTTGTCGTACCCCCGTGGCATCCTTCGACAGGTGCGAAGGATGAGTGCGGCGGCCGCGCGCCGGACGGCATTGGCGGCCCAGGGCTTCGGCCGGCGGAAACCGGCGGTCACCAACCGCCGGTCGATTCTGGACGCGCTCGGCAGAACTCAACTGCTGCAACTGGATTCGGTGTCTGCGGTGGTGCGCGCGCACTACGCTCCCGTCTTCGCCCGGATCGGCGCCTACGATCGCGATCTGCTCGACGAGACGGCGTGGAGCCACAGCGCGCGCCGCCCCCGGCGGCTGGTGGAGTACTGGGCGCACGAGGCCGCGCTGCTCCCGGTCGAGGATTGGCCGCTGATGCGCTGGCGGATGGCGAAGTATCGGGACGGGCGCTGGCAGGCGGCCAAGCGGGTGCTCGAGCACAGCCCCACGCTGGGCAAGGACATCCTGGAGGTGATCCGTGCCTCCGGCCCGTTGCCGGCGGGTGCGGTGGAACGTCACCTGGAGCTGGACAAGCCGCGCTCCAAAGACCATTGGGGCTGGAATCTCAGCGACACCAAGATCATTTGCGAGCAGCTGTTCGCCACCGGCGAGCTGTCGGTGGACAAACGCGTCGGCTTCGCCCGCCACTACGACCTGACCGAGCGCGTCATCCCGCCCGAGGTGCTGGCCCGCGAAGTCGCCGACGCCGACGCCTATCGCGAGCTGGTCCGCCGCGCGGCCACGGCCCTGGGCATCGCCACCGAACCCGACCTGCGTGATTACTACCGCATGCAGCGCGTCCAGACCGAGCCCGCGATCGCGGAGCTGGTCGCCCTGGGCGAACTGGAACCGGTCGAAGTCACCGGCTGGGACAAGCCCGCCTATCTGCACACCGCCGCCAAGACGCCGCGCACCATCGAGGGCGCGGCGCTGCTGTGCCCGTTCGATCCGCTCATCTTCTTCCGGCCGCGCACCGAACGGATCTTCGACTTCCACTACCGGATCGAGATCTACACCCCCGAACACAAACGGGTGCACGGCTATTACGTCTTCCCGTTCCTGCTCGACGGTGCGCTGGTCGGCCGCGTCGATCTGCGCGCCGAGCGCGCGAGCGGCCGCCTGCTGGTGCCGGGCGCGTTCGCCGAGCCCGGCCGCGCCACCCCGGAAACGGCGGCGGCCCTGCGGGGCGCGCTGCGCGAGATGGCCGATTGGCTGGAGCTCGACGAGATCGTTATCGGCGCGAAGGGTGATCTCGCGCCGCTGCTGTGAGCCTCAGGCCTCGGGCTTGCCGAACCCGCTGTCGCGCTTGTACCGGCCGCCGTACATCTGGTGGCGCAGCGCGTCGCTGACGGTGTTCTGCAGCCAGCCGTTCAGCGACATCCCGCTCTGCTGGGCGGCCTCCTCGGCCTTGCTCTTGAGCTGTTCGACCATGCGCAGGGTGACCCGGCTGATGTCACCGGTCATCTCCTCGAAGGTCGGCGATTCGTCGGTGCCCGGGTTCTTGCGGACGTCGACGGTGGCGTCGGTGCCGTCCACCGAGACGTGCACGGTGCGGTCGCCCAGCTCGGTGCTGACCTCCGCCGCCAGGTCCGACAGCGCCGCCAGCAGGGCCAGCCGGGCCGAGCTCTCGGTGGCCGCGGCCAGGGCCGCGGCGGTGGCCTGTGTCTTCTCGTCGCCCAGGGCGGCGGCCGCGATCAGGTCTTCGCGCAGCCGGGTGGTGTACTTGTTCAGATCCATGACACCAGTGTGACGTCATTGGTGATGTCATTCAAGGACGGATTGATGTCGTGGATCTCGGGAGTGGGAGGTGAATCACCGGTGCGGGCCAGTCGATCGGCGGTCAGGATGTCGTTCCTGATCTCTGGACCGGGTAGCCTTTCTGACCATGACGAACGGTGAATCGACGCCAACACCGCGGAGCGCGTCCGGCACGGTCGGTGTCGCAATGGTGACCCCTTTCAGTGCCGACGGCAAGCTGGATGTCGATGCCGGCGTAGCCCTGGCGGCCCGTCTGGTCGACCGCGGCGTCGACCTGCTCGCGATCTCCGGCACCACCGGTGAATCGCCGACCACCACCGAGTCCGAGAAGTTCGATCTGCTCAACGCCGTCGTCGACGCGGTCGGCGATCGCGCCACCGTGATCGCGGGCGCGGGCACCTACGACACCGCGCACTCCATCGAACTCGCGCGCAACGCCCAGCGTGCCGGCGCGCACGGCCTGCTGGTGGTCACCCCCTATTACTCCCGCCCCACCCAGGACGGCTTGATCGCGCACTTCACCGCGGTCGCCGACGCCACCGATCTGCCCATCACGCTCTACGACATTCCACCCCGCTCGGTCGTGCCGATCACGCCCGACACCCTGCGCACGCTGGCCGAACACCCGAACATCGTCGCGGTCAAGGACGCCAAGGGCGATCTGAACGCCGGCGCCGACCTGATCGCCAGCACCGGCCTGAAGTTCTACTCCGGCGACGATTCGCTGAACCTGCCGTGGCTCTCGGTCGGCGCTACCGGGTTCATCAGCGTCATCGGCCATCTCGTGCCCGAGCGCCTGCGCGCGCTGCACGAGGCGTACACCGCCGGTGACGTGGTGCGAGCCCGCGCGCTGAACGTGAGCATGCTTCCGCTGAACACCGCGATGGCGCGGCTGGGCGGCGTGGCGATGTCCAAGGGTGGTCTGCGCCTGCTGGGGGTGGATGTCGGCGAGCCACGCCTGCCGCAGCTCATGCCCAGCAACGAGCAGCTCGAATACCTGGCCGCCGACCTGCGCCTGGCGGAGGTGCTCGGATGAGCGAGCCCACCGCACCCCGCGTCCGTCGCCGGGCCGCCAGCCGACCGGCCGGTGCACCCGCCCCGGTCGAGCAGTCCGCCCCGAAGCGGATCGAATCGCCTGCTCCGGAGCCTGCCCTAGCCGCCGAACCGGCGGCCGCGCCGGAGCCGGTGGCCGCCGCGCCCGAGTCGCGCCCCGAGCCGGTCATGCACGCCGAGCCCGAGACTCCGCCCGCGCGCAAGAAGGCCCGCAACGCCGACGAGGCCCCGAAGAAGAAGTCATCGGACAACAATCAGCAATCCAACGGTCGCGGGGGCCGCGGGCGGCAGCAGGGTGGTCGTGGCCGCCGCGATCAGGCGCCCGCGCAGGCTCCGGTCAAGGCCGCCCAGGATCGTCTCGGCCTGCCGCCGAAGGCGCCGAAGAACGGCCTGCGCGTCTTCGCGCTCGGCGGTATCGGTGAGATCGGCCGCAACATGACCGTTTTCGAGTACGGCGGCAAGCTGCTGATCGTCGACTGCGGTGTGCTGTTCCCGGAGGATCAGCAGCCCGGCGTCGACCTGATCCTGCCCGATTTCCGCCCGATCGAGGACCGGGTCGACGACATCGTCGCCGTGGTTCTCACCCATGGTCACGAAGATCACATCGGCGCGGTGCCGTTCCTGCTGCGCCTGCGCTCCGACATCCCGATCATCGGCGCCAAGTTCACCCTCGCGCTGATCGCCGCCAAGTGCCGCGAGCACCGGTTACAGCCCAAGCTGATGGAGGTCGTGGAGGGCGAGACGACCATCCACGGTCCGTTCGAGTGCGAGTACTTCGCGGTCAACCACTCCATCCCGGACGCGCTGGCCGTCTCGATCCGGACCCCGGCCGGCGTCGCGCTGCACACCGGTGACATCAAGCTGGATCAGCTCCCGCTGGACGGCCGCCTCACCGACCTGGCCGGGTTCTCCCGCCTGGGCGACGAAGGTGTCGACCTGTTCCTGGTGGACTCCACCAACGCCGAGGTGCCCGGCTTCGTCACGCCGGAGCGCGAGATCGGCGGCGTACTGGACACGGTGATCGGCAAGGCCAAGAACCGCGTCATCATCGCCTCCTTCGCCAGCCACGTGCACCGCATCCAGCAGGTGGTCGACGTGGCCGAGAAGCACGGCCGCCGAGTGTGTTTCATCGGCCGCTCGATGGTCCGCAATATGCAGATCGCCCAGGATCTGGGCTACCTGCGGGTGCCCGACGGCCTGGAGGTCGACCTCGAGGTGGCGGCGACGCTGCCCGGCAACCGCCTGGTGCTGATCTCCACCGGCTCGCAGGGTGAACCGCTCTCGGCGCTGTCGCGGATGGCGCGCGGCGAGCACCGCCAGATCCACATCCGCTCCGACGATCTCGTGGTGCTGGCGTCCTCGCTGATCCCGGGCAACGAGAACTCGGTGTTCGCGGTGGTGAACGGCCTGGCCCGGCTCGGCGCCACCGTCATCACGCAGCAGAACGCGAAGGTGCACGTCTCCGGGCACGCGTCCGCGGGTGAGCTGCTGTACCTGTACAACGCGGTGCGGCCCACCAATGCCATGCCGGTGCACGGCGAATGGCGGCACCTGCGCGCCAACGCCGCGCTGGCGGTGGCCACCGGCGTGCCGGAGGATCGCGTGGTGCTGGCCGAGGACGGCGTGGTGGTCGACCTGGTCGACGGCATCGCGACCATCGTGGGCCGGTTCCCGGTCGGGCACGTGTACGTCGACGGTCTCTCGGTCGGCGACGTCGGCGAGTCGACGCTCTCGGATCGCCTGGTGCTGGGCGAGGGCGGTTTCATCTCGATCACCGTCGCGATCGATTCCACCACCGGCAAGGCGGTCAGCACGCCCGAGCTCAACGGGCGCGGTTTCTCCGATGATCCGACCGCGCTCAGCGACGCCGCGGCCCTGGTCGAGGCGGAGCTGCTGCGGCTGGCCGGGGAGAACGTCACCGACGCCCATCGGATCGCGCAGAGCGTGCGGCGCGTGGTCGGGCGCTGGGTCGCCGACGTCTACCGCCGCCGGCCGATGATCGTGCCCACCGTCATCGAAGTCTGAGCACAGCGAAAAGCGCCGGGAAGCGATTGCTTCCCGGCGCTTTTCGTTTGCCTACTTGGCCTGGCAGGCGGCCGAATCCAGCTTGGCCGCGCGCACGATGTTGCAGGTGAACTGGTTGGAGACCTTCCAGCCCTCGGTCTCGGCGACGAACTCCACGAAGGCGTTGTCGACCGGCGCGCCGTCGATGGTGACCTTGGCGTCGGCCTTCAGCTTGCCGTCCTTGGGCTCCTGCACGCCGGTGATCTCGACCTTGACGTTGTTCTTCTTGGCGGCGTCGACCAGCTTGTCGACCAGCTGCGGATCCTTTTCGGCGTCCTGCACCCAGCTGATCTTCTCCTGCTCGCCGACCGAGGCGTCGAAGGCCTTGGTGATCTTCTCGTTCAGCTCGGCGGCCGTGGGCTTGGGCAGGTCCGGCGGCGGCGTGGTGGTCAGCTCGCCCTCGGCCTCGATCGCCTCACCGGGCTGCTTGCCCTCTTCGTACTGGCCGGCGGTGGTGGGCGTCGCGCTCGGGCCGGCGGAGTCGTCCTTGTCGGAGCCGCAAGCGGTCAGCGTCAGGGCGGCGGCCGCGGCGACGACGGCAGCGGCACGGATGGATCGGAGTTTCACGAATTCCCCTTGAATGAAAAGTGTTGTGCCGCACCCGGATATGCCGCGGCGTGGATTCCGGATCTAGCTGTAGCCGTTGGTGCAGCGCCAGGTCACGACGTGGCTGCCGGCCAGCCGCGACAGGGCGGCGTCACGGGCGGCGCCGTAGTTGGACCGGGAGGAGGCCTGCCACGTGGTGGAGCGCGGGTTCTTGCGCGCGACCAGCACGGCGCAGCCGTTGCGCCAGGACAGCAGCACCGAGCAGCTGCCGTGCCCGCAGGTGCGCACCGCGGCACCCTCGGCCTCCTGGAAGCCGTTGTAGTTGTTGACGATTGCCCAGCGACCGTTGTTGCCGGTGGCGATGGCGCCGTAGTAGCCGCCGCCCTGTGCCTGCGCGGCGGGAGCCGAAACGGCAAGTGCCGCACTGACGGCAACCAGTGTGGTGGCTGCGGTGACCAGCTTCTTCACGTGTGAACGTCCTCCATTGATGCGGCGATCCGAGCCCGGCGGATCGTTGACAACGTACATTTCGGGCCGAATGCCCGCTATCCCCTCGTCGACGTCGCGGGCCCGGCCCGTGACGGAACGAGACAAACGTACATTTGCCGCAACCCGGACGCCAGCCCGATATCCGGGAGTGCTGGCATCTCTTAAGGATTCGCCAAGGCCGTGTCTGAGTCGGCGATGTGTAAAGCGCCGGAAGTCGGCTATGTTCAGCGGTATGAGCATGGCGCAGCGGGAACGTGCGGCACTGGTGATCGCGATGGAGCAGGCCGGCCCGGAGGCGGCCACGCTCTGCGGCGCCTGGACGGTGCGCGATCTGGCCGCGCACCTGATCGTGCGGGAGCGGCGGCCCGATGCCGCTCCCGGCATCCTGCTGAAGCCGCTCGCGGGACATCTGGAGTCGGTGCAGGACAAGACCGCCCGGCGTCCCTTCCCGGAACTGCTCGAGCTGGTGCGCACCGGTCCGCCGTGGTGGTCGCCGCTCAAGCCGGTGGACGCGGTAGTGAATCTGAGCGAGATGTTCGTCCATCACGAGGACGTGCGCCGCGCCGCCCCCGGCTGGGAACCGCGCGCGCTGCCGCCCGCCGATCAGGCGAAGCTGTGGTCGCTGGTGCGGCGGATGGCGAAGATGGCCTACCGCAAGTCGCCGGTCACCCTGATCCTGCGCACGCCGGACGGCGAGCGGGTGGTCGCCAAGACCGCGCCCGGCCCGGAGGTGGCACTGATCGGTCAGCCCGCCGAACTGCTGCTGCACGCCTTCGGCCGCGACGAGGTGCGGCTGGAGACCGAGGGTCCGGCGGAGTCGGTGCGGGCCGTTCTCGAACTCGACCGTTCGGTCTGAATTACGTGCCGACCTGGGCCTAAGCCTGCAGAGGGCCAGCTGAGACGCCCGATACCAGTGTTGCGGATGGTCTGGATGGGGCCTTTGCGGCTAGCCTGAACCCATGGCAGGTAAGTCCCGCAACACCGCGACACCCCGGTCACGGGCGGGAACAGGGCGGGATCCACAGCAGTCGGGAGCGGCCAGAGGGAGGACCAACACGTCTCGGTCTCGTTCGACCACAGCGCGTTCCACCGCTGCACGCCCCACCCCGCAGCGCCGCACCAGCCCCACCCCGCGCGCCCGGGCCACCCCGCCGCGCCGTCCTCCCGCGCGCGCCGCGGCCAGCACCGCGCCGCTCGCGGTCTTCAGCCGGACCATCAGCAGCGGCTGGAACATGCTCGCGCGCGGTCTCGGCGCCACCACCCGCACCCTCAGCCGCGCCGGCGACATCGAGCACGGCCACCGGCGCGACGGCATCGCACTGGCGCTGATCGCGGTCAGCGGCATCGTCGCCGCCGCGGTGTGGCTCTCGGCCGGCGGGCCCATCGGCCGCTGGGTCGAAGAGGCCATCCGCTGGGTGTCCGGCTCGGCCTCGGCCGGTCTGCCGTTCGCCTGTCTCGGCTTGGCCGTCATCCTGATGCGCACCGAGCCGCATCCGGAGATCCGGCCGCGACTGGTGCTGGGCGGCATGCTGGTCAGCCTGCCCATGCTCGGCCTCTGGCATCTGGCCGCGGGCGCACCCGATGACGCGCACGGTCGTTCCCGCGCGGCCGGTTTCGTCGGCTTCGTGGTCGGCGGCCCGCTCACCGACGGTCTCACCGCCTGGCTCTCGGTGCCGATCCTGTTGCTGGCCATCATCTTCGGTGTGCTGCTGCTCACCGGCACCACCGTGCGCGAGGTGCCACAGCGCCTGCGCGAGTACTTCGGCACCGCCACCGGCGGCGACGAATACGGCGACTACCGCGGCGAACACGGCGACTTCGATCCCGCCGACTACGACGCCGACGGCTTCCCGCTGCACCGCGGCCGCTCCCGGCGGCGCGGGCGCACGCCCGCCGAGAACTACCCCGCCGACGAGTTCGGCGACGGCGACGCGGCCACGGAGGCGCTCGGCGAGCCGCCGCTGCGGGACGCGAAAACCCTGGCCACGGCCGCGGAATTCGGCGCCGAGGAGCCGCCCGCGCCCAAGCCGCGCAAGCGCGTGGCTCCCAAGGTCACCGATCAGACGCCGCCGCCCCCGCCGAAGGAGCCCGATTTCGTTCCCGAGCGGGTGATCGAGGGCGATTACACGCTGCCGCCGCTCACCCTGCTCACCGATGGCGATCCGCCCAAGAAGCGCAGTGCCGCCAACGAATCGATGATCGAGGCGATCACCGAGGTGCTGGTGCAGTTCAAGATCGACGCGGCGGTCACCGGTTTCGTGCGCGGCCCGACGGTCACCCGCTACGAGGTCGAGCTCGGGCCGGGCGTGAAGGTCGAGAAGATCACCGCGCTGGCCCGCAATATCGCCTACGCCGTCGCGACGGAGAACGTCCGGCTGCTCGCGCCGATCCCGGGCAAGTCCGCGGTCGGCATCGAGGTGCCGAATTCCGATCGTGAACTGGTCCGCCTGGCCGACGTGCTCAAGGCGCCGTCCACCCGTAACGATCATCACCCCTTGGTGATCGGCCTCGGCAAGAACATCGAGGGCGATTTCGTCTCGGCCAACCTGGCCAAGATGCCGCACCTGCTGGTCGCCGGCTCCACCGGTTCCGGCAAGTCGAGCTTCGTGAACTCGATGCTGGTCTCGCTGCTGCAGCGGGCTACCCCGGACGAGGTCCGGATGATCCTGATCGACCCGAAGATGGTGGAACTCACCCCGTACGAGGGCATTCCGCACCTGATCACCCCCATCATCACCCAGCCGAAGAAGGCCGCCGCGGCGCTGGCCTGGCTGGTGGAGGAGATGGAGCAGCGCTATCAGGACATGCAGGCCAACAAGGTCCGCCACATCGACGACTTCAACAAGAAGGTGAAGTCGGGCGCGATCACGGCGCCGCTGGGCAGCGAGCGGGTCTACCGCCCGTACCCGTACATCCTGGCCATCGTCGACGAGCTCGCCGACCTGATGATGACCGCGCCGCGCGACGTCGAGGACGCGATCGTCCGCATCACCCAGAAGGCGCGCGCCGCGGGCATCCACCTGGTGCTGGCCACCCAGCGCCCCTCGGTCGACGTGGTCACCGGCCTGATCAAGACCAACGTCCCGTCCCGGCTGGCGTTCGCCACCTCCTCGCTGACCGACTCCCGCGTCATCCTGGATCAGCCCGGCGCGGAGAAGCTGATCGGCATGGGCGACGGCCTGTTCCTGCCGATGGGCGCGGGCAAGCCGACCCGTCTGCAGGGCGCGTTCATCAGCGACGAGGAGATCCACGGGATCGTGGATTTCACCAAGAACCAGGCCGAGCCGGATTATCAGGAGGGGATCACCGCCGCCAAGTCCGGCGAGAAGAAGGATGTCGATCCCGACATCGGCGAGGATCTCGACGTCTTCCTGCAGGCGGTGGAGCTGGTCGTCACCTCGCAGTTCGGTTCCACCTCGATGCTGCAGCGCAAGCTGCGCGTCGGCTTCGCCAAGGCGGGCCGCCTGATGGACCTGATGGAAACCCGCGGCGTCGTGGGCCCCAGCGAAGGGTCCAAGGCGCGCGACGTGCTGATCAAGCCCGACGAGCTGGACGGCCTGCTGGTGTCCATCCGCGGCGGCGACGCCGGAGACGCCGCCGACTGACCGGCCGGGCTACCGGGCCGAGGCGCCCGGATCGACGGCGGCCAGGTGGTCGTCCGCGGCGGGCAGGGTGCCCGCCACCGGAGCCTCGGAGCGCCAGGCCTCGCGGCTGCCGGGCACGCCGTTCTCGATCACGTAGGCGGCGCGGGTGCTGATCGGCGCACCCGGCCGGTGCACGTAGGGCAGCACCCGGAAATCGGCGCGGCAGACCTGCGCGTCGGCCTCCACCCGGACGTAGCCGCGCTGGCTGTTGAAGAACTTCATGTCCGGGTTCGCGGCCAGCAGGGTGCGGCCGGTGTCGGTCATGTCGGCGCCGTCGCCGCCGCTGCTGATCGAGGTGCCGGTGAATTCGGCTCCCACCACCGGGGATTCGAGATCGTTCCAGTCGCGGCGCAGGTCGGCGACGTAGTTGTGGTGCCGGTCGCCGGTGATGACCAGCAGGTTGGGCACGCCGCGCCGGGCCGCCGCGCCGAGTACGGCGGCGCGGTCGGCGAGGTAGCCGTCCCAGGCGTCGGTGGCCAGGGATTCGCCCGGCCCCGGGTCGTTGTCCGAGCGGGCCATGGCGACCTGGTTGCCGAGCACCTGCCAGCGCGCGGGGGAGGAGACCAGCCCGTCGACCAGCCAATCACGCTGGCGCGCACCGAGAATGGTGCGGTCCGGGGCGAAGCGGTCGGCGCAGTCGGGCACCGGGCTGCCGTCGCCGCAGGCCTGGGTGTCGCGGTACTGGCGGGTGTCGAGCATGGTGATCTCGGCGAGGTCGCCGAACCGGTACCGCCGGTGCAGCACCATGTCCGGCCCGCTGGGCAGCTGGGCCAGCCGCACCGGCTGGTGCTCGTACCAGGCCTGGAACGCGGCCGCCCGGCGGCGGCGGAACAGCCAGGTCAGGTGATAGATGTCGGCGCTGGGGCCGTTGTGGTCGGCGGCCCAGTTGTTGTGCACCTCGTGATCGTCCATGGTGACCAGCCACGGGAAGGCCGCGTGTGCCCGGCGCAGCGGCGCTTCGGCTTTGGTCTGCGCGTAGCGCAGGCGGTACCCGCGCAGATCCACCGCCTCGTCGCGGAAGTCGGGGGCGCCGTTTTCCCGGTTCGGCACCCACGCGTTCTCGTAGACGTAGTCGCCGAGGTGCACCACCAGGTCCAGGTCTTCCGCGCTCATGTGGTCGTAGGCGGTGTAGTAGCCGTAGCTCCAGCACTGGCAGGAGGCGTAGGCGAAACGCAGCCGCGCGGTGGGACTGCCGGGCGCCGGCGCGGTGCGGGTGCGGCCGGTCTCGGAGATGGCCCCGCCCGCGCGGAACCGGTAGTAGTACCAGCGATCCGGCTCCAGGCCGCTGATCTCCGGGTGCACGCTGTGCCCGAGCTCGCGGCCGGCCACGGCGCTGCCGCGCCGCACCACCTGCCGGAAGTCCTCGTCACGGGCCACCTCGTAGTCGACGGTGATCGGGCGCAGCGGCATGCCGCCGTGGCCGTCGTAGGCGAGCGGGTCCAGGGCCAGACGGGTCCACAGCACGAACCCGTCGGGCGTGGGGTCGCCGGAGGCGACGCCGAGGGTGAACGGGTTGTCGCCGAGCCGACGCGGGGCGGCGAACACCGCGCTGCTCGCGGTCCCGGTCCCGGCGAGGAGCGCGGCGGTGCTCAGTCCGAGCATTTTCCGGCGAGACAAGCTCATAGGTCACGGTAGGAATGCCGAAGGTGTGCGGGCGTGAACTCGGGGCGCGTGTCGCGCGAACTTCAGATGACAGGTCAGGAGGGGTGACGAGCGGGAAACCGCTGGATAGCGCGGGGGTGACGGGAGGCCGACGGGCAGGGCTTTCCCGGGCCGGGCAGACCGATTGGTAGGTTGGCGCGATGAGCGGAGTGCGTGCCTCGGACCCGATCGCGACCCCTGCGCCGGTCGGCGAGCCCGGCGTCCCGCCCTACTTCCGGTCCCTCGATTCCACCGGCGACGGCGTCGACCGGTATCGCGCGACCGAATCGACGGTGAGCGTCTGGGCCGACACCATGCAGCACGGCGCGCCGCCCTCGGCGCTGCTGGCCCGCGCGATCGAACACTGCGAGCCGCGCCCGGGCGCCCGCGTGGCCCGGCTGACCATGGAGATCCTGGGCCCGATTCCGGTGGCCGAGATCGAGGTCCGCGCCTGGATCGAACGGCCCGGCAAGCGCGTGGAACTCGTGGCCGCCGAACTCGCCGCCACCCGGCCCGACGGGGCCCGGCGGGTGGTGGCCACCGCGCGCGCCTGGCGCATCGCGACCTCCGACACCTCGGCCGTCGTGCTGGCCACCGATCCGCCGCTGCCGCCGATCCCGGAGGTTTCGGGCTCGGATTCCACCCTGCCGCCCGGCTGGGACGTCGGTTACGTGCGCACGGTGGACCTGCGTATCCTCCCCGGGCCCGGCCGTCGCGCCTGGGTGCGCCCGCGCACCGTCGTGGTCGACGCCGAGGCGATGACGCCGCTGGTCCGCACGCTGGCCGTCGCCGACATCGCCAACGGCATCGGCGCGCAGCTGGATCCGACCAAGTGGACCTTCCTCAACACCGACCTCACCGTCGACCTGTACCGCCTGCCCGAAGGCGAATGGATCGGCCTGGATGTGCAGACCGCGCTCGGTCCGGACGGCATCGGCCTGTGCGCGACGGCGCTGCACGACGAGCAGGGTCCGATCGGCCGGGTGCTGCAGACCCTCGAGGTACGCGCCCGCGCCTGAGGCGGTCACGGTGTCACCGCCGAAACGACCCTCCTACGAACAGGATTCGGAGCCCGGTTTGTGGCGTCGATCGCAGGTTGGCGGCCATCCGGGCAGGCGGGAGTAATGTCGTCGGCACGATGCCATCGGCGGAATCGGAGGGCGGGTCCATGACTGTCGGCGTTGCTGGAGTTCGGGTCGGGCACTGGACCGATCCGGTGGGGGAGACGGGCTGCACGGTGATCACCGTCCCGGAGGGCACGGTGGCGTCCTGCGAGGTGCGCGGCGGTGCGCCCGCCAGTCGCGAGACGGATGTGCTCGCACCCGACAAGACCGTCGGCACGGTGGATTCCTTTGTGCTGACCGGTGGTTCGGCTTTCGGTCTGGCCGTGGCCGACGGCGTGCTGCGGTATCTGGAGGAGCAGGGCCGGGGCGTGCCGACTCCCGGCGGCCGGGTTCCCATCGTCCCCACGCTGGCGCTGTTCGATCTGAGCGCCGGCGATCCCGCGGCCCGGCCGACGGCGGAACACGGCTACCTCGCGGCGTCGGCGGCAGCGGGCGAGCAGGTACTGAGCGGCCGCGTCGGCGCGGGTGCGGGCGCCTACGTCGGGCACTGGCGCGGTCCACAGGGCCGGGTGCCCGGCGGAATCGGCTATGCCGAAAAACGATTGGGCCGGGTGGTGGTCGCGGCCGTGGTCGCGGTCAACGCCTTCGGCGACATCGACGAGGGCACGGGCGAGATCTCGCTGGAGGCCGTCACCCAGCTCGAGCAGTTCGCGGCGGCGGGCGCGCGTGCGCACACCACGATCGGCGCGGTGCTGACCAATGCCCGCCTGGACAAGACGGGCTGCCACATCGTCGCCCAGGGCGCCCACGACGGCCTCTCGCGGGCGCTGACGCCCCCGCACACCCGTTTCGACGGCGACGGCTTCTTCGCGGCCGCGACCGGGGAGGTCGACACCGCGGTGGACGTGGTGCGCCTGCTGGCGCTGGCGGCCGTCGCCGAAGCCATTCGATCGGTCGCGCGCTGACCGGTTCTATACTGCGCGATTTCCGGCTATCGACCGAGTAACCATCCAGTTACGAACCGTGAGTTCCCCGGCTGCCGAAACAATAATCTGACACGGTGGACCGCGGTTCTCGACAACAGTGGCGCCGCTGTTCCGACTATCCGCTACGACAAGGAGATCCACGATGCAGATCCACCTGTCGACCAAAGAACTGAAAGCTTTTCGCACGCCATTTCCCGCAGCACCCTTGGTAAAGCCGGATATTCACTCGAAGCGCCCGCTGCATATCGCGCTCGTCGCGCCGCCCTATTTCGACATCCCGCCGGCCGGCTACGGCGGCGTGGAGGCCGTGGTCGCCACCCTCGCCGACGAACTGGTCGAACGCGGCCACCGGGTGACACTGCTCGGTGCCGGGAAGAGCGGTGGCCGGGCCGAGTTCGTGCAGCTCTGGGAGACCACGCGCAGCGCCGAGCTCGGTACCCCGTACCCGGAGATCGTCAACACCCTGAAGGCCTGGCACGCCGTCTCGGCCCTGCACGAGCGTCATCCCGTCGACATCGTGCACGACCACACCTTCGCCGGTCCGCTCAATGCCCCCGGCTATCACAATCTCGGTATTCCGACGGTGGTCACCGTGCACGGCCCGGTCGATCCGGACATGCACCGCTATTACCGCGCGTTCGATCCGAGCGTCCGATTGATCGCGATCAGCGACCGCCAGCGCGAATTGGCGCCGGATCTGCACTGGATCGCGCGCGTACACAATGCGATTCGACCCGCGGAGTGGCCGTTTCGTGCGGAGAAATCGGAGTACGCCCTTTTTCTGGGCCGCTACGCGCCTTATAAGGGCCCGCACCTCGCCTTGGACGCCGCCCATGCCGCGGGCGTGCCGCTGGTGCTCGCGGGCAAATGCAACGAGCCGCCCGAGCGAGCCTATTTCGAGCAGCGCGTGCGCCCGCTGCTCACCGATCAGGACACGGTGTTCGGCGAAGCCGACGCCGTCGCCAAGCGCCGCCTGCTCGCGGAGGCGCGCTGCCTGATCTTCCCCGTCCAGTGGGAGGAGCCGTTCGGCATCGTGATGCTCGAGGCGATGGTGTGCGGCACCCCGGTGGTCGCGCTGCGCGGGGGTGCGGTGGCGGAGGTGGTCGAACACGGCGTGACGGGCTGGATCTGCGACGATCCCGCCGAATTGCCGGAAGCCATCGCCCGCGCGGGCGATCTCGATCCCCGGGCGTGCCGCCGGCGCGTCGAGGAACTGTTCGCCGCCGACCACTTCGCCCACGGCTACGAGACCGCCTACTACCGCGCCATCGCCGCCGCCGACACGCCCCTGGCCGCGCTGGAGCTGCCGGTGGCCCTGCCGACCCCGAGCAGCCTGCGATGACCGTCTTCAACGCCGGGCAGCCGACCCCGGTCGACGGGCACGGCGGCGTCGTCACGCTGGTCGAGGCCAGTACGTTCTGCCTGTCCGACGCGCTCGGCGACATCCACCCCGGCTCTTCCCAGGGCCTGTTCTACCGCGACGCCCGCGTGCTGTCCCGGTGGGAGTTGCGCGTGGACGGGCACCACCTGGAACACCTGTCGGTGGATCAGCCCGAACCCTTCAAGGCCGATTTCGTCGGGCGCAAGCCGCCCGCCCAGGGGGTCGCCGACGCCACCGTGCTGATCCAGCGGCGGCGCTCGATCGGCGCGGAACTGCGCGAGACGATCACCATCCACAATCTGGGCGCCGAGGACACCGCCATCGTGGTCACCCTGCACGCCGACACCGACTTCGCGGACCTGTTCGCGGTCAAGGAGGGCCGCGTGGGCGGGGGCCGCTGCGAATCCAGCGCGGCCGGGGCCGCCCTGCACCTCACCGATCGGCGCGATTCCGGGCGCGGGCTCGTCATCACCGCCGACCGCGCGCCGCTCGTGCACCCCGGCTCGATGACCTGGCAGGTGGTGGTGCCGCGCCGGGGCACCTGGCAGACCGAGGTGCTCTGCCAGCCGATCATCGGGCACCACGCCGCCGCCGTCACCAGTGATGCCGGCACCTGCAATCCCACCGCCAAGATCCGGCACTGGCGGGCCACCACCACCCGCCTGACGGCCAGCGGGCCCGGCCTGTCCGGTGTGCTGGCCCGCACCGAGAGCGATCTGGGCGCGCTGCGCATGGACGATCCCGCCGACGGCACCACCTACGTCGCCGCCGGCGCGCCCTGGTTCATGGCGCTGTTCGGCCGCGACAGCCTGCTCACCTCGTGGATGGCGCTGCTGCTGGACTCCGAGCTGGCCCTGGGCACGCTGCGCCAGCTCGCGAAAATCCAAGGCACCCGCGAGGATCCGCTCACCGAGGAGGAGCCCGGCCGCATCATGCACGAGCGGCGGCACGGCCCCGCCAGCGATCAGGTGCTGGGCGGGCACGTCTACTACGGCACCGCCGATGCCACCCCGCTGTTCGTCATGCTGCTGGTCGAGTGCTGGCGCTGGGGCGTGGACGACCAGGCGGTCAGCGAGTTGCTCCCGGCCGCCGACGCGGCGCTGGGCTGGATCGACGCCTACGGCGACTGCGATGGCGACGGGTTCGTGGAGTACCAGCGCAAAACCGATCGCGGGCTGGCCAACCAGGGCTGGAAGGACAGCTGGGACGCGATCAACTTCGCCGACGGGCATCTCGCCGACCCGCCGCTGGCGCTGTGCGAGGTGCAGGGTTATGCCTACGCCGCCCGGCTCGGCCGCGCGGATCTGGCGCAATCACTCGGCGACAACGACACCGCCGCGCGGCTGCGCGCCCAGGCCGCGACGCTGAAAGCGCGCTTCGACGAAGCGTTCTGGCTGCCGCGCGAGCAGTGCTACGCGGTCGCGCTCGACGGCCGCAAACGTCCCGTCGACGCGGTGACCAGCAATCCGGGCCACTGCCTGTGGACGGGCATCGTCGAGGACGAGCGCGCCGCCGTGCTGATCGAGCGCCTCGGCGCGGCGGATATGGACAGCGGTTTCGGGCTGCGCACGCTCTCCTCGACCGCGGGCCGATTCAATCCGATGGGCTACCACAACGGGTCGATCTGGCCGCACGACACCGCGATCGCGGTCGCGGGCATCCTGCGCTATCGGCATCTGCCCGGCGCCGTCGAGGTGGCCGAGCGGCTGGCGGGCGGGCTGATCGCGGCGATCCTGGAATTCGGCGGGCGGCCGCCGGAGTTGTTCTGCGGCTTCGATCGTGACGTCTTCGGCTCGCCGGTGCCCTATCCCACCTCGTGCTCGCCGCAGGCCTGGGCGAGCGCCGCACCGCTGCTCCTGCTGCGCTCGTTCCTCGGCCTGACCCCGGACGTGCCCGCCCGCACGCTCACCGTCGCGCCGCGGATTCCGGAGCGCGCCGGGACGATTCGGCTCACCGACCTGCGCCTCGGCTCGGCCACGGTCGCCATCGAAGCCTCCGGCGACAACGTGAAAGTGGAGGGCCTGCCGGGGGATTGGCGGTTGATCCAGTCCTAGGTGTACTGACCCGAGAGGTTAGGAACGCGGCTGGCTGGTGGGTGACCGCCCAGTGCGGTGTGGCCGCGGTGGTGATTGTAGGTGTGTAGC